>NZ_JADBQB010000003.1:0-549754 GCF_014895705.1 Enterobacter cloacae complex sp. P27C
TGCCGAACTCAGAAGTGAAACGCCGTAGCGCCGATGGTAGTGTGGGGTCTCCCCATGTGAGAGTAGGGAACTGCCAGGCATCAATCAAGAAGAACCCCGTACCGTAAGGTGCGGGGTTTTTTGCTTTGTGCGCCGGAAATACCAGGTGGCGGCTTCGCCTGACCGTGCCTACAATTGTTAAAACGATTTTAACAATGGTGCCGCTTTGACACGTCCCTTTGATTACCAAAAAGATTTTGCCAACATTAATTTCCGTGACCATGCAGAGCTGTATCAGGTGGGGCGGGGAGAGCAGGGTGTGCTCATGGTGGAACCTTATAAAAGCGAGATCCTTCCGCACTGGCGATACAAAGATGCTGAAGTTGCAGCGCGATCGGCAAAAGAAATTTACGCCCTGTTTGAAGAATATCGTCAGCAAAACGACTTTGTGGGTATGGATATGGCGCGTAAATTCATTCAGATGGGCTATACGCGCGCCAGGCGATACGCCAATCATAAAGGCGGTAAAAAGTACGATGAGAAGCGCCAGGTAAAACCGCTGGATTGCGATCCCGTAAAAGCCGAAGCCGCCGCGGTCTTCAAAAAATGGTGGGATAAAATTCGTGCAGATGAAGATTATTTGCAGCGAAAAAAGGCGCATCAGCAGAAGTGGGGATAATTACTACGTCCGCTAATAATTCGATACCTGATCGAGTTCACAAAACGTAATGAAACATATTGGAAACATTTTATTTACCTAACGATTCGTTTTAAATCCGGTTTTACTGTTTGTGGGCAATGGCCCGCAATGTGAGACAGAGGATTTTAAAATGACAGAAACCGTAGCCAGTGCAGATACGGATAACACCAATTTGGCAGGTAAGGATACCCGTCGTCGGGTTTGGGCAATCGTTGGGGCCTCCTCGGGGAACCTCGTAGAGTGGTTTGACTTTTACGTCTATTCATTCTGTTCACTCTACTTTGCGCATATCTTTTTCCCGTCCGGGAATACCACCACTCAGCTTCTGCAAACCGCAGGCGTTTTTGCCGCCGGGTTCCTGATGCGCCCTATCGGTGGATGGCTGTTCGGCAGGATCGCAGACAGAAAAGGGCGCAAGACCTCCATGCTCATCTCCGTATGCATGATGTGCGTCGGCTCGCTGGTGATTGCCTGCCTGCCCGGATATGACACTATCGGAACATGGGCACCCGCGTTGCTGCTGCTGGCACGTCTGTTCCAGGGGCTGTCGGTCGGTGGGGAATACGGCACCAGTGCGACATACATGAGCGAAGTGGCGGTTGAAGGCCGAAAAGGTTTCTATGCATCATTCCAGTATGTGACCCTCATTGGCGGACAGCTGCTGGCATTACTGGTTGTGGTGATCCTGCAACAAATCCTTAGCGATGAAGATCTGCACGCCTGGGGCTGGCGCATCCCGTTTGCTATGGGCGCTGCCCTGGCGGTTGTCGCCCTGTGGCTACGCCGTCAGCTTGATGAAACCTCTCAACAGGAGGTCAGGGCGCTGAAAGAGGCGGGCTCGATGAAGGGGCTCTGGCGAAACCGCAAAGCATTTTTGATGGTGTTAGGTTTTACCGCCGCGGGCTCGCTAAGTTTCTATACCTTTACCACCTACATGCAAAAATATCTGGTTAACACCACGGGCATGCATGCAAACGTTGCGAGCGTCGTCATGACGGTGGCGTTACTCGTCTTTATGCTTATCCAGCCGATTGTCGGCGCGCTGTCGGACAAAATAGGTCGCCGCACCTCCATGCTGATCTTTGGCGGCATGCTCACCCTGGGTACCGTTCCGCTTTTGACTGCGCTACAGCAGACAACGTCGCCGTATGCCGCTTTCGCGCTGATCATGGTGGCACTCATTATTATCAGTTTTTACACGGCAATCAGCGGCATTTTGAAGGCGGAAATGTTTCCCGCACAGGTGAGGGCGCTGGGTGTTGGCCTCTCTTATGCGGTCGCGAATGCCTTGTTTGGCGGTTCGGCAGAGTATGTCGCGCTATCGCTTAAGTCGTGGGGCAGTGAAACGACCTTCTTCTGGTATGTCACCGTAATGGGAGCGCTGGCGTTTATTGTCTCGCTGATGCTGCATCGCAAAGGAAAAGGTATCCGCCTTTAATAATGTGCCATCTGCCAGACGGCGTAGCCGGTTGTTGCGCCGGCTACGTCCCAGGCGAAATCTTTCCAGCTCCAGCCGCTCCCTGCGGGGCGGCTATCCCAAAGTTCTTTTGATGCCCCAAGGCCCACTGAGAATATCAACCCTATCGCCGCGCTACGGTCCCGGCTGTATCCCTGATGCTGCGCGTACTCATTACCGGCTGCAGACAGCATAGCGGAAGCGAGGAAGTGTTGTGCTTTGTCCTGACCGGACCAGCTATCATTGGCCATATGACTGCAGCCAGTCAGAAAGAAAACGCTCAGTAACAGAGGAATACGCATCAACGGGCTCCATAAAAAAGCCCTGCGGGTAACAGGGCCTGGACATTACAGAATTCGGCTAATAAGTCGGTCAATACGGATACGACGCAAGCGGCGAATCAGCTTGCGAACTTTCACCGGATAATCGGCAATGCTCTGCAGCTCGCGATAATGATTAACCACCGTGGTGTGCGTGCGAATCAACTCCAGTTCACGCTCACGCTGTGCGGCTAACTCATGCTGCGGGTCATGGATCAGGATTGCGTTTTCCAGATCCAGTCTCCACGCGCGCGGGTTCAGGTTGTTACCGGTCAGCAGCATCCACTCATCGTCGACCCACATACCTTTCAGATGGTAACTGTTGTCTTCATCTTTCCACAGACGCACAACCAGCTGGTCAGTGTTGACGTAATACTGTAAACGGCTGAGGAAGCGGCGCAGGTTAATTTCATAAAGATAAGGCAGCGCACCGATGATTTTGAACGGCTGATCTTCAGGAATGAAGAAGTCGTTCGCCGTTTTATCCCCGACGATAATTTCCACTTTTTTACCATCGCGCAGCAGCTGAATGATATTACGCACCAGTACGGCAGGAAGGTTAAAGTACGGCGTGCAGATGGTGAGCTTTTGCTCCGCGCACGGCATCAGATGGAAGATCGTTTTATTCAGCAGGCTTGATTTGCCAAGCCCAACCAGCGGGGTAACGGATAACTCTTCGTTGTTAGCGTCGCCCTGAAAATGGTAAACAGCATCGCGCAGCTCCTGGCGGAAGGCGCGAACATCGTTTTTGATTTCCGGGCTCTTAGGGCGCTCGGGATCGTCAAGGCGATTAACGCCACGGCCATGTACCAGGTTTTTATCAACCCAGTTAAACATGATATCGGCCATCTGAGGATTACGAATCAGATGGTAACGGTCGTAGCGATATTTATCGAGCTGATGAAGGTAGACATCATTGAGGCTTGCGCCGCTGTAAAGCACGCTGTCATCGATGATGAATCCTTTAAAATGAAGGACGCCGAGCGCTTCGCGGGTATTCACCGGGACGCCATAAACAGGTACATCGACGCCAGGATTTTCCTGCGCCGTGCGGCAATACCAGTCTGCATTGGTGTTTGAAGCGGCCGCGCCAATACGGCCACGCTGGGCGCGATGCCAGTCAACCAGCACGCGAACATCCAGTTCCGGACGCTGACGCTTGGCTTCATAGAGCGCGTTCAGGATCGCGCGCCCGCCTTCATCTTGTTCAAGATACAGGGCCACAATGCAAATGCGTCGCGTGGCACTGGCAATCTTTTCCAGAAGCGTCTCCCGAAAATGAGCGGGAGCGTAAAAGAACTCTACATCATCAACTGACTGAGAAATCTTCGGTAGTTGAGCAAGGTGTTGTTGATGTTTATTACGCTTAAATTTTGACAACATCACAGTGCGTTTCTTCTCTGTTCATTGAAGGGTTGTCTGTACCATGCAAACAACATAAGCGGACAATGATACCACCAGTCCCGTCCAAAGTGGGTAACATTTCCAGTAGCTTACTCGGGTTTGTCTGCCGGTGTCAGGCCGAGGGATAAGGCGACAATACCTTCGTCCAGCTGAATATCAACCTCAAATCCGAGTTTTCGCGCCAGGGTCACCATACCGCGATTGTTCGGCATAGTAATGCCATTCAGGCGTAACAATCCGTGATCTCGCGTATAACTGATGAGTTTTTCCAGCAGTCGTCTGCCCAGACCCAGGCCTTTAAGATCGGAGCGCACCAGCACAGCAAATTCCGCGTCAATGTTATCCGGATCAGAAATTGCGCGCGTCACGCCGAGGATCTCATCGCCCCGATCGGAACGTCGAACGGCGACAAACGCCATCTCTCGATCGTAGTCGATCTGGGTCATATTGGCTAAATCATCGTGGGTAAATTCGTTGATTTCGCTAAAGTAGCGATAATAGAGATCTTCTTTCGTAACCTGAGAAATAAAGGCACGCAGCTGCGGTTCATCTTCCGGCAGAATAGGGCGGAACAGGGCGCGCTCCCCATTCTTCATCTCGACCCACTCCTCCAGCTGCAGAGGATACGGACGGATCGCCAGGCGGCTCTCTCTGTCCCCTTCAAATGGCGCGATATCCAGCGTTACGTCCAGCGCCGTAAACTCAGTGCCGGAGGCGAGCAGCGGATGGATATCCAGCCGCTGGATCTCCGCACAATCTACAACCAGGTTAGACACCTGCACCAGGAACTGACTCAACCCGGCAATATCGAGCGGACGCAGGGCGCTGCGGCCCCGGATCTTTTTGCTTTTAATCGCCTGAATGATCAGATAGCGCGCCAGATTCATGTTCAGCGGCGGTAGCGCCACCGCGGCCTGTTCCTCTGGACGCCACTCAACGCCGCCTTCCCCCAGCATAATGAGCGGGCCGAAGACGGGATCGTGTTCAACCACCACCCGCAGTTCCTGGGCGCCCGCGCGGTGAGCCATGCTTTGCACCAGCAGTCCGTGGATCCGAGCCTGCGGCCAGGCCATTTTGACACGATCGAAAATGGCATCGGCTGCCTGCTGCACCTCCGTTGCCGTACGCAGGTACAACATGACCCCCTGAACGTCAGACTTATGCGGGATATCGGGGGAACGAAGCTTAAGGGCGACCGGGTAGCCAATCTGTTCGGCTATATGTACGGCCTCAGCGCTGTCGCTGGCGATCCAGGTTGGCAGAGTTTGCATCCCGTAGCTGCCCAGTATGGGCTGCACTTCATGCGTATCAAGCGAGGTCGCGCCTTCTTCAATGGCCTGCTGTAACAGCCGATGAACGTCGACGGTGTTCGCCGTCAGGTTTCCGGGCAAAGCCGGTGTCTCACGCAGCTGTTTCTGGTTGCGGCGATATTCCACCATATGCATAAATGCCGTGATGGTGCCTTCCGGCGTGCGGTAGGTGGGCAGTCCGGCTTCACTGAACAAGCGTCGCGCCTCCTGAGAGGAAAACTCACCGCACCAGTTGGTCAGCAGGGTGACATATTTGCCGCGCGGATGATTTCGTACCGCCTCAATCAGCGCCCGCGCGCTTTCACTGCCCGGCGCGGCCGCACTGGGGGAGTGGATAATCATCAGCGCATCGAAATCCTGGCTGTCCAGCAAAATGGAGATTGCCCTGATATAGCGATCGCTGCTGGCATCATCGCGCAAATCAAGCGGATTGCCGGGCGTCACGCTTGCCGGAAGCGCCTCTCTGAGGCGTTGCAGCGTCTCTTCACCCAGCGTGGCCAGCTTGCCGTTACGCAGCCAAAGCTCATCCAGCGCCAGCGCGGCAGGGGCCGCGCCATTGCTGACAATCATTAACTTCTCGCCGCGCAGCGGACGCATGTGGCTCAACGTCTCAACGGCGGAAAAAAGCTCGTGTGTATCCTGCACCCGCAGCAACCCCGCGCGCTGAATGGCAGCATCCCAGGCCGGATCCATACCGGAATGAGACTGCAGCAGACGCTGCGCCGCAGGGCTACGACCGCTTTTGATAACGAGGATCGGTTTATTGCGCGATGCGCTACGCGAAGCGGAAACAAAACGACGGGCGTCGCTCAGGTGCTCAAGATAAAGGAGGATTGCGCTAGTTTTGCTGTCTCGCGCCAGGAAATCCAGCAGTTCGTCAACGTCAATATCCAGGCTGTCGCCCAGAGCAATGAAGTAGGAGAATCCCATTTCACGCTGCTGCGCCCAGTCAAGGATGGTGTTTGAGACCGCAGCCGACTGCGAGATAAATGCCAGCTTGCCTTTACGGATCGGCACCGGGGAGAAGCTGGCGTTCAGCCCCTGCCAGGGCGCGAGCAGACCCAGGCTGTTCGGCCCGAGAATACGCATCTGATAGCGGCTGGCGCAGGCCAGCAGTTCGGGCTGCTGTTCAGGCGGAGACGAGAGAATAATGCAGGTTTTACACCCTTTCTTGCCGAGTGACTCCAGCAGTTCCGGATTGCGTTTGGCGTTTGTACACAGAACGGCGAGATCCGGTACGAAAGGCAGGCTCTCCACGTCCGGCCAGGCAAGCACGCCCTGAACGGCCTTATAAGACGGCGTGACGGGCATAACGGGACCGTTAAATCCTCCGGCCAGCAGGTTGCGCATCATCAGATAGCCTGCACGATCCGGTTTCATTGATGCGCCGATGACGGCAATGGATTTAGGACGGAGTAGCGCTTCTAACCCTCTCTGGCTCATGCAGGCCTCCTGTGAATGCAAGCGACCTGATGATTTTAAACGCTTTCTGTCTCCGTTGCTGTGATGCTGCCCTTATGAACGGTTTTTCCCGCCAGATAGCGCTCCCGGAAGCATGAGAAATGGTTGCCCAGGGCACCAGCTGCAGCGGTATCTCCTGCTAAATCCAGTAGCGCAATAGCTACTTCGGCAGTGCAGTATTGCCCGTCAGCATGCGCTTCGCGCAGGCGGTAGGCCGAGACGCGGGAAAGATCGACAGAAATAACCGGCAGAGCGTCGAGGTAAGGGCTTTTGCGAAACATTTTCCGCGCTTCGGTCCAGGTACCGTCCAGCATAATAAACAGCGGTGGTTTCCCTGATGGCGGCGCGGTAAGGACCTGACGCTGTTCTCCCGCATAAGATGCCGGGAAAACCACCATCGGCTGGTAGTCCGGGCTTGCCACCAGGTCGAGCAGAGCCTGAGGTGGCTCAGTGCGCGACCACTGAAACGCGGCGGTATCCGGCAGAATATCGGCAATAAGACGCCCCGTATTGCTGGGCTTCATCGGTTCGGTATCGAACATGACCAGACAAAAGCGGCTCTCCGCAGTACTTGGGGCCAGCGTCTCGCACAGACACACCTTCAGCGGCAGCAGGCAGCGCTGACAGCGACGTATGCGATTGCCACGTGCAAGAAAGGGGCGAGTCGCGCGCGCAAGGCGTTCGGCGCGTAATTTAAGGACAGCGTTATCAGTCATGGGCGAAATGGAGGAAAAACCCTATTTTCGCAGAGGCGGGAACGGGGCACAAGGTGTGCCCCGGGAATGTTACAGCGATTCGTTTAACCAGCTATCAAAAGGTGCTTTTGGAACCGCACCGTTGAGCATATCGATCACTTCACCATTTTTGAAAATCATGATGGTCGGGATACTGCGAATACGAAAACGTGCGCTTAACTCACGTTCGGTCTCGGTATTAACCTTAACGAACCGCATTTTTCCGCTGCGCTCTTCGGCCACATCTTCGAAGATTGGCGCGAAGCTGCGGCACGGACCGCACCATGGCGCCCAGAAATCGACCACCACCGGGAGATCGTCCTTGAGGAGTTTGTCCAGCGTAGCACCCGTCGCGTTAATGACATCGCCATCAAACAATTCATGGCCACAACGTCCGCATTTCGCACCGTCATCCATCCGATTGTCCGGAATGCGGTTTAAAGCCTGACAGTTGGCACATACGGTATTCATAACTAACCTCTGATAGAGCCGTGGGACAGCGGCAGAACGCCGATAATGTTTCTGATATGTTACATATTATCAGTGAGCCTGTATGAAACGACAATGCGTTTTATTCAATGGGAACAATAGTCACAGGCTTTTGTACGAAATTATGGCTATGCGCTGGCACATCGGGTAATCTGCGCGCTTCGCGCAGCGCTGGTGGAGAAAAGCATGAACGACGAAATGAAAAACAAAAGCGGCAAGGTCAAAGTGATGTATGTCCGCAGTGATGATGACTCTGATAAACGCACCCAAAATCCGCGTACCGGAAAAGGTGGCGGGCGTCCAGCGTCCTCTCGTGCAGACGGTGGCCGTCGCCCCGCCCGCGATGACAGAAATAACCGCGGTGATGACCGCAAACGTGATGACCGCAAGCGTGACGATCGCAAGCGCGATGACCGTCCGCGTGATGACTTCTCACGTGATAACGCCTCTCCGTGGCGCACCGTTTCTCGCGCCCCAGGCGATGAGACGCCGGAAAAAGCCGATCACGGCGGTATCAGCGGTAAAAGCTTTATCGACCCGGAAGTGCTGCGTCGTCAGCGCGCGGAAGAGACCCGCGTATATGGCGAGAATGCCTGCCAGGCGCTGTTCCAGAGCCGTCCTGAGTGTATCGTCCGTGCCTGGTTTATCCAGAGCGTGACCCCGCGCTTTAAAGAAGCGCTGCGCTGGATGGCGGCGAACCGCAAAGCCTACCACGTGGTTGATGATGCTGAACTGACAAAAGCGTCCGGTACCGAGCACCACGGCGGCGTCTGCTTCCTGATTAAAAAACGTAACGGCACGACAGTTCAGCAGTGGGTCAGCCAGGCAGATGCCGATGACTGCGTGCTGGCGCTGGAAGACGTGGGCAACCCGCACAACCTGGGCGCAATGATGCGCAGCTGCGCGCATTTTGGCGTGAAGGGCGTGCTGCTGCAGGATGCCGCGCTGCTGGAATCCGGCGCCGCGATCCGTACTGCGGAAGGCGGAGCCGAGCACGTACAGCCGATCACCGGCGACAGCGTTCTGGATGCCCTCGAGCAGTTCCGTAAAGCGGGCTATTCCATCGTGACCACATCCAGCCATGCCGGTACGCCGCTGTTTAAAGCGACGCTGCCGCGCAAGATGGTGCTGGTGTTGGGTCAGGAACGCGATGGTCTGTCTGATGCGGCGCTCTCCAGTTCGGATCTGAGCGTCTCCATCGACGGGACGGGCAATGTGGAAAGTCTGAACGTATCCGTTGCGACCGGCGTGCTGCTGGCCGAGTGGTGGCGTCAGAATAAGGCATAAGTCTCTTATGTGCCGGGCCTGACCCGGCACATTCAAACCCTACTCGCTCTCTGCCGGTAACACAGGCATCCAGTCAATTGGCGTTTCGCCACGTTTTTCCAGCCATTCATTTGCCAGAACAAAATGATTACTGCCAAAGAAACCGCGATGGGCAGAAAGCGGTGACGGGTGCGGTGCCTTCAACACGTGATGACGCTGACGATCGATAATTGCCCCTTTCTTCTGCGCGTGAGAACCCCAGAGTAAAAACACGACCCCTTCACGATGCTCGTTGATAAGGCTGATAACTTTATCGGTAAAGGTTTCCCACCCTAGGCTGGCGTGCGAGTGCGCCTGGCCCGCCCGTACGGTGAGCACCGTGTTCAATAACAGCACGCCCTGGCGCGCCCAGCTTTCCAGATATCCGTGGTTGGGGCGGGTAAACCCGGGCACGGTTCCCTCAAGCTCTTTATACATGTTGAGCAGAGAAGGGGGGATCGCCACGCCTGGGCGTACGGAAAATGCCAGCCCGTGCGCCTGCCCAGGGCCGTGATAGGGATCCTGGCCCAGAATGACGACTTTCACATCGCTCAACTCGGTATAGCGAAACGCGTTGAATACATCTTTTTGCGGCGGATAAATCGTTTGCCCGGACTGACGCTCAGCGGCAACGGTACTGAGCGTATTGATAAAATAAGGCTGCTGCTTTTCTTCTGCCAGCACGTCATGCCAGGTTAAAGGTGTCGTCATGTCGCTCTCCTGCGAATCTCAATCTGTCATTAGCTTACCTGTTTAACGCTTGTGAGCAAAATTGCGCGCTGAAATGCGTGCTAAGTCGTTAAATTTATTTTGAAATGATGCAGGTTAAGTTGAGTTGATCGGGGTATGAAATTGATCTAAAGCAATAAATTCAAACCACACACTTTATGTGGTTGGTGTTTTTGTTGATTTAAATCAATAAATCGCCGTGGTGTGAATGATATATATACACACAAGAAACAATGGTTTTACCAATTGGCCGCGTAAGGCCAGCATCAGTTAATGTAGCCTAAGGGAGGCAACACATGATTACAGGTATCCAGATTACCAAAGCGGCAAATGACGATCTGCTCAACTCTTTCTGGCTGCTGGACAGCGAGAAAAATGAAGCGCGCTGTGTGGTTGCGAAAGCGGGTTTTGCTGAAGATGAAATCGTACCGGTGAATAAACTGGGCGAAATCGAATACCGTGAAATCCCAATGGAAGTGCAGCCGGAAGTGCGCGTTGAAGGGGGTCAGCACCTGAACGTTAACGTGCTGCGCCGCGAAACGCTGATGGATGCCGTTGAGCACCCGGAAAAATACCCACAGCTGACTATCCGCGTGTCTGGTTATGCGGTTCGCTTTAACTCACTGACTCCAGAACAGCAGCGCGACGTTATCGCCCGTACCTTTACTGAAAGCCTGTAAGGCTTCAGCCACGGGGGGGAACAAAAAAGCCGGGGATTACCCCGGCTTTTTCTTACTCTTCAGTCTTCATTTCCTGCGCGGCAGCGCTTGGCTTACGACGCTTACCAATGTTTTTGGTATCGCGGTGGCGCTGCTTCACGCGCGGCTTCTCTTTTTCTTTCTCTTTTCTCTCAGCACGTTTCGCGAGCGCTTTCTTGGACGGTTTACCCGTCATTTTTTCACTCGGCGCACGTGTGGTTGGGCGCAAGCCATCAATAACGCGCGCTTTCAACGGCTCGTCAACATAGCGGCCAATTTTCTGCAGCAGCAGGTAGTCATGCGCTTCAACCAGTGAAATTGCAATCCCTTTGCGGCCCGCGCGACCGGTACGGCCAATGCGGTGCAGGTAGGTATCTCCGCTGCGCGGCATATCGAAGTTAATGACGTGGCTCACGTCAGGGATGTCGATCCCGCGGGCGGCAACGTCTGTTGCGACCAGCACGTTAACGCGGCCATCGGTCAGGCGCTTAATGCCTTCGGTACGCTTGATCTGCGCCATCTCGCCTTCAAGATAGCAGTTGTTGATCCCGGCGTTGCGCAGCATTTCAGCCAGCTCGTGCACGCGCTCGCGCTTACGCACAAACACGATAGTGCGGGTGGCGTCTTCCTGCTTCAGCAGGTGCTTGAGCAGCTCAACCTTATGCTCAAGGTTGTCCGCACGGTAATACCACTGGTGGATCTTTTTACGCTCTCGCGTGGATGGCGTCGCAGAGACTTCCACCGGATCTTCCAGCAGACGCTCTGCGAAGTCTTTAATCGCATCCCCTTCAAGGGTGGCAGAAAACAGCATCGTCTGGTTACGCCAGCGCGTTTCACCTGCAATATGCTCGATATCCTGCGCAAAGCCCATGTCCAGCATGCGGTCCGCTTCGTCGAGGATCAGCGTTTCTACCGCGCGGCAGTCGAAGTTCTCTTCTTTAATATACTGCAGCAGGCGGCCCGTCGTCGCGACGACGATGTCCTGGTTTTCGCTGAACACTTCGGCGTGGTTCATATACGCAACGCCGCCGGTGATGGTGGCGATATCCAGATGCGTATTCGCCGCGAGTTCACGCGCGTGATCGGCAACCTGCATGGCCAGCTCGCGCGTAGGCGTCAGGATCAAAATACGCGGCGGGCCAGATTTTTTACGTGGAAAGTCGAGCAGGTGCTGCAACACAGGCAGCAAATAGGCTGCTGTCTTCCCCGTGCCGGTTGGCGCAGAACCGAGCACATCGCGGCCCTCAAGCGCAGGCGGAATGGCCGCTGCCTGAATGGCGGTCGGGCGTGTAAAGCCTTTGCTCTCAAGAGCATCGAGCAGGCTTTCATCGAGTTCAAGTTCGGAAAAAGTCGTTACAGTCATGTTCTACCTCTGTGTGGGGCGCTGATTATAGACGTTACGGCTGTAATCTTCATCTGTTTGTATGGATATCGCTTTGCGGCCACTTCGCTTTCCCCTATGCTACTCCAGTTTCACTTAGAAGGTTGCCCTGACATGTCTCAACTCAAAGCGCAGCTGCGCCGCGATGGTTTTACGTTTAAACAATTTTTTGTCGCTCACGATCGCTGTGCCATGAAAGTCGGTACAGACGGCATTTTACTGGGAGCATGGGCACCTGTCGCAGGTGTTAAGCGTATTCTTGATATCGGTACCGGCAGCGGGCTGGTGGCCTTGATGCTGGCGCAGCGTACTGAAGAGCATGTCACGATTGATGCCGTGGAGCTGGATGCGCAGGCCGCAGGGCAGGCGGGTGAAAACGCGGCCGAGTCCCCCTGGGCTGACCGGATAACCGTTAAGTGCGCGGACGTGCTGGCCTGGGCGCCAGAGCAGACGGCGCGTTACGATCTGATCGTCAGCAACCCCCCTTACTACGAACCCGGCGTGGAGTGCGGTACACCGGAGCGTGAACAGGCGCGCTATACCGGTTCACTCGATCACAAAGCGCTGCTCGTCAACGCGGCTGAACTTATCTCAGAAGAGGGCTTTTTCTGCGTGGTGCTGCCAGAAAGTACGGGCAACACGTTTATCGCTACCGCGCAGGAGATCGGCTGGACGTTACGTTTGCGAACTGACATCTCTGATACGGAAGGCCGATTGCCGCACCGCGTGCTGCTGGCGCTGTCGCCAAAAAAGGGTGAGTGTTTTAATGACCGTATGGTGATCCGTGGGCCAGACCAGCGTTATTCCGAAGATTACACGGCTCTGACCCAGGCGTTTTATTTATTTATGTAAACCTGCGGGGCGAGTATCGACGGGCCGGACTCAGCAAGCCGATCCGGGTAGTCGAGTGTGTAGTGCAAACCGCGGCTCTCTTTACGCATCATCGCGCAGCGAACAATCAGCTCGGCAACCTGCACCAGATTGCGCAGCTCCAGCAGATTGTTGGAGACGCGGAAATGGGCATAATATTCATCAATTTCCTGCTGCAGCATCGTAATGCGGCGCAACGCGCGTTCCAGACGTTTCGTGGTGCGCACAATCCCAACGTAGTCCCACATAAACAGCCGCAGCTCGTGCCAGTTGTGCTGGATCACCACCAGCTCGTCCGGGTTCTCCACGCGGCTTTCATCCCAGGCCGGTAAACGCTCTGTTTCACGGGCGTAAGGCATGCGCTTCGCGATGTCCTCCGCCGCTGACCAGCCGTACACCAGACATTCAAGCAGCGAGTTAGACGCCATACGGTTCGCGCCGTGTAGCCCGGTATAGCTTACCTCACCAATAGCATACAGACCGTCTACATCAGTGCGTCCGTGATCGTCAACCATCACGCCGCCGCAGGTATAGTGGGCGGCCGGGACAATGGGCACCGGATCGCGGGTTAAATCAATGCCAAGATTGAGCAGCTTTTCGTAAATCATCGGGAAATGCTGGCGAATGAATTCTGCCGGCTTATGGCTGATATCGAGATACATGCAGTCCACGCCAAGGCGCTTCATTTCGTGGTCGATGGCGCGGGCAACAATATCACGCGGTGCCAGTTCACCGCGGGCGTCAAAGTCCGGCATAAAGCGGGTACCGTCAGGGCGTTTCAGATAAGCCCCTTCGCCGCGCAGGGCTTCCGTCAGCAGGAAATTTCGCGCCTGAGGGTGGAACAGGGCGGTGGGGTGAAACTGATTAAATTCGAGATTCGCCACGCGGCAGCCGGCGCGCCAGGCCATAGCGATACCGTCCCCGGAAGCGATATCCGGATTCGTGGTGTACTGATACACCTTAGAGGCGCCACCTGTAGCCAACACCACAGCCTTCGCCTGACAGGTTTCCACCTTCTCTTTATTACGGTTCCAGACCCACGCTCCCACCACGCGACGCGTACCGGGCAGGCCTATCTTGTCGGAAATGATCAGATCAACCGCGTTGCTCCGCTCAAGGACCCGGATGTTAGGATGGTTCAGCGCTTTGCTGACCAGCGTGGTTTCCACTTCTTTTCCGGTAGCATCCGCGGCGTGCAGGATGCGGCGGTGGCTATGGCCGCCTTCACGCGTTAAGTGGTAGCTCTCTTCACCGTTGGGCTGAACCTGAGTATCGAATAAAACACCCTGATCGATAAGCCACTGAACGCAATGGCGGGCATTGCTGGCGACAAACTCTGCCGCGTGCGCATCCACGATCCCGGCCCCGGCAATCAGCGTATCTTCCACATGTGACGCAATGCTGTCGGTCTCGTCAAATACCGCGGCAATGCCGCCCTGAGCATAAAATGTGGAGCCTTCACTTATCGGGCCTTTGCTCAGAACGATAACGTTCTGATGTTCAGCCAGACGCAGCGCCAGAGAGAGACCGGCAGCGCCGCTGCCGATGATCAGTACATCACAATGAAGTTCAGGTGTTGTGTTCATGATTGTTGTTTAATTTACTAAACAGTGTTGGGGCAGAATAGCACCTGAATGCGAGATATCGCACGTTTTTTTTAATGGAAGTTGCAATGACTAAACGCACAGGCAGGGGTAAACGAAGGGTAAATAAATGAAATTATTTTGCGAAGCAGATCGTTAGCGTCAGATTTTGTGGTGAAATAAAGCCTGTGTTGCGTTACTCTTCTGGCGGGAAAAAGATGTTTCTTGTCAGAAAGTGGTGCGTATCGTGAACAGACTTATAATGAGAGAAAATGAACGGTCTGCGGCGCGATGAACAAAAACAAAGGCGTTACGGAACTTATTGAAGATCAGACACTCTAAGCTGGTGCTTGCTCAAAGTGCGGTAGTTATAGAGTGGCGTTTCGATAACGCGTGGAATTTAGGTTTGGGGAGACATTACCTCGGATGAGCGAGCAGTTAACGGACCAGGTCCTGGTTGAACGGGTCCAGAAGGGAGATCAGAAAGCCTTTAACCTACTGGTGGTACGCTACCAGCATAAGGTGGCGAGTCTGGTTTCCCGCTATGTACCGTCAGGTGATGTACCTGATGTGGTGCAAGAGTCTTTTATTAAGGCCTATCGCGCGCTGGAATCTTTCCGGGGAGATAGTGCTTTTTATACCTGGCTGTACCGTATTGCTGTCAATACGGCAAAGAATTACCTGGTTGCTCAGGGTCGTCGTCCGCCGTCCAGTGATGTAGACGCTATCGACGCCGAAAACTTCGAAAGTGGCGGTGCGCTGAAAGAAATTTCGAACCCTGAGAACTTAATGTTGTCAGAAGAACTGAGACAAATTGTTTTTCGCACGATCGAGTCACTCCCGGAAGATTTACGCATGGCAATTACGTTACGGGAGCTTGATGGTCTGAGCTATGAAGAGATAGCCGCTATCATGGATTGTCCGGTCGGCACGGTTCGTTCACGAATTTTCCGTGCGCGAGAAGCTATTGATAAT
This sequence comes from Enterobacter cloacae complex sp. P27C, assembly GCF_014895705.1. Lineage (NCBI taxonomy): Bacteria > Pseudomonadati > Pseudomonadota > Gammaproteobacteria > Enterobacterales > Enterobacteriaceae > Enterobacter > Enterobacter cloacae complex sp. P27C. The sequence goes on from NZ_JADBQB010000003.1 coordinate 15,395, forward strand.
AAAGTTCAACCGCTTATCAGGCGTTGACGATAGCGGGATACTGGAAAAGGTATTAGGCATGCAGAAAGAAAAACTTTCCGCTTTAATGGATGGTGAGACGCTGGATAGTGAGCTGCTCAACGAGCTGTCTCATTCTCCCGAAATGCAAGAGACCTGGGAGAGTTACCATCTCATCCGTGACACGCTGCGCGGTGATACCGGAGAGGTTCTCCATTTCGATATCTCAGCCCGCGTGATGGCGGCCATCGAGAATGAGCCTGTTCATCAGACCACTCCGCTGATTCCTGAAGCGCAACCCGCACCGCACCAGTGGCAGAAAATGCCGTTCTGGAAAAAAGTGCGTCCGTGGGCCAGCCAGCTCACCCAAATGGGGGTGGCTGCATGCGTATCGCTTGCAGTTATCGTTGGCGTCCAGCACTATAATACTCAGTCTGAAACTAATCAGCAGCCAGAAGCGCCAGTGTTTAACACACTGCCGATGATGGGCAAAGCCAGCCCGGTAAGTCTGGGCGTACCGGCTGATGCCTCCGCCAGCGGCGGTCAGCAACAGCAGGTTCAGGAGCAGCGCCGTCGCATTAATGCGATGTTGCAGGATTATGAGTTGCAGCGTCGTCTGCACTCTGAACAGCTTCAGTTTGAGCAGGCCCAAACTCAGCAAGCTGCTGTGCAGGTGCCCGGAAACCAAACTTTAGGAACGCAATCGCAGTAATGAAGCAACTTTGGTTCGCCATGTCTCTGATGGCGGGTAGCCTGTTCTTCTCTGCTAACGCCTCGGCTGATGTTTCATCCGGGGCGTTGTTGCAGCAAATGAATCTGGCCAGCCAGTCACTCAATTACGAGTTGGCATTTATCAGCATCAACAAGCAGGGCGTCGAGTCGTTACGCTATCGCCATGCCCGTCTTGATAACCAGCCGCTCGCCCAGCTTTTACAGATGGATGGCCCGCGTCGGGAAGTTGTCCAGCGTGGCAACGAAATCAGCTATTTCGAGCCCGGTCTGGAGCCTTTCACGCTGAATGGCGACTATATCGTTGATTCTCTACCGTCGCTTATCTATACCGACTTCAAACGACTTGCCCCTTACTATGATTTTATTTCGGTAGGGCGTACCCGTATTGCAGACAGGCTGTGTGAAGTGATCCGCGTGGTTGCGCGCGATGGTACGCGCTACAGCTATATCGTCTGGATTGATGCGGAAACCAAGCTGCCGATGCGCGTGGACCTGCTCGACCGCGACGGCGAGACGCTTGAACAGTTCCGCGTCATCTCCTTTAGCGTGAACAATCAGGTTGGTAACAGCATGCAGAATCTGGCGAAGGCCAGCCTGCCGCCGCTGCTTTCTGTTCCTGCAGGGGACTCCGCTAATTTCAACTGGGTTCCTTCCTGGATACCGCAAGGCTTTAGCGAAGTGTCCAGCAGCCGTCGTCAGTTGCCCACCATTGATACGCCGGTTGAATCACGCCTCTATTCCGATGGCTTGTTCAGCTTCTCGGTGAATATCAACCGCGCAACGGCAAACAGCGCTGAACAAATGCTTCGTACCGGGCGTCGTACGGTCAGCACCATGGTTCGCGATAACGCAGAAATCACGATTGTGGGGGAATTACCTCCGCAGACGGCGAAGCGCATTTCAGACAGCATTAAATTCAGGGCCGCACAATGATTAAAGAGTGGGCGACCGTCGTCTCGTGGCAGAATGGTATTGCGCTGGTCAGCTGTGATGTTAAAGCCTCATGCAATAGCTGCGCATCCCGAGCCGGTTGTGGCAGTCGCGTGCTGAATAAGTTAGGGCCACAGACATCGCATACGATCTCCGTGCCGAGCGAACAGCCGCTGGTGGCGGGTCAGAAGGTGGAACTGGGCATTACGGAAGGCAGTCTGCTGAGTTCCGCGATGCTGGTCTATCTCTCCCCGCTGGTGGGGCTGTTTGTCATGGGCGGCCTTTTTCAGATGCTGTTTGGTACCGACGTGGCCGCCATGTGCGGTGCAGCTTTGGGTGGCGTAGGGGGATTCTGGCTTGCTAAAGGCATCTCACCGAAGCTCGCCGCGCGCGATGAGTGGCAGCCCGTTATTCTGAGCGTTGCGCTGGCGCCTGACCAACTTCGCGTCGAGACGCTCTCTTCTGAGGCCCGGTGATCCACCGGGCTTTATCATTATTTACATCTCAAAAAAGAAAACGCCATTTCTTCGCGCTATGCTTGGCTCTAAGTGCATTTCCAGGTTGCGGGTATGTAGTGTAGAATGCTGCGTTTTCGCACTGAAAAACGTCAGGCTAAGAACAGCGGCCTCCAGGAATTCGTAAGGCATAATTATTTAACTATATGAAGAACATACGTAACTTTTCGATCATTGCTCACATTGACCACGGTAAGTCGACGCTGTCTGACCGTATTATCCAGATTTGCGGTGGCCTGTCTGATCGTGAAATGGCAGCCCAGGTACTGGACTCCATGGACCTGGAACGCGAACGCGGTATCACCATCAAAGCGCAGAGCGTGACGCTCGACTATAAAGCTTCTGATGGCGAAACTTATCAACTGAACTTTATCGACACCCCAGGCCACGTTGACTTCTCCTATGAAGTATCACGCTCGCTGGCGGCCTGTGAAGGTGCGCTGCTGGTGGTCGATGCCGGGCAGGGCGTTGAAGCCCAGACCCTGGCGAACTGTTACACCGCGATGGAAATGGATCTCGAGGTTGTGCCGGTTCTGAACAAAATCGACCTGCCAGCCGCCGATCCTGAGCGCGTGGCGGAAGAGATTGAAGACATTGTCGGCATTGACGCGACCGACGCCGTACGCTGCTCCGCGAAAACCGGTGTAGGTGTGACCGACGTGCTGGAACGCCTGGTACGTGATATTCCGGCCCCGGAAGGCGACCCGGATGGTCCATTGCAGGCGCTGATCATCGACTCCTGGTTCGATAACTACCTGGGCGTGGTCTCACTGGTGCGTATCAAAAACGGCACCATGCGTAAAGGCGACAAAATCAAGGTTATGAGTACCGGACAGGTCTACAACGCAGACCGTCTGGGTATCTTCACGCCAAAACAGGTTGACCGTACCGAGCTGAAATGCGGCGAGGTGGGCTGGCTGGTCTGCGCGATTAAAGACATCCTCGGCGCGCCAGTGGGCGATACCCTGACCGGCGCGCGTAACCCGGCAGACAAAGCGCTGCCTGGCTTCAAAAAGGTGAAACCGCAGGTTTACGCGGGTCTGTTCCCGGTCAGCTCTGACGACTACGAAAACTTCCGCGATGCGCTCGGCAAGCTGAGCCTGAACGATGCCTCCCTGTTCTACGAGCCAGAAAGTTCAACGGCGCTGGGCTTCGGCTTCCGCTGCGGCTTCCTCGGCCTGCTGCACATGGAGATTATTCAGGAGCGTCTGGAGCGTGAATACGATCTGGATCTGATCACCACCGCACCAACGGTAGTCTACGAAGTAGAAACCACCTCGAAAGAAGTGATCTACGTCGACAGCCCGTCCAAGCTGCCGCCGCTGAACAACATTCACGAGCTGCGCGAGCCTATTGCAGAATGTCACATGCTGCTGCCGCAGGAGTTCCTGGGGAACGTTATTACGCTCTGTATTGAGAAGCGTGGCGTGCAGACCAACATGGTTTACCACGGTAACCAGGTGGCGCTGACCTATGAAATCCCTATGGCGGAAGTGGTACTCGACTTCTTCGACCGTCTGAAGTCTACCTCCCGTGGCTATGCGTCACTGGATTACAACTTCAAGCGTTTCCAGGCCTCCAACATGGTGCGCGTGGACGTGCTGATCAACGGCGAGCGTGTGGATGCGCTGGCGCTCATCACCCACAACGACAATGCGCCGTACCGTGGCCGCGAGCTGGTTGAGAAGATGAAAGATCTGATCCCGCGTCAGCAGTTTGACATTGCGATTCAGGCGGCCATCGGTAACCACATCATTGCCCGCTCAACCGTGAAGCAGCTGCGTAAAAACGTTCTGGCGAAGTGCTATGGCGGTGACGTCAGCCGTAAGAAAAAGCTGCTGCAGAAGCAGAAAGAAGGTAAGAAGCGTATGAAGCAGGTCGGTAACGTTGAGCTGCCGCAGGAAGCATTCCTTGCCATTCTTCATGTCGGTAAAGACGGCAAATAACTTTTAAGGAGTTGGCATGGCGAACATGTTTGCCCTGATCCTGGTCATCGCTACGCTGGTGACAGGCCTGCTGTGGTGCCTGGATAAGTTTATCTTCGCCCCAAAACGCCGTGAACGTCAGGCTGCCGCGCAGGCAGCGACTGGCGATGCGCTTGACGCGAAAACCCTGAAGAAAGTTGGCCCGAAACCGGGCTGGCTGGAAACGGGCGCGTCGGTGTTCCCGGTGCTGGCGATTGTGCTGGTGGTACGTTCGTTTATTTATGAGCCGTTCCAGATCCCATCGGGATCAATGATGCCAACGCTGCTGATCGGTGATTTTATTCTGGTTGAGAAGTTTGCCTACGGCATTAAAGATCCGATTTACCAGAAAACGCTGATCGAAACGGGGCATCCGAAACGTGGCGACATCGTGGTGTTTAAATATCCGGACGATCCGCGTCTGGATTACATTAAGCGCGCGGTGGGGCTGCCGGGTGATAAAGTGACCTACGATCCGGTTGCGAAGGAAGTCACCGTTCAGCCGGGCTGCAGCTCCGGTACCGCGTGTGAAAACGCGCTGCCAATCACCTACTCAAACGTTGAGCCAAGTGATTTCGTGCAGACTTTCGCCCGTCGTAACGGCGGTGAAGCGACCAGCGGATTCTTCCAGGTGCCAAAAGGTGAAACCAAAGAGAACGGCATTCGTCTGGTTGAGCGCAAAGAGACGCTGGGCGATGTCACTCACCGCATTCTGACCGTGCCAATCGCGCAGGACCAAGTGGGGATGTATTACAAACAGCCGGGTCAGCAGCTGGCCAGCTGGATCGTACCGCCGGGACACTACTTCATGATGGGCGATAACCGCGATAACTCCGCGGACAGCCGTTACTGGGGCTTTGTGCCGGAAGCGAATCTGGTGGGTAAAGCAACCGCGATCTGGATGAGTTTTGAGAAGCAGGAAGGCGAGTGGCCGACCGGGGTGCGCCTGAATCGTATTGGCGGAATCCATTAATTCTCAGGAAAAGAACACGTAGCCGCGTTATTTCGCGGCTACGTGAATTATTTCCTCGATAAATCTCTTTGAACTAACGACATCCCCTGTCGTTGTGTATAGAATATTCCCCCGAAGTTTAAGGTTGGCCCTGCAAGGGTGCCACGGCACACGAAACCGCGTTGGTTTTCTCAGGTCGGTTTCGTGTGCTGCATTTTTGACGCATTCATTTATTGGTATCGCATGAACCCCATCGTAATTAATCGGCTTCAACGGAAGCTGGGCTACACTTTTCATCATCAGGAGTTGTTGCAACAGGCATTAACCCATCGCAGTGCCAGCAGCAAACATAATGAGCGTCTCGAGTTTCTGGGTGACTCTATTTTAAGTTTCGTGATTGCGAATGCGCTTTATCATCGTTTCCCGCGCGTGGACGAAGGTGATATGAGCCGCATGCGCGCCACGCTGGTGCGCGGCAACACCCTCGCTGAAATCGCGCGCGAATTTGAACTGGGCGAATGTCTGCGTCTTGGGCCGGGTGAACTGAAAAGCGGCGGCTTCCGTCGTGAATCTATTCTTGCCGATACGGTCGAAGCATTAATTGGTGGCGTGTTCCTGGACAGCGATATCCAGACCGTAGAAAAGCTGATCCTTAACTGGTATCAGACCCGTCTGGACGAAATTAGCCCGGGCGATAAACAAAAAGATCCGAAAACGCGCCTGCAGGAATATTTGCAGGGCCGTCATCTGCCGCTGCCATCCTATCTGGTGGTGCAGGTTCGTGGCGAAGCGCACGATCAGGAATTTACCATCCATTGCCAGGTCAGTGGCCTGAGTGAACCGGTGGTGGGCACAGGTTCGAGCCGCCGTAAGGCTGAACAGGCTGCCGCCGAACAGGCGTTAAAAATGCTGGAGCTGGAATGAGCGAAGAAAAAACCTATTGCGGATTTATTGCCATCGTCGGACGTCCGAACGTCGGCAAATCCACCCTGCTGAATAATCTGCTTGGGCAGAAGATTTCCATCACCTCGCGTAAGGCGCAGACCACGCGTCACCGCATCGTCGGCATCCATACTGAAGGCGCATATCAGGCAATCTACGTCGATACCCCTGGCCTGCACATGGAAGAGAAGCGTGCCATTAACCGTCTGATGAACAAGGCGGCGAGCAGCTCCATCGGCGACGTAGAACTGGTGATTTTCGTTGTGGAGGGCACCCGCTGGACGCCGGACGACGAAATGGTACTGAACAAGCTGCGTGACGGCAAAACGCCGGTGATCCTCGCGGTCAACAAAGTTGACAACGTGCAGGAAAAAGCTGACCTGCTGCCGCACCTGCAGTGGCTGGGCAGCCAGATGAACTTCCTCGATATCGTTCCGCTGTCTGCTGAGACCGGCCTGAACGTCGATACCATCGCGGGCATCGTACGTAAGCACTTGCCGGAAGCGATTCACCACTTCCCGGAAGATTACATCACCGATCGCTCTCAGCGCTTTATGGCGTCTGAAATCATCCGTGAAAAGCTGATGCGTTTCCTGGGCGCCGAGCTGCCGTACTCTGTGACGGTGGAGATCGAGCGTTTCCAGAGCAACGAGCGCGGTGGCTACGACATTAACGGCCTGATCCTCGTCGAGCGTGAAGGGCAGAAGAAGATGGTGATCGGCAACAAAGGCGCCAAGATCAAAACCATCGGTATCGAAGCCCGTAAGGACATGCAGGAGATGTTCGAAGCGCCAGTTCATCTGGAACTGTGGGTGAAGGTGAAATCTGGCTGGGCCGATGATGAGCGTGCTCTGCGCAGCCTCGGTTACGGCGAAGATCAGTAACTCAAGACGACGAGTATAATGGAAGGTTGGCAGCGCGCCTTCGTTCTCCATAGTCGTCCCTGGAGCGAAACCAGCCTGATGCTGGACGTCTTCACGGAAGAGTCGGGCCGCGTGCGCCTTGTTGCGAAAGGCGCACGATCCAAACGTTCTAATCTGAAGGGTGCCCTACAGCCTTTTACGCCGCTGCTGGTTCGCTTTGGCGGGCGAGGGGAAGTCAAAACCTTGCGCAGCGCTGAAGCCGTCTCTCTGGCGCTTCCCCTTTCTGGCATCACGCTCTACAGCGGTCTGTATGTCAACGAGCTCATCTCCCGCGTCCTTGAACATGAGACTCGCTTCTCGGAACTTTTCTTCGATTATCTGCACTGTATCCAGGCACTGGCGGGTGCGACCGGCACGCCCGAACCCGCCCTGCGTCGTTTCGAACTGGCGCTGCTGGGCCACCTCGGGTACGGCGTGGATTTTCTGCACTGCGCAGGCAGCGGTGATGAGGTGGAAGACACCATGACCTACCGCTACCGCGAAGAAAAAGGCTTTATTGCCAGCGTCGTCGTTGATAACAGTACTTTTACCGGACGCCAGCTCAAAGCGCTTTATGAACGCGAGTTTCCGGACGCCGATACCCTGCGCGCAGCAAAACGCTTTACCCGGATTGCCCTCAAGCCGTATCTTGGCGGCAAGCCCTTAAAGAGCCGCGAATTATTCAGGCAGTTTATGCCCAAACGTTAGACCACAGCATCAGAAAGAAAACCGAGGATTGTCATGGCTGAATTACTGTTAGGCGTCAACATCGACCACATCGCCACCCTGCGTAACGCGCGCGGCACGGCGTATCCCGATCCGGTTCAGGCGGCGTTTATCGCTGAACAGGCTGGTGCCGACGGCATTACCGTTCACCTGCGTGAAGACCGCCGCCACATTACCGACCGCGACGTGCGCATTCTTCGTCAGACGCTGGACACCCGTATGAATCTGGAGATGGCGGTCACCGAAGAGATGCTGACCATTGCCTGCGAGACCAAACCGCACTTCTGCTGCCTGGTGCCGGAAAAACGCCAGGAAGTGACCACCGAAGGTGGACTGGACGTGGCGGGGCAGCAGGACAAAATGCGCGATGCCTGCAAGCGCCTGGCGGATGCCGGTATCCTGGTTTCTCTGTTTATCGACGCCGATTTCGCGCAGATTAAAGCGGCAGCCGACGTGGGCGCGCCGTATATCGAAATTCACACCGGCTGCTATGCCGATGCTAAAAACGATGCCGAGCAGGCCAAAGAGCTGGAGCGTATCGCCAAAGCGGCCACCTACGCCGCGAGCCTGGGACTGAAGGTTAATGCCGGTCACGGCCTGACCTACCACAACGTGAAGGCCATTGCTGCTCTGCCGGAAATGCATGAGCTGAACATCGGCCACGCCATTATTGGCCGCGCGGTGATGAGCGGCCTGAAAGAGGCGGTTTCAGAGATGAAACGCCTGATGCTGGAAGCGCGTCAGTAATGGCCATTCTGGGCTTAGGCACCGATATCGTCGAAATAGCTCGCATTGAAGCGGTGATCGCCCGGAGCGGCGATCGCCTGGCAAGGCGCGTGCTGAGCGATAACGAATGGGCCATCTGGGAAGCGCACCAGCAGCCGGTGCGTTTTCTGGCAAAGCGCTTTGCGGTAAAAGAGGCGGCAGCCAAAGCGTTCGGGACCGGCATTCGTAACGGCCTGGCATTTAACCAGTTCGAAGTTTTTAATGATGAGCTGGGCAAACCGCGCCTGCGTCTGTGGGGTGAAGCGCAAAAGCTGGCGGAGAGGCTGGGGGTGAATCATATGCACGTGACGATCGCAGATGAACGCCACTATGCCAGCGCGACGGTGATTATCGAAAGCTAAATTTTGTCCGCGTGGTGCATCAGGACAAATTTATCCCACAGCTGCTCTTCGCTCTCGACGTGTGTCGGATCCTTCAGAATAGTGTTGGGGATCGGGCACACCTTCTGGCAGGTCGGTGTCTCATAGTGGCCGACGCATTCCGTGCAGCGGTCGCTGTTAATCTCGTAAATGCTGTCGCCCATCGAAATCGCCTGGTTCGGGCATTCGGGTTCGCACATATCGCAATTGATGCATTTTTTGGTAATTAACAGCGCCATCAGGAAATTCTCAGAAACAACACAAACTGGGCGGGCATTATACGCGTCAAACCAGTTTCTTTACCAGTTCTTCGCTGTGACGAATGCGCTCGGGCGCGCGCTCCAGATCCTGCTGTACCAGCGCCATAAACAGCAGGTCCGTCAGCATCATTTGTGCGCTGGTGGACGAAATTGCCGCGCTGCGCGTGGCCTGCTCTTCGGCAATGGTATACAAACAGCGCGTTGCCCGCTGCTGCAGCGCATTTGGCGTAAAGCCGGTGATCGCCAGAATTTTGCCGCCGACGCGCAGGGCTTCGTCGGTCGCCATGTTGATCTCGCGGCGCTCGCCGGAGTAGGAGATGGCCAGCAGCAGATCGTCAGGATCCATCGCCTGCACGGTCGCCAGCAGGGCGTGCATATCCTGCTCGACGATGGCGTTAAAACCGATTTTAGTCAGCTTCCAGCCAAAATTACGCGCCACCAGACCGGACGCGCCAATACCGGTCAAAATAATACGCCGCGCCGCCCGCAGCATCGCCACGCTTTCCAGTAATTTCTCTTCGGTATTCACGTCCAGCGTGGCGTGCATGGCCGCCACGTTCTCCTTGATCAGCTTTTCCCCAACCAGACGCATCGGGTCATCGCCGCGGATCTGGTTATGCACCGGCATGGACTGCGGATTCGGGTTACTCACCAGCGCTTCGCTGATTGCCAGCTTAAGAGCGGGAAAACCCTTAAACCCGATCTTCTGGGCAAATTTCACCACGCTTGACTGGCTCACTCCAGCTTCGCTTGCCAGCTGCTGTGAGCTGAGGTGGCGGGCGCGATCGGGCTGAGAAAGCAGAAAATCCGCCAGCTTTTTGTCGCTTTGAGCAAAGCCGGCGTAGCGCTGGCGAATGCGAATTAAACAGTTCATGAGTACTCCCGGCGGAAATGTGATTGTCTGCGCAAAAACGAATTCTGCTCGCCTGAATGAATTTTATATTCCATTATAGTGTGATTATTATGAATTAAAAATTCTTGAGGTACAAAAAATGAATCTTGGCTCACTTGTTTCTGAAACGCGTAACCCGCAAACCATGGATCTGGATGCGCTCTCCACCCTGGAGCTGGTTAACCGCTTTAATCAACAGGATACGCTGGTAGCGCAGGCAGTGAAAGAGACATTGCCAGAGGTGGCGAAAGCGGTCGATGCGGCGGCGGAAGCTCTTAAGGTCGGTGGTCGCATTATCTATATGGGGGCCGGTACCAGCGGGCGTCTCGGGGTGCTGGATGCCTCGGAATGTCCGCCCACCTTTGGCGTTCCGCACGGCCTGGTGGTTGGCCTGATTGCAGGTGGTCCCGGCGCGCTGCTGAAGGCCGTTGAAGGGGCGGAGGACAATAAACAGCTGGGTGAGGATGACCTGAAGGATCTGAACCTGACGGCGAACGATCTGGTGGTCGGCCTGGCGGCATCCGGGCGCACGCCGTACGTCATTGGCGGCCTGGAATACGCCAACCGGACCGGCTGCACGACGGTCGCCATCTCCTGCAACCCCGGCTCGCCGATTGCGCAGGTGGCCGCTATCGCCATCTCTCCGGTCGTTGGGCCGGAAGCGCTCACCGGCTCCACGCGCCTGAAATCCGGGACCGCGCAAAAGCTGGTGCTCAATATGATCTCCACCGGTGCGATGGTGAAGTTCGGCAAGGTCTACCAGAACCTGATGGTCGATATGCAGGCCACCAACGTCAAGCTGGTGGACAGAGCCTGCCGCATGGTGATGGAGGCGACAGGCGCGGGCCGTGAAGAGGCAGAAGCGGTGCTCAGGCAGACCGATCACGACGTAAAACCAGCCATTTTGATGATCTTAAGCGGGCTGGACGCGGCGGCTGCGCGAGCCAAACTCGACGCGCACAACGGCTTCTTACGGGCGGCTTTAGAAAACTAGCAGAGGCGTTTATGGACAAAACAGCAGCGCTCGCCAGCGATATCCTGCAGGGGATAGGCGGGGAGAAAAATATTCAGCGTCTGGAAAACTGCATGACGCGCGTGCGCGTCGAGGTGCATAACGACGATCAGCTTGACGTGCCGGGCCTGAAGAAGCTGTCCGGCGTCAGTGGCTACGTGAAACAGGGGCAGCAACACCAGTTGATCGTCGGGCCGGGCAAGGCGGCGCAGGTTGTCGACGCCATGCGCGCGCTGATGGTCGGCGGTACAAGCGTGACGGTTGACGACGCTGAACGCACCAAAGCGCAGGCGAAGGCCAAATACAAAGCTCCCATGAGCGATGCGCTGCGACAGCTGGCAAACGTCTTTATCCCGCTGATCCCGGCGTTTATAGCTTCCGGCTTGATCACCGGGATCATCAACATCCTCAAGCGGCCAGATATTGTCGGGGATTTTGCCACGCAGTATCCGAACCTGCTGGGCATTCTCGGGATCTTCGGCAGCGCGGTGTTTGCCATTATGAACATCCTGGTCGGGGTCAATACTGCGAAGGTGTTTGGCGGCTCGCTGGCAATGGGCGGCGTGATGGCAGGGATCTTGTCCAGCCCGCAGCTGGCGCAAATCACGCTGTTTGGCGAGGCGCTCCAGCCTGGTCGCGGCGGGGTGATTGCCGTGCTGCTGGTGGTTATTCTTATGTGCTGGATCGAGAAAAAGCTACGCACGGTTCTGCCTGGCTCGATTGAGCTGATCCTCAACCCGCTGCTGACCACGTTAATTACCGGTAGCGTCGCGATTGTGGTCCTTCAGCCACTAGGCGGGTGGATCTCTGACGCCATCGCCCACGGCGCGTCTCTGGCTATCGACCGCGGCGGCCTGCTGGTGGGGGCGGTGCTGTCAGGTACCTTCCTGCCGCTGGTGCTGACCGGCCTGCATCAGGGGCTGGTGCCGATCCACGTCGAGCTGGTGCAGGCGCACGGCTATAACGCGCTGCTGCCTATTCTCTCGATGGCGGGCGTCGGGCAGGTGGGGGCAGCGATTGCCGTCCTGATGAAAACCCGCAACGCGCGCCTGAAAAAAGTGATTAAAGGGGCGCTGCCGGTCGGGCTGCTCGGCATTGGCGAGCCGCTGATATTCGGCGTCACGCTGCCGCTGGGTAAACCGTTCCTTGCGGCCTGTCTGGGGGGCGCTGTAGGCGGGGCACTCATTAGCTACTGGAAAGTCGCCACCGTTATCACCTTTGGTCTCTCCGGTTTACCGCTGGCATTAACCATCGTGACCGGAAAAGTCATGCTCTATCTGTTAGGCTATTTAGTAGCGGTGATCGCCGGGTTCCTGTTTACCTGGCTGTTAGGATTCAACGACCCAGAGGAGTAAGGTTTGGCCAATCACGAGCGTCGCGTTGTCTTTTTCGATCTGGATGGAACGCTGCATCAGCAGGATATGTTTGGTACGTTTATGCGCTACCTGCTGCGGCGTCAGCCTCTGAACGCGCTGCTCGTCTTACCGCTCTTACCCCTCATTGGCATCGCGCTGCTGGTAAAAGGCCGGGCGGCGCGCTGGCCAATGAGCCTGCTGCTGTGGGGATGTACGTTTGGCCACAGCGAAGCGCGGCTCAAACAGCTCGAAAAGGAGTTCGCTCTCTGGTTCCGCGGCCACGTTGCCGCGTTTCCCGTGGTGCAGGCGCGCCTGACCAGCTATCTTGACGCCAACGATGCCGATATCTGGCTGATTACCGGCTCCCCGCAGACGCTGGTGGAGCTGGTCTACTTTGATACCCCCTGGCTGCCGCGCGTAAATCTTATCGCCACGCAAATTTCCCGCGGCTACGGCGGCTGGGTCCTGACGATGCGCTGTCTGGGGCATGAAAAAGTGATCCAGCTGGAAAAACGCATCGGCACGCCGCTGCGCCTTTACAGCGGCTACAGCGACAGCAAGCAGGACAACCCGCTGCTCTATTTTTGCCAGCATCGCTGGCGCGTTACTCCCCTCGGTGAACTTCAGCAACTCGAATAGTCTTATCTATAAGGGCTGTGTATAATGCCGCCCGCTTTTAGACTGGAGTATCAGCCCTTGTCCACCTCAGAACACAATCATGAATACTGGATGCGCCACGCGCTGGCGCTGGCTCAACGGGCCTGGGACGAGGGTGAAGTGCCCGTGGGCGCGGTGCTGGTTCATAACAACCGGGTGATTGGGGAAGGGTGGAACCGTCCTATTGGCCGCCACGATCCTACCGCGCACGCCGAAATTATGGCGCTTCGTCAGGGCGGGCTGGTGCTGCAAAACTATCGTCTGCTTGATACCACCCTGTACGTCACCCTTGAACCCTGCGTGATGTGCTCCGGGGCGATGGTGCACAGCCGAATCGGTACCCTGGTGTTTGGAGCGCGGGATGAAAAAACCGGTGCGGCCGGTTCACTGATGGACGTGCTGGGTCATCCAGGAATGAATCATCAGGTGCAGACTATCGGTGGGGTACTTGCACCAGAGTGTTCGGGGCTATTAAGCGATTTCTTTCGAATGCGCCGTCAGCAGAAAAAGCAACAAAAGGCAGAATTGAAGTTGTCGGATGATTAAGCTCGTCCGGTGCCACAACCGGATAACTTTCCGCCAGCTGTTTTGCCTCTGTTGCCTCTTTCTCTTTCTCCAGCAGATAGCCGACCAGGCTAATCTGATACTTACGTATATTTTCCACGTAGGCGTAGGCTTCATGTCCGCGCGCGTAGCCATACGTCAGCTTGTTGTACCATGGCTTCTGGCTCAGCAGCGGCAGGCGCTGTTTTACGTCTGACCAGCTGTCCGGGTTTCCCTTCGTTTTCGCCGTCAGAGCCCGCGCGTCAAGCATGTGCGCGTAGCCCATGTTGTAGGCCGCCAGCGCAAACCAGATCCGTTCCTCTTCCGGCACGGTTTCCGGGACTTTAGCCATCATATCCTGCAGGTAGCGCGCCCCGCCGCTGATGCTCTGTTCCGCATCGGTACGGTCGTTAACGCCCAGGCTCAGCGCGGTATTTTTGGTTAACATCATCAGTCCGCGTACGCCCGTTGGCGACGTGGCCTGGGTGTCCCAGTGGGACTCCTGGTACGAGATAGCCGCCAGCAGTTTCCAGTCAATCTCCTGGGCATATTTTTCGAAAAGCGGCTGCAGGTCAGGCAGGACGCTGTCAACCGCGCGCAGGAAGCTGCGGGTGTCAACGTAGTCAAAGTCATCCCCGTGGCCGAGGTACTTCTCCTCAAGTCGCGCCAGCGTGCCGTCTTCATTGATGGTGTTATAAAAATCCAGCATGGCCGCCGAGAGGGTCTGGTCATCGTCCAGATGGGTAAACCAGGTCACCGGCTGTTCGTCCGTCACGTCCAGCGCCACGGCGATTTCAGGATGCACCCGCTGGAACAGGCTGATCGCCACCGAATCGGCGATGGTGTAGGGCAGTTTCTGATCTTTGACCTGCTCCAGCAGCTCCGTCGTGCCGAGTTTAGGGTCAACCGTCCAGCTCAGATCCGGGTATTTTTTCTCCTTTAACTCACGCAGGTCGTCAATCACTACGTGGCCGGGAGCAATCGTCAGCTGTTGCGCGTTGATCGAGGCAAGCGTACGCGGGCGCAGGCTCCCGACGCGATAAACCAGCTGCTGGGAAACGGAGTAGTAGGTCGGGCCCGGCTGGTAGTTCTTGCTGCGCTCGCTGTTATAGACCAGCCCGGCAGCGAGGATATCGGCGTTGTTGTTGTCCAGGTCGTCAAACAGCTGGTTGATGTTCTGGCGGACGGTAATTTTAAGCTTCACGCCCAGATAATCGGCAAACTGCTGCGCCAGCTCATAATCCAGACCAATAATTTTGCCGTTGATGTCGCTGTAAATCAGCGGAGAGTTGAGGGTACTGACGCGCAGTTCCCCCCGCTCCTGAATGGCGGCGATACGATTTTCGGCTTTGCCGAACCAGGGGATGGAAGGCCAGAGGGCCACTGCCAGCAGCAACGTTACAATGCCGATGAGCAGATAATTAATCTTTAATTTTTTCAATTAGTTAATTCTCTGCGACGCCGGTTGCCTCAGTCTGCTGTAGCCATGTTAATCATAAGGTTTGTCATTGAATGAGCGGCATTTTGCGTAAACTTGCGCCACTTGGCAACCAATTAGAGAGACAGGTCACATCTATTGTTAAACGCTGAAGTCGATTTTATTTCGACGCAAACGGTTTCGTCGGCGCTCAGGATTCTCTATAATGACGCCCGTTTTCCCCCCTTGCGCACACTGTAAGCGCCCCGGCGCTTCGAAGACGAGAGACTTATGATGGAAATTCTGCGTGGTTCGCCTGCACTGTCTGCCTTCCGTATTACCAAACTGCTGGCACGTTTTCAGGCGGCCGACCTTCCGGTAAGCAATATTTACGCTGAGTATGTCCATTTTGCTGACCTGAATGCCCCCCTGAATGCAGAGGAGCGCGTACAGCTGGAACGCCTGCTCAAGTATGGCCCAAATCTGAGCAGCCATACGCCAACCGGCAAACTGATCCTTGCGACGCCGCGTCCGGGCACCATCTCCCCCTGGTCTTCCAAAGCCACCGACATTGCCCACAACTGCGGCCTGAGCCAGATTAACCGTCTGGAGCGCGGCGTAGCGTACTACGTCGAAGCCTCTACCCTGAGCGACGCGCAGTGGCAGGCGGTTGCGGCTGAATTGCACGACCGCATGATGGAGAGCGTGTTTGCCTCTCTTGATGACGCACAGAAGCTTTTCTCCCATCATCAGCCTGCGCCGGTACAGAGCGTGGACCTGCTGGGGCAGGGCCGCCAGGCGCTGATTGACGCCAACCTGCGTCTCGGCCTGGCGCTGGCAGAAGACGAAATTGACTACCTGCAGGACGCGTTCGTTAAGCTCAACCGCAACCCGAACGACATCGAACTCTACATGTTCGCGCAGGCCAACTCTGAGCACTGCCGCCATAAGATTTTCAATGCCGACTGGATTATCGACGGCGAACAGCAGCCGAAGTCGCTGTTCAAAATGATCAAAAACACCATGGAACAAACCCCTGACCACGTGCTGTCTGCCTATAAAGACAACGCCGCGGTGATGGAAGGTTCCGAGGTGGGCCGCTTCTTCGCCGATCGCGAAGCAGGGCGCTATGACTTCCATCAGGAGCCTGCGCATATTCTGATGAAAGTGGAAACCCACAACCAC
Source organism: Enterobacter cloacae complex sp. P27C (assembly GCF_014895705.1). Taxonomy (NCBI): domain Bacteria; kingdom Pseudomonadati; phylum Pseudomonadota; class Gammaproteobacteria; order Enterobacterales; family Enterobacteriaceae; genus Enterobacter; species Enterobacter cloacae complex sp. P27C. The sequence continues at coordinate 31,521 of NZ_JADBQB010000003.1, forward strand.
CCGACGGCCATTTCTCCGTGGCCGGGTGCGGCGACCGGCTCCGGCGGCGAAATCCGTGACGAAGGGGCGACCGGTCGTGGGGCGAAACCAAAAGCGGGTCTGGTCGGCTTTTCCGTTTCTAACCTGCGCATCCCTGGCTTTGAACAGCCGTGGGAAGAAGATTTCGGCAAGCCAGAGCGCATCGTGACCGCGCTGGATATCATGACCGAAGGTCCGCTGGGCGGCGCGGCGTTTAACAACGAATTTGGCCGTCCGGCGCTGAACGGTTACTTCCGTACCTACGAAGAGAAGGTGGACAGCCACAACGGCGAAGAGCTGCGTGGCTACCACAAACCGATCATGCTGGCGGGCGGGATCGGCAACATCCGTGCCGATCACGTGCAAAAAGGCGAGATCGTCGTCGGCGCGAAGCTGATCGTGCTGGGCGGCCCGGCGATGAACATCGGTCTGGGCGGCGGTGCGGCCTCCTCTATGGCCTCCGGCCAGTCTGATGCGGATCTCGACTTCGCGTCCGTGCAGCGTGACAACCCTGAGATGGAGCGTCGCTGCCAGGAAGTGATCGACCGCTGCTGGCAGCTGGGCGATGCTAACCCGATTCTGTTCATCCACGACGTGGGCGCGGGCGGTCTGTCCAACGCTATGCCGGAGCTGGTGAGCGACGGCGGTCGCGGTGGCCGTTTCAACCTGCGCGATATCCTGAGCGATGAGCCGGGCATGAGCCCGCTCGAAATCTGGTGTAACGAATCCCAGGAGCGCTATGTGCTGGCGGTTGCGGCCGACCAGCTGCCGCTGTTTGACGAGCTGTGCCGCCGCGAGCGCGCGCCGTATGCCGTCATCGGTGAAGCGACCGAAGAGCAGCACCTGACTCTGAGCGACACCCATTTCGACAACCAGCCTATCGATCTGCCGCTGGACGTGCTGCTCGGCAAAACGCCGAAGATGACCCGCGATGTGCAGACCCGTAAAGCGGCGGGCAAAGCGCTGGATCGCCAGGGCATCACCGTGGCAGAAGCCGTTAATCGCGTGCTGCACCTGCCGGCTGTCGCTGAGAAAACCTTCCTGGTGACCATCGGCGATCGTACCGTGACCGGTATGGTGTCGCGCGATCAGATGGTTGGCCCGTGGCAGATCCCGGTGGCGAACTGCGCCGTGACCACCGCGAGCCTCGACAGCTACTACGGCGAAGCGATGGCGCTGGGTGAACGCACCCCGGTCGCGCTGCTGGACTTCGCCGCCTCTGCACGACTGGCGGTTGGTGAAGCGCTGACCAACATCGCGGCGACGCAGATTGGCGACATCAAACGTATCAAACTTTCCGCGAACTGGATGGCGGCAGCCGGTCACCCTGGTGAAGACGCTGGCCTGTATGAAGCCGTGAAAGCGGTGGGTGAGGAACTGTGCCCAGCCCTCGGCCTGACCATTCCGGTGGGTAAAGACTCCATGTCGATGAAAACCCGCTGGCAGGAGGGTAACGAGCAGCGCGAGATGACGTCTCCGCTGTCGCTGGTGATCACCGCGTTTGCCCGCGTGGAAGACGTGCGCCATACCGTTACGCCGCAGCTGGCGACCGAAGATAACGCCCTGCTGTTGATTGACCTGGGTAAGGGCCACAACGCGCTGGGCGCCACCGCACTGGCGCAGGTTTACCGTCAACTTGGCGACAAGCCAGCCGACGTGCGCGACGTGGCGCAGCTAAAAGGTTTCTACGACGCAATTCAGGCGCTGGTGGCACAGCGCAAGCTGCTGGCCTACCATGACCGTTCCGACGGCGGCCTGCTGGTGACCCTGGCAGAGATGGCCTTCACCGGCCACTGCGGCGTGGAAGCGAACATTGCAACGCTTGGCGAAGACCGCCTGGCGGCGCTGTTTAACGAAGAGCTGGGTGCGGTGATTCAGGTTCGCGCCGCAGACCGCGAGGCGGTGGAAGCGATTCTGGCGAAGCACGGTCTGGCAGACTGCGTCCACTATCTGGGGAAAGCCGTTCAGGGCGACCGCTTCGTCATTGAGGCCGACGGTCACGCCGTGTTCAGCGAAAGCCGCACCACGCTGCGCATGTGGTGGGCAGAAACTACATGGCAGATGCAGCGCCTGCGCGATAACCCGGAATGCGCCGATCAGGAGCATAACGCGAAAGCGAATGACCAGGATCCTGGCCTGAACGTGAAGCTCTCCTTCGACATCAACGAAGACATCGCTGCGCCGTACATTGCGACCGGCGCGCGTCCGAAAGTGGCCGTGCTGCGCGAGCAGGGCGTTAACTCCCACGTTGAGATGGCGGCAGCCTTCCACCGCGCGGGCTTTGACGCTATCGACGTCCACATGAGCGACCTGCTGGCCGGGCGTATCGGTCTGGAAGATTTCCATGCGCTGGTGGCGTGCGGCGGTTTCTCCTACGGCGACGTGCTGGGCGCAGGCGAAGGCTGGGCGAAGTCCATTCTGTTTAACAGCCGCGTGCGCGACGAGTTCGAGACCTTCTTCCATCGTCCGCAAACCCTGGCGCTGGGCGTGTGCAACGGCTGCCAGATGATGTCTAACCTGCGCGAGCTGATCCCGGGCAGCGAATCCTGGCCACGCTTTGTGCGCAACCAGTCCGACCGCTTCGAAGCGCGCTTCAGTCTGGTTGAAGTGACTCAGAGCCCGTCTCTGCTGCTGCAGGGGATGGTTGGCTCTCAGATGCCAATCGCCGTTTCCCACGGCGAAGGTCAGGTAGAAGTGCGCGATGCGGCCCATCTGGCGCAGCTCGAGAGCAAAGGCCTGGTGGCGCTGCGCTTTGTCGATAACTTCGGCAAGGTCACGGAAACCTATCCGGCGAACCCGAACGGCTCCGTCAATGGTATTACGGCGGTGACCAGCGAAAGCGGTCGCGCGACCATCATGATGCCGCACCCTGAACGCGTGTTCCGTACCGTGAGCAACTCCTGGCACCCGGAAAACTGGGGCGAGGACAGCCCGTGGATGCGTATCTTCCGCAACGCGCGTAAACAGCTGGGTTAAGATGTAAAGCAGGTACTTTGTAGGCCCGGTGAGCGTAGCGCCACCGGGTTTTTTTATGCGTGTCGCAAAATTGCGACAAAGATGGTATAGGGCTGTCTCCAATTGGAGACACTTAACCCATTGATTTATATATGGCCGGACAGGTTCCCGTTAAGGTGTTGCTTAATAGCGACACTTAGCCTGGAAATCATTCAGCGCACAATAAATAGATTAAACGAATAAAAGATATATATTTCAAAGTGTTAATATTTTGTTTTGCATTCTGGCATGGGTGTTGCATAATATCAACCAGTGGCTCATTCACCTTCTTATGTCAGCCCCTTCGGGACGTGCTACATAAACTTCGAATGACGCACAAAAAGGTGCCTGCCGTCCAACTACTGATCATAGCGATGCTTTATCAGGCCAGGGCGAAACGTCGAGTTAGGCACCGCCTTATTCCATAACAAAGCCGGGTTTTTACCCGGCTTTGTTGTATCTGAAGGGCAGACTCAGTTACGCTCTCCGTAAACCCCCATGAAGAGAGTAATGCGTTGAAACGCTGGCCCGTTTTTCCCCGCTCCCTGCGACAGCTCGTGATGATGGCCTTTCTGCTGATCCTGCTGCCGCTGCTGATCCTCGCCTGGCAGGCATGGCAGAGCCTCAACGCGCTGAGTGCCCAGGCGGCACTGACGAACCGCACCACGCTTATCGATGCCAGACGCAGTGAAGCGATGACCAACGCCGCGCTGGAGATGGAGCGTAGCTATCGTCAGTACTGCGTGCTCGACGATCGGACGCTGGAGAAGGTCTACCAGAGCCAGCGCAAGCGCTACAGCGAAATGCTGGATGCCCACGCGGGCGTGCTGCCGGACGACAGACTGTATCAGGCGTTACGTCAGGATCTGAACGATCTCGCGCAGCTGCAGTGCCAGAACAGCGGCCCGGATGCGGCTGCCGCCGCGCGCCTTGAGGCATTCGCCGCCGCCAATACCGAAATGGTGCAGTCAACGCGCACGGTCATTTTCTCTCGCGGCCAGCAACTGCAGCAGGAGATTGCCGAGCGCGGCCAGTTCTTCGGCTGGCAGGCGCTGGTGCTGTTCCTGGTGAGCCTCGGGCTGGTGCTGCTCTTTACCCGCATGATCATCGGCCCGGTGAAGGGTATTCAGCGTATGATCAACCGCCTGGGGGAGGGGAAATCGCTCGGGGATACGGTTGCCTTTAAAGGCCCGCGCGAGCTGCGATCCGTCGGGCAGCGCATTATCTGGCTATCCGAGCGCCTGGCGTGGCTGGAATCCCAGCGTCATCAGTTCCTGCGCCATATTTCCCATGAGCTGAAAACCCCGCTGGCCAGCATGCGTGAAGGAACGGAGCTGCTGGCGGACGAGGTGGCAGGGTCGCTTACTCCGGAGCAGAAAGAGATTGTCGAAATTCTGGACGCCAGCAGCCGCAACCTGCAAAAGCTGATCGAGCAGCTTCTGGATTACAACCGCAAGCTGGCTGACGGGACGGTGGTACTGGAAGAGGTGGAGATTGAGCCACTGGTGGATATGGTGATCTCCGCCCATAGCTTGCCGGCAAGAGCTAAAATGATGCATACCGGGGTGGAGCTGAATGCGCCGACATGCCTGGCTGAACCCATGCTATTAATGAGCGTTCTGGATAATCTTTACTCCAATGCGGTGCACTATGGTACTGAATCCGGTAACATTTATATCCGAAGTTATACGAAGGGCTCCCGGGTGTTTATTGACGTCGCAAACACCGGCACCCCGATCCCCGATGACGAAAAAACCATGATCTTCGAACCCTTTTTCCAGGGGAGTCATCAGCGGAAAGGCGCGGTAAAAGGAAGCGGTCTGGGATTAAGCATTGCTCGGGACTGCATACGACGCATGCAGGGTGAGCTAAACATTGCCACGGACGAACGTTCAGATGTTTGCTTCCGTATTGAACTGCCCCTGAGCCGGAAAAATTAATAAAATGAATCTATATCTGGTGAGTATGTCACACGTCTTTTTCCGCGCCATACGCGCGGTGTTTTCCAGCAAAGCGGGTCGCCTGAGTCTGCCCTGTTTAGTTCTGGCGGGGTGCGTTTCCCATGCGCCGCAAAGTGCGATAAGCGGTAAACAGGAAGACAAATGGCCCGATAACCAGCTGGCGGATTTCCTCTCTACCCGCTGTGAGGATATCTGGAATCTGTCAGGGCATGATGTCGAAAATAATCCGCTGTTCTGGCTGCGCGGAATAGATTGCGCCCAGCGGCTTGCGCCGGTAGACGCCCGCATGAAGGCGGCGATGCTGGATGAAGACACCTGGCAGGACGCTTTCAAGCGTGGGATTTTACTGGCCGATGCGAAAATTACACCCGTTGAACGTCGGGCCAACGTGACCCGTCTGGACACGTTTGTGATCAATCTTCCCGCACAGGTGCGCCCGGTATACCAGCTCTGGCGGGATGGGCAGACGTTACAGCTGCAGTTGTCTGAAGAGCGCTCCCGCTACAGCAAGCTACAGCAGTCAACTGACAGCGAGCTGGATACGCTGCGCCAACAGCAACAGCATTTACGTACTCAGCTGGATACCACGACGCGAAAGCTGGAAAACCTGACCGATATCGAAAGACAGCTCTCGTCGCGTAAATATCAGCCGGGTAGTTCATCTGCTGCACCGGACAGCGATATGCCGAAACAAGAGGATGTGAAGCATGACGAGCCGTAAACCAGCCCATCTCTTACTGGTGGATGACGATCCCGGCCTGTTAAAGCTGCTGGGGATGCGTCTGGTCAGTGAAGGCTACACCGTGGTGACCGCGGAAAGCGGGCAGGAGGGGCTTAAAGTCCTCAGCCGCGAAAAGATTGACCTGGTGATCAGCGACCTGCGGATGGACGAAATGGATGGCATGCAGCTGTTCGCCGAAATCCAGAAGCAGCAACCTGGCATGCCGGTCATTATCCTGACGGCGCACGGGTCAATCCCGGATGCCGTCGCCGCAACCCAGCAGGGCGTGTTCAGCTTCCTCACCAAGCCGGTAGATAAAGACGCGCTCTACAAAGCCATCGACAGCGCGCTGGAGCACGCCGCGCCCTCCGGAGACGACGCATGGCGTGAATCTATCGTCACCCGGAGTCCGATAATGCTGCGTCTGCTTGAGCAGGCGCGAATGGTCGCACAGTCAGACGTCAGCGTGTTGATTAACGGCCAGAGCGGAACCGGGAAAGAGATCCTGGCGCAGGCGATCCACAACGCCAGCCCGCGCAGTAAAAATGCCTTTATCGCCATTAACTGCGGTGCCTTGCCAGAGCAGCTTCTTGAGTCTGAACTTTTTGGCCATGCCCGCGGCGCATTTACCGGCGCGGTAAGCAGCCGGGAAGGGCTGTTCCAGGCCGCGGAAGGCGGCACGCTGTTCCTCGACGAAATTGGCGACATGCCTGCGCCGCTGCAGGTCAAACTGTTGCGCGTACTTCAGGAGCGCAAAGTGCGCCCGTTGGGTAGCAACCGCGATATTGATATTAACGTGCGAATCATTTCCGCTACCCACCGCGACTTGCCCAAAGTGATGGCCCGCAACGAGTTCCGTGAAGATCTCTACTACCGTCTGAACGTGGTGAACCTGAAGATCCCGGCGCTGGCGGAGCGTGCGGAAGATATTCCGCTGCTGGCGAATCACCTCCTGCGCCAGGCGGCAGATCGGCATAAACCGTTCGTGCGCGCCTTTTCGACTGATGCGATGAAACGGCTGATGGCCGCCAGCTGGCCGGGTAACGTGCGCCAGCTGGTGAACGTGATTGAGCAGTGCGTGGCGCTAACGTCCTCGCCCGTTATCAGCGACGCGCTGGTGGAACAGGCGCTGGAAGGGGAGAACACGGCCTTGCCGACGTTTGCGGAAGCGCGTAACCAGTTCGAGCTGAACTATCTGCGCAAGCTGCTGCAGATCACCAAAGGCAACGTGACCCACGCGGCGCGGATGGCCGGACGCAACCGCACCGAGTTCTATAAGCTGCTCTCACGCCACGAGCTGGAAGCAAACGATTTTAAAGAGTAATGCCGTATGGTACTGTGAGCAATCGATTACGAGGCAGCTTACAGGCAAGAGTTTAAGGACCCACCATGAAAAAGATTGATGCGATTATTAAACCTTTCAAACTGGATGATGTACGTGAAGCGCTGGCGGAAGTAGGCATCACCGGAATGACCGTGACGGAAGTGAAAGGTTTTGGTCGTCAGAAGGGCCACACCGAGCTTTATCGTGGCGCAGAGTACATGGTCGACTTTCTGCCGAAAGTGAAAATTGAAATCGTGGTCAGCGACGATATCGTCGATACCTGCGTGGATACCATTATCCGCACGGCGCAGACGGGCAAAATTGGCGACGGGAAAATCTTCGTCTTTGACGTGGCGCGCGTGATCCGTATCCGTACCGGCGAAGAAGACGACGCCGCGATTTAACCATTCGCCACCCGGCGAAAAAAAGCCCCTCGAACGAGGGGCTTTTTGCGTTACAGCACCTTATGCGGCCCGAAACATTCGTAATGAATGTTGTCTTTATTCACGCCCAGCTCAACCAGCTGCTTCGCGGCATACTGCATAAACGCCACCGGTCCACAGACGTAGAACTGCATTTCCGGCGCGCTAAACGCCCCTTCCATCTGGCTTAAATTCATCAGTCCTTCGCTGTCAAAGCGTGCGGCAGTGCGGTCTGCCTCCGTCGGCAGGCGATACCAGGTATGCGCGGTGAAACGCGGCAGGGTCGCTCCCAGCGCTTTCACTTCATCCGCAAAGGCGTGCACGTCGCCGTTCTCCGCTGCGTGGAACCAGTTAACCTGCGCGCTGTGGTTTGCTTTCGCCAGCGTATCCAGCATCGCCAGCATTGGCGTTTGGCCCACGCCCGCGGAGATCAGCGTGACCGGGGTATTGGTTTCAATGGCCATAAAGAAGTCGCCCGCCGGCGCGGCCAGATGGACCACGTAGCCCACGCTCGCTTCGTTATACAGCCAGTTGGATACCTGACCGCCTTCCTCGCGCTTCACCGCAATGCGGTAGCCTTTGCCGTTTGGTTTGCGGGTCAGAGAGTACTGGCGGATCTCCTGGTGCGGGAAGCCTTCAGGCTTCAGCCATATGCCCAGATACTGGCCCGGCTGGTAATCGGCCACCGGCTGGCCGTCAACCGGCTCAAATTCAAAACTGGTGATAAGCGCGCTGCGCGGCGTTTTCTCGACGATACGGAAGGCGCGCGTTCCTTCCCAGCCGCCGTTCTTGCTGGCGTTTTCGCTGTAGATCTGCGCTTCACGGTTGATAAACACGTTTGCCAGCACGCCGTAGGCTTTACCCCAGGCGTCCAGCACCTCCTGGCCCGGGCTGAACATTTCGTCCAGCGTTGCCAGCAGGTGAGTGCCGACGATGTTGTACTGCTCGGGTTGGATCTGGAAGCTGGTGTGCTTCTGCGCGATTTTTTCCACCGCAGGCAGCAACGCCGCCAGGTTTTCGATATTGCTGGCGTAGGCCGCGATGGCGTTGAAAAGCGCTTCACGCTGATCGCCGTTACGCTGGTTGCTCATATTGAAAATCTCTTTGAGCTCCGGATTGTGCGTGAACATGCGATCGTAGAAATGGGCGGTAAGTTTAGGGCCGGTTTCCACCAGCAGGGGAATGGTGGCTTTAACGGTAGCGATGGTTTGAGCGTCGAGCATGGCAGCTTCCTTCTGATATTACCTAATGATGTATTTTAAATGCATCTTATAAAAAATACCCATGCTTTGTAAATGGTTCTTTGCAAGATGAAAAATACGCATCACAAACCTGAAAAGAAATCCGCTGGAAATAGTGAGATCTTTATTCCTCAAACCCTTGCGTGGCGTGAAGGAAAACGTTTGCGTAAAATCGTTTGTCAAGACCTGTTATCACAGAACTATTCAGTTATACTGTTGCCCGTCGTCCAACAGGACTGCCTTTTCAGGCCAAAATTTACTTGTTAGCTGAGTCAGGAGATGCGGATGTTAAAGCGTGAAATGAACATTGCCGATTATGATGCCGAACTGTGGCAGGCTATGGAGCAGGAAAAAGTACGTCAGGAAGAGCACATCGAACTGATCGCCTCCGAAAACTACACCAGCCCGCGCGTGATGCAGGCGCAGGGCTCTCAGCTGACCAACAAATACGCTGAAGGTTACCCGGGCAAGCGCTACTACGGCGGTTGCGAGTACGTTGATATCGTTGAGCAGCTGGCTATCGACCGTGCGAAAGCACTCTTCGGCGCTGACTACGCGAACGTTCAGCCGCACTCCGGCTCTCAGGCTAACTTCGCTGTTTACACCGCGCTGCTGCAGCCGGGCGATACCGTTCTGGGTATGAACCTGGCGCAGGGCGGCCACCTGACTCACGGCTCCCCGGTTAACTTCTCCGGCAAACTGTACAACATCATTCCTTACGGTATTGATGAGTCCGGTAAAATTGACTACGAAGACATGGCGAAGCAGGCTAAAGAGCACAAGCCGAAGATGATCATCGGTGGCTTCTCTGCTTACTCCGGTATCGTTGACTGGGCAAAAATGCGTGAAATCGCAGACAGCATCGGCGCGTACCTGTTCGTTGACATGGCGCACGTTGCGGGCCTTATTGCCGCAGGCGTTTACCCGAACCCGGTTCCTCACGCTCACGTTGTGACCACCACTACTCACAAAACCCTGGCGGGTCCACGCGGTGGCCTGATCCTGGCGAAAGGCGGTGACGAAGAGCTGTACAAAAAACTGAACTCTGCCGTGTTCCCAAGCGCGCAGGGCGGCCCGCTGATGCACGTTATCGCCGCAAAAGCGGTCGCGCTGAAAGAAGCGATGGAGCCAGAGTTCAAGGTGTATCAGCAGCAGGTTGCTAAGAACGCCAAAGCGATGGTGGAAGTGTTCCTGAACCGTGGCTACAAAGTGGTATCCGGCGGGACTGAAAACCACCTGTTCCTGCTGGACCTTGTTGATAAGAACCTGACCGGTAAAGAAGCTGACGCTGCCCTGGGCCGCGCCAACATCACCGTGAACAAAAACAGCGTGCCAAACGATCCGAAGAGCCCGTTCGTGACCTCCGGTATCCGTATCGGTTCTCCGGCCGTGACGCGTCGCGGCTTTAAAGAAGCGGAAGTGAAAGAGCTGGCTGGCTGGATGTGTGACGTTCTGGACAACATCAATGACGAAGCGGTTATCGAGCGCGTCAAAGGTAAAGTTCTGGATATCTGCGCACGCTTCCCGGTATACGCATAATTCCTCTGCTTTGCAGAAATAAAAAAGGCCGCGCTTGCGGCCTTTTTTATGGCTTAACGTCGGTCCAGGGAAATGGCCCCCGGTCCCACAATCGCCAGCAAAATAAACGCGCCAGCAATACTGACGTTCTTGTAGAAATTAATCATATTCGGCACAACCGCATCTCCGGTCATATCCCAGTAGTGGTGACCAATAATCGCCGTGCCCAGCGTATAGAAGACAAAGAGCACCGCGAGGGGGCGGGTGAAAAAGCCAAGCACGATCAGGATAGCGGCGGGAACCTCCATTACTACGGCGATAATGGCCGCCAGCATCGGCATGGGGGCGCCAAGCGACGTCATATACTGAACGGTGCCGCTAAACCCCGTCAGCTTGGGATAGCCAAAAATAATAAACAGGACAACGATGGCAATACGGGCAATCAATAGCAGGAAGGAGCGTGAGGAGCCGAAATCGAAATAACGTAAGCTGTTCATGGCAAACGACCTCTTCAGGCGATGTCTTTTAAACGTAATACAATTTTGCCGCTCACGCCATACGCCGACCGGCTGTCCAGGACGTTAATTTATCGTTAATTTATAGCGCGCTAACGACTTGCTAAAGTGCAGGATAAACGCCAGACTATCGCCTCCATTTCGGGAGGGATTCATGGTCTTGCATTCCACGCGCTGGCTGGCGCTCAGCTACTTCACCTACTTCTTTAGCTACGGTATTTTTCTGCCTTTCTGGAGCGTCTGGCTCAAGGGAATTGGTTTGACGCCAGAAACCATCGGCATCCTGCTGGGCGCGGGGCTGGTGGCGCGTTTCCTCGGAAGCCTGCTGATTGCCCCCCGCGTCAGCGATCCCTCCTTACTGATTAAAGCGGTGCGCATTCTGGCCCTGCTGACGCTGGTCTTCGCGGCCTGCTTCTGGGTCAGCCATCAGTTTGCCTGGCTGATGGTGGTGATGGTTGGCTTTAATCTGTTCTTCTCCCCGCTGGTACCCCTGACGGATGCCCTGGCGAACACCTGGCAAAAGCAGATCACCATGGACTATGGTCGCGTGCGCCTCTGGGGCTCGATTGCGTTTGTGATTGGCTCTGCGCTGGTGGGGAAACTGGTCAGCCTTTACGACTACCGCGCGATTCTGGCGCTGCTGAGTATCGGTATTGCCTCGATGCTGCTGGGCATGCTGCTGCGCCCGTCGGTGATGCCGCAAGGGGAGAGTCGCCATCAGGAGAGCGCCGGCTGGCCCGCCTGGCGGAGCTTGGTGGCCCAGAGTTGGCGTTTTCTGGCGTGCGTCTGTCTGCTTCAGGGGGCGCATGCAGCGTACTATGGCTTCAGCGCCATCTACTGGCAGGGGGCGGGCTACTCGGCCTCTGCGGTCGGTTACCTGTGGTCGCTGGGGGTGGTGGCAGAAGTCATTATTTTCGCCCTGAGCAAAAAGCTGTTCCGCCGCTTCGGCGCGCGCGATCTGCTGCTGCTTTCCGCGGTCTGCGGCGTGGCGCGCTGGGGGATTATGGGCTGGACGACCGAACTGCCGTGGCTGATTGTGGCGCAGATCCTTCACTGCGGCACCTTCACCGTGTGCCACCTGGCGGCGATGCGCTATATCGCGGCGCGCGAGGGCGGGGACGTGATCCGTCTGCAGGCGGTCTACTCTGCGGTGGCGATGGGCGGCAGCATTGCGGTGATGACGGTCTTTGCGGGCTTTCTGTATCAGCATCTGGGACACGGCGTGTTCTGGGTCATGGCGCTGGTGGCGCTCCCGGCGATGTTTGTTCGACCGAAAGTGGCCGCACGGGCGTAGCTACGATTCCAGCATGGCGCGAATATGTTCCTGCTGCTGCGTGTTAAGTGATTCAACCGCGTGGATCAGCGGCGGCGAGAACAGCGGCAGCACGGTAGGATAGGGGGTGATAACCAGCGCGGCTTCGCGCGGTGCCCCCTCTTTCTGGAACGCCTGCAGCGTCAGATAGCGAATGTTGAGCGGCAGCAGGGTTAATTCGCGCAGCTGCTGTTCAATCACCTCCTCACAGGATTTATCCTCCCCGGTCAGCAGCACTACCTGTTTTTCATGCAGATCGGTCTCCTGCATCAGCCAGGCGCCGAAAATAACCGCTACCAGCGCCATCTCTTCATCGGAGAACCGCAGCCCAAATTCGGCTTCCAGCTCAAAGAGTGCCTCTTTCGTGGTGCGTAACAGCCGGGGATAGAGACGGTGAATTTCCTCGGGCAGGCTATTGTCGATGCCGATCTCAAACAGCGAGCGGTCCAGCGCCTGAGCCAGATGGATATACAGCTGATCGGTCAGCCCCTGCTCATCGCTGAAGTTCATCCCGGTCTGGGAGCGGAAACGGGCCACCATGCGCACAATGGCGCGGCGCAGGCGCTGATCCTGCTGGTGTTTATCGAGCACCGGATCGGGCGTGCGGAGCATCATAAACAGCAGCGCCAGAAACAGCTGCTCGTCCACGTGCGCGCCCTGCGGCACGCGCCGCTTCCAGTGACGAACAATCTCCTGCGCCGTAAAATACTCTCCCCGCGACTGGGTCCAGTTGCGCTGCGCGTGGGAAAACTGCGGCGTATTCCCTAAGTGGTGCTGGATGAGGCAGTATTGCAAGTAGAGCTGTAAGAACTGGACGTCCCGGCATTCAAACTGACGCTGCAGCTTGCGTGAGCAGAAGCCGATCAGCGCCCGCAGATTAGCATCGTCGTAAAGCGGCCGCGCGATGCCGTGCTGTTTAAGCGCGGTTTTTAAGGCTGGGGTAAACTGGTGCGAGACAAACTGCGGACAAAGGCGGAGCGCCCTGCGCAGCCAGTGCAGCAGACATAAACGCTGATTCAGGGCAGTGCCTTCAATTCGGTAGCTGCCGTCATGGTGCGTGACGATATCCAGCCGGTGATAGCGCTGGATTTCATCGCGCGTCTCGGCTATATCTTGCCGTGCCATGACCTCGTCCACGCCATTGGCAGCGATTATGCTCTGTGCGGTGACGGCAGCATCGGGCAGGTAAAGCATCAAAAGCACCTGGCAGCGGCGCTGCGAACTGGAAAGCACAGATGGAATTTCAAGCGTCGTCATCATCTGTCGGGTATCCAGTGTGAATGTTTGATAAGAATAGCTAAAGGATGGGCGCTGAAAAGCGCGCCGGCAGGCCTTTCACTCAGGATTGCTGGGGAACATCACAGAATTTTTGACGTGAGGAATTGATGCAGACAGTTAAACAAAATGCGATGGCGTTATTTTTGGCGGTTATCACCTTTACCGCCAGCGCACATCCTCACAGTTTTATCAGCCTGAAAACCGAGCTGGTCACCGACGGCACGCAGCTGAGCGGCCTGAAAATGCGCTGGACGATGGATGAAATCACCTCGGCGGATCTGCTTTATGATGCGGGTAACGCGAAGCCGGGCGACGAAATCTGGAAAAAGCTGGCGGCAGAAGTGATGGCCAACGTGCTCGGGCAGCACTACTTCACCGAGTTCTGGCATAACGGACAAAAGGTGAAGTTCCTCAATCGCCCGACAGAATACGGCATGTCCCGCGACGGACATCAGGCGGTGCTGACGTTCGTGCTTCCACTGGCGCATCCGCAGCCGCTGGCAGGACAAACCTATACGTTTTCTACCTTTGACCCAACGTACTACGTCGATATGAGCTACGCCGAGGACAGCGACGTGCAGCTTCCTGCGTCGTTGCAAAAAACCTGCAACATTACGGTTCACACCCCGAAGCCCAGCGAAGAGACGCTGAATTTTGCTGTCTCTCTTGATAAACAGGATGCCCCACCGGAGGACATGGAACTGGGTAAACAGTTTGCGCAGAAGGTAACGTTACAATGTCAGTGATCTCCTCTCCGGTACGAAAGCCGCGCCGCTGGCTGCACCTCTGGCCGCTGGCGCTTTTTCTACTGCTCGCCGTTTGCGGTTCGCTCTGGCTGTGGCAGGCCTGGCCGCAGGTGATGATGAAAAGCATCATCTGGCAGCGTGAGGTCAACCAGCAGATGAGCGGGCTGCTGAAGGCGGTGGCAGAGAACCCGACCAAAGCGGGCGGTTCCCTGCTGGCGTTCAGCTTTATCTATGGCGTGCTGCACGCGCTGGGGCCGGGGCACGGCAAAATCGTTATTACCACCTGGCTTGCCACCCATCCGTCGAAGCTGAAATCAAGCATTGGCCTGACGCTGGCCTCTTCGCTGCTTCAGGGGGGCGTGGCGATTGCGCTGGTGGTGGTTGTGCTTTCGCTATTACAGCTTCCCGCGCGCCAGCTGCACCTGAGCAGCTTCTGGCTGGAGAAGGGCAGCTATGCGCTGGTCGGCGTGCTGGGGCTGATCCTCTGCTGGCGGGCGCTGAAAAAGCTGCGCGCGCTGCTGCAAAAGCCCAAATTCAAAACCTTTACGCCGCACCACGTTCATGATGAACACTGCGGCTGCGGGCATCAGCATCTGCCGACGCAGGAACAATTACAGAGCGGTGACGACTGGCGCGCGCGGCTGATGATAGTTCTCTCTATGGGGATGCGCCCGTGCTCGGGGGCAATCATGGTGCTGCTGTTCAGTAAAGTGATTGGCGTGTTCGGCTGGGGCATGCTCTCGGCGCTGGCGATGGCGGCAGGAACCTCTCTCACCATTTCGTCTTTGGCGTTGCTGGTTCACAGCTTCCGTCAGCTTGCGGTAAAACTCAGCGGCAATAAAACGCCGGTACTGTGGCGGCAGGTAGGATGGACAACGCTCGCGCTGGCGGGGGGAGTGATTCTGCTGGTGGCGGCGGTAACGATGTGGATGAGCGCGGCGCCGTTTAGCACCCTCTCCCCTTTGGGGAGAGGGCTGAGATGAGGAGATTAACGCTTCAGCGCATCGCTCAGCTCGTCACGCATGTTGGCCAGCATGGCTTTAACAACGCGTGGGTTACCCGCAACGATGTTGCCGGTGGTCATGTAGTTGTGGCCGCCGGTGAAGTCGCAAACAATCGCGCCTGCTTCACGTGCGATCAGCTCGCCCGCAGCGAAGTCCCACGGCTTCAGTGACAGTTCGAAGTAACCGTCAACGCGGCCGGTTGCCACGTAGGCCAGATCCAGTGCAGCAGAGCCGGTGCGACGGAAGTCAGCGCATTCGGTGAACAGCTTGCCCAGGATATTCATATAGGTAGTTGCGTGCTGCTTCGCCTTGAACGGGAAGCCGGTCGCCAGGATGGTGCCGTCCAGGTCGCGTGCGTTGCTGCAGCGCAGACGGTAGCCGTTCAGCTGCGCGCCCTGACCGCGGGTCGCGGTGAACAGTTCGTTACGCATTGGATCGTAAACAACGGCGACTTCAGTACGGCCTTTAATGCGTACTGCGATTGACACAGAGAAGTGTGGCAGGCGTTTAACGAAGTTGGTGGTGCCATCCAGTGGATCGATAACCCATTGAACATCCTGATCGGTACCTTCATGTTCACCGCTTTCTTCGGTGATGATGGTGTGCTGCGGGTAAGATTTGCGGATCGTTTCGATAATAATCGCTTCTGCGGCTTTATCGACGTTAGTCACGAAATCATTGCTGCCTTTCTGGCTGGTTTCTACGGAGTCTGGCGTTTCGTAGTGTTTGGCAATTACATTACCCGCCTTGCGCGCTGCGCGCACGGCGATGGTCAGCATCGGATGCATCGGTCTCTCTCACTGGATGTTAAAGAACAGGAAAATCGGCGCAGAGTATAGCAGCGGGATCGGATTATGTCTCCCGTTTATGATAATATGCCCGAATATTCTTCAGACACTGAACCCAGACATCTAAAAATTATGCTGCAAAACATTCGAATCGTGCTGGTCGAAACATCGCACACCGGCAACATGGGCTCTGTGGCCCGCGCTATGAAAACCATGGGCTTAACGAACCTGTGGCTGGTTAATCCGCTGGTGAAACCCGACTCCCAGGCCATCGCCCTGGCGGCCGGGGCCAGCGACGTGATCGGCAACGCGCAGATCGTTGATACCCTCGACGAAGCGCTGGCCGGCTGCAGCCTCGTTGTCGGCACCAGCGCGCGCTCACGCACGCTGCCGTGGCCGATGCTGGATCCGCGCGAATGCGGCCTGAAAAGCGTCTCAGAAGCAGAGCAGGCACCGGTTGCGCTGGTGTTTGGCCGCGAGCGCGTTGGCCTGACCAACGACGAACTGCAGAAGTGCCACTACCACGTGGCAATTGCCGCCAACCCGGAATACAGCTCGCTGAACCTGGCAATGGCGGTGCAGGTAATCGCCTACGAAGTGCGCATGGCGTGGCTGGCGACGCAGGAGAAGCAGGCAGAACCGAAAGAAGAGACGGCCTACCCGCTGGTGGACGACCTTGAGCGTTTCTACGGTCACCTGGAGCAGACGCTGCTCGCTACCGGCTTCATCCGTGAAGGCCACCCTGGCCAGGTGATGAATAAGCTGCGCCGCATGTTTACCCGAGCGCGTCCGGAAAGCCAGGAGCTGAACATCCTGCGCGGAATTCTGGCGTCGATTGAGCAGAAGAATAAAGAGTAGTGCCGATTTCCCCCTCTCCCCGTGGGAGAGGGTTGGGGTGAAGGCATCAGGCCGCACCTATATTATGAAGGCACAGAAGGTTAAATACCTGACTAAAACAGTCAAGTAAATAGTTGACCATTTTAGTCAGGAATGTCAGACTTGGCCCTGCTATGCAATACCCCCATTTTACAATAAAAAACCCCGGGCAGGGGCGAGTTTGAGGTTAAGTAAGACATGAGACTGACATCTAAAGGGCGTTATGCCGTGACCGCGATGCTGGACGTTGCGCTCAACTCCGAAGCGGGCCCGGTTCCGTTGGCTGATATTTCTGAACGACAAGGGATCTCCCTCTCTTACCTGGAACAGCTGTTCTCCAGACTGCGTAAAAATGGACTGGTGTCCAGCGTTCGTGGCCCGGGCGGCGGTTATCTGCTGGGTAAAGACGCGGGCAGTATTGCGGTTGGTGAAGTGATTAGCGCGGTGGATGAATCCGTTGACGCAACCCGTTGCCAGGGTAAAGGCGGCTGCCAGGGCGGCGATAAGTGCCTGACCCACGCGCTGTGGCGCGATCTGAGCGACCGTCTGACCGGCTTCCTGAACAACATCACCCTCGGTGAACTGGTCAATAACCAGGAAGTTCTGGACGTATCAGGCCGTCAGCACAGCCATGATTCACAACGCAGCACCCGCGCGCAGGACGCTATCGACGTCAAATTACGCGCGTAATAAAACGATAAGTATTTCAGAATCAGGCCGGGGTGGTCACACCCCGCGTACTCGGTCGTACATCCAGCCGGTTGCCTGATTCCTTGCATTGAAGCGATGTACGGAGTTTATAGAGCAATGAAATTACCGATTTATCTCGACTACTCCGCAACTACGCCGGTGGACCCGCGTGTTGCCGAGAAAATGATGCAGTGTCTGACCCTGGACGGAAACTTTGGTAACCCAGCTTCCCGTTCACACCGTTTTGGCTGGCATGCTGAAGAGGCGGTGGATATCGCCCGTAATCAGATTGCTGACCTGGTGGGTGCCGACCCGCGTGAGATTGTTTTCACCTCCGGTGCGACCGAATCCGACAACCTGGCGATCAAAGGTGCAGCCAACTTTTATCAGAAAAAAGGCAAGCACATCATCACCAGCAAAACCGAACACAAAGCCGTGCTGGACACCTGCCGCCAGCTGGAGCGTGAAGGGTTCGAAGTGACCTATCTGGCGCCGCAGAGCAACGGTATTATTGACCTGAAAGAGCTCGAAGCGGCGATGCGTGACGACACCATCCTGGTCTCCATCATGCACGTTAACAACGAAATCGGCGTCGTTCAGGACATCGCCACCATCGGCGAAATGTGCCGCGCGCGCGGTATCATCTACCACGTGGATGCGACCCAGAGCGTGGGCAAACTGCCTATCGACCTGAGCCAGCTGAAAGTAGACCTGATGTCCTTCTCCGGCCACAAAATCTATGGCCCGAAAGGGATCGGCGCGCTGTACGTTCGTCGTAAGCCACGTATCCGCATCGAAGCACAGATGCACGGCGGCGGTCACGAGCGCGGCATGCGTTCCGGTACGCTGCCTGTTCACCAGATCGTGGGCATGGGCGAAGCGTACCGCATTGCGAAAGAAGAGATGGAAACCGAGATGGCGCGCCTGCGCACGCTGCGTAACCGTCTGTGGGACGGCGTGAAAGATATGGAAGAAGTGTATCTGAACGGCGATCTCGAGCAGGGCGCGCCGAACATCCTCAACGTCAGCTTCAACTATGTTGAAGGCGAATCGCTGATCATGGCGCTGAAAGACCTGGCCGTTTCTTCCGGTTCTGCCTGTACGTCTGCAAGCCTGGAGCCATCCTACGTGCTGCGCGCGCTGGGTATGACTGACGAGCTGGCACACAGCTCTATCCGTTTCTCTTTAGGTCGTTTCACTACCGAAGAAGAGATTGACTACACCATCAAGCTGGTTCGTAACTCCATTGGCCGTCTGCGCGACCTTTCTCCACTGTGGGAAATGTTCAAGCAGGGCGTGGATCTGAACAGCATTGAATGGTCACATCACTAATCGGTATATAAGGAGAATTCAATCATGGCATACAGCGAAAAAGTTATCGATCATTACGAGAACCCGCGCAACGTTGGCTCTTTTGACAACAGCGATGAATCTGTCGGTAGCGGCATGGTTGGCGCGCCGGCGTGTGGCGACGTAATGAAGTTGCAGATTAAAGTCAACAATGAAGGTATCATTGAAGACGCGCGCTTCAAGACCTACGGCTGCGGTTCTGCAATTGCGTCCAGCTCCCTGGTCACCGAGTGGGTGAAGGGCAAGTCTCTGGACGAAGCACAGGCAATCAAGAACACGGATATTGCTGAAGAACTCGAACTGCCGCCGGTGAAAATTCACTGTTCAATTCTGGCAGAAGACGCGATCAAAGCCGCCATTGCGGATTACAAAAGCAAACGTGAAGCAAAATAATTGAGGTTTGAGTATGTCGATTACCCTTAGCGACAGCGCTGCCGCGCGAGTAAGCTCTTTTCTGGCGAACCGTGGTAAAGGCTTTGGCCTGCGACTGGGCGTACGTACCTCCGGCTGTTCTGGTATGGCTTACGTACTGGAGTTTGTTGACGAGCCGGCGTCTGATGACACCGTGTTTGAAGACAAGGGCGTGAAGGTGGTGGTCGATGGCAAAAGCCTGCAATTTCTCAACGGCACTCAGCTGGACTTCGTAAAAGAAGGCCTGAACGAAGGGTTCAAATTCACGAACCCGAACGTCAAAGACGAGTGTGGTTGCGGCGAAAGCTTCCACGTTTAACCGCGCGTCATCCGAAACCCCACCGTGGCTTTGCTGCGCGTGGGGTTTGTTCTAACAGGCTACCCCTGAGATTGTTATGGATTACTTCACTCTCTTCGGACTACCCGCTCAATACCCGATCGATCTTCAGGCGCTGACGGTCCGTTTTCAGGATCTGCAGCGTCAGTATCATCCGGATAAATTCGCCAGCGGGACGCAGGCAGAGCAGCTGGCTGCGGTATCGCACTCCGCGACCATCAACCAGGCCTGGCAGACGCTGCGCCATCCGCTGGCGCGTGCAGAATATCTGCTCTCGCTCCACGGCTTTGATCTGGCGAGCGAACAGCACACCGTGCGCGACACCGCGTTTCTGATGGAACAGCTGGAGCTGCGCGAAGAGCTGGATGAGATTGAACAGGCCAAAGACGAAGCGCGTCTGGAACGTTTTATTACGCGCGTGAAGGGCATGTTCGATACCCGCCATCAGCAGATGGTGGAGCAACTGAACAACGAGACCTGGGACGTGGCGGCAGACACTGTGCGCAAACTCCGTTTTCTCGATAAACTGCGAAGCAGCGCTGAACAACTCGAAGAAAAGCTGCTCGATTTTTAATTTCGGAAGCAATTATGGCCTTATTACAAATTAGTGAGCCTGGCTTAAGCGTCGCACCGCACCAGCGTCGTCTGGCGGTCGGTATTGACCTGGGCACCACCAATTCCCTCGTGGCGACCGTGCGCAGCGGCCAGGCGGAAACGCTGGCCGACGAGCAGGGCCGCCATCTGCTGCCTTCCGTGGTCCACTACCAGCAGCAGGGTCACGCGGTCGGCTATGACGCCCGCGCCAACGCCGCGCGCGATCCGGCCAACACCATCAGCTCCGTAAAGCGCATGATGGGCCGCTCGCTGGCTGATATCCAGACCCGCTACCCGCACCTGCCGTATCAGCTGCAGGCCAGTGAAAACGGTCTGCCGATGATTGCCACGGCGGCCGGTTTGCTGAACCCAATTCGCGTGTCTGCTGACATCCTCAAAGCGCTGGCGGCGCGCGCGACGGCGACGCTCAGCGGCGATCTGGACGGCGTAGTGATCACCGTTCCGGCCTATTTTGACGACGCACAGCGTCAGGGCACCAAAGACGCCGCGCGTCTGGCGGGCCTGCACGTGCTGCGCCTGCTGAACGAACCGACGGCGGCGGCGATTGCCTACGGCCTCGACTCCGGTCAGGAAGGGGTGATTGCGGTTTACGACCTCGGCGGCGGTACCTTTGATATTTCTATCCTGCGCCTGAGCCGCGGCGTGTTTGAAGTGCTGGCGACCGGCGGGGATTCCGCGCTCGGCGGCGATGATTTCGACCATCTGCTGGCGGACTACATCCGCGATCAGGCTGGCATCAGCGACCGCAGCGATGCGCGCGTTCAGCGCGAACTGCTGGATGCGGCCATCGACGCCAAAATTGCGCTGAGCGATGCGCAGTCGGTCAGCGTTAATGTCGCAGGCTGGCAGGGTGAAATCACCCGCGACCAGTTCAGCGAGCTGATTGCGCCTCTGGTTAAACGCACCCTGCTGGCCTGCCGTCGCGCATTGAAGGATGCGGGCGTGGAGGCTGACGAGGTGCTGGAAGTGGTCATGGTGGGCGGCTCAACGCGCGTGCCGCTGGTGCGCGAGCGCGTGGGCGAATTCTTTGGCCGCACGCCGCTGACCTCCATCGACCCGGACAAAGTGGTTGCCGTCGGCGCCGCTATCCAGGCCGATATTCTGGTTGGCAACAAGCCGGACAGCGAAATGCTGCTGCTGGACGTCATCCCGCTGTCTCTCGGTTTAGAAACTATGGGCGGCCTGGTGGAGAAAGTGATCCCGCGTAACACCACCATTCCGGTGGCGCGTGCGCAGGAGTTCACCACCTTCAAAGACGGCCAGACCGCGATGTCCATCCATGTGATGCAGGGCGAGCGCGAACTGGTGCAGGACTGCCGCTCTCTGGCCCGCTTTGCGCTGCGCGGCATCCCGGCGCTGCCAGCTGGCGGGGCGCATATTCGCGTGACCTTCCAGGTAGATGCGGACGGCCTGCTGAGCGTCACGGCGATGGAAAAATCGACCGGCGTGGAGTCGTCCATCCAGGTGAAGCCGTCCTACGGCCTGACCGATGGCGAAATCGCCTCCATGATCCAGGATTCAATGAGCTACGCCGAGCAGGATGTGAAGGCGCGTATGCTGGCTGAACAGAAAGTTGAAGCCGCACGTGTGCTGGAAAGTCTGAACGGGGCGCTCGCTGCCGATGCCGCGCTGTTAAGCGCCGCCGAGCGTCAGGTGATTGACGAGGCTGCCGCGCGCTTACGCGCAGTCGCCGAAGGCAATGACGCTGACGCAATAGAAGAAGCCATTAAAAACGTTGATAAACAAACCCAGGACTTCGCTGCTCGCCGCATGGACAAATCTGTCCGCGTCGCGCTGAAAGGCCAGTCCGTGGACGAGGTTTAATATGCCAAAGATTGTTATTTTGCCTCATGCGGACCTCTGTCCGGATGGCGCTGTTCTGGAAGCGAAGACCGGTGAAACCATTCTCGATGTTGCCCTGCGTGCAGGTATCGAAGTGGAACACGCCTGTGAAAAATCCTGTGCCTGCACCACCTGCCACTGCATCGTGCGTGAAGGTTTTGACTCTCTCGCCGAGAGCACCGAAGACGAAGACGACATGCTGGATAAAGCATGGGGTCTGGAGCCAGACAGCCGCCTGAGCTGCCAGGCCGCGGTGACCGATGAAGATCTGGTCGTGGAATTCCCACGCTACACCATCAACCACGCACGCGAGCATTAATATGGGACTGAAGTGGACAGACAGCCGTGAAATCGGTGAAGCGCTCTACGACGCGAACCCGGATCTCGATCCCAAAACCGTACGATTCACCGACATGCACCAGTGGATCTGCGATTTAGAGGATTTCGACGACGATCCAAACGCATCCAATGAAAAAATTCTGGAGGCGATTCTGTTAGTCTGGTTAGATGAAGCAGAGTAAATCACTTAACGGGCTGCCTTCAGGCGGCCCGTTTGCTAATAAGGATAAATAAAATGACCGAAGCGATGAAGATTACGCTCTCTACGCAGCCCGCCGACGCGCGCTGGGGCGAGAAAGCCAGCTACAGCATCAACAACGACGGTATCACCCTGCACCTGACGGGCAAAGATGATTTAGGTCTGATCCAGCGCGCCGCGCGTAAAATTGACGGCCTGGGCATTAAGCATGTCTCGCTGGAAGGCGAAGGTTGGGATACTGACCGCAGCTGGGCGTTCTGGGCGGGCTACAAAGGCCCGAAAGGCACCCGTAAAATTGAGTGGGCGAACCTCGATGAAGCCGGTCAGAAAGAACTGGAAAGCCGCCTGAAAATTATCGACTGGGTGCGCGATACCATTAACGCCCCTGCGGAGGAGTTAGGCCCTGAGCAACTGGCGCAGCGCGCCGTTGACCTGCTGTGCGGCGTGGCGGGGGATAACATGTCCTACCGCATCACCAAGGGTGAAGATCTGCGCGAGCAGAACTACATGGGCATCCACACCGTGGGCCGTGGTTCTGAGCGTCCTCCGGTCCTGCTGGCGCTGGATTACAACCCAACCGGCGATAAAGACGCGCCGGTCTTTGCCTGCCTGGTCGGTAAAGGCATTACCTTCGACACCGGCGGCTACAGCCTGAAGCAGAGCGCGTTCATGGATTCCATGAAGTCCGACATGGGCGGCGCGGCAACCATCACCGGCGCGCTGGCGTTCGCCATCACCCGCGGTCTGAACAAGCGCGTGAAGCTCTACCTGTGCTGCGCGGATAACATGGTGAGCGGCAACGCCTTCAAGCTGGGCGACATCATTCGCTACCGCAACGGTAAAAATGTCGAAGTGATGAACACCGATGCCGAAGGCCGTCTGGTGCTGGCCGATGGCCTGATCGACGCCTCTGCCCAGAAGCCAGAGCTGATTATCGACATGGCGACCCTGACCGGCGCGGCGAAAACCGCCCTGGGCAACGACTACCACGCGCTGTTCAGCTTTGACGACAAGCTGGCCGCTCGCCTGCTGGCAAGCGCGGCTGCGGAAAACGAACCGTTCTGGCGTCTGCCGCTGGCCGAGTTCCACCGCAGCCAGCTGCCGTCTAACTTTGCCGAGCTGAATAACACCGCGAGCGCGGCGTACCCAGCGGGGGCAAGTACCGCAGCAGGCTTCCTGTCGCACTTCGTTGAGAACTATCACGAAGGCTGGCTGCACATCGACTGCTCCGCAACCTACCGTAAGGCGGCAGTTGAGCAGTGGTCCGCGGGCGCGACCGGTCTGGGCGTGCGTACCGTGGCGAACCTGCTGACGGCTGAGTGATCTTTTTTGCCCGGCGGCGCTGCGCTTGCACGGGCCTGTGGTTTTGTAGGCCGGGTAAGCAAAGCGCCACCCGGCGTTTATTGAAGTAGCCAAACTATGTCAGATACCAAAAACGAATTAGAAACCCTGCTGGAACAGGCGGCGACCGAGCCAGCCCATCGTCCGGCATTTTTCCGCACGCTGCTGGAATCCACCGTCTGGGTGCCGGGCACCGCGGCGGAAGGTGAGCAGGTAGTGGAAGACAGCGCGCTGGATCTGCTGCACTGGGAGAAAGATGACGGCACGTCGGTTATCCCGTTCTTCACTTCATTGGAAGCGTTGCAGGAAGCGGTAGAAGATGAACAGGCGTTCGTGGTGATGCCGGTGCGCACGCTTTTCGAAATGACGCTGGGCCAGACGCTGTTCCTTAACGCTAAGCTGCCAACCGGGAAAGAGTTTACCCCGCGCGAGATCAGCCACCTGATTGGTGAAGAGGGTAACCCGCTTAGCACCCAGGAGGTGCTGGAAGGGGGCGAAACGCTGCTGCTGTCTGAGGTGGCCGAGCCGCCTGCGCAGATGATCGATTCGCTGACGACGCTGTTCAAAACGCTCAAGCCCGTCAGGCGCGCGTTTCTCTGCTCCATTAAAGAGCGCGCGGACGAAAAGCCGGTGCTGTTGATCGGTATTGAAGCCGAT
The DNA here is from genome assembly GCF_014895705.1 of Enterobacter cloacae complex sp. P27C. Classification (NCBI taxonomy): domain Bacteria; kingdom Pseudomonadati; phylum Pseudomonadota; class Gammaproteobacteria; order Enterobacterales; family Enterobacteriaceae; genus Enterobacter; species Enterobacter cloacae complex sp. P27C. The sequence continues at coordinate 56,020 of NZ_JADBQB010000003.1, forward strand.
GGCGATTTCGACGAGATCGTTCAGGCGGCGGGCAGCGTGGCCACCGACACGCTGCCGGGCGATGAGCCGATTGATATCTGTCAGGTGAAAAACGGTGAGAAGGGCATCAGCCACTTCATCACCGAGCACATCACGCCGTTCTATGAGCGTCGCTGGGGCGGCTTCCTGCGCGATCTCAAGACCAACCGCATCATCTGATTACGGCGGGGTGAATGTCACCCCGTTGCCTCCAGCAGCAGTAAATCCATCAGCAGCACCAGATTCGACTCAAACGACGTCACGCCCGCGGCTTCGGCAGCGAAGTGCACCGCCTCGTCATACAGCGCAAAGTGCACGTCCGCCATGCCCGCCAGCGTATTGGCCGAGGCGCGGGTAAAGGCGACGACCGTCATGCCGACGTTTTTGGCAATTCGCGCCTTATCCAGCACCTGTTCCGTTTCGCCGCTTCGCGAAACGGCGATAAATACCTGATAACGCGCGGCGTTACTGAGAAAAATGTTTCGGCTGTCCCCCGGCCCGGAGATGAACGCCGTTTTGCCCAGCACCTGCAGCTTCTTGGTCAGGTATTCGGCAAAGAGATAGGAAAACCCGGCTCCGTAGAGAAAAAAGCTCTCTTTCTGCCGCAGCAAGGCGGCGAACTGCTGGCGCTTCTCCTGCGTGATCCACTGGAAGGTGTGCTGATAGTTAGCGATAAACTGATTAAACAGCGCCGGGAGCTCAGGAAGGGATTGCGCCTGAGCGGCAATATGCGGCGTGTCGGAGAGCAGCTGCTTGCAGTGCCAGATAAACTCGCTAAAGCCGCTAAACCCCAGCTTCTGACACAGCCGCATAATGGTGGCGGTAGAAACAAATGTCGCCTGCGCCAGCTCGCGCACCGTGATGTTGCCCACCAGCAGCGGATGCTCCGTCAGGTGGGCGAGGACGCGATACTCCGCGCGGGTCAGGGACGCCCCGCGCGTTAACAGCGTGGCCAGGCGGTTATCCATTATTTCGCCGGTTCAACTGGCAGATCGTCACGCGCCCCCCATTCGCTCCAGGCGCCGTCGTAGAGCGTAACGTCGTTGACGCCGAGGGTGGAGAGCGCCAGGATCACCACGCAGGCCGTCACGCCGGAGCCGCAGCTGGCAATAATCGGGCGATGTAAATCCACGCCCGCGCGGTCAAAAATGGCACGCAGCTCGTCGGTAGTTTTCAGCTCGCCCTCAAACACCAGGTCGCCCCACGGCACGTTCAGCGCACCTGGAATATGGCCTCGTCTCAGCCCTGGACGTGGTTCATCCGCTTCAGCGTTAAAGCGTGGTGCTGGGCGCGCATCGACGATTTGCGCCGTCTTTTCATGGCTCGCGACCAGTACGTCGGTCAGGCGCTTCACCACGTTAGCGTCGAACGTCGCGTCGAACTCGCCTTCCGGCAGCGTCACGTCGCCTTGCTGGAGCGGCAGCTCGTCACGCTTCCAGCCCGCCAGCCCGCCCGCCAGAATCGAGACTTTTTCCACGCCAAACTGTTTCAGCATCCACCATGCGCGCGGCGCGGAGAACAGATTGCCTTCATCGTAAACAACAAGATGTTTGTCTTTGCTGACGCCCAGCTCGCGCATCGCCACGGAAAACGCTTCCGGGCGCGGCAGCATGTGCGGCAGGGGAGAAGTATGATCGGAGAGGGCTTCGATATCAAAAAATACCGCGCCAGGCAGATGCCCTGCGCGGTATTCACCGGGAACGTCACGATGTTCCTGGCCCGGCGGGGCCATACGCGCGTCAATAATCTGGACTTCCGGATCGTCGCCGTGCTCAATCAGCCAGTCGGCGGCGACAAAATATGAGGTGGACATGGGTTGCCTCCATTCTTTTCCGTAAAAAAGGATTGTCGGTGTTTTTTCTGACACCGACAAGCAAACCACGTTCAACTCGCGAGCAAGCCCCTATTTTTTCACCGTTTCGCCGTCCTGCCAGGCTTTTTGCAGCGCAGGCCAGTAGTCGCGGTTGGCTTCTATCATCTCATCCAAAATCGCTTTTGCGTGCTCCATGGTGGGCACGGTGCGGTTGAGGGTGAACGCCTGAAGCGCTTTCTCATAGCTACCTTCGATGGTCGCCTCTACCAGCAGCTGTTCAGACGCCAGCTGCTGTTGCAGCAGGGTCTGGTGGAACAGCGGTACCAGCCCCACGCGCACAGGCTCCGGCCCTTCGGAGGTGATGTAGGCGGGTACTTCCACCACCGCATCATAAGGCAGGTTGGTAATCGCCCCGCGGTTCTCCACCATAACCAGATGGCGTTGGCGCAGGTTAAAGGCCAGCGAGCAGGCGACATCGACGATAAACTCGCCGTGAACGCCCACGTGGAAGGCATCCGGTAAAATCCCGGTGTGCTTGTACTCTTCGGCGGCGGCGAACAGCTTTTTCTCACGCCCGTTCATCACTTCGTTGGCGCGGGTATAGTCCGGGTTCTGATGCTCCACAATCTGGTTCGGCATCAGGTAGTACTGCAGGTACGGGTTCGGCAGGTACTCCGGGAAGTTATCCATAATCGGCTTGATGTTGCGCCAGGTTTTAATCCACGAAGGATCCGAGTGCTGCGGATCGGTTTTGGCCGCATCTTCCGTCAGCAGGCCAAACTTCGCGATATGTTTACGCAGCTCCGGTAATTTGTCCTCGCCGTCCACCAGCACGCGGGTAAACCAGCCGAAGTGGTTCAGGCCAAAGTAGTCCACCTCCAGTTTGCGACGATCGACACCCAGAATGGCTCCCATATTACGCATCGCCGCGACCGGCATATCGCAGATGTTCAGCACGCGAGCATTTGGTCGCAGGCGTCGCACGCCCTCCGCGACGATCGCCGCCGGGTTGGAGTAGTTCACGATCCAGGCTTTCTCATGCGCGTAGCGATCCACCAGATCGATAAGCTCTACCATCGGCAGGATCGTGCGCAGTCCGTAGGCCAGCCCGCCGGGGCCGCAGGTCTCCTGGCCGACCACGCCGTGACGCAGCGGGATCTTCTCATCCTGCTCGCGCATTTTGTACTGGCCGACGCGCATCTGGGCGAAAACGAAATGCGCGCCGCTGAAGGCCACTTCCGGGTCACTGGTGACGGTAAATTTGATGCTCTGGCTGTGGTCGCGAATCACTTTCTCAACCACCGGCGCAATGGTGTTCTGACGCGCCTCGTCGATGTCATAGAGGCGGATTTCAGCCAGCGGGAAATCCTGCAGGCGCACCATCAGGCTTTTCACTATACCCGGCGTGTAGGTACTGCCGCCGCCGGCAATCGACAGAATGAATGGGGGTGTAAACATCTTTAGCTCCTTTCAGAGAAACGTCTCAACGGCTTCTCGCATTTTTTTGACGTGCAGCCCGTAGACCACCTGAACGTTGTTACCTTGTTTGATAATCCCTTTCGCGCCGGTCGCCTTCAGGCGCGGCTCGTCGATGATGGCGACATCCTTCACCGTGACGCGTAAGCGGGTGTAGCAGTTATCCACAACCTCAATATTTTCCCGGCCGCCCAGGCCCACCACGATGGACTCGCCCAGCCCGTCGTTATTGCCCTTCGCCTGGTACTCCTGCTTGCTGTAGAGACGCGTCTCCTGGTCCTCATCTTCACGGCCAGGTGTTTTCATGTTGAAGCGCAGGATCAGGAAGCGGAACACCATAAAGTAGAGGGCAAACATGATCAGCCCAACCACGATGTACATCGGCCAGTTGGATTTCTCGGTGCCGAGCGGCAGGTTGTAAAGAATGAAATCGATAATCCCATTGGCACCGATGGCATGAACGCCCAGCAGCGAGAACAGCATCATGCCAATACCGGTCAGGACCGCATGCACCACGAACAGTAGCGGGGCGACGAACAGGAAGGAGAATTCAATCGGTTCGGTCACGCCGACCAGCAGCGAGGTCAGCGCCGCCGGGATCAGAATGGCTTTCGCAACGGCTTTACGCTCCGGCTTCGCGGTCATGTACATGGCCAGCGCGGCGGCAGGCAGGCCGAACATCTTGCTGATCCCGCGCGCGTCCCACACTACCGTGCTGCTGAGCTGTTTCACTTCCGGGCAGGCCATCTCGGCGAAGTAGATATTGCGCGCCCCCTGGTAAGCCGTGCCGCACACCTCCTGCGTGCCCCCCAGTTCGGTATACAGGAACGGCGTATAAACCAGATGGTGCAGGCCGGTCGGCACCAGAATGCGCTCAAGGAAACCGTAGATCGCCACCCCGAACGGGCCAGAGCCTTTAATTGCCAGCGCCAGGGCGCTAATCCCATGCTGCGCGTACGGCCAGAGTTCGCTCATTACCACGCCGAGCAGCATAGAGACGGGCAACATGACAATGGCGACAAAACAGTGGCCGGAGTAAATCGCCATCGCGCCGTTAAACTGTACGCCGGAGTATTTGTTGTACAGGTAACCGGAGAGCGCCCCGGTCAGGATCCCGGCGAAAACGCCCATCTCCAGCACCTGAACGCCCAGCACCATGCTTTGCCCGGCGGCTTTAATCTGCTCAGCAGGGGCCAGCTCGCCCTGCAGCTGCAGCGTCACGTTCATGGCGTTGATAAACACCACGAAAGTCACCAGACCAATCAGCGCCGCGTAGCCTTTATCGCGCGTCGCCAGACCAATCGGGATCCCGACGGCAAACACCAGCGCCAGGTTGACCAGCACCGACACGGCAGATTTGGCGATCAGCTGGCCGATACTCTGGATAAGCGGATGGCCAAGGAACGGCAGGTATTCGGCCAGGTTACCGTTGCCCAGCACATTGCCAAAGGCGATAAACAGACCGACAATCGGTAAGATAAGTACCGGTCCGTATAATGATTTTCCGAAATTTTGTAGGGCGTTCACGGCTCGTTTCATGGCTTTCTCTCTTTTTGAACCGCGCACTCGGGGTGCGTCATGGTCATAAAACTAGCAGGCCCTGAGCGAACATATCCAGCTATCTTCTTGTTTTAAAAACAAATGACGTAAAAGGTAACATGTGACGTTATGCGCTGTGATCGCGGTTCCATCACGGTGTAGCGGCGTGATGCCATTATGCGAGGCGCTTTCCAGATTCTTAAATTGGACTTTTTGTATTAACGAAACTTGCGGATAATACTTATCCGGACGACGACCAACAGGCCCCCTCAGGCCAGGGACACAGGATGAAACCGTTTCGCTTAGCCGCGATCTCTCTCGCGCTGCTCACCACCTTTACGCTTGTCGCCTGTGATAACAGCGACGATAAACCTCAGGCTGCGGCTGCCGCAGCATCCACCGCATCAACACCGAAAGCCGCGGAAAAGCCCGACGCTGAAAAGCTGGCTAAAATGGCCGCCCAGAGTCAGGGAAAAGCGCTGACTCTGCTTGATGCGTCTGAAGTGCAACTGGACGGCGCCGCTACGCTGGTGCTGACCTTCTCTGTCCCGATGGATCCGGAACAGGATTTCGCGAAAACAGTGCATGTTGTGGATAAGAAAAGCGGCAAAGTTGACGGGGCGTGGGAACTTGCGCCTAACCTGAAAGAGCTTCGCCTGCGCCATCTGGAGCCAAACCGTAATCTGGTTATCACCGTGGATCGTGGCCTGGTGGCGCTGAACAAAGCGACCTTTGGCATTGATTATGAAAAAGCCCTGACCACGCGAGATATAGAGCCGTCGGTCGGTTTCGCCAGCCGCGGCTCGCTGCTGCCGGGCAAGGTGGTGGAAGGGCTGCCGGTGATGGCGCTTAACGTCAACAATGTGGACGTCAATTTCTACCGCGTGAAGCCGGAATCGCTGGCCTCGTTTGTCAGTCAGTGGGAGTACCGCAACTCGCTGACCAACTGGGAATCTGACAATCTGCTGAAGATGGCGGAACTGGTCTATACCGGTCGTTTTGACCTCAACCCGGCGCGCAACACGCGTGAAAAACTGCTCCTGCCGCTTAAAGATATCAAGCCGCTTCAGCAGTCCGGCGTTTATATCGCCGTCATGAACCAGGCAGGGCACTACAACTACAGCAATGCCGCAACGCTCTTTACCCTGAGCGATATCGGTTTGTCTGCTCACCGCTATCATAACCGGCTGGACATTTTCACCCAGAGCCTGGAAAACGGTGCGGCGCAGTCCGGCGTCACCGTCACGCTGCTGAATGACAAAGGTCAGACGCTCGCCGAAGCCAGCAGCGACGCCGACGGCCATGCGAAGCTTGAAACAGACAAAGAAGCCGCGCTGATCCTCGCCAGCAAAGACGGCCAGACTACGCTGCTCGATCTCAAGCTGCCAGCGCTCGACCTGGCAGAGTTCGACATCGCCGGTAGCCCCGGCTTCAGCAAGCAATTCTTTATGTTTGGCCCGCGCGATCTTTATCGTCCGGGTGAAACTGTGATCCTTAACGGCCTGCTGCGCGACAGCGACGGAAAACCGCTTCCCGATCAGCCCGTGAAGCTTGACGTGCTGCGCCCGGACGGCCAGGTGGCACGCACGATCGTTGTTCAGCCTGAGAACGGCCTCTACCGCTTCAATTACCCGCTGGATAGCGGCGCGCAGACCGGCATGTGGCATATTCGCGCGAATACCGGTGATAACCAGCAGCGCCTGTGGGATTTCCACGTCGAAGATTTTATGCCCGAGCGTATGGCGCTCAATCTGACGGGACAAAAAGCACCGGTTTCCCCACAGGATGAGGTGGACTTCAACATTGTGGGCTATTACCTGTATGGCGCTCCGGCCAACGGCAATTCTCTTCAGGGCCAGCTTTTCCTGCGTCCGCTGCGCGACGCCGTCCCTGCGCTGCCTGGCTTCCAGTTTGGTGATATTGCGGAAGAAAACCTGAGCCGCAGTCTGGATGAAGTGCAGCTTACGCTGGATGAGCAGGGGCGCGGGCAGGTGACCACCGAAAGCCAGTGGAAAGAGGTACACTCGCCGCTGCAGCTGATCCTGCAGGCCAGCCTGCTGGAATCAGGCGGTCGTCCGGTGACGCGCCGCGCGGAGCAGGCTATCTGGCCGGCGGCGCAACTGCCGGGTATCCGTCCGCAGTTCGCCAGTAAGGCGGTCTACGACTACCGTACCGATACCACCGTCAACCAACCGATCGTCGACGAGAACGGCAACGCCAGCTTTGACATCGTCTATGCCGATGCCAGCGGGGCGAAAAAAGCGGTATCCGGTTTGCAGGTTCGTTTGATCCGCGAGCGTCGCGACTACTTCTGGAACTGGTCCGAGAGCGAAGGCTGGCAGTCTCAATTCGATCAAAAAGATCTCGTTGAGGGCGAGCAGGAGCTTAGCCTTAAGGCCGATGAAACCGGCAAAGTCACCTTCCCGGTGGAGTGGGGCTCATACCGACTGGAAGTGAAAGCGCCTGATGATGTGGTCAGCAGCGTGCGCTTCTGGGCAGGTTACAGCTGGCAGGATAACAGCGACGGCACGGGTGCGGCGCGCCCTGACCGCGTGACCCTGAAACTGGATAAACCGGCCTATCAGCCAGGCGATACCATCCAGCTGCACATTGCAGCGCCAGCCGCAGGTAAGGGCTATGCCATGATCGAATCCAGCGAAGGACCGCTGTGGTGGAAAGAGATCGACGTACCGGCAAACGGGCTCGATCTTTCCATTCCGGTGGATAAAGCCTGGAAACGTCACGATCTCTATCTCAGTACGCTGGTGGTGCGTCCTGGCGATAAATCCAAATCCGCCACGCCGAAGCGCGCGGTCGGTCTGCTGCATCTGCCGATGGGCGACGAAAATCGCCGCCTGAACATCGCGCTGGATAACCCGCAGAAAATGCGTCCAAACCAGACGCTCTCCGTGAAGGTGAATGCCAGCGTGAAAGAGGGGGCGGTTCCGCAGAAAGTGAACGTGCTGGTGTCGGCGGTGGACAGCGGCGTGCTGAACATTACCGATTACGTTACGCCGGATCCGTGGCAGGCCTTCTTCGGCCAGAAGCGTTACGGCGCCGATATCTATGATATCTACGGCCAGGTCATTGAAGGGCAGGGCCGCATGGCCGCGCTGCGTTTCGGTGGTGACGGCGATGAACTCAAGCGCGGCGGTAAACCGCCGGTGAACCACGTCACCATTATTGCCCAGCAGGCTCAGCCGGTTACGCTGGATGCCAACGGAGAAGGCACCGTTACGCTGCCGATTGGTGATTTCAACGGCGAACTGCGTCTGATGGCGCAGGCGTGGACGGAAGATGATTTCGGCAGCAGCGAAAGCAAGGTTGTGGTGGCCGCGCCGGTTATTACCGAGCTTAATACTCCGCGCTTCCTGGCAAGTGGAGATACCTCACGGCTGACGCTGGATCTCACTAACCTGACCGACAAACCGCAATCGCTGAACGTCGCCCTGAGCGCGACAGGCAAACTGTCTCTGGAAGGTGCACAGCCGCAGCCGGTTCAGTTGCCGCCGGGCGCGCGCAGTACCCTGTTTATTCCGGTGCGCGCACTGGAGGGTTATGGCGACGGTGAAGTGACCGCGCAGGTGACCGGCCTGCAGCTTCCGGGCGAAACCTTCGCACCGCAGCAGAAAAGCTGGAAAATTGGCGTACGTCCGGCATTCCCGGCGCAGACGGTCAATACCGGTGCCATGCTGAACCCCGGCGAGTCCTGGACCGCACCGGCGCAGCACAGCAACGGTTTCTCTCCTGCCACCCTGCAGGGGCAACTGCTGCTGAGCGGCAAACCACCGCTCAACCTGGCGCGCTATATTCGTGAACTGCAGGCGTATCCGTATGGCTGCCTGGAGCAGACCACCAGCGGCCTGTTCCCGTCACTCTATACCAACGCCGCGCAGCTTACCGCGCTTGGTATAAAAGGAGATACCGATGACAAGCGCCGTGCTGCCATTGATATTGGGATCTCCCGTCTGCTGCAGATGCAGCGTGATGATGGCGGTTTTGCCTTGTGGGATAAAAACGGGCCAGAAGAGTACTGGCTGACCGCCTATGTGACTGACTTCCTGGTGCGCGCGGGCGAGCAGGGTTATAGCGTACCTGCCGATGCGGTGAACAACGCCAACAACCGTCTGCTGCGCTACCTGCAGGATCCGGGCATGATGTCTATCCGCTACAGCGACGACACCCAGGCCAGCAAATTTGCCGTGCAGGCGTATGCCTCGCTGGTGCTGGCGCGTCAGCAAAAAGCCCCGCTCGGCGCGCTGCGTGAAATCTGGGAGCGCCACGGGCAGGCGGCTTCCGGGCTGCCGCTGATGCAGCTGGGCATGGCGCTCAAACTGATGGGCGATGCGCCGCGCAGCCAACAGGCGCTGGATCTGGCGCTCAAAACGCCGCGTAACGACAGAAAAACATGGATGGCCGATTACGGCAGCCCGCTTCGCGATAACGCACTAATGCTCTCCCTTCTGGAGGAGTATAAATTGCTGCCGGATGCGCAAAATACGCTGCTGAATGCTCTTTCTGAACAGGCATTCAGCCAGCGCTGGCTATCCACCCAGGAGAGCAATGCGCTGTTCCTGGCCGGACGTTCGCTGCAAACCCTGTCAGGCGAGTGGCAGGCGAAAACCACGTTGTCTGATACCGCATCAGGCGGCGATAAGGCGCAGGTACAAAACGTAAGCGGCGACCAGCTTGGTGCGCTTCAGGTAACCAATACCGGCACGGCACCGCTGTGGGTACGTCTGGACAGCACCGGCTATCCGGAATATGCGCCTCAGCCGAGTTCCAACGTGCTGCAGGTTGAACGTCATATCCTGGCAACCGATGGCAGCAGCAAATCGCTCTCTTCGCTGAAGAGCGGTGAGCTGGTGCTGGTCTTGCTTGAAGTGAAAGCCAGCCAGAACGTGCCGGATGCGCTGGTTGTGGATCTCCTCCCTGCTGGTCTGGAGCTGGAAAACCAGAACCTGGCGAGCAGCAGCGCAAGCCTGCAGGACAGCGGCAGCGAAGTGCAGAACCTGCTCAGCCAGATGCAGCAGGCGGACATTCAGCACATGGAGTTCCGCGACGACCGCTTTGTGGCCGCCGTGCCGGTAAACGAAGGTCAGCCGGTTACGCTGGTTTATCTGGCCCGTGCCGTAACGCCGGGCACCTACCAGGTGCCGGTTCCGATGGTGGAGTCTATGTACGTTCCGCAGTGGCGGGCAACGGGTGCGGCCAGCGGCCCGCTGATTGTTGTTCCGTAATATGTTGATAGCGCGTCTGACACGCTCCCGCTGGCTTTGGCTGGCGGGAGCGCTTCTCGTTTTAGGGGGGCTGATTGTCGCCGCCGACCGCCTGTGGCCGCTGCCTCTGAAAGAGGTTAACCCCGCACGAGTTGTGGTGGACGAGAAGGGCGCGCCGCTCTGGCGTTTTGCCGACAGCGAAGGCATCTGGCGCTACCCGGTGACCATTGAAGAGGTTTCTCCCCGTTATCTTGAGGCTCTGATCCAGTACGAAGATCGCTGGTTCTGGGAGCATCCGGGCGTAAACCCGCTCTCTGTCCTGCGCGCCGCCTGGCAGGATCTCAGTTCCGGAAGAGTGGTTTCGGGAGGAAGCACGCTTACCATGCAGGTGGCACGCCTGCTGGATCCGCATCCGCGCACCTTTGGCGGCAAAATTCGCCAGCTCTGGCGGGCGATGCAGCTGGAATGGCACCTCTCTAAGCGTGACATTCTTACGCTCTATCTCAATCGTGCTCCGTTTGGCGGCACGCTGCAGGGCGTGGGAGCAGCAAGTTGGACCTACCTTGGGAAACCCCCGTCGCAGCTGAGCTACTCCGACGCGGCGTTGCTGGCGGTACTGCCGCAGGCACCCAGCCGTCTGCGCCCGGATCGCTGGCCCGAGCGGGCCGAAGCGGCACGCAACAAAGTGCTCGATCGCATGATGATTCAGGGCGTCTGGTCAGCAAAGCAGGTGAAAGAGTCCCGTGAAGAGCCGGTATGGCTGGCTCCCCGGCAGATGCCGCAGCTGGCCCCGCTCTTTGCACGCATGATGCTCGGCAAAAGCCGCGACACAAAGATTGTCACTACGCTGGATGCCGGACTGCAACGGCAGCTGGAAGAGCTGGCGATGAACTGGAAATCCCGCCTGCCGGCACGCAGTTCGCTGGCGATGATCGTGGTCGATCATACCGACATGAAGGTGCGCGGCTGGGTCGGCTCGGTGGATATCAATGATGACACGCGTTTCAGCCATGTGGATATGGTTAACGCGATCCGATCCCCGGGCTCGGTATTGAAACCGTTTATCTACGGTATGGCGCTGGATGATGGCCTGATCCATCCCGCCTCGCTGCTTCAGGACGTGCCCAGAAAAACCGGTGATTATCGCCCGGGAAATTTTGACAGCGGGTTCCACGGGCCGGTCAGCATGAGTGAAGCGCTGGTGCGCTCGCTCAACCTGCCAGCCGTCCAGGTGCTGGAAGCCTACGGTCCCAAACGGTTTGCCGGGATGCTGAGTAACGCAGGCCTGCCGCTGATCCTGCCTGCCGGAGCGCAGCCGAATCTGTCGCTGATCCTGGGTGGCGCAGGCGCGAGGCTGGCGGATATCGCCGCCGCGTACAGCGCCTTTGCAAGGCATGGCAAGGCGGGCCGGCTGCGCTTACAGCCGGGCGATCCGTTCACTGAACGTCCGCTGTTATCGCCAGGCTCGGCGTGGATTATTCGCCGTATTCTGGCGAATGAAGCGCAGCCGCTGCCGGACAGTGCGCTACCGCAAATCGCCCCGCTGGCATGGAAAACCGGCACCAGCTACGGCTACCGTGATGCCTGGGCCATCGGTCTGAATGCCCGCTACGTGATAGGCATCTGGACCGGACGACCGGACGGCACGCCAGTGGCGGGGCAGTTTGGTTTCGCCAGTGCAGTGCCGCTATTAAACCAGGTCAATAACCTGCTTCAGTCGCGCTCAACGGTAGACGAAGCCCGTCTGCCGCGCGATCCGCGTCCGGAGAGCGTCGGGCGGGGCGTGATCTGCTGGCCGGGCGGCCAGTCGCTGCCGGAAGGCAGTGAAAACTGTCGGCGTCGTCTTTCGACCTGGCTGCTGGAAGGGAGTGAACCACCCACGCTGCTGCTGCCGGAGCAGGAAGGTATTCGCGGCATTCGTTTCCCGGTCTGGGTGGATAAAAAGGGCAAACGTGTGGCCGCAGATTGCCCCGATGCTACAGAGAAAGTCCTGGACGTCTGGCCGCTGCCGCTGGAGCCTTGGTTGCCCGCTGCTGAAAAAAGGGCTGCGCGTCTCCCTGCCCGATCAACTGACTGTCCGCCTCTGGACAATAACAATGTAGCGCCGCTTATGATTTCGGGTATCAGAGAGGGGGCTGTTATTAAGCGACTTCCCGGTGAAGGTAATGTCACGCTTTCTGTTATTTCAACAGGAGGGGAAGGGGAGCGCTGGTGGTTTTTAAATGGAGAGCCTTTAGCGGGGCGGAATTATAATTATTCATTAAAATTATATTTACCGGGTGAATATCAATTACTGGTAATGGATAAATCAGGCCAAACGGCGACGGTCAATTTTGAATTAGACCGTTAAGTATTACCTCTGAAGAGTTAGCTTGATAATTATCAATATGCGTTCCTGAAAAAAAACGAGAATGCGTTTTTATTTGTAGGAACGAGCAATGAAAGAGAATAAAAATCAGGAAGAGGGTCTTATTCCTGCCCTGTCCCGGCGGCATTTTATTCAGGCAGGATCGGCTCTGGCCGCACTCCCGTTTGTGGTGACAACCAGCAAAGCACGGGCACAGAGCACGGTGGCAGCAGACGTGACGCCTGAAGAAAAAGTCGTGCAGACCTGTAGCACGTTTGACTGTGGCGGGAAGTGTGATATTCGTGCTCACGTTAGTGAGGGCGTTGTAACCCGAATTTCTACCCGCCCGGACAATGCGTTAGATCCGGAGATGCCGATAATGCGCGCCTGCGTTCGTGGCCGCGCTTATCGGAAATTTGTTTATCATCCCGATCGGCTTAAATATCCAATGAAACGCGTGGGTAAACGTGGCGAAGGAAAATTCGAGCGTATTACCTGGGATGAAGCCACCACGCTTATTGCGAATCAATTAAAAACGATTACACAAAAATACGGCGCTGCCTCACGCTATGTGCATGTGGGCACTGCGGTATCCGGCGGAACGTTTTCCGGCGATAAAATGGTTCGTCGTCTGCTTAACTTAACCGGCGGCTATCTTGAAAGCTATCACTCGGTCAGTATGGGCAACACGGCGGCAGCCACGCCGTATACCTACGGTACTGCCGCCAGCGGCAGCTCTCTGGACACGCTGCTGGACACCAAACTGGTCATTCTCTGGGGACATAACCCGACGGAGACGATCTTTGGTCACAGCAACTACTTCTATCAGAAGATGAAGCAAAACGGCACGCGCTTTATCGTTGTCGATCCGCGCTATTCCGATACGGTTTCCTCCCTGGCTGACCAGTGGATCCCGCTGCTTCCCACAACAGACAACGCCCTGATGGACGCGATGATGTACACGATCGTCACGGAGAATCTGCACGATCTCGACTTCATCCAGCGCTATACCCTGGGCTTTGACGAAGCATCCATGCCGGAAGGCGTTCCGGCCAATGAATCCCTGATGGCTTATCTGAGCGGCGCAAAAGATGGCGTGGCGAAAACGCCCGAGTGGGCAGAGAAAATCACCCACGTGCCTGCGCAGACCATTCGTCAGCTGGCGCGCGACTACGCAACCACCAAACCCGCCGCGCTGATCCAGGGCTGGGGACCGCAGCGCCATAACTGCGGCGAGCGCACCGCGCGCGGCTCGACGTTACTGGCAACGCTGACGGGTAACGTTGGGGTGAAGGGCGGCTGGGCGGCAGGCTATGGCGGCTGCGCTAATCGTAAATTTGCTGCCGGGCCGGAGATGCCGGATAACCCGGTAAAAGCCAAAATATCGGTGATGAACTGGGTGCAGGCCGCCGATGATGCTTCTAAGGTAACGGCGGAAGACGGCCTGAAGGATGCAGAGAAGCTGGACAGTAATATCCGTATCCTGTTTTCGCTGGCGGGAAATTATCTGGCTAACCAGAACCCGGATCTGCATCAGGCGACGCGCGTGCTGGAAGACGAGTCGAAAATTGAGTTTATCGTCGCAAGCGATCTGTTTATGACGCCGAGCGCCAGATACGCCGATCTTCTCCTGCCGGAAACCAGCTTTATGGAACGCTGGAATATCGGCGAAACCTGGGGCACGGCAAGCTATCTGATCCTGTCGGAAAAGCTGATTGAACCTGAATTCGAACGCCGTTCAGACTACGACTGGCTGCGGGAAGTTGCTGCTAAGCTTGGCGTCGAACCTGCATTCAGCGAGGGCCGTGACGAAAAAGCGTGGATTGAGCACATCTGGGAGCAGACGCGGCTCTCCATGCCAGATGAAAACCTGCCGGACTTCGCGACGTTACAAAAGACGCGCCAGCATCTTTTCAAAAGCGCGCCGTTCGTCGCTTTTGAAGACAATATTCGCGATCCGCAAAATCATCCGTTCCCGACGCCCTCAGGGAAAATTGAGATCTTCTCGAAGCGTCTGTACGACATGCAGCACCCGGAGATTCCGGCGCTGTCGCACTACGTGCCCGCCCACGAAGGGCCGGAAGACGAACTGGCGAAAACTTTCCCGCTGCAGCTGATCACCTGGAAAGGGAAAAACCGTGCTAACTCAACCCAGTACGCCAACCCGTGGCTGATTGAGGCGCAGCAGCAAAAGCTGTGGATCAACCCGCAGGACGCGCAAAAGCGCGGCATTTCCCAGGGGGATACCGTGCGCATTCATAACGCGCGCGGCATTTGTGAAATTCCGGCTGAAGTCACGCCGCGCATCATTCCGGGCGTTGTTGCCATGCAGGCAGGCGCCTGGTGGCAGCCGGACGAACAGGGCGTCGATAAAGGCGGCTGCGCGAACGTGCTCAGCTCTGCCCGTATTACCGCGCTTGCGAAAGGGAATTCCCATCAAACCATGCTGGTGGAGGTAGCTAAAGCATGAGTCAGTTTAAACACTACGCGCCGGTGAGCGATAAACAGCTGGGTTTCTATATTGACTCTTCCCGCTGCTCGGGCTGCAAGGCATGCCAGGTGGCGTGCAAAGACAAAAACAACCTTGAGGTCGGACGTCGTTTCCGTCGCGTATACGAAGTCAACGGCGGGAATTTCATCCCAACCGGGCAGGGCGGCGTTAGCAACAACGTTTTTGCCTACACGCTCTCTATTTCCTGTAACCACTGTGCGGACCCGATCTGCACCAAAAACTGCCCGACCACCGCAATGCACAAGCGTCCGGGCGACGGCATCGTGCGCGTCGATACGGACAAGTGCGTTGGCTGCGGCTACTGCGCGTGGTCTTGCCCTTACGGCGCGCCACAGCTCAACGAGCAGACCGGGCAGATGTCCAAATGCGATTTTTGCGTGGATCTGCAGGCGAAGGGCGAGCAGCCCGTCTGCGTGGCAACCTGTCCGCTTGAGGCGATCAAATTTGGGCCTATTGATGAACTTCGGGCGAAATATGGTGCGGTATGCGATGTGAAGGGCTTGCCTGATTCCTCGATTACAAAACCGAACCTGGTTATCAAAGCGCATCAGGGCGCAGAGAAAGAGGGGAAACGTCATGCATGAGTTACCGCTGCTGATTTTTACGCTGTTCCTGCAGGGATCGGTTGGCGTGACGCTCTGGCTGGCGTTCGGGGGAGCGCAAACTACACCGCGTAGCGCGCTGCTGCCTGCCGCTGGGGCGTTTGTGCTGGCGAGCCTGGGGCTGCTCGCCTCAGCGCTGCATATGGGCTATCCGCTCAACGCCCTGAACGCGCTACGCCACGTCTCCAGCTCGTGGCTGAGCCGTGAGATTATCTTTGCCAGTCTTTACCTGGCGGCGCTTGGCCTCGCCGTGCTGCTGATGTTTTCCAATAAGCCAGGCTGGAAGCTGCTTTTGGCCGTGGCGGGTCTTGTCGGGCTGGTGGACGTGTTCTGCATGGCACAAATCTACATGCACGCGTCCGTGGTGACCTGGCAGCACATTAACACGCTGGTACTGTTTATCGGCTCGGTGGGTATCATCGGTTCAGCCTGCATGGCAGTTGGGATGCGTTCCCAGACCACCTTGCGTGCGGCGGTTGTCATTATCACGCTGGTGGTGCTTGTGCGTCTGGTGATGCAGCCCGTCTGGCTGGCAGACATCACTGCCATGGACAATACCGTGGTGACGTTCCCTCACGCTCCGCTACGGATGCTCGAACAGCTGCGCGCGGTACATCTGCTGAGCTGGTGCGTGTCCGTTGCAGGTATGCTCTGCTTTGCTGCGGGCGGCCTGAAAGCGGCGCGCGGCACGCTGCTGCTGGGCAGCGCCTTGCTGATTGTGGGTGAGCTGATGCTGCGCTTCGTTTTCTTCAGTATTGGCTGATGGGCAGATTGACGTTTGCCCCGGCGATGGACGTGACGCATGCATGCGTCCGTCGCCGTTTTCGCCACGCTTCTTGCTGCGCCTGCGCGGACGTTTGTCCAGCGCAGGCTTTTTCTTTTACGGAAACCGGCGTCTCGGTTGATGAAAATCGCTGTATTGAATGCGGTGACTGCCTGTTCGTCTGCCCCTCCGGGGCCATTACCGGCATCGCGCCGCGAAAGCGATTTCTGCGTGGAGATACCCTTGTTGGGCCTTTTACTGAACGCGCACCTGGGGTGAATGAGCTGCTGCTGTGGCACGCGCAACGCCAGGTTCGTTTTATCAGTATCGACGCAGAGCAATACCCTGACTGGCTGCTGGCGCTTGCCCGGCTTAATCTTGCGCTTCGTCGCCGTGGTGAAGCGGAGTGGGGGTTTAAGCTCATACCGATCGGCGAGGTGAATATCGCTCGTCGTGCGCTGATGCACGTTCCCCGCGAGGATGTAAAAGCCTGTCGCGTTTCCCCGGGGCCGCGGGAGCTGCGCAGGGCATTCTCGACGTTTAGCGAGTCAGATATCGCACTCGATATTAATAAGTGCGTGCTGTGCGGTGCGTGCTGGCGAAGCTGCCCGGAAAACGCGATTCGGTTTGAGAACGCCGCGCTGGTGGTGGAGACCGGGCGCTGTACCGGCTGCGGTGGCTGTGAAGCAGTATGTCAGCACGAGGCGATAAACGTCGCAGAAACAGATGGACCGGCAAAAAACGTGGCCACTCCCGCATATAAAGCAGTTTGCCTGACGTGCCAGCGCCAGTTCTGGTCATTTACGCCTGATGAAAAGCAATGCCCGCTCTGTTTACGCCATCAACACGGTATGCGAAATCCGGCCTGTTGCTAATCTTCGTCTCATTTTAAAAAAATGTTATGCAGAACCATAGGCAATGGCGCTATTGCTCTTTATAATCCGCGCCACACCATACTCAGGTATGCAAAACAACAGAACATTTTACAGAGGTTATCAATGGCTATTGAACGTACTTTTTCCATCATCAAACCAAACGCGGTGGCAAAAAACGTTATTGGCAGCATCTTCGCTCGCTTTGAATCAGCAGGGTTTAAGATCGTTGGCACCAAAATGCTGCACCTGACCGTTGAGCAGGCTCGCGGCTTCTACGCTGAGCACGAAGGTCGTCCATTCTTTGACGGCCTGGTGGAGTTCATGACCTCCGGTCCAATCGTGGTCTCCGTGCTGGAAGGCGAAAACGCGGTACAGCGTCACCGCGATCTGCTGGGTGCAACCAACCCGGACAACGCGCTGGCAGGTACCCTGCGCGCTGACTACGCGGACAGCTTCACCGAGAACGGCACTCACGGTTCCGACTCCGTTGAGTCTGCCGCGCGCGAAATCGCGTTCTTCTTCGCTGAAGGCGAAGTGTGCCCGCGCACTCGCTAATAATTTCGTAAATGCCGCGTGCAAACGTGGCATCCCTGCGCCAGACTTTGTACAATGCAACGCCCCGGACGAGCAGACCGCTTTCCGGGGCGTTTCTTTTCAACCCACCAAGGGCCACAACGTGTAACAACGAGGCCGGAAAAAATTATGTCTGAACTAGTGAATACCTCCGAAGTCGCCATTCCTGCGGTTCCCAATAAAAATGGAAAAATTAACCTGCTGGACCTGAACCGTCAGCAGATGCGCGAGTTCTTTAAAGATATGGGTGAGAAGCCGTTTCGTGCCGATCAGGTAATGAAATGGATGTACCACTACTGCAGCGACAACTTTGATGAGATGACCGACATCAACAAAGTGCTGCGCAACAAGCTCAAAGAAGTGGCTGAAATCCGCGCGCCGGAAGTGGTGGAAGAGCAGCGCTCGGCAGACGGCACCATCAAATGGGCGATTGCCGTAGGCGATCAGCGCGTTGAAACCGTCTACATCCCGGAAGACGATCGTGCCACGCTGTGCGTCTCTTCTCAGGTGGGCTGTGCGCTGGAGTGCAAATTCTGCTCTACGGCTCAGCAAGGTTTTAACCGTAACCTTCGCGTGTCTGAAATCATCGGTCAGGTCTGGCGCGCCGCGAAAATCGTGGGTGCAGCAAAAGTGACCGGCACGCGTCCGATCACCAACGTGGTAATGATGGGGATGGGCGAACCGCTGCTGAACCTGACCAACGTGGTGCCGGCGATGGAAATCATGCTGGATGACTTCGGTTTTGGCCTGTCCAAGCGCCGCGTGACGCTGTCTACCTCAGGCGTTGTGCCTGCGCTGGATAAGCTCGGCGACATGATTGACGTTGCGCTGGCTATCTCCCTGCACGCGCCAAACGATGAAATTCGTGACGAAATTGTACCGATTAACAAAAAGTACAATATCGAAACCTTCCTCGCTGCCGTGCGTCGCTACCTGGAGAAATCCAACGCAAACCAGGGCCGCGTCACCATCGAGTACGTGATGCTGGACCACGTCAACGACGGTACTGAGCACGCGCATCAGCTGGCTGAACTGCTGAAGGATACGCCATGCAAAATCAACCTGATCCCATGGAACCCGTTCCCGGGCGCGCCGTATGGCCGTAGCTCGAACAGCCGTATCGACCGTTTCTCCAAGGTGCTGATGGAGTATGGTTTCACCACCATCGTGCGTAAAACCCGCGGTGATGATATTGATGCTGCATGCGGACAGTTGGCTGGTGACGTCATTGACCGTACCAAACGTACCCTGCGTAAACGCATGCAGGGCGAGACCATTGCGGTTAAAGCTGTTTGATTATTATGCATCACGGCGCATTATCTACGCTGTGATGCATAATCTGACTGAATAATCAGTCAGATTCGTGACGTTTGATTAATAATTACGGTGCGTTTCATATGAGTTTCGGGCAGTATGTAACGACGTAACAACAGTTTAGCCACGCGGGCAGAGCTGCACTGTCATCTACCGGCTGACAGTCTTATACTGTCTGTTCAAGGTTAACTGACCTGAAGTTTCGCGGTGCGGGCGGCATTGTGACTCACCGGCACCTGAACCCTTTTTTTCACGTACCAGTAGTTGTAGCGAATGAATACTGAAGCCACTCACGACCAACATGAAGCACTCTCCACTGGCGTTCGTCTTCGCAACGCCCGTGAACAACTCGGACTCAGCCAGCAAGCTGTTGCAGAACGCTTGTGCCTGAAAGTTTCCACGGTTCGCGATATTGAAGAAGATAAGGCGCCTGCCGATCTGGCTTCAACATTTCTGCGCGGCTATATCCGCTCTTACGCAAAACTGGTGCACATCCCCGAAAACGAATTACTGCCAATGATGGAGAAGCAGGCACCGGTTCGTGCAGCAAAAGTTGCCCCGATGCAAACTTTCTCCCTGGGGAAACGTCGTAAAAAACGTGATGGCTGGCTGATGAGCTTTACCTGGCTGGTGCTGTTTGTTGTTGTCGGCCTGACCGGCGCATGGTGGTGGCAAAACCATAAGGCGCAGCAGGAAGAGATCACCACTATGGCCGATCAGTCCTCCGCTGAACTCAATCAGGCGAGCAATGGTGGTGCCCAGAGCGTTCCGCTGAACACCGACGGTGCGGCGGCCTCAAGCGAGCCGCAAACAACGGCTCCGGCAACCGATGCAGCACAGGCTCCGGCCGCAACGGCGAACACCGCTGCGCCTCAGGCTCAGGATCAAAACGCGGTCGTCGCCCCTTCTCAGGCAAATGTCGATACTGCGGCGAACGCCCCTGCAACGACTCAGCCAGCGAACAACGCCGCGGCGTCCCTGCCGACCGACCCGGCGGCAACCGCCGCGCCAGCCGCCGATCCAAACGCGCTGGTGATGAACTTCACGGCTGACTGTTGGCTGGAAGTGACTGACGCGACAGGTAAAAAATTGTTCAGCGGCCTGCAGCGGAAAGATGGCACGTTAAACCTAACGGGTCAGGCACCTTACAAACTTAAAATCGGCGCTCCGGCAGCGGTACAGATCCAGTATCAAGGAAAACCTGTCGACCTGAGCCGCTTTATCAGAACTAACCAGGTTGCACGTCTTACCGTTAATGCCGAACAATCAGCAGCACAGTAACAGACGGGCAACGCGGGAGATTTTTCATGCATAACCAGGCTCCGATTCAACGTAGAAAATCGAAACGGATTTACGTTGGGAATGTGCCAGTCGGCGATGGGGCACCTATCGCCGTCCAGTCGATGACCAATACGCGCACCACGGATGTGGAAGCAACGGTCAACCAAATCAAAGCATTAGAGCGTGTAGGCGCGGACATTGTTCGCGTCTCAGTGCCCACGATGGATGCCGCTGAGGCGTTCAAGCTGATCAAACAGCAGGTCAGCGTGCCGCTGGTTGCAGATATCCACTTCGACTACCGTATCGCGCTGAAAGTTGCTGAATACGGCGTTGATTGCCTGCGTATTAACCCGGGCAACATCGGCAATGAAGAACGCATTCGCATGGTGGTTGACTGCGCCCGCGACAAAAACATTCCAATCCGTATCGGCGTAAACGCCGGCTCTCTGGAAAAAGATCTGCAGGAAAAGTATGGCGAGCCAACGCCGCAGGCGCTGCTCGAATCCGCCATGCGTCACGTCGATCATCTGGATCGTCTTAACTTCGATCAGTTCAAGGTCAGCGTAAAAGCCTCTGACGTTTTCCTGGCCGTTGAATCGTATCGTCTGCTGGCAAAACAGATCGACCAGCCTCTGCATCTCGGGATCACCGAAGCGGGTGGCCTGCGTAGCGGTTCGGTGAAGTCTGCGATCGGCCTGGGCCTGCTGCTCTCCGAAGGGATCGGCGACACCCTGCGCGTCTCGCTGGCGGCGGATCCGGTAGAAGAGATCAAGGTCGGTTTCGATATTCTGAAATCGCTGCGTATCCGCTCGCGTGGGATCAACTTCATTGCCTGCCCAACCTGTTCGCGTCAGGAATTTGACGTGATCGGCACGGTGAATGCCCTGGAGCAGCGTCTGGAAGACATCATCACCCCGATGGACGTCTCCATCATCGGCTGTGTCGTGAACGGTCCGGGTGAAGCGCTGGTCTCAACCCTGGGCGTAACCGGCGGTAACAAGAAAAGTGGTCTCTATGAAGATGGCGTTCGTAAAGATCGTCTGGATAATAGCGACATGATTGACCAGCTTGAAGCCCGCATCCGCGCCAAAGCCGCGATGATGGACGAGACACAGCGAATCAGCGTTCAGCAGGTTGAAAAATAACGTGATGGGAAGCGTGCCGCTTCCCATGTATGATTGAACCCATTCTTTGGGTTTTTTTTGTATATAGAAAGAGAATAAACGTGGCAAAAAACATTCAAGCCATCCGCGGCATGAACGATTACCTGCCTGGCGAAACCGCCATCTGGCAGCGCATTGAAGGCACGCTGAAGCAGGTGCTCGGCAGCTACGGTTACAGCGAAATCCGTTTGCCGATTGTAGAGCAGACCCCGTTATTCAAACGCGCGATCGGTGAAGTAACCGACGTGGTTGAAAAAGAGATGTACACCTTTGAGGACCGCAACGGCGACAGCCTGACCCTGCGTCCGGAAGGTACGGCGGGCTGCGTACGCGCCGGCATCGAACATGGTCTTCTGTACAATCAGGAGCAGCGCCTTTGGTATATCGGCCCGATGTTCCGCCACGAACGTCCGCAGAAAGGTCGTTATCGCCAGTTTAACCAGCTGGGTGTGGAAGTCTTTGGCCTACAGGGCCCGGACATCGATGCCGAACTGATTATGCTGACCGCCCGCTGGTGGCGCGCCCTCGGTATCTCTGAGCACGTTTCGCTGGAACTGAACTCAATCGGTTCTCTGGAAGCGCGCGCTAACTACCGCGATGCGCTGGTGGCGTTCCTGGAGCAGCATAAAGAGAAGCTGGACGAAGACTGCAAACGTCGCATGTACAGCAACCCGCTGCGCGTGCTGGATTCCAAAAACCCTGATGTTCAGGCGCTGCTGAACGATGCCCCTGCGCTGGGTGACTACCTGGACGACGAGTCTCGCGAACACTTTACCGGCCTGTGCAAGCTGCTCGAAGCGGCGGGCATTGCCTACACCGTGAACCAGCGTCTGGTGCGCGGTCTGGACTACTACAACCGCACCGTGTTTGAGTGGGTAACCACCAGCCTCGGTTCTCAAGGCACCGTGTGTGCCGGCGGCCGTTATGACGGTCTGGTTGAGCAACTGGGTGGTCGTGCGGCGCCTGCGGTTGGCTTCGCGATGGGTCTTGAGCGACTTGTTTTGCTGGTGCAGGCAGTTAATCCGGAATTTAAAGCAGATTCCGTTGTCGATATATACCTGGTGGCTTCAGGCGCGGAAACGCAGTCTGCGGCGATGCAGCTTGCCGAACGCGTGCGCGATGCGCTGCCGGGCGTTAAGCTGATGACCAACCATGGCGGCGGCAACTTCAAAAAACAGTTTGCTCGTGCCGATAAGTGGGGCGCAAGTATTGCACTGGTGCTGGGCGAGTCCGAAGTGGCTAACGGCGAAGTGGTAGTAAAAGACCTGCGCTCTGGTGAGCAGACAACGGTAACGCAGGACGGCGTTGCGGCGCACTTGCGCACTCTATTGGGCTAAGGAGAAAGACGGCGTGGAAATGTACGAGAACGAACACGATCAGGTCGACGCGATTAAACGCTTCTTTGCTGAAAACGGCAAAGCGCTGGTTGTTGGGGTTATTTTAGGTGTGGGTGCGCTGGTGGGCTGGCGTTACTGGAACAACCATCAGGCGGATTCCGCGCGCGGCGCGTCCCTGTCCTATGAAAATACCGTTAGCGCGATTCGTGCCGACCAGCCGCAAACGCTGGCTGCGGCAGAGAAATTTGCCGCTGACAACAAAAACACCTACGGTGCACTGGCAGCGCTGGAAGTGGCTCAGCAGTACGTTGATAAAAACGAACTGGATAAAGCCGCTGCTCAGCTGTCTCAGGGCCTTGCTGCTGCCAGCGATGAAAACCTGAAAGCGGTGATCAATCTGCGCCTGGCACGTATTCAGGTTCAGCAGAAAAAAGCTGACGACGCGCTGAAAACGCTCGATACCATCAAAGGCGAAGGTTTTGTTGCCATCGTTGCCGATCTGCGCGGTGAAGCACTGCTGAGCAAAGGTGACAAAGCGGGCGCGCGTAAAGCGTGGCAAGCTGGCGTAGAGAGCAAAGCGTCACCTGCGCTGAGCGAAATGATGCAGATGAAAATAAATAATTTGTCCGTCTGAGAGGGACCCGATGCAATTGCGTAAATTACTTCTGCCAGGACTGCTTTCTGTTACGTTATTAAGTGGTTGTTCACTGTTCAGTGGCGAAGAAGACGTTGTGAAAATGTCCCCACTGCCGACGGTTGAAAACCAGTTTACCCCATCCACCGCGTGGGATGTCTCCGTGGGCAGTGGGATTGGTGATTTCTATTCCAACCTTCATCCTGCGTATGCAGACAGCGTTGTCTATGCCGCTGACCGCAAAGGTACCGTGAAAGCGGTGAACGCCGATGACGGGAAAGAAGTGTGGTCCGTTAACCTGGCGGAAAAAGACGGCTGGTTCTCCCGTAAACCTGCACTGCTGTCTGGCGGCCTGACCGTTTCCGGTGGTCACGTGTACGTGGGCAGCGAAAAAGCGCAGGTTTACGCGCTGAATGCCAGCGATGGTTCTGTTGCATGGCAGACCGCTGTAGCCGGTGAATCCTTGTCACGTCCGGTCGTGAGCGACGGGCTGGTGCTGATCCATACCAGCAACGGCCAGCTGCAGGCGCTGAACGAAGCGGACGGTCTGGTGAAATGGACCGTTAACCTGGATATGCCTGCGCTCTCTCTGCGCGGTGAATCCGCACCTGCAACCGCATTTGGCGCTGCCATTGTGGGCGGTGACAACGGTCGCGTGAGTGCCGTGCTGATGCAGCAGGGCCAGATGATCTGGCAGCAGCGTATCTCGCAGGCCACTGGCTCAACTGAAATCGACCGCCTGAGCGACGTAGACACTACTCCGGTTATCGTTGACGGTGTGGTTTACGCCCTGGCCTATAACGGCAACCTGACCGCGCTGGACCTGCGCAGCGGCCAGATCATGTGGAAACGTGAGCTGGGCTCTGTGAATGATTTCATCGTTGACGGTAACCGCATCTATATGGTTGACCAGAACGATCGCCTGCTGGCGCTGAGCACCGAAGGCGGCGTGACGCTGTGGACGCAAAGCGATCTGCTGCACCGTCTGCTGACCGCGCCAGTGCTGTACAACGGTAGCCTGGTGGTTGGCGACAGCGAAGGCTATATGCACTGGGTTGATCCAGAGAATGGCCGCTTCGTGGCGCAGCAGAAAGTGGACGGTTCAGGCTTCCTGACCGACCCGGTTGTGGCTGACGGCAAACTGCTGATTCAGGCAAAAGACGGCACGCTGTACGCGATCACGCGTTAATTACCCGGCGGTTGTAGTATACTAAACGGCTCCTGTTCACTCAGGAGCCGTTTTGACATTTTTAAAAACGCCGCGAATGCGACGTTTATTTGAATTTTATGAGGCTTCAAACATGGTACCTGTGGTCGCGCTTGTCGGGCGCCCTAACGTTGGAAAATCCACTCTTTTTAACCGTTTAACACGCACCCGTGATGCGCTGGTTGCGGATTTCCCGGGGCTGACGCGTGACCGTAAGTACGGTCGTGCAGAGGTGGAAGGACGCGAGTTCATCTGTATTGATACCGGCGGTATTGATGGCACAGAAGACGGCGTTGAAACCCGCATGGCGGAACAGTCCTTGCTGGCGATTGAAGAAGCGGATGTCGTGCTGTTCATGGTAGATGCGCGCGCTGGCCTGATGCCGGCGGACTCCGCAATCGCTAAGCACCTGCGTTCTCGCGAAAAGCCAACTTTCCTGGTGGCGAACAAAACTGACGGCATCGATGCCGATCAGGCTATCGCGGACTTCTGGTCTCTGGGCATGGGGGATATCCACCCGATTGCGGCATCGCATGGCCGCGGTGTGACCAGCCTGCTGGAAACCGTTCTGCTGCCGTGGGTGGACGAAGTGAACCCGCCGGAAGAGGTGGACGAAGACGCTGCATACTGGGCGCAGTTCGAAGACGGTGAAGAGGGCGAAGAAGAAGAGCCTGAGGATGACTTCAACCCGCAGGATCTGCCGATCAAGCTGGCTATCGTCGGTCGTCCAAACGTTGGTAAGTCTACGCTTACTAACCGTATTCTGGGTGAAGAGCGCGTGGTGGTTTACGACATGCCGGGCACTACGCGTGACAGCATCTACATCCCGATGCAGCGTGATGAACGTGAGTATGTCCTTATCGACACCGCCGGTGTACGTAAGCGCGGAAAAATCACCGACGTGGTGGAAAAATTCTCCGTTATCAAAACCCTGCAGGCGATTGAAGATGCCAACGTGGTGCTGCTGGTCATCGACGCGCGTGAAGGTATCTCCGATCAGGATCTCTCTCTGCTCGGCTTTATCCTCAATAGTGGGCGCTCACTGGTCATCGTCGTCAACAAGTGGGACGGCCTGAGCAATGAAGTGCGTGAGCAGGTGAAAGAGACCCTGGACTTCCGTCTGGGCTTTATCGACTTTGCCCGCGTGCACTTTATCTCTGCGCTGCACGGCAGCGGCGTCGGTAACCTGTTCGAATCCGTGCGTGAAGCCTACGACAGCTCCACCCGTCGTCAGAGCACCGCCATGCTGACCCGTATCATGAATATGGCAGCGGAAGATCACCAGCCGCCGCTGGTGCGCGGTCGTCGCGTGAAGCTGAAATATGCCCATGCCGGTGGCTATAACCCGCCAATCGTGGTGATTCACGGCAACCAGGTGAAAGACCTGCCGGATTCCTACAAGCGCTACCTGATGAACTACTTCCGTAAATCGCTGGACGTGATGGGCACGCCTATTCGTATCCAGTTTAAGGAAGGGGAAAACCCGTTCGCCAACAAGCGCAACACCCTGACGCCGAACCAGATGCGTAAGCGTAAGCGTTTGATTAAGCACATTAAGAAAAGCAAATAATCATTGCCGATCTCACAAAGGCCCGCGTTTATCGCGGGCTTTTTTTGGCCCAATCATACCGGCGGTTCTCTCTGTGTGATGTCAATCACTATTCACTCCCAACCATCTTTAAATCCAGAAAAGTAGACAATCGTCGAATTTTCATCTTAAAGTCCCTGGTCCGGTACTAGACAAAACTAGCGACTGGTTATCAAATGGTTAACTAACTTTTCGCCGCATGTAAAAAATCGGTCAGATACGTAACTGGCCGGCGTACCTGCTGGTGTTTACAAGCACGACACATACCTTTCGGGAGAATTATGCAATCCTCTGTTAATCACAAAGAGAGCCGAACCTTCTTCGGCCATCCTTATCCGCTCGGTTCGCTGTTCTTTACCGAGATGTGGGAGCGTTTCTCGTTCTACGGCATTCGCCCGCTGCTGATCCTGTTTATGGCCGCCACCGTCTATGACGGCGGGATGGGGCTGGCGCGCGAAAACGCCTCGGCGATTGTCGGTATTTTTGCCGGTACCATGTACCTGGCCGCGCTGCCGGGCGGCTGGCTGGCGGATAACTGGCTCGGCCAGCAGAGAGCCGTCTGGTACGGTTCGATTCTGATCGCGCTCGGCCACCTGTCGATTGCGCTGTCGGCTATCATGGGCAACAACCTGTTCTTTATCGGCCTGATGTTCATCGTACTCGGCTCTGGCCTGTTCAAAACCTGTATCTCGGTGATGGTCGGCACCCTGTATAAAAAAGGCGATGCACGTCGTGACGGCGGTTTCTCGCTGTTCTACATGGGCATTAATATGGGCTCGTTCATCGCCCCGCTGATTTCCGGCTGGCTGATCAAAACCCACGGCTGGCACTGGGGCTTTGGTATTGGCGGCATCGGGATGCTGGTGGCGCTGATTATCTTCCGCGTGTTTGCGGTTCCGGCGATGAAGCGCTACGACAGCGAAGTCGGTCTGGACTCCACATGGAACAGCCCGGTGGTGAAGCGCAACGGCGTGGGCGTCTGGCTGCTGGCGCTGGCGGCAGGCGTGGCAACGCTCGTGACGCTGATCGCGCAGGGCGTGATTGTCATTAACCCGGTCGCGGTAGCCAGCGTGCTGGTCTACGTAATTGCGGCGTCCGTTGCCCTCTACTTCATCTACCTGTTCATCTTCGCGGGCCTGAACCGTAAAGAGCGCGCCAGGCTGCTGGTCTGCTTTATTCTGCTGGTCTCCGCCGCGTTCTTCTGGTCCGCGTTTGAGCAGAAGCCAACCTCGTTCAACCTGTTTGCCAACGACTACACTAACCGCATGATCGGTGATTTTGAAATTCCGGCGGTGTGGTTCCAGTCGATCAACGCCCTGTTCATCATCCTGCTGGCCCCGGTGTTCAGCTGGGCATGGCCAAAGCTCGCGAGCATGAACATTCGCCCGAGCAGCATCACCAAGTTTGTTATCGGTATTCTGTGTGCGGCAGCGGGCTTTGGCCTGATGATGCTGGCGGCACAGAACGTGCTGAGCAACGGCGGGGCGGGCGTGTCGCCGTTCTGGCTGGTGGGCAGTATCTTAATGCTGACGCTGGGTGAGCTGTGCCTGAGCCCGATCGGTCTGGCGACCATGACCCTGCTGGCGCCGGAGAGAATGCGCGGCCAGATGATGGGGCTGTGGTTCTGCGCCAGCGCGCTGGGTAACCTGGCGGCGGGCCTGATTGGCGGTCACGTGAAGGCCGACCAGCTGGATATGCTGCCGGATCTCTTCGCGCGCTGCTCCATCGCGCTGCTGATTTGTGCCGCAGTGCTGATCGTCCTCATTGTTCCGGTGCGCCGCATGCTGGAAAATGCGCAAACTAAACCGGCAGCTAGCGCCTCATAAACCTCAGTGTGCCGGGGCAGGCGTTATGCCCCGGCACTGTACTTCCTGAGGTGAAACCATGCAGTTAGGATTTGTTGGTCTTGGTGCGGTAGTGGAAACAGCGTATCTGCCCGCACTACGTAATCTGTTCGATGGCGCTGTTCGTTGTTTCGGTTTTGATGTTCTCCCCGCAAAGCACCCTGAAGGCGTTACGCGCAGCGCCTCGCTTGCGGCGCTTTTAGCCACCCCGCTGGATACCCTTTTTATTACCACCGCATCGCTGCACCACCTTGAGGTGCTTGAGCTGGCGATTGCCTCGCCGGTTCCGCGGATTGTGATTGAAAAACCGATTGTCGCCACGCTTCCTCAAATCGAAAAACTCAACGCGCTGCTGGCAACGCCCGGCGTGGCGTCCCGCGTGCTGGCGCTCGACCACTGGATGGCGCGCATCGAAACGGTGAAGCGGTCGCTGGTCGGCCATGTATCTGACATTGCCAGAATCGAAGGTTTTTTGCAGGAGCCGAGCGGATATAACGCCGCAGGGGAACCCATCGCGCTCAATTTCGCGACCGGAGAACCGGATACCAGAACGCTTCGCCACCCGGACGGCGTGATTCTGGATATCGGAACGCACGTGCTGGCGATGCTGCGTGAAACGCTGCGTTATCTGGGCGGTCAGGACGATATGACGCTGCAGGTGGTAACGGCTAAAGACCGCCTGGGCCACGATATTGCAAAGGGTGACCAGACCACCGCGGAAGGCGAGGCGCACTTGCAGGGAACCATCAGCGGCGTGCCGGTGGGCATCTGGCTTAATAAATACGCGGGACCCGCGGGCGGGCAAAAGGGCCTGCGTCTCTATTTACGCGACGGCCGCATTATCAACTACGACCGACGCGGCGCGGAAGATGTGCTGGAGCTAGTTAAAGGTAAGAATATTCAGCGCTGGTATATCCCCGGCACGATCTACGAACGCTGTCTTGCCGGTCATATTCTTGGCGCAAACAGTCTGTTTGAGCGCGATCCGCAGGAGGTGAGCCGCACAACGCGCCGCAGGATAGATGAGGTGGCGCTGCTGCTGACCTTGCAGCAACAGTTGCGTGGCCCGCACTGAAGACGTGGTAAAATTATCGCAGACCTGAACGCCCTGAAGGAGACACCATGACCATTACCTGCCCGGATTGCCAGGCACAGCTTGAACCCCTGAACGGGGCGGCGCACTGCGACAGCTGTAATAAAGATATTGCGCTCGAAGCCCGCTGCCCGGAGTGCCATCAGCCACTCCAGGTCTTAAAGGCCTGCGGGGCGGTGGACTATTTCTGCCAGAACGGCCACGGCTTAATTTCTAAAAAGCGCGTGGAGTTTGTTCCGGCCGAAGATTAATCGCACACGCAGTCTTCGCCTTTTTTCCACAGCTCGACCAGCGACTCTGGCGCTTCCTGCTCAGGTACCAGCACGATGATATCGGCGTAGTGCGCCTGATTTTGGCCGGTCCAGATAATCTGGATGCGGAAATAGCGCTGGTCACCGCTGCCGGGTGACGACGTCTGACCCGGCGGCTGACCGCGTGGAAAGGCCTGCTCCAGGATGCTCACCAGGCGCTGGCGCTGGGCCTCATTAAGCGAGGAGAGCGCGATGGTACGCTGGCCGCTCAGCTTAGGAATAAAAGCGACGCCGCCTTCCCGGGCCAGCTCAACCACGGCGTCATCCGTCAGTTCCGGAACCTGCATTTACAGCACTCCCACCTGTTCCCAGGCCTGTTTTATCGCCGCCCCAACGTCGCTACCGGAGCGTTTCTCTCCGTGCGCTATCGTCAGTTTTGCGAAGGCATCAAAATCCGCATCCTGCGCCAGATTGCGATCGCAAACCGTGTCGTACCAGGCATAACCGGCTTTTTCCCAGGCGTAACCGCCGATCGCCGTCGCGGCCAGGTAAAACGCCCGGTTGGGGATGCCGGAGTTAAGATGGACGCCGCCGTTATCCTCGCGCGTTTTGATGAAATCTTTCATGTGCGCGGGCTGCGGGTCTTTGCCGAGCAGGGGATCGTCGTAGGCGGTGCCGGGTTCAGACATGGAGCGCAGCCCTTTGCCGTTAATGCCCGCGGCCAGCAGCCCTTCACCAATCAACCAGTCTGCTTTATCGGCGGTTTGCTTGAGATGGTACTGTTTCACCAGCGAACCAAACACGTCTGACAGGGACTCATTCAGCGCGCCTGACTGTTCGAAATAGATTAGCCCGGCTTCGGTCTCGGTGACGCCGTGGCTCAGCTCATGCGCCACCACGTCGATGGCAATCGTAAAGCGGTTAAAGATCTCCCCGTCGCCGTCGCCAAACACCATCTGCTGACCGTTCCAGAAGGCGTTCTGATATTCCCGACCGTAATGCACGGTGCCGGTCAAAATCAGCCCCTTATTATCGAGCGAATCGCGCTGATATTCTTTCCAGAAGAAATCATGGGTGATACCCAAATAATCGTACGCCTCGTCCACGGCCACATCGCCATTCGACGGCTGGCCTTCGTAACGCACCTGGGTACCCGGCAGCTCCTGGGTCTGTTTCGCATCGTAGATATCGCGCTCAAGCTGACCGGCTTTATTCACGTGCGGCGCGGCGGGTTTGCCCGGCATATGCGCCATCAGCGTCTGGACGTGGGTTAAGGTCTGACGGGCATAGCGCTGCTGCGGTTCGGAACCGCTTTCGATAATACGACGAAGAATATAAGGGGGAATAACGCTACGAAGATGGGACATGCTGCTCTCCTTATTAAAAAAGGGAATAGCAGCAGTATAGTAAGTAACCGGCGAAGAATTATCCGGTTTTGCGCTGACGCGTCTTTTTCACCGGTTTAATTGATTTCACTTCGCTTTCCACCCAGCCGTCAGACAGGCGGGTGGTAAGAACGTCACCGGTGTTCACCTGCTTGGTTTGCTTCAGCACTTTGCCGTCCGCTGCTGTCGTTACGCTATAGCCGCGCGCCAGCGTGGAGAGGGGGCTGACGGCTTCCAGATGGGTCACCGCGTTGCCAAAACGCTCACGTGTGGTGCTCAGGCGAGCCCGGAGAGTCTCCGCCAGACGATATTCCAGCTGCTGAATGCGCGTTTGCGCACGATAGATTTTCGGCTGCGGATTCTGCTGGTTCAGGCGCTGGGTCACACGCTGCTGGCGCGTCACCGCGCGCTTAAGCTGATTATCAAGCGCAAAGTTCATGCGCTGACGCAGGCGTTCCAGCACGGTCTGCTGACGCGCCAGACGAAGCTGCGGGTGCTGCTGCTGAAGACGGTGATGAAGCTGGGTAAAGCGGCGGTTACGATTGGCAAGGAAGTAGTCCATCGCCATCTCAAGACGCTGCTGGCCGTTCTGAAGCTGACGCAGCAGCTCCAGCTGGTTACGGCTCACCACTTCCGCCGCCGCGGACGGCGTAGGCGCACGCAGATCCGCAACAAAATCCGCGATTGTCACGTCCGTTTCATGCCCGACGGCGCTCACCACGGGGATCTCGCTTGCAAAGATTGCCCGCGCCACGCGCTCGTCGTTAAAGCTCCACAGGTCTTCCAGCGAGCCGCCGCCGCGCCCGACGATCAACACGTCACACTCCTTACGCGCATTTGCCAGTTCAATGGCGCGTACAATCTGGCCCGGCGCATCGTCGCCCTGAACGGCGGTCGGGTAGATGATGACGGGCAGGGAAGGGTCGCGACGCTTCAGCACATGCAAAATATCGTGCAGGGCCGCACCGGTTTTCGAGGTAATCACCCCAACGCAGTGGGCAGGAGAGGGCAGCGGTTTTTTGAACTGCTGGTCGAACAAACCTTCCTCGGAGAGTTTGGCTTTAAGCTGTTCGTACTTCTGCTGCAACAGCCCTTCCCCCGCAGGCTGCATGCTCTCGACGATAATCTGATAATCGCCGCGCGGCTCATACAGGGTGATATTGGCGCGAACCAGAACCTGCTGGCCGTGCTGCGGACGGAACGTCACGCGGCGGTTGCTGTTACGGAACATCGCGCAGCGCACCTGGGCGGTATCGTCTTTTAAGGTAAAATACCAGTGTCCGGAAGACGGTTGCGTGAAGTTTGAGATTTCACCGCTGATCCAGACCTGCCCCATTTCCTGCTCAAGCAGCAAACGCACCGTCTGATTAAGGCGGCTGACAGTATAAATTGAGGGGGATTGAGAGGATAACATGTGAGCGGGATCAAATTCTAAATCAGCAAGTTATTCAGTCGATAGTAACCTGCTGAGAGGCATTCGCAAGCATTTTTTCAAAAAAGTGTAGATGCAATCGGTTACGCTCTGTATAATGCCACGGCAATATTTAACCACCCAGGTCAGAGATATTGCCCATGCTACGTATCGCTAAAGAAGCACTGACGTTTGACGACGTCCTCCTCGTTCCCGCTCATTCCACCGTTCTGCCGAATACTGCCGACCTCAGCACGCAGTTGACGAAAACCATTCGTCTGAACATTCCTATGCTCTCCGCGGCAATGGACACCGTGACTGAAGCGCGCCTGGCTATCGCCCTGGCACAGGAAGGCGGCATTGGCTTTATCCACAAAAACATGTCTATCGAGCGTCAGGCGGAAGAAGTTCGCCGCGTGAAGAAGCATGAGTCCGGCATCGTGTCCGACCCTCAGACCGTTCTGCCAACCACTACCCTGCACGAAGTGAAAGCCCTGACCGAACGTAACGGCTTTGCCGGCTACCCGGTAGTGACCGAAGACAATGAACTGGTGGGCATCATCACCGGTCGTGACGTGCGCTTCGTGACTGACCTGAACCAGCCTGTCAGCGTCTACATGACGCCAAAAGAGCGTCTGGTGACCGTCCGCGAAGGCGAAACTCGCGACGTGGTGCTGGCGAAAATGCACGAAAAACGCGTTGAGAAAGCGCTGGTTGTGGATGCGAACTTCCACCTGCGCGGCATGATCACCGTTAAAGATTTCCAGAAAGCAGAACGTAAACCGAACGCCTGTAAAGACGAGCATGGCCGTCTGCGCGTCGGCGCTGCCGTAGGCGCGGGTGCAGGTAACGAAGAGCGCGTTGACGCGCTGGTGGCGGCGGGCGTTGACGTCCTGCTGATTGACTCCTCTCACGGCCACTCCGAAGGCGTGCTGCAGCGTATTCGCGACACCCGTGCAAAATACCCGGATCTCCAGATCATCGGCGGTAACGTGGCGACGGGCGCAGGCGCTCGCGCGCTGGCTGACGCCGGCTGCAGCGCGGTGAAAGTGGGTATCGGCCCTGGCTCTATCTGTACCACTCGTATCGTGACCGGCGTGGGCGTTCCGCAGATCACCGCGGTTTCTGACGCGGTTGAAGCGCTGGAAGGCACCGGTATTCCGGTTATCGCTGACGGCGGTATCCGCTTCTCTGGCGACATCGCTAAAGCCATCGCCGCGGGCGCTGCTGCCGTAATGGTTGGCTCCATGCTTGCTGGTACCGAAGAATCCCCGGGCGAAATCGAACTCTACCAGGGCCGTTCTTACAAATCTTACCGTGGGATGGGCTCCCTGGGCGCGATGTCCAAAGGTTCCTCTGACCGTTACTTCCAGACCGATAACGCTGCTGACAAACTGGTACCGGAAGGTATCGAAGGCCGCGTGGCCTATAAAGGCCGTCTGAAAGAGATCATTCACCAGCAGATGGGCGGCCTGCGTTCCTGTATGGGTCTGACCGGCTGTGGTACCATTGACCTGCTGCGTACCAAAGCGGAATTCGTACGTATCAGCGGTGCGGGTATCCAGGAGAGCCACGTTCACGACGTGACGATCACCAAAGAGTCCCCGAACTACCGTCTGGGCTCCTGATAAGTTTCCGCGCCCGGCTTCTGCCGGGCGCTTTGTTTTGTTTCACTTGCCTCGGAATTAGCGTCAATGACGGAAAACATTCATAAACATCGCATTCTCATCCTGGACTTCGGTTCTCAGTACACTCAGCTGGTCGCGCGCCGCGTGCGTGAACTGGGCGTTTACTGTGAGCTGTGGGCGTGGGATGTCACGGAAGCACAGATTCGCGAATTCAATCCAAGCGGCATCATCCTGTCCGGCGGCCCGGAAAGCACCACCGAAGAGAACAGCCCGCGCGCGCCGCAGTACGTGTTTGAAGCGGGCGTACCGGTATTCGGCGTCTGCTACGGCATGCAGACCATGGCGATGCAGCTGGGCGGCCACGTAGAAGGCTCTAACGAGCGCGAGTTCGGCTACGCGCAGGTTGAAGTTGTCACCGACAGCGCGCTGGTGCGCGGTATCGAAGACTCCCTGACCGCAGACGGCAAGCCGCTGCTGGACGTGTGGATGAGCCACGGCGACAAAGTCACCGCCATCCCGTCCGACTTCGTGACCGTTGCCAGCACCGAAAGCTGCCCGTTCGCCATCATGGCGAACGAAGAAAAACGCTTCTACGGCGTGCAGTTCCACCCGGAAGTGACCCACACCCGTCAGGGTATGCGCATGCTGGAGCGCTTCGTGCGTGACATCTGCCAGTGTGAAGCCCTGTGGACCCCGGCAAAAATCATCGACGACGCCGTTGAGCGTATCCGCCAGCAGGTTGGCGATGACAAAGTGATCCTCGGCCTCTCCGGCGGCGTGGACTCCTCCGTCACCGCGATGCTGCTGCACCGTGCCATCGGCAAAAACCTGACCTGCGTCTTCGTGGACAACGGTCTGCTGCGTCTGAACGAAGCGAAGCAGGTCATGGACATGTTCGGCGACCACTTCGGTCTGAACATCGTTCACGTGGAAGGCGAGCAGCGCTTCCTGGACGCGCTGAAAGGCGAAAACGATCCGGAAGCGAAACGTAAGATCATCGGCCGCGTGTTCGTGGAAGTGTTCGACGAAGAAGCGCTGAAGCTGGAAGACGTGAAGTGGCTGGCGCAGGGCACCATCTACCCGGACGTGATCGAGTCTGCGGCCTCCGCCACCGGCAAAGCGCACGTCATCAAATCTCACCACAACGTGGGCGGCCTGCCGAAAGAGATGAAGATGGGTCTGGTTGAACCGCTGCGCGAGCTGTTCAAAGACGAAGTGCGCAAGATCGGTCTGGAACTGGGTCTGCCGTACGACATGCTCTACCGTCACCCGTTCCCGGGTCCGGGTCTGGGCGTGCGCGTGCTGGGCGAAGTGAAGAAAGAGTACTGCGACCTGCTGCGTCGCGCGGACGCAATCTTCATCGAAGAGCTGCACAAAGCTGACCTGTACAACAAAGTGAGCCAGGCGTTCACCGTGTTCCTGCCGGTTCGCTCCGTCGGCGTAATGGGCGATGGCCGTAAGTACGACTGGGTTGTTTCCCTGCGTGCGGTGGAAACCATCGACTTCATGACCGCGCACTGGGCGCACCTGCCGTATGACTTCTTAGGCCGCGTGTCTAACAGAATAATCAACGAAGTCAATGGGATATCGCGAGTCGTATATGACATCAGCGGTAAGCCACCGGCTACGATTGAGTGGGAATGATTTCCCTCTGAATTAACACCCAAACCCTCTGCCTGCGCAGGGGGTTTTTTATTGCCTTATTTCCCTCCACCCAACCGATACGCCAGCGCCACCACCAGCGACTGCACCAGGCACAGCGTTGCCGACTGAGACCGGAACGCATCCACTTGCGCCTCCTTCACCACAAAGCAGAGATCGCTAAACGTCGCCAGGGGGCTTATCTGGCTGTCCGTAATCACGATCTGCCGCGCGCCGACGCTGGCGGCGGTTTCGCTGACCATCACCGTCTCTTCCGCGTACGGCGAGAAGCTGATCGACACCACGATGTCGCGCGCCTTAATGCGGCTGATCTGCTCGCGCAGCATCCCGCCCATGCCGTCGAGCAGGATAGGGCGGCACTCCAGGTGGCTCAGGGCGTAGGTGAGGTAGGCTGCGACGCTAAACGAGCGGCGCAGTCCGGCGATATAGATAGTGTCGGCGTCGGCCAGCAGCTGTACTGCGCGCTCCAGCATTTCCGGCTCGGCGCGGGCGGCCAGCTGCTGCAGCGCCTGCGCGTTCGAGCGGGCGAACTCCTGCAGAATATCGAGCGGCGTTTCCGGCACGGCCTCGCTCTCCATTTCGCGGAACAGCCGCGCGCGATCACTGTAGCTGGCAGTCTCCTCCACCAGGTTCATGCGAAACAGCTGTTTCATTTCGTTGAAGCCGGTGAAGTCAAAGGCGTTGGCAAAGCGGATCAGCGTCGAAGGCGGCACGTCGGCGCGCTCGGCAATGACGGCAACCGTATCAAAGGCCACGCTGTTGGTGTTATCCAGCACGTAGCGGGAGACCTGCTGCAGCCTCTTGCTCAGGCTATCGTAGCGATCGCGGATTTGCTGCTGCAGTTCGTTCAGGCTGGTTGCTGTCGTCATGTTATCCCCCAAATACAGTCTGATGATTCTAAACGCAAAACCGCGTCTTTTAAATGTCGGCCATCCATCTGGCAGCAAAAATGAAACAGAAGCTTCAGTCATTTCCTCGCCCGAAATCCCTTAATAGCGCACGCAGCGTCAGTGTTGCTGGCTGTTAACATAAAAATCCATCCTTGATCACAATAATCATCATTTATTTTATTTCAACTTAAAATGGAATATTTGTTTCATATATAGTGTCCTGTACACAGCGTTCAGGTAACAGTCACGTATCAACAGCGAGAGGTTAAGGATGGAGACGGTAGCGAATTTTATTCACGGCGAATGTGTCACCGGTTCAGGCCAGCGCGTTCAGGCGATCTTCAACCCGGCCACCGGCGAGCAGATCCGCCAGGTGGTGATGAGTACGGCGCAGGAAACGGAGCAGGCGATTGCCGCCGCGCAGCAGGCGTTTCCCGCGTGGGCGCGCCAGGCTCCGCTTAAGCGCGCGCGCGTGATGTTCCGCTTCAAGGCGCTGCTGGAAGAGAACATGACGCGCCTGGCCCGCATCATCAGCGAAGAGCACGGCAAGGTCTTCTCCGACGCGGTGGGCGAACTGACCCGCGGTCTGGAAGTGGTGGAATTTGCCTGCGGTATCCCGCATCTGCAAAAGGGTGAACACTCTGCGAACGTCGGTACCGGCGTCGACAGCCACTCCCTGATGCAGCCGCTCGGCGTCTGCGCCGGGATCACGCCGTTTAACTTCCCGGCGATGGTGCCGATGTGGATGTTTCCCATTGCGCTGGCGACCGGGAATACCTTCGTGCTGAAGCCGTCGGAAAAAGACCCTTCTCTCGCGCTCGCGCTGGCGCAGCTGCTAAAAGAGGCAGGCTTGCCGGACGGCGTCTTCAACGTGGTGCAGGGGGATAAAGAGTCCGTTGACGTGCTCCTGACCGACCCGCGCGTGCAGGCGGTGAGCTTTGTCGGCTCCACGCCGATTGCCGAATACATTTACCAGACCGCCTCCGCCCACGGTAAGCGCTGTCAGGCGCTGGGCGGCGCGAAAAACCACTGCATTTTAATGCCGGATGCCGACATGGAGATGGCGACCAACGCCATCATGGGCGCGGCCTACGGCGCGGCGGGGGAACGCTGCATGGCGCTCTCGGTGGTGCTGGCGGTGGGAGATAAAACCGCCGATGACCTCTGCACCCGGCTGGAAAAACAGATTGAAGCGCTGCGCGTCGGACCGGGGCTGGACCAGACACCGGAAAACGAAATGGGGCCGCTTATCTCCTCCGCGCACCGCAGCAAGGTGCTGGGCTATATCGACAGCGGGGAAGCGCAGGGGGCGAAACTGCGCGTGGACGGGCGTGGCTTCAGCGTGAAGGGCCACGAGCAGGGCTACTTCGTCGGGCCGACGCTGTTTGATAACGTCACACCGGAGATGACCATCTATAAAGAAGAGATTTTTGGCCCGGTGCTTTCTGTGGTGCGGGTAGCAGATTACGCCAGCGCGGTGGACCTCATTAACCGCCATGAATATGGTAATGGCTCGGCGATCTTCACCCGTGACGGCGGCTGCGCGCGCCGCTTCTGCGAAGAGGTGCAGGCGGGCATGGTGGGGGTCAACGTGCCGATCCCGGTGCCGATGGCATTCCACAGTTTCGGTGGCTGGAAGCGTTCCATCTTTGGCGCGCTCAACGTACACGGCAACGACGGCGTGCGTTTCTACACCCGAATGAAAACCATCACCGCGCGCTGGCCGGAAATGCAGCAGGAGACAGGCGCTGCGTTCTCCATGCCGACGCTGGGCTGACAGGAGGCATTATGCAAACCGAACGTATGACCATGGCCCAGGCGCTGGTCCGGTTCCTGAATCAACAGTACGTCAGCCTTGACGGCAACGAAACGCCCTTCGTGGAGGGCGTGGCGACGATCTTTGGGCACGGCAACGTGCTGGGTATTGGCCAGGCGCTGGAGCAGGATCCCGGTCATCTGAAAATCATGCAGGGGTGCAACGAGCAGGGCATTGCCCACATGGCGACGGGCTTCGCCAAACAGCACCGCCGCCAGCGCATTTTTGCCGTCACCTCCTCGGTCGGGCCGGGCGCCGCCAATATGGTCACGGCGGCGGCCACCGCCACGGCGAACCGCATCCCGCTTTTACTGCTGCCGAGCGATATCTACGCCAGCCGCCAGCCGGACCCGGTGCTGCAGCAGATTGAGCAGTATCACGATCTCAGCATCAGCACCAACGACTGCTTCCGTCCAATTTCCCGCTACTGGGACCGCATCAACCGCCCCGAGCAGCTCATGAGCGCCATGCTAAGCGCGATGCGAACGCTTACTGACCCCGCAGATACCGGAGCGGTGACCCTCTGTCTGCCGCAGGACGTGCAAGGGGAAGCGTGGGACTACCCGCTAAGCTTCTTCGCGCGTCGGGTGCACCACATCGAACGCCGTCCGCCCGATCCGCAGCGACTGGCGCAGGCGCGGACGCTGATCGCCCGCAAGCGCCGTCCGCTGGTGGTGTGCGGCGGCGGCGTGCGTTACTCCGGCGCGCATGAGGCGTTTCGCGAATTTGTCGAGACGCTGCAGCTGCCGTTTGCCGAAACGCAGGCCGGGAAGGGGGCGCTGGTAAGTGACCACCCACTTAACCTCGGCGGCGTAGGAGTGACGGGCGGAATGGCCGCCAACCAGCTCGCGCCACAGGCTGACTTAGTGATTGGCGTCGGCACGCGCCTGACCGACTTTACCACCGGCTCCAAGGCGCTCTTTTCCCACCCGGACGTCGAATTCCTGCTGCTGAACGTGGCCGAGTTTGACGCCCTGAAGCTGGACGCCACCGCGCTGATTGCCGATGCCCAAACCGGGCTCCAGGCCTTAACCCACGAGCTCGGCGATTACCGCAGCGGCTGGGGAGAGGCGATCGCCCAGGCGAAATCCGCGTGGCGCGATGAGTGCCGCCGCCTGTGGGATCGCCAGTGGCATCCGGACGACGCGCCCGAAGTGGCGGGGCATTTGGACGCGCAGCTGGCGGAATACGGCGAGACGCTCAACACCCGCCTGACCCAGACGCGGGTGCTGGGGCTGATCAATCAGCATGTGGAAGATAACGCCATCGTGTTGGGCGCGGCCGGTTCGCTGCCGGGAGATTTACAGCGCCTCTGGCAGGTCAAAACGCCGGACAGCTATCACCTGGAGTACGGCTACTCCTGCATGGGCTACGAGATTGCGGCGGCCATCGGCGCGAAGCTCGCCCGCCCCGGGCAGCCGGTTTACGCCATGGTGGGGGATGGCTCCTACATGATGCTGCACTCCGAGCTGCAAACCGCCGTACAGGAGGGCATTAAGGTCACCGTTCTGCTGTTTGATAACGCCAGCTTCGGCTGCATTAACAACCTGCAGATGGGTCACGGGATGGGCAGCTTCGGCACGGAAAATCGCCATCGCAACCCGGAAACCGGGCGGCTTGACGGGCCGCTGGTGAAAGTCGATTTTGCGCAAAACGCGGAAAGCTACGGTTGCCACGCGTGGCGGGTGAACGACGAGCAGAGCCTGCTGGCGGCGCTTGAGGCGTCACGCGCCCATCCGGGCCCGACGCTGCTGGACATCAAGGTATTGCCGAAGACCATGACCCATGACTACGGCTCGTGGTGGCGAACCGGTGACGCGCAGGTGGCGGAGTCGTCTGCCGTGCGTGAGGCCGCGGAGCAAACGCAGGCGCAGGTGAAAAAAGCCCGTCAGTATTGAGTTTTACTGTCTTAACGAAATTTTCATTTCATTTTCCCCTCACCCTAACCCTCTCCCAAAAGTGGAGAGGGGATGGGGTAGTGCACGCTTTTCTCCCTCGCTCCTTTGGGGAGAGGGCCGGGGTGAGGGGTGAGCAGTACCTTCTTTCATGTTGTGAGATTGATAACAAAAATTATCCCATACATCTCAAAAGTGTTAACCCGCACTCAAAAACATAATTTTCACTATTTATAAAAATGAAATAAATGTTTTATTTATAGGGTCGTTAGTTCACAGCATTCACCAACACCGGGAGCCGTTATGTTTAACATTGCTTTACTGGGCGCTGGCCGAATTGGCCAGGTACATGCAGCTAACATCGCCAGCCACGGCGCGACCACGCTCTGGTCCGTGGTTGACCCGAATCAGGAATTTGCCACCCGTCTCGCCGCACAGTATCAGGTCCGCCAGCAGAGCGTGAATGAGGCGATGACCGACCCTAACGTTCACGCCGTGCTGATCGCCTCCGCCACCGACACCCACGCGGATCTGATTGAAATGGCCGCCCGCCACGGCAAGGCTATCTTCTGCGAAAAGCCGGTACACCTCGACCTCGCCCGCGTGCGCGACTGCCTGAAAGTGGTTAAAGAGTACGACGTGCCGCTGTTCATCGGCTTTAACCGCCGCTTTGACCCACAGTTCCGCCGCGTGAAAACCGATGCCCAGGCCGGGCGCATCGGCAAGCCGGAATCGTTGCTGATCATCTCCCGCGACCCGTCTCCGCCGCCCACCGAGTACGTGCGCGTCTCCGGCGGCATGTTCCGCGATATGACCATTCACGACTTCGACATGGCCCGTTTCATCATGGGCGAAGAGCCGGTGTCGGTGTATGCCCAGGGCAGTAACCTGGTGGATCCGGCGATTGGCGAGGCGGGGGATATCGATACCGCGTTTATCGTTCTGAAATATGCCTCCGGCGCGATGGCGACCATCGTCAACAGCCGCCGCTCCTCTTACGGCTACGACCAGCGCCTGGAGCTGCACGGCTCCGAAGGGCTGCTGTGCGCCGGCAATATTCTGGAAAACCAGGTGCAGCACTACGGCAAACAGGGCTGCACCAGCGCGCTGCCGGAACACTTCTTCCTGCAGCGCTACAAATCCGCTTACGCCGCGGAATGGGAACACTTTGTTGCGGTCCTGCGCGGCGAAGCGGTGCCTGACTGCAGCGGCGATGATGGTGAACGTGCGCTGTACCTCGCGGATAAAGCGCTGGAGTCGCTGCGTAGCCAGCGCGAGATCGTCCTCTAAACACAACAACCCTACACAGAGAGACATAATAATGAAAAAACTGATCTTAGCCGCCCTCATCGCAATGACGTCCGGGGCCGCCCTCGCCGAAAACGAGCAGATTGTTTTCAGTACGCCAAACCTGGCCATGCCGTTTGAGGTTCACATGCAGCGTACGGCGGTGAAAGCCGCGAAAGAGATGGGCGTGAAGCTTCAGGTACTGGACGGGCAGGGCAGTTCACCGAAGCAGGTGGCTGACCTGGAAAACGCCATCACCCGCGGGGCGCAGGGCTTTATCGTCTCCCCGAACGACGTGAACGCGGTCTCCAGCGCGGTGGATGAAATTCAGGATGCGAAGCTGCCGGTGGTCACCCTAGACCGCTCCGTCGACAGCCAGAAGAAAGTGCCCCACTTTGGCGCCAACAACTACAAAGGCGGCCAGGCGATTGGCGACTTCGTCAAAACCAAATTCCCCGACGGGGCAGAGATCATCCTGCTCACCGGCCAGCCGGGCTCCTCCTCCAACATCGAACGCACCAAAGGGATCCGCGACAGCCTGAAGGCGGGCGGGGATAAATACAAGATCGTCGCCGATCAGACCGGCAACTGGATGCGTTCTGAAGGGATGCGCATCGTCGAAAGCGTTCTGCCTTCGCTACCGAAACGCCCGCAGGTGATCCTCTCCGCCAACGACGATATGGCGCTGGGCGCGATTGAAGCCCTGCAGAGCCAGGGCGTGAAGCCGGGTGAAATCCTCGTGACCGGCTTTGATGCGGTACCGGAAGCGCTGGCCCGCGTGCGCGACGGCTGGCTGGCGGTAACCGCCGATCAGCGTCCGGGCTTTGCGGTGCAGACGGCGATGAGCCAGCTGGTGGCCAACGTGCGCGAGAAGAAAGCCATCACCGGGGCCGACTACCCGCCAACGCTTATCACCAAAGAGAACCTGCAGCAGGCTGAGCGTATCGGTGAGGCCGGTAACTGATATGTCCCGAGCCGCCTCTGGCGGCTCAACATGAGGAGGAGCAGACCGATGTCGCAACCCTTACTGAAAGTGACCGACCTGGCAAAAAGCTTTTCCGGCGTCTGGGCGCTAAGCAGCGCCCAGCTGACCGTCGGCGCGGGGGAGATCCACGCCCTGCTGGGGGAAAACGGAGCGGGAAAATCCACGCTGCTGAAGGCGCTTGCGGGCGCGCAGCCGCAAACCCGCGGGGATATCTGGTTCAACGGCGAAATGCTGCCGGTGGACGACTCTCCGGTGGAACGGCAGAACAAGGGCATTATCACCATCTATCAGGAATTCAACCTGCTGCCCAACATGACCGTCGCGGAAAACATGTTTCTCGGGCGCGAGCCGCGTAAACGTAATCTGATCGTCGACGAAAGGGCGGTAAATCAGGAGGCGCAGGTCATTCTCGATTACCTGCAGCTAAACGTTGCGCCGACCACGCCTGTCGCTCGTCTGAGCGTCGCCCAGCAGCAGATGGTGGAGATCGCCCGGGCGCTGACCCTC
This sequence comes from Enterobacter cloacae complex sp. P27C, assembly GCF_014895705.1. Classification (NCBI taxonomy): domain Bacteria; kingdom Pseudomonadati; phylum Pseudomonadota; class Gammaproteobacteria; order Enterobacterales; family Enterobacteriaceae; genus Enterobacter; species Enterobacter cloacae complex sp. P27C. The sequence continues at coordinate 98,935 of NZ_JADBQB010000003.1, forward strand.
AACGCTCGCCTGATCATCATGGACGAACCTTCCGCCGCGCTGAGCGACAGCGAGGTGGAAAGCCTGCACCGCGTGGTGCGGGAGCTTAAAAACCGCGGCGTGAGCATTATTTACGTTACCCACCGCCTGCACGAAGTTTTCCAGCTCTGCGATCGCTTCACCGTATTTCAGGACGGCCGCTTCACCGGCACCGGCGCGGTGGCGGAGACCAACGTCGAACAGCTGATCCGCCTGATGGTCGGGCGCGACGTGGCCTTTAACCGTCGCCCCGCCAGCGAAACCCATCATCAAGACAAACCTGTCCGCCTGACGGTGAAGGGGCTGAGCCGCGAAAAGCCGCCGTTGGATCCGCACGGCATCGCCCTGCACGACATCAGCTTCCACGTCCACGCCGGGGAAGTTCTGGGCATTGCCGGGCTGGTGGGCGCGGGACGCACCGAGGTGGCCCGCTGCCTGTTTGGCGCAGACGCCTTTACCTCCGGGAGCTTTGAGCTGGACGGCGTGCCGTACCAGCCGCGCGACCCGCTGTATGCCCTCGACCAGGGCGTGGCGCTGGTGCCCGAAGACCGTAAAAAAGAGGGGGCGGTGCTCGGGCTGTCGATTCGCGACAACCTGTCGCTCTCGTGTCTCTCCTCGCTGCTGCAGTGGCGCTGGTTCGTGAACACCCGCAAAGAGGACGATCTGATTGAGTCCTATCGCCAGGCCCTGCAGATCAAAATGGTCAACAGCGCGCAGGAGGTGCGCAAGCTCTCCGGCGGTAACCAGCAGAAGGTGATCCTCGCGCGCTGCATGGCGCTCAACCCGCGGGTGCTGATCGTCGATGAGCCGACGCGCGGCATCGACGTGGGGACCAAATCGGAAGTGCACCAGGTGCTGTTTGACATGGCGAAAAAGGGCGTGGCGGTGATCGTGATCTCCTCCGATCTGCCTGAAGTGATGGCGGTGTCTGACCGGATCATCACCCTCAGCGAAGGCCGGGTGACCGGCGAGATCCACGGTGACGACGCTAACGAAGAACGGCTGATGACGATGATGGCCATCAACCACAACGCCCTGAACGCGGCATAACGGAGTTTCTCATGACGCAGATGATTTCTAAAACGCAGGCCCCGGTCAAACGCGCCGGACGCATCGATCCCATCGCCTTCTTCGAGCGCTTCGGGGTGCTGATTTTCATGATCCTGCTGCTGATCTTCTTCCAGTCGCAGAACAGCAACTTTTTCTCTGAACGCAATATTTTCAACATTCTGACCGAAGTCTCCATCTACGGGATCATGGCCGTGGGGATGACCTTCGTCATTCTGACCGCCGGGATCGACCTCTCCGTGGGCTCCATTCTGGCGGTGTGCGCCATGACCGCGGCGTACGTCATTAAGGGCGACAACTTCACCACCGTCGACCCGAACGCCTGGGGCGGCATGAGCTGGCTGATCGGGCTGGGGATTTGTCTGGCGATGGGCACGGCGATTGGCTTCCTGCACGGCCTGGGTGTCACCCGCCTGCGTCTGCCGCCATTTATCGTCACCCTCGGCGGGATGACCATCTGGCGCGGCCTGACGCTGGTGATCAACGACGGCGCGCCGATTGCCGGTTTTGACCCTGGCTACCGTTGGTGGGGGCGCGGGGAGCTGCTCGGCATCTCCATTCCGATCTGGATCTTCGCCATCGTCGCCGTCGGCGGCTATCTGGCGCTGCATAAAACCCGCTGGGGCCGCTTCGTCTACGCCATCGGCGGCAACCCGGAGGCGGCGCGCCTGGCGGGGGTGAACGTCAAGCGCGTGCTCGTCAGCGTCTACGTGCTGATTGGCTGTCTGGCCGGGCTGGCGGGCTTCATCCTGAGCGCGCGTCTGGGGAGCGCCGAGGCGGTGGCCGGCATCTCCTTTGAGCTGCGCGTCATCGCCTCGGTGGTGATTGGCGGCACCTCGCTGATGGGCGGCTACGGGCGCATCGGCGGCACCATTATCGGCTCCATCATTATGGGCATTCTGATTAACGGCCTGGTGCTGATGAACGTCTCGGCCTACTACCAGCAGATTATCACCGGGTTAATTATCGTTCTGGCGGTGGCGTTTGATACCTACGCCAAGAGCCGTCGCGGCGCACTGTGAGGATCGTGATGAAAGAGGTTCGTATTGGATTGATTGGCACCGGGTATATCGGCAAGGCGCACGCTATCGCCTATGCCCAGGCCCCGACGGTGTTCAACCTGCGCGGCAGGCTGGTGCGCGAGATGGTGGCGGAAGTCACGCCGGAGCTGGCGGCAGAGCGCGCCCGGGCGTTTGGCTTTAACCGTTCAACGGGAGACTGGCGGGCGCTGGTGGCCGACCCGGCCATTGACGTGGTGGATATTTGCTCACCTAACCACCTGCATAAAGAGATGGCGCTGGAGGCGATCCGCCACGGCAAGCACGTCTACTCGGAGAAGCCTCTGGCGCTCAACGCCCACGATGCGCGCGAGATGGTCGACGCCGCGAAGCGGGCCGGGGTGAAAACGCTGGTGGGGTTCAACTACATGAAGAACCCGACGGCGCAGCTGGCGAAGGAGATTATCGCCCGCGGCGAGATTGGCGATGTGATCCACTTCTACGGCACCCACAACGAAGACTACATGGCCGACCCGCTGTCGGCCATCCACTGGCACTGCTTTAAAGAGACCGCCGGGCTGGGCGCGCTGGGCGACCTCGCGGCGCATATCGTCAATATGGCTCAGTACCTGGTGGGCGATATCGAGCAGGTCTGCGGCGATCTGAAGATCGTGGTCCCGGCGCGCCCGGCGAAGGCCGGATCGTCAGAGATGATTGCGGTGGAAAACGAGGATCAGGCCCACGCGATGGTGCGCTTCGCGGGCGGGGCGCAGGGTGTCATTGAAACCTCCCGCGTCGCCTGCGGCCGCAAGATGGGGCTCTCGTACGTGATCACCGGGACGAAGGGCGCCATCAGCTTCACCCAGGAGCGCATGGCGGAGCTAAAGCTCTATCTGCATGACGATCCGGTGAACCGTCAGGGGTTCCGCACGCTGCTCGTCGGCCCGGCGCACCCGGACTACGCCGCGTTCTGCATGGGCGCAGGCCACGGAATTGGCTTTAACGATCAAAAAACGGTGGAAGTACGCGACCTGGTGGACGGGATTGCCGCCGACGCGCCGATGTGGCCGGACTTCGAAGAGGGCTGGAAGGTGTCGCGCGTGCTGGACGCGATTGCGCTCTCGCACCGGGAAGGCCGCTGGCTGAACGTGAACGACATTGTCTGATGAGGTATCAACGTGGAAAAGCAGTTTGATGTGATATGCATGGGCCGCGTGGCGGTAGACCTCTATAGTCAGCAGATTGGTGCCCGCCTGGAGGACGTGTCGAGCTTCGCCAAATACCTTGGCGGATCCTCCGGCAACGTGGCGTACGGCACCGCGCGCCAGGGCCTGCGCTCGTCGATGCTGGCGCGCGTCGGCGATGAACATATGGGCCGCTTCCTGCGCGAAGAGCTCAACCAGGTAGGCTGCGATACCAGCCATCTGATTACCGATAAAGAGCGCCTCACGGCGCTGGTGCTACTCGGCATTAAAGACCGGGACACCTTTCCTCTGATTTTTTATCGCGATAACTGCGCGGATATGGCGATTACCGCCAGCGATGTGGATGAAAGCTACATTGCCTCCGCACGTTGTCTTGCCATCACCGGGACCCACCTTTCTCATCCGCAGACCCGCGAGGCGGTGCTGACGGCGCTGGGCTATGCCCGCCGTCACGGCGTGCGCACGGTGCTGGACATCGACTACCGTCCGGTGCTGTGGGGGCTCACCTCCTTAGGCGACGGCGAAACGCGCTTTATCGCCGCCGACCAGGTCACCCGCGAGCTGCAGGAGGTATTGCACCTCTTCGACGTCATTGTCGGCACCGAAGAGGAGTTCCACATTGCGGGCGGCAGCACGGATACCCTGCAGGCGCTGGGGCAGGTGCGCGCCGTCAGTGAAGCAACGCTGGTCTGCAAGCGCGGCGCGCTGGGCTGCTCGGTCTATACCGACGCCATTCCGTCCCGGCTGGACGACGGCCTGACGGTGACCGGCGTGCGCGTGGAGGTGCTGAACGTTCTCGGGGCGGGGGACGCGTTTATGTCCGGCCTGCTGCGCGGCTATCTGAACGACGAGGGCTGGGAGCAGGCGTGCCGCTACGCCAATGCCTGCGGCGCGCTGGTGGTCTCGCGCCACGGCTGCGCCCCGGCGATGCCGAGCAAAATCGAGCTGGATGACTATCTCTCCCGCGCTGCGGTTGTGCCGCGCCCGGATCTTGACCCGCGTCTTAATCATCTGCACCGGGTCACGACGCGCCGCCGCGAGTGGCCGGAGCTGTGCGTGATGGCCTTCGATCACCGCAGCCAGCTTGAGGATATGGCGATGCAGTGCGGTGCGTCGCTTAAGCGCATTCCGGCGCTGAAGCAGCTGATCCTGCAGGCCAGCCGCGAGGCGGCGAGCCGCGCCGGGCTTGAGGGCAAAGCCGGCCTGCTGTGCGACGGCACCTTTGGTCAGGACGCGCTGAACGCGATCACCGGGGAAGGGTGGTGGATTGGTCGCCCCATTGAGCTGCCGGGCTCCCGCCCGCTGGAGATGGAGCACGGCAATATCGGCACCCAGCTTATCAGCTGGCCGCAGGAGCACGTGGTGAAGTGCCTGGTCTTCTTCCACCCGGAAGACGCCCACGGCCTGCGCCTGGAGCAGGAGCAGAAAATCGCTGAGGTGTACCACGCCTGCTGCCGGTCCGGGCACGAGCTGCTGCTGGAGGTGATCCTGCCCGCCAGCATGCCGCGCAGCGACGAGCTCTACCTGCGCGCCATTTCCCGCTTCTACAACCTGGGCATTTACCCGGACTGGTGGAAGCTGCCGCCGCTTTCCACCGACGGCTGGACGGCGCTCGGCGAGATTATCGAACGCCGGGACCCGCACTGCCGCGGGGTAGTGATCCTCGGTCTGGACGCTCCGGCGGAACAGCTGCGCGCGGGCTTCAAGGCCGCAGCGGGGCAGCCGCTGGTTAAAGGCTTCGCCGTGGGGCGCACGCTGTTTGGCGACGCCTCCCGCGCGTGGCTGAAGCACGATATTAACGATGCGCAGCTGGTGGCGCGCATCCGGGACAACTATCTGCAGCTTATCGCCTGGTGGCGCGAGCGCGGACACGCATAATGGAGATAACAATGAGTGTGCAATTAGGCATTAACCCGCTGACGTGGACGAACGACGATCTGCCTTCCCTCGGCGCGGAAACCTCGCTGGAGACCTGCCTGAGCGAAGGGAAAGAGGCCGGTTTTGCCGGCTTCGAGCTGGGCAACAAATTTCCGCGCGAAGCGCGCCTGCTTGGCCCGATTTTGCAACGCCACGACCTGCAGCTGGTCTCCGGCTGGTACTCCGGCCGCCTGCTGGAGCGCAGCGTGGAGGAGGAGATCGCCGCCGTGCAGCCGCACCTGACGCTGCTGCGCGAGCTGGGGGCGAAGGTGCTGGTCTTTGCGGAAGTGAGCGGCTGCATTCACGGCGAGCAGCAGACCCCGGTGCATCTGCGTCCGCGCTTCCCTCAGGCGCGCTGGAAGGAGTACGGCGAGAAGCTCACCGAATTTGCCCGCTACACGCAGCAACAGGGAGTCCAGATTGCTTACCATCATCACATGGGTACGGTGATTGAGTCCGCCGACGACGTGGACAACCTGATGACCCACACCGGAGAGGCGGTGGGACTGCTGCTGGACACCGGTCACCTGACCTTTGCCGGGGCCGATCCGCTGTCGGTGGCGCAGCGCTGGGCGTCGCGCATCAACCACGTTCACTGCAAAGACGTGCGCGCCGACGTGCTGGCGGACGTGAAAAACCGCAAAACCAGCTTCCTCGATGCGGTGCTGAGCGGCGTGTTTACCGTGCCGGGCGACGGCTGCGTCGATTACCCGCCGATCATGAGTCTGCTGAAGGCGCAGGACTATCGTGGCTGGCTGGTGGTGGAGGCCGAGCAGGATCCGGCGATTGCCCATCCGCTGACCTACGCTCGTCTGGGGTATAACAACCTGAGCCGCCTGGCGCGCGACGCCGGGCTTATTTGAGGAGGTGACATGTCACGTCTGTTATCACGCTGGCAGCAGCCGAACGCGGAGGGGCGCACTCAGTCCGTCACCCCGGAAGGCGCAGGGTGGGGGTACGTCGGGTTTGAGGCGTATGAGCTGCAGGAGGGGCAGACGCTGACGCTGCCCGCCGTCAGGGAAGAGCGCTGCCTGGTGCTGGTCGCCGGGCGCGCCTCTATCACCACGCCTTCCGCGCAGTTTAACGATATCGGCGAGCGGATGAGCCCCTTCGAGCGCATCAAACCGTGGGCGGTATACGTCACCCCGCAGGAGACGGTGCAGGTGAAGGCGCTGACGGCGCTGGAGCTGGCGGTCTGCGCCGCGCCGGGCAAGGGCTCGTACCCGACGCGGCTGATTGCCCCGCAGGATATCGACGCTGAAGCGCGCGGCAAGGGGCACAACCAGCGCTACGTGCACAACATTCTGCCGGAAGACAAGCCCGCCGACAGCCTGCTGGTGGTGGAGGTCTGGACTAACGAGGGCTGTACCAGCTCGTACCCGAGCCACAAGCATGACACGGATAACCCGCCGCAGGAGACCTACCTGGAGGAGACCTACTATCATCGCCTCAACCCGGAGCAGGGGTTCTGCATGCAGCGCGTCTACACCGACGACAGAACACTGGATGAGTGTATGGCGGTCTACAACCGTGACGTGGTGATGGTGCCGAAGGGGTATCACCCGGTGGCGACGATGGCGGGGTATGACAGCTACTACCTCAACGTGATGGCCGGTCCGGTGCGCAAATGGATGTTCACCTGGGAAGAGGACCACGCGTGGATTAATCGCGATTATCCCGCAGAGAGGGGGGGCTGAGACGGCCTTTCTTGTCGGGTGGCGCTGCGCTTACCCGGCCTACGAAATCGTAGGTTCGTGCAAGCGTAGCGCCGCCGGGCGAATTGTCCTCAGTGCGTCCGCCTCGCCTGCTCAATCGTCCGGGCGATGGCTTCCGGCTGACTCACCATCGACACGTGGCTCGCGGCCACCTCGGTGGTTTTCGCATGTATCGCCTTCGCCATCGCACGTTCCAGGTCGGGGTTGATCATCCGGTCATGCTTGCTGACCACAAACCAGCTCGGTTTATCATGCCACGCCGCGTGAGTCACCTTTTCACCAAACGCATCGGCTTTGATCGGCCCCTGCGTGGCCGCGATAGCGTTTTGTTCACCCGGCTTCACGTCAGGCGCGAAGTCCTTCCTGACGACTTCCGTCGGCAGGTATAAATAGCCGTCCGCCGTTTTAGCGATGCCCGCGCTACCCGGCGGCGGAGGGAAGCTACCTGCCAGATCCGCCGTCGACTGGCCGGAATCCGGCGCGAACGCCGCCACATAGACCAGCGATTTTACCCGTGCATCGTTGCCCGCCTCGCTAATGACGGTTCCGCCCCAGGAGTGGCCTACCAGCACCACGTCGCCATGCGCCCGGGCGATGGCCCGTTTTGTGGCGGCAACATCATCATTAAGCGAGGTAAGCGGGAGCTGGACGGCAATGACCTCTGCGTGCTGTTTCTGCAGAAGGGTTATCACCTTATTCCAGCTGCTGCCGTCGGCAAACGCACCGTGCACCAGCACGACGCTGGTTTTATTTTCCGCGAAGGCGCTGGCAGAAAGCGCCAGCAGGCCCGCCGTCAGTACAGACAGTGCTTTCATGTTCAGACTCCTTAAAAATGGTGGATCGCCGCGTGGGGCGGGACGGTGAATTCAATGGTTTTGTGGTCGAGCGGCTTGTGCGTCGGGTCAGCCAGGATGATCGTTACCTTGTGCTTGCCGGCGGGCAGCCCCACCAGGATCACCGGCTCGCCGCTGGCGTCAGCCCAGTGCCACGGCGCACCGTCCACCACCACGTGAATGTGCCCGATGCGCGGGGTCACCTTGAGTGCCTCGGGGCCGAATACCGGCTCGATGCGCAGGTTTTCGGCCCGGTACTGAATAAACACCGCGCCTTTGCTCAGCGGCCCGGCAAGCGGCGGATCGACGATCAGTTTTGCAGGCGGTTGCGGCTGCGCCAGCGGGGCAACGGCGGCGGGGCCGTTAACGTCCGCGGCGCTCAGGTTGTCCAGCGGCGTGGCCTGGGCATGTGTTACAGAGGCCAGGACGAGCAGGGGTAAAATTGCGTAACGACGAATCATGGTTCTCTCCTCATCAGTTCTGAATGACGACAGGGAAAGAAAACCATTTTTATGTATCGGAGATATTTGCCGGAGGGGGCGTTTTGTACCCGTTTGTCAGCGCGTCGCGCGGGATACAGTGCGATACAGTTTGCCTACCGGGATGGCGCACGATCGCTATCGCCAGCCCGGCAATCACCAGCGTTAACCCCGTCGACACTCCCATTGCACCCGCGATCCCCAGCGTTTTGTTCAGCCACGCATAGGCAAACGGTGCGGCTGCGGCCATCAGCTGGCCCGGGATAAGCAGCATACCCGTGCGGCGGGCATAGCTTTCCGTGCAAAACAGCTCCAGTGGCAGCGTGGCTTTTACTATGGTGACCAGCCCGTTGATGGCGCCGTAGCCCAGCACAAACCCGGCCGCACACCACGCAAAGAGGGGGCTGCTCATCCCCAGAATAAAGCAGAGCGGCATGGCGAGGGCGGTGAAGAGCGTGAGTTTGAAGGGGGTTAAGCGGCCGCCTGCCAGCACCTCCAGCGAGCGCGCGCCCGTCTGGCCGATCCCCCACAGCATGCCGATGGCGACCGGCAGGCCAAAGTGGGCAATAAACTCCGGCAGATGGGTGGAGGTGCCGTTAGAGACAAAGGTGATAAGGGCGATGAAGGCCGCATAAAGCCAGGCGTTACGCCGCTCGTTGCGCAGGGGCGGCGCGATGGCCTTTGTGTTTTCCATCAGCCGCTGCCGGGGAAGCGTGCGGATCAGCGCTGCGCTCAGCAGGCCAAGCAGGGCATAAATGCGTAACGCGTCCTGCCAGCTCATGATGTGCAGCAGGCAATCGCCCAGCGGCCAGAAGACGGCAGACGCCAGCCCGCCCGCCAGCGTGACGCGTGAGATCGTTCTTCGCGCCTGCTGCCCGTAGAGGTTGACCAGCGCGGCGAACAGCGCATCATACAGCGACAGACGCATCCCGATGCCGCACAGTAGCCAGGCGCCGTACCAGCCAGACAGCGTCCGGGTATACGCCATACCGGCGCAGCTTGCGGCGATCAGCAGCGTTCCGACCATCACCACTTTCTGCCCGCCAAAGCGTGCCAGCAGGCGGGCGACAAAAGGTGATACCGCCGACATCACCAGCATCGCCAGCGTCAGGCCGAGGTAAATCTGCGGCGCTGACCATCCCCGGTCGGCTGAAATTGCCCGCGCAAAGGTGCCGGGCAGATAAAACGAGATCCCCCAGTTGATAAGCTGATTACATCCGGCAGTAAGGGCAAGGCTACGAGGCAGGGCAGGTGTTTCCATTGTTTTTCATTCCGTTATGCAGTTGTCCTGAGCATAGCGAGCGCGGTATTGTGCTGGCAGGCCTGCAACCTTATGCGCTGTATAAGAGAAACTTTGAATGACGACGCTTAACCTTGGCTATCTCGCGACGTTCCGTCTGGTGATCCAGCGCGGCAGCTTTTCGGCGGCGGCGGATCTGCTGGGCATTTCCCAACCCGCCGTTAGTCTGCAAATACGTCAGCTGGAGCAGTTTCTGCAAACGCGGCTGGTGGAGCGTACCGGGCGGGGCATTAAGGCCACGGCTGCCGGAGAGTCACTGCTGGTGCACGGAGAGCGCATTCAGCAGGTTGTGGACGAAACCCTGCGGTCCGTGAGCGCGTTCAGCCACGATGTCAGCGGGACCATTACTCTTGGTACGGGGGCGACGGCCTGTATCCATCTTCTGCCGCCCCTGCTGGAGCAGCTGCGCCGCGACTATCCGCTCCTGCGGGTGGGCGTAACAACGGGCAACACCCTCGACATCGTCAGGGCCATCGAAGAGAACCGTCTCGATATGGGGCTGGTGACGCTGCCGGTCAGCGGCAGAGCGCTGGACGTTATGCCGGTGATGGACGAGGAGTTTGTTTTTATCGCGTCGCGGGAACAGCAGGATGCTTTCAGGGAGTTAACCCCGGAGGCGCTCCATGCCCAGCCGCTGATCGCCTTTGAGTCTGGCAGCGGTACCCGGGCCCTCATTGATGGCTGGTTTGCGGCCAATGGGTTAGCGATCGCGCCGGTGATGCAGCTTGGCAGCATTGAGGCGATTAAGCGCATGGTTCGGGTGGGGCTCGGCTACAGTATCGTTCCGCGAATGGCGGTTGAGCATGATGCTGACCGTGAAGGGCTCTGCGTCATGTCGCTCACGCCCGTGCTGCAGCGCCAGCTCGCCATCGTGATGCGGCAGGACAAGATCCTCAGCAAAGGGATCGCGGGGATTATTCGGCTGGTACAAAACCCTCCGCAGGGCTAGCGGTCAGCGGCGTCGACGTTCAGGCTGGACTGCTGCGACTGGATTTTGTCCTGATGGTGATACCAGGCGCCGATGGAAGAGTAAACGAAGCGGCCAAAGAAAAACAGAAAGCTGATGAGCAGTATAATGCGGGTCATCCGGGTGTTAAAACGGTGTCGTTTGCGCATACGCGTGGCCTGACTCACTCTTCTTTTTCCTGGGCATGCCCTTCTGGGCGACGGGGATATTAAGGCACAGCGGAAAGAGAGGGTCAATTCCGTCATGTGTAAATAACCGTCAACGTTTACATTAATTATTGTTATTGAAATTAATATTTGCATTTACCATATTGATAATATGAAGAAAATTATTTCAAAAAAACGCTGTGCAAAGCTTATTTGCGTAAAATAGTTTGATTTATGTCAACGGATTCCCGGCCCTGATATTTAAAATCCCTCCTCCATACCGTTCGCCCCGCACGTCGCCGGGCGGCGCCAGGTCAGGTTGGATGCCTGTCATTATTTTCCTTCTGGAGAAAAAGGGGTTTAACCGGGCATCTATGAACATTTTTGCTTTCCTGAAAAAGAATCAACACCGCTGGTGGGTATTGCCGCTTATTTTACCGGTGGTTTTACTTCCCGTACTGAGCGTGGCGAATACGTTCACGCACCTGGGCGACGGGATAGCGGCACTTTATTATTTACCGCTCTCGTTTTTGCTTTCGCTGATGATGTTTTTTGGTCTGGAAGCCCTTCCCGGGATCGTGTTGTCGCTGTTTATCCGCTATTACCCGTCGGTCGGGATGTTTGAAACCGTCGCCGGCGTGCTCCATTTTATTGTCCCTATAGTGCTTAGCTGGGGCGGCTACCGGGTGTTTGCGCCCAGACGCAATATGACGGCGTACGGCGACGTACGGCTAATGGCGCAGCGCATCTTCTGGCAGGCCTTCTGCCCCGCGACGCTGTTTCTGCTGTTGTTCCAGTTTGCGGTGTATCTGGGCGTGTATGAGAGTCGCCAGAGCCTGGCAGGGCTTAACCCCCTCAACATTCGCACGCTGATCAACTATCAGGCCTTGCTGGTCAGCGGTCTGACGGGCGTGCCGTTAAGTTATCTGCTGATCCGCCTGATTCGTCATCCGCGCTATCTCAAAAGCCTCATCTCGCAGATCCGTACCCAGATAGACAAAAAGGTGACGCGCGCTGAGTTTCTGATTTGGGCCATTGCGCTTGCCGGGCTGCTTTCGCTCCTGCTGCTGCCGATGAATGAAAACAGTTCGATTTTCACCACTAACTACACCCTGTCGCTGCTGATGCCGGTGATGCTCTGGGGGGCGATGCGCTTTGGCTATAAGCTGATTTCGCTTATCTGGATCCCGATACTGCTGGTGTCTATTCACTATTTTTACCGCTATATCCCCGTGAACCAGGGGTACGACATTCAGCTGGCAATCACCTCTTCCAGCTATCTGGTCTTCTCGTTTGTGGTGATTTACATGTCGATGCTGGCGACCCGGCAGCGGGCGGTGAACAAACGCTCCCGCAGGCTGGCGCTGCTCGACCCGGTTCTGCATATGCCAAATCTGCGGGCGCTCTCGCGCGATCTGGCGAAAAACCCGTGGTCGGCGCTCTGTTTACTCCGCGTTCCTGAGCTTGAAATTCTGGGCCGTAACTATGGCGTGTTACTGCGCATTCAGTACAAACAGCAGCTGGCGCAATGGATTAACGGCACGCTCCAGCCCAATGAGCAGGTCTATCACCTGACGGGCTGTGACATGGCGGTTCGCCTAAATGCCGAATCGCACCAGCAGCGGATTGAAACCCTGGACGAGCACATCAAGCAGTTCCGCTTTGTCTGGGACGGCATGCCGCTGCAGCCGCAGGTGGGGGTGAGCTACTGCTATGTGCGTTCGCCGGTTAACCACCTCTATCTGGTGCTGGGTGAGCTGGGGGTGGTGGCCGATCTGTCGCTCTCCTCTAACCACCCGGAAAATCTTCAGCAGCGCGGCGCCGTCCATCTGCAGCGCAGCCTGAAGGATAAAGTCGCGGTGATGAGTCGCCTGCAGCGTGCGCTGGATAACAACGCATTCACGCTGCTCGTTCAGCCCGTACGCGGCCTGCGTGGCGATAGCTATCATGAGGTCTTGCTGCGGATGACTGATGCAAACGGGCTGTTGATCTCCCCTGAGCAATTCCTGCCGATAGCCCAGGAGTTTGGCCTCTCTTCGCGGGTGGATTTGTGGGTGCTGGAGCATACGCTGCGCTTCCTCGCCGCGCATCGCGAACGGCTGCCCGGCCAGCGCTTTGCCATTAATCTGGCCCCTTCAACGGTGTGTCGGGTGCAGTTCCCGCTTGAGGTGAGTCGCCTGCTGGCGAAATATGCCATTGAGCCGTGGCAGCTGATCTTTGAAGTGACGGAGTGCAGCACCTTCTGCAACGCGGAGCAGGGGCTCCACATCCTGCGGCAGCTGCAGAAAATGGGGGTACGCATTGCGATCGATGATTTTGGTACCGGCTATGCGAGCTATGCGCGGCTGAAAAGCGTGGATGCGGACATTCTCAAAATCGACGGCGATTTCATCCGCAATATCGTCAACAACAGTCTGGATTACCAGATTGTGGCCTCTATCTGTCATCTGGCGCGCATGAAGAAGATGCTGGTGGTGGCGGAATATGTCGAGACCGAAGAGATACGTAGCGCGGTGCACGCGCTAGGCATTGATTATGTGCAGGGCTATCTGATTGGCAGACCGGCACCGCTTGAGTCACTGCTGGAAGCAGAGGCGTCCACGGCGGACGCCTGAGCCGTTACGCGGCGACGTCGGCGCTATCTTCCTCGATTTTGAGCATCCAGCCGGTGACCGCTTCCCAGTACTGCTGCTCTTTTTCCAGGTCCAGCAGGACCAGCGCGTTCTGGCTGAACCAGTCGTGCGGGAAGCTCAGCGTCCAGTGGTGATCGTCGGTTTTCAGCTTCAGCGTTGGCGGTGTGGTGGTGGCCTGACGCTGATTGTTCAGCAGCACGCCCAGGCGCAGCAGCTGAATAAGCGGCAGGAACTGCTTTTTCTTAAACAGCGTGAAGCGCGGCAGATCGTCGAGCTTGATGGCTTTACGGTGATAGCGCACCAGGGTCGCCATCATGGTTTGCTGCTCCTGGTTGAAGCCGGGCAGATCGCTGTTTTGCAGAATATACGCTGAATGGCGGTGCATCCCGCTGTGGTTGATGTTCAGCCCTACCTCGTGCAGCATCGCGGCCCATTTCAGCAGCGCGGCAAGCTGCGGGTGCGCCAGCTTGGGGTTCTGCTCCTGCCACTGCTCGTACATCTGCACCGTGGTTTCCAGCACGCGCTTCGCCTGCTCGCGGTCGATGTTGTACTGGTTGGCCAGGCTCTGCGCGGTGCGGCTGCGAATGTCCTGATGGCGGAAGCGGCCCTCCATCTCATACAGCACCCCCTCACGCAGCGCGCCGTCGGAAAGGCGCAGCTCTTTAATCGCCAGGGCGTCAAATACGCCGCAGAGAATAGCCAGGCCCGGCACGAAGACTGCCTTACGCTCGTCGGAAAGCCCCGGCAGGCTTAGGGCGTCAAAACTTTTATGCTTCAGCACCTCTTCGGTCAGCAGGGTCAGGCGTTCAGGCGTGATAAAACCGTCTTTTTCACCCATCGCCAGCAGCACTTCATGCGCCGCCTTGATGGTGCCCGACGCGCCCAGCGCCACGTTCCAGCCCTGAATGCGGTACTGCCAGGCCAGATTCTCCAGCTTCTGGATCGCAGCCATTTTCGCCCGCTGGAAGTTTTCACGGGTAATGGTGCCGCCGGGGAAGTACATCTGCGCGAAGCTGACGCAGCCCATGCGACGGCTCTCCACCAGGCGCGGCTCAAAGTCTTCGCCGATCACCAGCTCCGTAGAACCACCGCCGATGTCGATCACCAGCTTGCGCCCTTTTTCCGGCTGGGTATGTTCAACGCCCATGAAAATCAGACGCGCCTCCTCGTTACCGGAGATGATCTCAATCGGGTAGGGGATCACTTTTTCGGCCCGCTTGAGGAACTCCGGCGCGTTCAGCGCCTGGCGCAGCGTGTGGGTGCCCACGATGCAAACGCTGGAGGGCGAGAAGCCCTGCAGGCGTTCGGCAAAAAGCGACAGGCAGTTTAAACCGCGCTCCATCGCCTCTTCGCTGAGCATGCTGCGCTCATCAAGCCCATCCGCCAGGTGTACGCGCTGCTTCAGACGACCGATGATCTGCAGCGCGCCATCCACCTCACGGGCGATGACCATGTGAAAACTGTTAGAGCCAAGATCGACCGCGGCGTATTCCTGCGGGCGTGGGGTCTTATCATTTATCGGCATAGGTTAATCGGGTTGCTCGAGTGATTTGATATAGTCGTAAATCGCCAGCTGTGACCGCACTTTACGGCGGTTGCCGCGCGGTACGTAGCGGTTACTGAGTTCTTTGTCGATATAGCGCGCCTTCACCGTATCGCTGAACAGGATCTCGATAATGTCGAGGATACGCTGTTTCAGACGCGGATCCAGCAGCGGCGTCGCGACTTCAATTCGATAGTCAATATTGCGCGTCATCCAGTCTGCCGAAGAGAGATAGACCTGCTTATCGCCCGCATTATCGAAAATATAGACCCGATCGTGCTCCAGGTAGCGGTCAACGATGCTGATAACGCGAATATTGTCGCTGATGCCTTCCAGTTCCGGAATAAGCGAGCACATGCCGCGGATCAGCAGGTTAACCGGCACGCCGGAGCTGGACGCCGCATACAGCCTGTCCACCAGCCCTTTATCGACCAGGTTGTTAAGCTTCAGCGTGATGCCGGACGACAAGCCTTTCTGCGCATTGGCGATCTCTTTATCGATCATATCGTACAGCAGGCGGCGCGAGTTCTGCGGTGAGACCAGCAGATAGTCGAAGCTCACCGGACGGTACGGGTTTTCGATAAAGTTAAAGACCCGGCGCACTTCGTTGGTAATGCGGGCGTCAGCGGTTAAGAGCGAGTAGTCGGTATAAATCCGCGCGGTTTTTTCGTTAAAGTTCCCGGTGCCGATGTGGGCATAGCGCACCACGTCATCACCCTCTTTACGCGAGATCAGGAACAGTTTGGCGTGAATTTTCAGACCCGGCGCGGAGAAGATCACGTGCACGCCCGCTTCCGTCAGGCGGCGCGCCCAGTGAATGTTCGCCTCTTCGTCGAAGCGCGCCTGCAGCTCAACCACCACGGTGACTTTTTTGCCGTTGTGTGCGGCATGGATCATCGCGTCGATGATGCGAGAATCTTTCGCCACGCGGTAGATGTTGATTTTGATCGCCAGCACGTTCGGGTCGAACGAGGCCTGACGCAGCAGCTCCAGCACGTGTTCAAAGGTGTGGTACGGGTAGTAGAGCAGCACGTCGCGCTCGCGGATGGCGTCGAATCCGTTGCGGAACTTATCGAACCAGATATGACGCAGGCGCGGCAGCGGTTTGTTCACCAGATTGGCTTTGCCAACGTTCGGGAAGCCAATGAAGTCTTTAAAGTTGTGGTAACGGCCACCCGGCACGATGGAGTCATAGCGCGAAATGGTCAGCTTTTCGCGCAGCATTTCCACCATGGCGTCCGGCATGTCGCGCTGATAGACAAAGCGCACCGGCTCGGCCGTCAGGCGCTGTTTCAGGCTGGAGGACATCAGCTCCATCAGGCTGGCTTCCATCTCGTGCACCAGGTCATATTCGGCGTCACGGGTCATCTTCATCGAGTAGGCGTTTAACGCATCGTAATCGAAGAAGCCTTTGAAAATGTCGTCCAGACAGTAGCGCAGGATGTTATCCAGCAGGATCATCGGCTTGCGTCTGCGCGGGGTTTCCGGCGGCAGGTTCACAAAGCGCGGCACCTTGTCGGACGGGATCTCCAGCAGGGCATAACGGATGGATTCACCGCGAATAATTTCCACCGCCAGGTAGGTGTAGTCATCCTTCAGGAACTGCACCAGATCGGTTTCGCGGTTGATCAGAATCGGGGTAATGTGCTGGCGCAGGTACTGTTTAAAGTAGTGGCGCAGCCAGTTTTGTTGGTTAACGGAAAGCTGACGTTCGTTAATCAGGAAGATTTGATTGCGCGCCATCTCCAGCAGCAGTTCGTTATACAGGCCGTCAAATTCCTGATCGGCTTTCAGCACGCGGGACTGGATTTTGCCCAGCAGATGCCGCGAGTGCGAGTTTAAGCCCTGTTCTTCGCTGATGATGATGCGTCTTTTCAGCTCGGCAAAGCGAACCTTGTAGAACTCATCCAGGTTGTTGGAATAAATGCCTAAAAAACGCATGCGTTCGATCAGCGGGTTACTTTTGTCTGCCGCTTCCTGGAGTACACGTTCGTTAAATGCTAACCAGCTTAGCTCTTTCTCGATATATAACTTTTCCTGACCCATTACAGCTCACACTCCAGTTCAATCACAGGACGTGGTAAATCCGTCTCGTCCTTATTATGGCGAGCATTTCCACGATATGTCCAACAGTGCCAGAAAAGTATGACAGTTATTTTTTTTGTTGAGGAATTTAGCGGGTTGGGGGAGGGAATATCGGGTAAGCGAAGCGCCACCCGACATAGCAAACTACTCTTCGGCCGCATAACCCTGCGGGGGCAACTTCACGCCGTCCAGCCAGGCTGCGCCGTCGCGCATCTCCAGACGCCCGTCGACAAACCAGCTTACCACCAGCGGATAAATGGCGTGCTCCTGCGTCTGCACGCGTTCGGTCACGTCGTCTTCGTTGTCGCCGTCAAAGACCGGGACTTTCGCCTGCAGGATCACCGGGCCACCGTCCAGCTCGTCGGTCACGAAATGGACGGAGGTACCGTGCTCCTCGTCACCGTTTTCCAGCACCTGACGATGGGTATGCAGGCCGGGATATTTTGGCAGCAGGGAAGGGTGAATATTCAGCAGTCGACCGGCGTAGTGTTCGACGAAGGCCGGGCTCAGAATACGCATATAGCCCGCCAGCACCACGAGGTCGGGCGCGTAGGCGTCAATCTCCTGCACCAGCTCGCGGTCAAAGGCTTCACGTCCGGCGAACTGGCTGGCTTCCAGCGCGTGAGCGGGAATGTTCGCTTCCCGCGCGCGCTCAAGGCCGAACGCGTCGGCCTTGTTGCTGAAAACTGCCCGAATGGTGCCATTGATTTTCTTCTGTTTGCAGGCGTCAATGATGGCCTGCAAATTGCTTCCGTTACCGGAAATGAGCACCACGATGTTTTTCATTCAATGACCACACGCTGTTCGGAATCGGAGGCTTTAATCGTACCGATTTTCCACGCGTTTTCACCTTTCTCGGTCAGCAGCTTAACCGCTTTATCCGCTTCGCTTGCCGGCAGGGCGATAACCATGCCCACGCCGCAGTTAAAGGTGCGGTACATTTCGTGAGAGCTCACGTTGCCTGCAGTCTGCAGCCAGTTAAAGACGGCTGGCCACTGCCATGAGGATTCGTCGATCACCGCCTGGGTGTTGTCAGGCAGCACGCGCGGGATGTTTTCCCAGAAGCCGCCGCCGGTCAGGTGGGCAATGGCGTGCACGTCGACGTTCTCGATCAGTTCCAGCACGTTTTTCACGTAGATGCGGGTTGGGGCCAGCAGGTGGTCGGCCAGCGGTTTACCGTCCAGCTCGGTGGTCAGCGGGTCGCAGCCGCTTACTTCGAGGATTTTACGCACCAGAGAGTAGCCGTTAGAGTGCGGGCCGCTGGAGGCCAGCGCGATCAGCACATCGCCATCGGCCACTTTGCTGCCGTCGATAATTTCTGATTTTTCTACTACGCCGACGCAGAAGCCCGCGACGTCATAATCTTCGCCGTGGTACATGCCCGGCATTTCAGCGGTTTCACCGCCCACCAGCGCACAGCCGGACTGCAGACAGCCTTCGGCGATACCGTTAATGACGCTGGCTGCGGTATCCACATCAAGTTTGCCGGTCGCGTAGTAATCGAGGAAGAACAGCGGCTCTGCGCCCTGAACCACCAGGTCGTTCACACACATCGCAACCAGATCGATACCGATCGTGTCGTGACGTTTTAAATCCATCGCCAGGCGCAGCTTGGTGCCTACGCCGTCAGTACCCGAGACCAGAACAGGTTCACGATATTTTTGCGGCAGCGCGCACAGTGCGCCGAATCCACCCAGACCACCCATCACTTCCGGGCGGCGGGTTTTCTTCACCACACCTTTGATTCGGTCAACCAGCGCATTACCTGCGTCAATATCAACACCGGCATCTTTGTAGCTGAGAGAAGTTTTGTTGGTCACGGCTTAAATCCCCACGCGATTGCATAGCTAGTAAGAAAAATCGGCGCAATTCTAACAGTCCAGGCAAACGTTTGCGAGCCTATTCTGGACGTGGGGATCTTTTTTTCTGTATAGCCCGTAAATGCAGCCAAACTTGACTCCGTTCACGAAAATGAAACCGGTTTCGGCGATCTGCTTGCAACGAATATCCCCTTTGCACATCATCGAACTGAAACCGGTTTCTGTAATTGTTTTTGCAGAAAATAACGCAGAATGAGGGAAAGCGAATGTCAGGATTCAAAGCAGATTTTCTGTGGGGTGGGGCCGTTGCGGCGCACCAGCTTGAGGGCGGCTGGAAAGAGGGCGGTAAGGGCGTAAGCGTTGCCGACGTCATGACCGCGGGCGCCCACGGCGTGCCGCGTGAAATCACCAACGGCGTGCTGGAGGGGAAAAACTACCCTAACCATGAGGCTATCGATTTCTACCACCGTTATAAAGAAGACATCAAACTCTTTGCCGAGATGGGGTTCAAATGCTTCCGTACCTCTATCGCCTGGACGCGTATCTTCCCGAAAGGCGACGAGCTGGAGCCGAACGAGGCGGGCCTGAAATTCTATGACGATCTGTTCGACGAATGCCTGAAGTACGGCATCGAACCGGTTATCACGCTTTCCCACTTTGAGATGCCGTTCCACCTGGTGACGGAATACGGCGGCTGGCGCAACCGTAAGCTGATCGACTTCTTCGTGCGTTTTGCAAAGGTCGTTTTTGAGCGTTACCAGCACAAGGTGAAGTACTGGATGACCTTTAACGAGATCAACAACCAGGCTAACTTCCACGAAGACTTTGCGCCATTTACCAACTCCGGGCTGAAGTACGCGCCTGGTGAAGACCGCGAGCCGGTGATGTTCCAGGCGGCGCACTACGAACTGGTGGCCAGCGCCCTGGCGGTGAAGGCGGGCCGCGAGATTAACCCGTCGCTGCAGATCGGCTGCATGATTGCCATGTGCCCCATCTACCCGCTGACCTGTGCGCCGGACGACATGATGATGGCGATGAACGCCATGCACCGTCGCTACTGGTTTACCGACGTTCACGTGCGCGGCAAATATCCGCAGCATCTGCTCAACTACTTCGAACGTCGCGGCTTCGTGCTGGATATTACCGAAGAAGATAAGGCGGCGCTCACGCAGGGCTGCGTGGATTACATCGGGTTCAGCTACTACATGTCTTTCGCCACCAAAGCGACGGCAGATAACCCGGCGCTGGACTACGACGAGAGCAAGAGCCTGGTCTCCAACCCGTACGTGCAGAAATCCGACTGGGGCTGGCAGATTGATCCGGTCGGGCTGCGCTACTCCCTGAACTGGTTCTGGGATCACTATCAGCTGCCTCTGTTTATCGTTGAGAACGGCTTTGGCGCGATCGACGTGCAGGAGAGCGACGGCACGGTGAACGACCAGTACCGCATCGATTACCTTTCCGCACACATCCGCGAGATGAAAAAAGCGGTGGTGGAGGACGGCGTGGATCTGATGGGCTATACCCCGTGGGGCTGTATCGACCTGGTGTCTGCCGGAACGGGCGAAATGAAAAAACGCTACGGCTTTATCTTTGTCGATAAAGATAACGAAGGTAACGGCACCCTGAACCGCAGCAAGAAGAAATCGTTCGACTGGTATAAGCAGGTGATTGCGAGCAACGGCGACAACCTCTAATTGTCGGGTGGCGCTAACGCTTACCCGACCTACAATACACGTAGGCCAGCGTAAGCGCAGCGCCACCGGGCAAGACCCCGCACCCAAGCCGGAGCCCAGCCTCCGGTTTTTTTGTTTTTGATTGATATACGTCAAGCAAGTTGGGTATGGCGCAATCCGAAAAAAGCGGTATAATCCCGCGATTTTTTTGCGGATGCCACCTCAGAGGAGAAAGAGAATGAAGATTGTGGAAGTGAAACACCCACTCGTTAAACACAAGTTGGGCCTGATGCGTGAGCATGACATCAGCACGAAGCGTTTTCGCGAACTGGCTTCTGAAGTGGGCAGCCTGCTGACCTACGAAGCAACCTCCGATCTGGAAACGGAAAAAGTGACCATCGAAGGCTGGAACGGCCCGGTGCAGGTTGAGCAGATCAAAGGTAAGAAAATTACCGTAGTGCCTATCCTGCGTGCCGGTCTTGGCATGATGGAAGGCGTGCTGGAGCACGTACCGAGCGCGCGCATCAGCGTGGTCGGTATCTACCGTAACGAAGAGACGCTGGAGCCGGTACCTTACTTCCAGAAGCTGGTCTCTAACATCGACGAGCGCATGGCGCTGGTGGTTGACCCAATGCTGGCGACCGGCGGTTCAATGATCGCCACCATCGATCTGCTGAAAAAAGCGGGCTGCAGCAGCATTAAGGTGCTGGTTCTGGTTGCTGCTCCGGAAGGGATCGCGGCGCTGGAAAAAGCGCACCCGGACGTTGAGCTGTACACCGCCTCTATCGACCAGGGGCTGAACGAGCACGGGTACATCATCCCGGGGCTCGGCGATGCCGGCGATAAGATCTTTGGTACGAAATAATCGAATAACGATAAATAAGCCGACTTTGATAGTCGGCTTTTTTTTGAATAAAAACCAACAATACTACACAGAGGAAAACACTATGACGCGCCGTGCTATCGGGGTGAGTGAAAGACCGCCGCTTTTACAGACTATCCCGCTTAGTTTGCAGCACCTGTTCGCTATGTTTGGCGCAACCGTGCTGGTGCCAATCCTGTTTCACATTAACCCGGCTACCGTGCTGTTGTTCAACGGCATCGGTACGCTGCTGTACCTCTTTATCTGTAAAGGCAAAATCCCGGCGTATCTGGGGTCGAGCTTTGCTTTTATCTCGCCGGTGCTGCTGCTGTTGCCGCTGGGTTATGAGGTCGCGCTGGGCGGCTTTATCATGTGTGGCGTGCTGTTCTGCCTGGTCTCCTTCATTGTGAAGAAAGCCGGTACCGGCTGGCTGGACGTGATGTTCCCGCCTGCGGCGATGGGCGCCATCGTTGCCGTCATCGGCCTGGAGCTGGCAGGCGTGGCGGCGAATATGGCTGGTCTGCTGCCTGCTGATGGGCAGTCGCCGGACTCCAAAACCATTATCATCTCACTGGTGACGCTGGGCGTGACGGTATTTGGCTCCGTGCTGTTCCGCGGTTTTATGGCGATTATCCCGATCCTGATCGGCGTGCTGGCGGGCTACGCGCTCTCCTTCGTCATGGGCGTTGTGGATACCACCCCGATTGCCGAGGCGCACTGGTTCGCGCTGCCAACCTTCTACACCCCACGCTTTGAATGGTTCGCCATTTTCACCATTCTGCCTGCCGCGCTGGTGGTAATTGCGGAGCACGTTGGCCACCTGGTGGTGACGGCGAACATCGTGAAGCGCGACCTGATCCGCGACCCCGGTCTGCACCGCTCCATGTTTGCCAACGGTTTCTCCACCATCATCTCCGGTTTCTTCGGCTCCACGCCAAACACCACCTACGGTGAAAACATCGGCGTGATGGCGATTACCCGCGTCTACAGTACCTGGGTTATCGGCGGCGCGGCGATCATCGCCATTCTGCTCTCCTGCGTGGGCAAGCTGGCGGCAGCGATTCAGATCATTCCTGTGCCGGTGATGGGCGGCGTTTCTCTGCTGTTGTACGGCGTGATCGGTGCCTCCGGTATTCGCGTTCTGATTGAATCCAAAGTGGATTACAGCAAGGCGCAAAACCTGATCCTGACCTCCGTTATCCTGATCATCGGCGTGAGCGGCGCGAAGGTGCACATCGGTGCGGCCGAGCTGAAGGGCATGGCGCTGGCGACCATCGTGGGCGTGGGCCTGAGCCTGATTTTCAAGCTGATCTCGGTGATCCGCCCGGAAGAGGTGGTCCTGGACGCTGACGAAAGCGAAAAAGCCCCACACTGATCCATTAACTGGGCGAAGGATCGCCCGGTTCTCTCCTGGCGGGTTCCGTGTTAAACTCATCGCCGATTTTATGTAAGATCTCTGGTTGAGGTATTTCTGAACGGACCGGCACAGCTCTCTCTGCCACTCTATCTCCCTGACGACGAAACTTTTGCGAGTTTCTGGCCGGGTGATAACCCCTCTTTACTGGCTGCACTGCAAAACGTGCTGCGTCAGGATCACAGCGGATACATCTATATCTGGTCACGCGAAGGCGCGGGGCGCAGCCACCTGCTGCATGCCGCCTGTGCCGAGCTTTCGGCGCGCGGCGATGCGGTCGGCTATGTGCCGCTGGATAAACGTACCTGGTTTGTGCCTGAAGTGCTTGAGGGCATGGAACATCTCTCGCTGGTCTGCATCGATAATATCGAATGCGTGGCGGGGGACGAGCCGTGGGAAATGGCGATCTTTAACCTCTACAACCGCATTCTGGAGTCGGGCAAAACCCGGCTGCTGATCACCGGCGATCGTCCGCCGCGCCAGCTTAATCTTGGGCTGCCGGATCTGGCGTCTCGTCTGGACTGGGGACAAATCTACAAGCTCCAGCCGCTATCAGATGAAGATAAGCTGCAGGCGTTACAGCTGCGAGCAAAGCAGCGCGGCTTTGAGCTGCCGGAAGACGTGGGCCGTTTCCTGCTCAAGCGTCTGGACCGCGAGATGCGCACCCTGTTTGATACGCTCGATCAGCTCGATCGCGCCTCCATTACCGCCCAGCGCAAGCTGACCATTCCGTTTGTGAAAGATATTCTTAAGCTTTGAGTTTTTTGCCCGGTGGCGGCTACGCCTTACCGGGCCTACGAAAACCGCTCCCCTTGTAGGCCGGGTAAGGCGCAGCCGTCACCCGGCTAAAGATCCCCCAGCAAGTGCTCCACCAGCAGCGGAATCGGCCTTCCCGACGCCACGCTCCTGCCATTCTCGCGCCACAGCGCCGTGCCGCTGATGTCCAGATGCGCCCACGGGATCGTCTGCGGGCAAAAATGGTGCAGCAGCCACGCCGCCGACGCGCTGATTGCCGCGTTGTTTGTCGGGGTGTTGCACAGATCGGCAATCGCGCTGTCGGTCTGCTTTTTCAGCCGCGCGTCCAGCGGCAGGGACCACACTTCGTCACCGCTCCGCTTACCCGCCTGCGTCAGCGCGGCGCGCAGCGGCTCGTCCTGCGTCATCAGCCCGCTCAGCTCATACCCCAGCGCTTTCACCACCGCACCGGTTAAGGTCGCCATATCAATGATATAGCGCGCCTGCGGATGGCGCTGGCTGGCCCAGGCGATGGCATCCGCCAGCACCAGTCGGCCTTCGGCGTCGGTGTTGTTGATTTCAACCGTCATGCCGTTGCAGGCCGTTGCTACCGAGCCGGGCTGCATGGCGTCCGGTCCGATGGCGTTTTCCGCCAGCGCCAGCACGCCCATGATGCGTACGGGCAGCGCCAGCTCTGCTACGGTCAGCACCAGCCCCAGCACGTTGGCCGCACCGCACATGTCGTATTTCATGGTGTACATGCCTGCGCCTTCCTTCAGCCACAGGCCGCCGGTATCGAAGGTGATGCCTTTACCTACGTAGCAGCGCACCGGGCCGTCAGAAACGCCGTCATAATGAATAGCCAGCAGACGTGGCGGACAGGTCGCCCCTTTGCCGACGGCGTTCAGCAGCCCAAGACCTTGCTCAACAATAGCCTTTTCGTTCAGCACCTCGCAGCGCAGGGCAGGGTAGGCGGCACACAGTTTTTGCGCCTCTTCGACCATAAACTGCGGCGTACAGCGATCGGAGGGTATATCCGCCAGGCGACGCGCTGCGACCATGCCGTGAGCGATGGCCTGCTGCTGGCGGAAAATTGTTTCCAGCTTCGCCTGCTGTTCCGGCAGGCAGAGGGCGGTGATGTGCTTAATACGAACGCACTCACTGGTTTTTTTCAGCTGTAAATCGCTCAGCCTGTGCGCCTGATTAAAGAGAAAACGCAGCACCTGCGCCAGCACTACCTCGTCGATATTTGTTGCGTCCAGCACGATATCTGCGCTGACGGGAGAGGCAAACAGCGGTCGCAGGGCGGCAAGCAGGCCTTCAGTGAGCGCGTCATGCCAGAGCGCATCCGGCAGCAGGGTGATGCGCGCAAAGGGCGCGCAGCCAAAGCGGGTGTCTGCGATGCCGTCAGAGTCACGCATTTCCGCAACAAGCGCGGTTTGCGGCAACTGCGCACAGGAGACGCGGGCGATTAAATGGCTTCGCGGCTTCGCGTCAGAAAGCGCGGTGATAAACTGATACGCGATCATCATGACTCCTCAATCGGTGCGCGGATCCGCGCGGCGTAGGCCTGCATCCACTCTTCGTCCACGGCGTGATAGTGCGTTTTCTCCCGCTGGCGCTCGGTACGAAAAACGGTGATGGGCTGACGGGCCGTCGCCACCACAAACGAGAAGGTTTTGATGTTAGTGGCGGCGCCAAATTCGCCCCTGTTGTTCATGCACACCACGGAGAGATCGCCCACGCGACCGAAGCGCGACATCAGCTTGTCTTCCAGCTCGAACACCACGGAGTCTGCCGCCTGCTGCGGCGTCATACCCTGCGCCATGCGACGAACGATTTCGTAGCTCGTGCAGCCTTTCATCAGATCTTCACCGACGCCCGTAGCGGTGGCCGCGCCGGTTTCGCTGTCGCAGTAAAAGCCGGAGCCGATAATCGGCGAATCCCCAATGCGGCCGCGTTTTTTCATAAACAGGCCGCTGGTGGAGGTGGCAACGCTCATCGACCCCTGCTTATCGAGGCCGATAATGCCGACGGTGTCGTGTCCGTCGTACGGGCTTAAGCCCTTATCCAGCGTCTCGCGGCAGCGTTTGCGGTAGTGCTGTATAGCCCGTTCGGTAAGCATGCTTTTGTCGGCAAAGCCCTGACTTAGCGCCCATTCACGCGCGCCCTGGCCGACCAGCAGGCTGTTGTAGCGCTGGCGGCTGAGCGCGTGTGCCACGCGCACCGGGTTGGCGATATCCACCAGGTTCCCCACGGCACCGAACGCCAGCGTGTCGCCGTCCATGAATGCCGCGTCCAGCTCGACTTCGCCGTTTTCGGTCGGCAGTCCGCCGTAGCCGACGGATTTATAAAACGGAAAGTCTTCGACGGCGGCGACGGCATCAACCACCGCCGTAGCGACCGGTTTTCCCGCCGCCAGGGCAGACGCAGATTCCGTTACCCCTTCAAGCGCCATTCGCCAGGTTGCGATAATTCCCCACATGCTTTACTCCTGTTTTGCAAGGGTGGTGTCGGTTTGCGTAACGGTGGCAATTTCCGCCGCGCGGTACTGTTTGTCCACGATACGCATGAAAGGCAGGTACAGCATGGCGCCAATCAGCAGGTTGATCAGCTGCATCACGCTGCCGCTCAGGTGTCCGGTGACGATAAAACCGCTGATCACCGGCGGCAGCGTCCAGGGGATAAACACCCCGGTGGTGACGGCGACCGCGCCAATCTTCATCGCCGCATACTGCACGGTGACCAGCACCAGCGGCACCAGGTTGAACGGAATAAGCATGATCGGGTTCATGATCACCGGCAGGCCAAACAGAATCGGCTCGTTGATGTTAAACACCGACGCCCCGGCGCCGAGGCGCGCCACTTCGCGCATGTTTTTGCTGCGGGCGAAAATCAGCATCGCAATTACCAGCGACAGCGTGGCACCCGCGCCGCCCATCCAGATCATGTCAAAAAACTGTTCCGTGATAATGTGCGGCGGCGTCGTCCCCGCCTGGATCGCGGCGATGTTGTCGGTCTGGTTTTCCATCCACAGCGGACGAATGATGCCGTTAATCATCGAGCCGGAGTTAATGCCCACTGACCAGAGAATGGTGATGCTGAAGACGGTCATCAGCGCACCGAAATAGGAGGTGCCGTAGTGGCGCACCGGGGTAGCAACCACTTCATAAATAAACTGGTGGATGGTGTTGTAGTGAGTGTTTTCGAAGACGATGCGGATACCCAGTACCAGAATCATCACCAGCAGGGCGGGGATCAGCGCCGCGAACGACTCCTGCACCGCAGGAGGCACGCCGTCCGGCATTTTAATGACCAGATTTTTGCGCTTCAGCCAGCAGAACAGCTCCGTCCAGAGCAGCGAGCCGATCATCGCCACGAACAATCCTTTGCTGCCAATCCACTCCACCGGCATCACGGTAATCCCGCCATTTTCCGCCACCTTAATAAACGGCGTCAGGATCAGAAACGCGACCAGCGCCAGAATGCCGCAGGAGATGCGGTCCTCGCCGTAGTGTTCCGCCAGGCGGAAGGCGACCAGGAAGCTGATGAACAGCGACATGGTAGAGAACACCGCGTTGAATGGAATTTCAATAATCGCGCTCCAGCTCTCACCAAAGGCCTGAGACATAAACTGCTGATAGGCCTGGTTAGGGAAGGAGGAGATAACCAGCAGAATGGAGCCGACGATAATAAACGGCATGAATGACACGTAGGCACCGCGAATGGCCCCGAGATGACGCTGCTGGGCCGTTTTCGCCGCCAGGGGCATCAGTTTTGCTTCAAGAAATCCCAGAACATTGTTCATTGTGAACTCCGTACAAGATTGAGGGGTGTTGTTTATGTTATGTCTGTGGATTATCAGTGAAGCGCGGCGAGCGAAAGGTGAAATCGGTCACAAAGCAATCGCCTGTGTTATATAAATCTCATATGATTAGTTAACGGAATTGTTGCGATGGAAATTAAACTTCACGCCAATGCGACCACCACGCCGCGTATCCGCCGCTATCTGCAACAGTCAGATAAAAGCGACAGAGAGCTTGCTCTTGAGCTGGGGATCTCGGTCACCACCGTCAGGCGCTGGCGCAACCGCGACCAGGTTTCGGATAACCACACCACGCCAAAAGTGATACACAAAGCGTTGAGACAGGAGCAGGTGGCGCTGGTGAATGCGCTGCGCGACATCTCAGGGGCGCCGTTAGATGAACTGCTGCAGATGGTTAACGACGTGCTGGGGATCCGCGTTTCAAGGGCAACGCTGAATCGCTATCTCAAACCGGCCTCCGCGAAGCTAAAAGGGGGGCCGTTGCAGGGAATAAAAGCGCTGAAGGCTGGCATGCGGCCGCATACGCTGATGCTCTATCATCTGCCTTTATCCCTGCACATGGACGATGGGGGTGAACAACACCTGCTCTGGGCGCGCGAACCGGTGAGCGGCTGGTGTTATGCCCGGCTCTATGCGGGACTGTCGCCCCAGTTGCTCAATACCTGGACGCGGGCGCTGCTTGATGACTGTCCGGCTGATATACAATCTATTGAGACTTTTGGTTTTGAGCTGACGGAGGCTGCAAAAGATGTGGCTGTAAAAACGCATCCCCAAAAACACAACGCGCTTCAGGTAGCGGTGCCATTAGGCGATGTTATTCCTCGCGTGAATGATGAACCGGCGGGAGAGGTGTTGATCGCGCTGTGCGAGTTTTATAACCGGGGCAAAACGCAGAAAAAGCTGGGAGAGAGTACGCCGCAGGCGTTTCTGGAAGCGCTGCGGCGTAGGGACTAGAGAATTTCGAGCACATCTTCCGGCGGACGGCCAATGCGCGCCTTGCCGTTCGCCACCACAATCGGGCGCTCAATCAGCTTTGGATTGTCGACCATCGCCTGTACCAGCTCAGCCTCGGTGAGGCGGTTGTCATCCAGATTAAGCGATTTATACAGATCCTCTTTCTGACGCATCAGTTCGCGCGCGCTGCCCATCCCCAGCATGTGCAGCAGCTCGCGGATCGTCTGCGCGTCCGGCGGCGTCTCCAGATACAGCACCACTTCCGGGTCGATGCCGTTAGATTTCAGCAGGCTGAGGGTGTCGCGGCTCTTGGAGCAGCGAGGGTTATGGTAAATTTGTACCGCGTCTGTCATGACTTCTCCTTTATTACATCTTCTCGTACGGCTTAAAGCGTTGTTGCAGGCCGCGCAGCTGGTCGATACGCGCGTCGTAGCGGGCCTGCTGCAGGCTGCCGAGCTTCACCTGCGAGCTGGCGCTGCTGAGCAGGGAAATAGCCTGATCGAGACGGCCCGCCAGCGCCAGCCCTTCAGCACGCGCCGCCAGTTCCTGATCGCGGTTACCCAGTTGCCCCTGCGCCTGAGCGAGCAGCTCCCAGCCGTTCTGGTCGTCTTTATTGTTAAACGTGTAGCGGTTCAGAATGGTTACGGCCTGCGCAGGCTGACCGCCCTGCAAGTAAGCGTTCGCCAGGTTAAGCTGCAGCACCGGGTTGGTCCGTATGTCTTTCGCCCCTTTCAGGCGGTTAATCGCATCAGTGGCTTTCTTCTGCCCCAGATCGATATCCGTCGAGAGATCGAGATACCACGGATTGTTCGGGTCGGCTGCCAGCAGCGGCTGCAGCGCTTTACGCGCCTCGTCGTATTTACTGGCTTCCATCGCCTGTAGCGCCTGACTATACTGCGCGGCATTTTTTTCCCGCACGTTGCCTTTCGCCAGGGTATCCAGCAGATCGCTGGTGAGCTGGTTACGTCCGGAGTTGTACATGCCGAGCGTTCTTACTTTCGCCATGTAGAAGTCCAGCGAAGACTGCACGACCACCGGGCGCATCTGGTTGGCACGGTTGCGTGCATCCGAGAGACGGCTTTCCGGCAGCGGGTGGGTGAGCAAAATTTCCGGCGGACGGGAAGAATACCGTGCCTGGTCGAGCAGTTTTTCCAGGAAGCTCGGCATGGCCTGCGGGTCAAAGCCGGAGCGCTGTAAAACCTGAATGCCGATGCGGTCAGCTTCCTGCTCGTTTTGCTGGGTGAAGCTGATCATCCCCTGACGCGTTCCCGCAAGCGTACCGGTCAGGGCCGCCATCCCGGCCTGCGGGCTGGCCATCGCCAGCAGAATAGAGCCCAGTGCGCCCACCCAGGTGAGCGGGGCGTTACGCTTCTGGTCTTCCATTGCACGCGCGAGGTGGCGCTGGGTAACGTGCGAAATTTCGTGCGCCATTACCGAAGCCAGCTGGCTTTCGTTGTCTGAGTAACGGAATAACGCCGAATGCAGCACCACGTTTCCGCCGAAGAAGGCGAAGGCGTTGATTTCGTCGTTATTAATCAAATAGAAGTGGAAGGGCGTTTTTACCGAGTCGGCGTGCGCCACCAGGCGCATCCCCAGCCCGTTAATGTACTGCACCAGCAAAGGGTCGTTGATCAGCGGGGCGCTGCCGCGCAGCTGGCGCACATAGTAATCACCCATCTGCATCTCTTGCCCGATAGAGAGCGTGCTTCCTGCCGTGGTGCCCATGTCCGGCAATGAATCGGACGAGTCAGCGAAAGCGGGCAACACCTGACCGACCGTCACTGCGGAAATCAGTGTTGCAACCAGTGTTTTTCTCAACTGCCTGAACATAACCACTGTCCTGTATGTTGGAGGTGCTAATTTGACCGATGAACCGGCATATCGTTCATCTCTGCTGCCCTGCGAGTGTAGCCGTGTTGCCGCATGAAGAAAATCCCATTCATCAGGCTTTTGCGGATTGTGACAGGGATACAAAAAGCGAAAGTCTTTTTTGTGACAGTTAGATACAATTCACCGTCTCACTCCCGCCAATCGATTCAGGGAAGGGTTGTATGCTCGAAATGTTAATGCAGTGGTATCGGCGTCGGTTCAGTGACCCGGAAGCCATTGCTTTGCTGGTTATTCTGGTTGCCGGGTTCGGTATTCTGTTCTTCTTCAGCGGCCTGCTCGCCCCTCTGCTGGTGGCGATTGTGCTCGCATACCTGCTGGAGTGGCCAACGGCGCGCCTGGAACATATCGGCTGTTCGCGCCGCTGGGCAACGAGTATCGTGCTGGTGCTGTTTGTCGGCATTCTGCTGCTGATGGCATTTGTGGTGATGCCGGTTGCCTGGCAGCAGGGGATCTACCTGATCCGCGATATGCCCGGCATGTTGAACAAGCTGTCTGATTTCGCCGCCACGCTGCCGCGTCGTTACCCCGCGCTGATGGATGCTGGGATCATAGATGCGATGGCCGAAAACATGCGCGCCCGCATCATGACGATGGGCGATTCGGTGGTGAAATACTCTCTGGCCTCGCTGGTGGGTCTGCTGACGCTGGCCGTCTATCTTGTGCTCGTGCCGCTAATGGTGTTCTTCCTGGTCAAGGACAAAGAGCAGATGCTGAACGCGGTACGCCGCGTGCTGCCGCGCAATCGCGGGCTGGCCGGGCAGGTCTGGCAGGAGATGAACCAGCAGATCACCAACTACATTCGCGGCAAGGTGCTGGAGATGATAGTCGTGGGAGTCGCCACCTGGATTGGCTTCCTGATCTTCGGCCTGAACTACTCGCTGCTGCTGGCGGTGCTGGTCGGATTTTCGGTTCTGATCCCGTATATCGGCGCGTTTGTGGTGACCATTCCGGTGGTGGGCGTTGCGCTGTTCCAGTTTGGTCTGGGTACGGAGTTCTGGAGCTGCTTTGCGGTATACCTGATTATTCAGGGGCTGGACGGTAACCTGCTGGTGCCGGTGCTGTTCTCCGAGGCCGTGAACCTGCATCCGCTGGTGATTATCCTGTCGGTGGTGATTTTCGGCGGGCTGTGGGGGTTCTGGGGCGTGTTCTTTGCCATTCCGCTGGCGACGCTGATTAAAGCGGTGGTGCACGCGTGGCCGGATGTGCCTGCGGTGGAAGAGAAGTAGTTTTTGTGCGGCCTGATGCCCTCACCCCGACCCTCTCCCACAGGGAGAGGGGGAAAACACTAAAAACGGCAACCTGGGTTGCCGTTTTGCTGTTTATCAGGCGCTTTGTTTCAGCCAGTTCAACACCACGTCGTGGTGGTTGCTGGTTTTGAAGTCGTCAAACACATGTTCAACTTTACCGTCAGCGTCAATCAGGAAGCTGATGCGGTGAATGCCGTCGTAGGTTTTACCCATAAAGGTCTTTTCACCCCAGACGCCGAACTGCTCGCAGACCTGGTGGTCTTCGTCGGAAAGCAGCGTGAAGTTCAGCAGCTCTTTTTCCGCAAATCGTGACAGCTTTTCTGGTTTATCCGTGCTGATTCCCAGCACTTCCACGCCGACTTTCTTCAACTCGTCCATGTTGTCGCGTAAGCCGCAGGCCTGTACGGTGCAGCCGGGGGTCATGGCTTTCGGGTAGAAATAGACCAGAACACGCTGTCCCTGGAAGTCGGTCAAATTTACTTGCTCACCGTCTTGATCCGGTAAGCTAAATTTCGGTGCGATGTCACCGGCTTTCAGTGGATTCATTACTCAACTCCATCCTGTTCGTGCTGCGAATAATTGACGACGCTTATACTGCCCTGCGCGTTTAATTCTGTACAGAGGGCTTTGAACGCTTGCTCGATATTTGACGCATCCTGCGAGGCAGGGCTGTGTGCGGTAATTTGAATAAAGAGCGTGGGAACGGTGCTTTCGTCGCCCGGCTGCGTGCGGGAGACGAGTTCGGCAATGTTCATCTGATGGCTGTCGAACAGCGCGGTAAAGCGCTCAATCAGATGCGGAGAATCAGGGACTTCAACCTGCACCCAGACGGTCGCGGGCATGGCCGGACGCGGGCGCGCGGTGGTGCGCTTCATGACGATCAGCAAATCCAGCTCCGCGCCTTTCAGCGGCAGGGTGGATTCAATAAGGGTAATGGCATTCCATGTTCCGGACAGCAGCATGATAAACGTGAACTCTTCGCCGAGCATCGCCAGGCGGCTGTCTTCGATGTTACAGCCGCAGCTGCTCACGTGACGGGTGATGGTGTTCACGATACCCGGCCTGTCGGCACCCAGCGCGGTGATAACCAGGTAATGTTGTGATGAGGTTGTCAAACCTGTTCTTCCTTTGCATGGTTAAGTCTTCCTAAGGAAAGCATAAAAAAAACGTGCATACAACCGCCAGAGGGCCTCAGGTCGCTTGCTTTTATTACAGTTCCAAACGTACCATTGAGGCTCTTGTTCGCACAGAGGATGGCTCATGTTCACGGGAAGTATTGTCGCGCTTGTTACACCGATGGATGAAAAAGGTAATGTCTGCCGGTCCAGCATGAAAAAGCTGATTGATTACCATGTCGCCAATGGAACCTCGGCGATCGTTTCGGTAGGGACTACCGGTGAATCTGCAACGCTGAGCCACGAAGAGCACGGCGATGTGGTTATGCTGACCCTGGAACTGGCTGACGGACGTATTCCGGTCATTGCGGGGACAGGTGCTAATGCGACCGCAGAAGCGATCAGCCTGACCAAACGTTTTAACGACAGCGGCATCGTAGGCTGTCTGACGGTCACCCCTTACTACAACCGTCCTACTCAGGAAGGTTTGTTCCAGCACTTCAAAGCCATCGCTGAACATACTGACTTGCCACAAATTCTGTATAATGTGCCGTCCCGTACCGGCTGCGATATGCTGCCGGAAACCGTTGGTCGTCTCTCGGAAGTAAAAAATATTATCGGTATTAAAGAGGCGACAGGGAACTTAAGCCGCGTTCATCAGATCAAAGAGCTGGTTTCAGACGACTTTATCCTGTTGAGTGGTGATGATGCGACCTCGCTGGACTTTATGCAGCTTGGTGGTCATGGCGTGATCTCCGTAACGGCGAACGTTGCGGCGCGCGATATGGCTGAAATGTGCAAACTGGCCGCAGCCGGTCACTATAATGAAGCGCGTGTCATTAATCAGCGTCTGATGCCGTTGCACAATAAATTATTTGTCGAACCCAATCCGATCCCAGTGAAATGGGCGTGTAAGGAGTTGGGGCTTGTAGCATCCGATACGCTGCGTTTGCCAATGACACCGATTACCGACCACGGTCGCGACATCGTCAGGGCTGCGCTGAAGCATGCCGGTTTGCTGTAAAGTTTAGGGAGATTTGATGGCTTATTCAGTACAGAAGTCGCGCCTGGCGAAGGTTGCGAGTGTTTCGCTTGTTATGCTGCTCGCTGCCTGTAGTTCAGACTCGCGCTACAAGCGCCAGGTGAGCGGTGATGAATCCTATCTGGATGCGACCCCGCTTGCTGAACTTCATGCACCGGCTGGTATGATCCTGCCGATTCAAAACGGCGATTATAATATTCCCGTGACCAACGGCAGCGGCCTGGTTGGTAAAGCGCTTGATATTCGTCCGCCAGCACAGCCTCTGGCGCTGGTAAGCGGGGCGCGTACCCAGTTCACCGGTGATACGGCGTCTCTGCTGGTTGAAAGCGCGCGTGGAAGCAATCTGTGGCCACAGGTCGTCAGCGTTATTCAGGCGAAGAATTACACCATTGATAAGCGCGATGACGCCAGCCAGACGTTAACCACCGACTGGATCGAGTGGAACCGTCTTGATGAAGATCAGCAGTACCGTGGACGCTATCAGGTCTCCGTGAAACCACAGGGTTACCAGCAGGCAGTTAACGTTAAGCTGTTGAACCTGGAGCAGGCGGGTAAACCGGTTGCGGATGCCGCCTCTATGCAGCGTTACAGCACTGAAATGCTGAACGTGATCGCCGCAGGTCTGGATAAGACTGCTACCGATGCCGCCAACGCCGCGCAGAACCGTAACGGCGTCACTTACGACGTTCAGAGCGGCGCGGATGACACCGGCCTGCCAATGCTGGTGGTGCGTGCACCGTTTAACCAGACCTGGCAGCGCCTGCCAGCGACGCTGGAAAAAGTGGGCATGAAAGTGACCGACAGCACCCGTTCAACCGGCAGCATGACGGCGACCTATAAGCCGCTGTCCGACAGCGCGTGGCAGGAGCTGGGCGCCAAAGATCCTCAGCTTGCCTCCGGTGATTACAAGATTCAGGTAGGTGATCTCGATAACCGCAGCAGCCTGCAGTTTATCGATCCAAAAGGTCACACGCTGACCCAGGCGCAGAACGATGCGCTGGTCGCTGTCTTCCAGGCAGCATTCAGCAAATAAATACGAGGGCGGGTTAATCCCGCCCTTTTTATTTTCGTGCTACGCAAACGTGTGCGTGGCATAATATACCCCGTTTTGAACGCAAATTATCACACCAGGAGTAATGAAGATGCAGAAGCAAGCTGAGTTGTATCGTGGCAAAGCGAAGACCGTATACAGCACGGAGAACCCGGATCTGTTGGTGCTCGAGTTCCGCAATGATACGTCAGCAGGGGATGGCGCCCGCATTGAGCAGTTCGATCGTAAAGGCATGGTGAACAACAAGTTCAACCACTTCATTATGACCAAACTGGCCGAAGCGGGTATCCCGACCCAGATGGAAGCGTTGCTGTCCGATACGGAATGTCTGGTGAAAAAACTGGATATGGTTCCGGTTGAGTGCGTGATTCGTAACCGTGCGGCAGGCTCCCTGGTGAAGCGTCTGGGCATTGAAGAAGGTATCGAGCTGAATCCACCGCTGTTCGACCTGTTCCTGAAAAACGATGCCATGCACGACCCGATGGTCAACGAATCCTACTGCGAAACCTTCGGCTGGGTGAGCAAAGAGAACCTGGCGCGCATGCAGGAACTGACCTACAAAGCCAACGACGTGCTGAAAAAGCTGTTTGATGACGCGGGCCTGATCCTCGTCGACTTCAAGCTGGAGTTTGGTCTGTTCAAAGGTGAAGTGGTGCTTGGCGACGAGTTCTCCCCGGACGGCAGCCGCCTGTGGGATAAAGAAACCCTGGATAAAATGGACAAAGACCGTTTCCGTCAGAGCCTGGGTGGCCTGATTGAAGCGTACGAGGCGGTAGCTCACCGTTTAGGCGTTAAGCTCGACTAAGTTCCTCAGTTGCCAAAGGATGTTCGCATCCTTTGGCGTCTTACCTTTGTTTCCTATGGTAATCTTGCCGTTAACCGCCTACGATCATAGCTATTATTAATGGAATAGTTCGAGGTGGTTATGCGCTGGCAAGGGCGTCGTGAAAGTGACAATGTAGAAGACAGACGCAGTGATGGTGGCGGCGGTCCTTCAATGGGCGGGCCCGGCTTCCGCTTACCCAGCGGCAAGGGCGGTATCATCCTGCTGATTGTGGTGCTGGTCGCAGGTTACTACGGGGTCGACCTCACCGGTCTGATGACCGGTCAACCGCTGCAGCAGCAACAGTCTCAGCACTCCATCAGCCCGAACGAAGATGAAGCGGCCAAATTTACCTCCGTTATTCTCGCCACAACTGAAGACACCTGGAGTCAGCAGTTCGAGAAGATGGGGCGCACCTACCAGCAGCCGAAGCTGGTGATGTACCGGGGCGCAACCCGCACCGGATGCGGTACCGGGCAATCTGTTATGGGGCCGTTCTATTGCCCGGCAGACGGCACCGTCTATATCGATCTCTCTTTTTACGATGACATGAAACGCAAGCTTGGCGCTGACGGTGATTTTGCTCAGGGCTACGTTATCGCGCATGAAGTCGGCCATCACGTGCAAAAGCTGCTGGGGATTGAGCCCAAAGTGCGCCAGCTTCAGCAGAACGCGTCTCAGGCCGAAGTGAACCGCCTTTCCGTCAAAATGGAACTGCAGGCGGACTGCTTCGCGGGCGTCTGGGGCCACAGCATGCAGCAGCAGGGCGTGCTGGAATCCGGGGATCTTGAAGAGGCATTAAACGCGGCTGAGGCCATCGGCGATGACCGTTTGCAGCAGCAGAGCCAGGGCCATGTCGTGCCGGACAGTTTCACTCACGGTACGTCACAGCAGCGCTACAGCTGGTTCAAGCGCGGCTTTGACAGCGGCGATCCGGCCCAGTGTAATACCTTCGGCAAAGCCATGTGATGGTGTCGTTTGAACATCTGACGCGCGAGCTTGAGCGTACCGGGCACCGCCGTCTGGTGGTGCTCACTGGCGATGAACAATGGACGTTGAGCCAGGCGGCTGGCCTGCGTGATGCCTTGCCGGGAGACTGGCTGTGGCTGGAGGAGAATCCCTCAAAAGCCGTTAGCGGGCTGCTGGGACGCGAATACCTGCACGCCGTTTTTGACGCGCATGCCGGGTTTGATGTTTCAGCCTTTGCCGCACTCAGCGGGACGCTGCGCGCCGGAAGCCTGCTGGTGCTGCTGGTGCCGCCTCTCGCTGACTGGGCCGACAAGCCCGACGGCGATTCCGTGCGCTGGAGCGACAGCGCGGAACCCATCGCCACCCCGCGCTTCGTTCACCATTTTTGCCGGACCCTTGCCGCCGATGCGGATGCGATCGTCTGGCAACAGCATCGTCCTCTCTCTCTTCCCGCTGCGCCGGATTCGCCCGCCTGGCAGCCAGCCAGCGGCGAGCCGCAGCGCGAGCAGGCGGAGATCCTCGACGCGCTTCTGACCATGCCTGCGGGCGTCGCTGCCGTGACGGCGCCGCGGGGGCGCGGAAAGTCAGCCCTGGCGGGGATGCTGCTCAACAGCATTCAGGGGAGTGCGGTGGTCACTGCACCGGCCAAAGGGGCAACGGATGTCATTGCGCGCTTCGCTGGCGAGCGTTTTCACTTTATGGCCCCGGATGCGCTGCTGGCCTCCACGACAGAAGCCGACTGGCTGATTGTTGATGAAGCCGCAGCCATCCCCGGCCCGCTGCTGGACAAGCTGGTGTCGCGCTTTCCCCGCGTGTTGCTGACCACCACGGTCCAGGGTTATGAAGGCACGGGCAGGGGGTTTCTGCTTAAGTTCTGCGCCCGGTTCAGCGGGCTGCGGCGCTATACCTTAACCACCCCCATTCGCTGGGCGGCCGGGTGTCCGCTTGAGCGGATAGTGGCGAATACGCTGCTGTTTGACGACGCGCTTATCGAACGCAAACCGGAAGGTGACGTGCGTTTACGGTCGCTAGAGCCGCAGATGTGGGAGAGCGACCCGGCGCGCGTGGCAAGCGTGTATGAACTGCTGTGTGCCGCGCACTACCGGACGTCCCCGCTCGATTTACGCCGGATGATGGATGCCCCCGGCCAGCACTTTGCGGTTGCACACGCGGGTGCGGATATGGCGGGCGCGCTCTGGCTGGTGGAAGAGGGGGGATTGCCCTCCGATCTGAGCCGCGCGGTGTGGGCGGGCTTTCGTCGTCCTCGCGGGAACCTTGTGGCGCAGTCACTGGCGGCGCACGGCGGGTCGCCTCTCGCGGCGACGCTGAAGGGGCGGCGGATTAGCCGCATTGCGGTGCATCCCCACCGTCAACGGGAAGGCATCGGCCAGCGGCTTATTCGCAGCGTCAGCGGTGAAGATTATCTCTCGGTAAGCTTTGGCTATACCGACGAGCTGTGGCGTTTCTGGCGGCAGTGCGGGTTTGTGCTGGTGCGCATGGGCAGCCATCGGGAAGCCAGCAGCGGGTGCTACACGGCGATGGCCTTACTCGCGCTGAGCGAGGCCGGGCACCGCCTGTGCGCGCAGGAGCACCAGCGCCTGTGTCGCGATATGCGCGTTCTTTCGGCCTGGAACGGCGAAAAGATCCCGGTGACCGATGCCTGGGAAGCTACCCTTAATAGTGACGACTGGCTGGAGCTGGCGGGGTTTGCTTTTGCGCACCGGGCATTTTCAACCTCGGTTGCTGCCCTGACGCGGCTGGTGTTAGCCACAGACATGCCGCTCCCGGCGCTGCGCGGGAAAATAGAGGGTAAGACGGAGGAGATGGGGCGAAAAGCGCTGCTGGCTAAACTGCGGAGTGAAACCGCGCAAGCGCTTGAGAGCCTTGATTATTCCCGCTGCCAGCAGGTGAAAGCCGACATTTTGCAATGGCAATTTTTTCAATGACTTCTTCAGTAAAGTGGCATGGTCATTACCCCGCAGAGGCGTAAAATCCTGCTCATCAATTAAGGAGACCGCCATGAAACACGACCATTTTGTTGTTCAAAGCCCTGACAAACCGGCTAAACAGTTACTGCTCCTGTTTCATGGCGTGGGCGATAATGCCGTCAATATGGGACAGATTGGCCGCTGGTTTGCGCCCGTTTTTCCGGAAGCATTGATCGTCAGCATCGGCGGCGTGGAGCCGTGCGGTCCAGACGGACGGCAGTGGTTCCCGGTTCAGGGAGTGACGGAGGAGAACCGTCAGGCGCGCATTGATGCGATCATGCCCACGTTTATCGACATCGTGCGCTACTGGCAGCAGCAGAGCGGCGTAGGCGCTGACGCAACGGCGCTGATTGGCTTCTCGCAGGGGTCAATCATGTCGCTGGAAAGCGTAAAAGCGCAGCCCGGTCTGGCTTCACGCGTCATCGCCTTTAACGGGCGTTATGCAACGCTACCGACAAGCGCGACCACGCAGACCACCATCCATCTCATTCACGGTGGTGAAGATCGGGTGATTGAGCTTTCGCATGCGGTAGCTGCCCAGGAAGCGCTGGTGCGCGAGGGCGGGGATGTGACGCTGGATATTGTTGACGATCTGGGCCACGCGATCGACGACCGCAGCATGCAGTTTGCGCTCGACCATCTGCGCTATACCGTGCCGAAGCACTACTTTGATGAAGCGCTCAGCGGCGGTAAGCCGAATGATGATGATATTGTTGAGTTTATGTGAGGTTATCCCCTCTCCACAGGAGAGGGGATACAGACCGATTACTTCTTCTGGTCTTTCTTCGGCCAGTCGTCGTCATCGTCCCACTTGTCGTTAAAATCACGGTGCGGCGGGAGATCCGGCTTATTCGCGAGAAACTTTTTGTGGTCAACGCGCTTAAGGTCTTTAATCACGTTCAGCAGTACGCCGACCAGAAACACCAGCACCAGAATCCACCAGTACTTTGCAAGCCAATCCATTCGCTATTCCTCTCTGAGCGCTCGTCAGGCGACGAGTTGCTCCATAATACGTTGATACATGCGGGCCAGTAGTTGTAAATCGGCTGCGTTCACACACTCGTTGATTTTGTGAATCGTCGCGTTAACCGGACCCAGTTCGACAACCTGTGCACCCATGCGGGCGATAAAGCGTCCGTCTGAGGTGCCGCCCGTCGTCAGCAGCTGCGGCTTAATTTCATTATAGTGCTCAATGGCGTTCACCACCGCATCCACTAGCTTGCCGCGCTGCGTCAGGAACGGCTGGCCGGAAAGCCACCAGTCAACGGTGTAGCGCAGGTTGTATTTTTCCAGCAGAGCGACAACGCGCGCTTTGATCGTCTCGTCGGTCAGTTCGGTACTGAAGCGGAAGTTGAACTGGACAAAGAAATCTCCCGGGATGACGTTGTTGCTGCCGGTTCCGGCCTTGACGTTGGCGATCTGCATGCTGGTCGGCGGGAAGAACTCGTTGCCTTTATCCCACTCGATGCCTACCAGTTCGTTCAGCATTGGCGCGGCACGGTGGACCGGGTTATCGGCCAGATGCGGGTAGGCCACGTGCCCCTGAACCCCATGTATGGTCAGGTTACAGGTCAGCGAGCCGCGGCGACCATTTTTGACGACATCACCCACCACTTCGGTACTGGACGGCTCGCCGACCAGACAGTAGTCAAGACGTTCATTGCGCGCCATCAGCGCCTCAACGACCTTCACGGTACCGTTATGGGCGCTGGCTTCTTCATCGGAGGTGATCAAGAACGCGAGACGGTTTTTGTGGTTCGGATGCTGAGCCACAAAGCGCTCTGCCGCCACAACCATTGCCGCCAGCGAACCTTTCATGTCTGCCGCGCCGCGGCCGAAGAGCATGCCATCGCGGATGGTCGGCTCAAACGGCGGATTAATCCAGCGATCGGCGTCACCCGCGGGAACGACGTCAGTGTGCCCGGCAAAGGCCAGCGTTTCGCCCTGGCCACGCCACGCCCAGAAGTTCTGGGTGTCGCCAAAATCCATGCGCTCAACGGTAAAACCGATGGCGCGCAGGCGCTCAATCATTAATGCCTGACAACCTGCGTCGTCCGGGCTAAGGGAGGGACGGCGAATAAGCTGTTGAGTCAGCTCAATGACCGGGCATGACATACACTACACCTCTACGAAAAAGTCAGAATAAAGGGTTTCACTGAAACCCAGCAGCATAGGCTGACCTGGCTTGCAGAGCAATGGGCGTTTGATAATTGCCGGCATGTCGAGCATCAACTTTGCCGCGCTGTCGGCGTCTTTGATGCTGGCGCGCACGGATTCGTCCAGCTTACGCCAGGTGGTGCCGCGGGTGTTCAGCAGCGCTTCCCATCCCAGTTCGTTAATGGCGGTATGCAGAAATTCTGCATCAAGCCCGTCGGCACGATAATCGTGGAAGCGGTACTCGACGTTATTAGTTTCCAGCCAGCGGCGTGCTTTTTTGATGGTGTCGCAATTTTTAATGCCGTACATCACAACCATGTTGAATCCTTTTGCTCTTATGGCGATTAAACGTTCAGTAAATTCGAAGATATATCTTTAAGTGGAATATAACACACTCAGGAATGCTCTGGATTTACACTTCTTCTTAATTCAACTCACACTTGTACGCTGAATATACTTTCACCATTTAAGCATAGATGTCCACCGTGTTTAAATTCTGAATAAACTCAGCGCCTAAAATAAAACTCACCCGTTCGTAGGGTTATTTCAAAATATTGCTGGCCGTCACACAAAATTTAAACTCCTCCGTTCATATTTATCATAAATCCCCAACGGTGGCGGGGTACAATCACAGCGATTGGTTAAACAGTCTTCACAATGATGATACGTTTTCGTAGAATGCGCATAATAATAAGAGAGGTTGTTATGATTGAACGTGAACTGGGGAACTGGAAAGATTTTATCGAAGGCATGCTTCGTAAATGACATTCAGTAAGAATTGCAAGAGCACTAAAATAAGTAAAATAACCATAGTGTGAATTAATCACACAATAAAAAGGCGGCCGATTAAGCCGCCTTTTTTATGACTGCGGGTTATTCCTGTCGCTCCCGGAGCGGGAAGCGACGACGCACCAGCACAAAGAACAGCGGCACAAAATAAATCGCCAGGATGGTGGCCGAAATCATCCCACCCATGACGCCGGTACCCACCGCATGCTGGCTGCTTGAGCCTGCACCCGTGCTGGTTGCCATCGGCAGTACGCCAAAAATAAACGCCAGTGAGGTCATCAGGATCGGACGTAGGCGCTGGCGGCAGGCGTGCAGCGTGGCGGCCATCAGCTCGTGGCCTTTGGCATTCATCTCGTTGGCAAACTCAACGATCAGAATGGCGTTTTTCGCCGACAAGCCGATCACCGTAAGTAGCCCCACCTGGAAGTAAACGTCGTTCTCCAGGCCGCGCATCCAGGTCGCCAGCAGCGCACCGATAACCCCAAGCGG
The DNA here is from genome assembly GCF_014895705.1 of Enterobacter cloacae complex sp. P27C. Lineage (NCBI taxonomy): Bacteria > Pseudomonadati > Pseudomonadota > Gammaproteobacteria > Enterobacterales > Enterobacteriaceae > Enterobacter > Enterobacter cloacae complex sp. P27C. The sequence continues at coordinate 140,689 of NZ_JADBQB010000003.1, forward strand.
CACCACCAGCATGACCGAGAACGGAACCGACCAGCTCTCATACAGCGCGGCAAGGCAGAGGAAGACCACCAGCAAAGAAAGCGCATAGAGGGCAGGGGCCTGCGCCCCGGAGAGGCGTTCCTGGTAAGACATGGCCGTCCATTCCAGACCAAAACCGGCGGGCAACTGCTGCACCAGTTTTTCCATCGTGTCCATGGCGGTACCGGTGCTGACGCCCGGCGCGGCTTCCCCGACGATTTCAACTGCCGAATAGCCGTTATAGCGCTCCAGGCGCGGCGAACCGCTCTCCCAGCGCGAGGTGGCAAAGGCGGAGAAGGGGACCATTCCGCCAGAATTATTGCGTACAAACCAGCGGTTAATATCATCCGGCAACATGCGGAACGGCGCGGCTGCCTGGACATACACTTTTTTCACGCGGCCGCGATCCATAAAGTCATTTACGTAGCTTGAGCCCCATGCGGTTTGCAGGGTGTCGTTGATATCCTCGATCGACACGCCCAGCGCCTGCGCCTTACGCTGGTCGATATCCACCTGAAGCTGCGGGCTGTCGTCAAGACCGTTGTGACGAACGCGGGTCAGGCCGGGGTCTTTCCCTGCTAGTTCTAGCAGCTTATCGCGCGCGGCCATCAGGGCCGAGTGGCCCGCGCCGGCGTGATCCTGTAGCTCCATATCAAACCCGGCGGAACTGCCCAGGCCGCTGATCGCGGGCGGGCTGCTGGCAAAGACGCGCGCCTCTTTAATGCGGGCAAACGCTTTGGTTGCGCGTTCAATGATGGCGAACGAGGTTCCCGTTCTGGCATCGCGTTCGTCCCAGTCTTTCAGGCGGACAAACATGCGGGCAACGTTCTGCCCGTTCCCGCCCGGGCCGGAGCCGACGGTAGAGAAGACCGAAACAACGTTATTTTTCTCTTTGGTGAAGAAGTACTGCTCAACGTTCTGAACCACCTTCAGCGTCTGCTGCTGGGTGGATCCGCTCGGGAGCTGCACCGAGGTGATGAACATCCCCCGGTCTTCCTGCGGCAGGAACGAGGTGGGAAGATGCAGGAACAGCCACACCATGCCGCCCAGCAGCACAACGTAAATCATCATCCAGCGCAGGCTGCGGTGTAGCACTTTACCGACGGCAGATTCATACCGCTCGGCGTTGCGGTTGAACATGCGGTTAAACCAGCCGAAGAACCCTTTCTGGCCGTGATGTTCCCCTTTGTGCAGCGGCTTAAGCAGGGTGGCGCAGAGCGCGGGAGTGAGGATCAGCGCCACCAGTACGGAGAGCACCATCGCCGAGACGATGGTGATTGAGAACTGACGGTAAATCGCCCCGGTTGTACCGCCAAAGAAGGCCATCGGGATAAAGACCGCCGACAGCACCATCGCGATACCGACCAACGCCCCCTGAATTTGTCCCATCGATTTACGCGTCGCCTGACGCGGGGAAAGCCCCTCTTCGCTCATGATGCGCTCGACGTTTTCGACCACCACGATAGCATCGTCCACCAGCAGGCCAATCGCCAGCACCATAGCAAACATCGTCAGGGTGTTGATGCTGTAGCCGAACGCGTAAAGCACCGCAAAGGTGCCCAGCAGCACCACCGGGACGGCAATGGTGGGGATCAGCGTGGCGCGGAAGTTTTGCAGGAACAGGTACATGACCAGGAACACCAGGGCGATCGCTTCCAGCAGGGTTTTGACTACGTCCTCAATCGAGGCTTTAACGAAGGAGGTGGTTTCATAGGCGACCTTGTACTCCAGCCCGTGCGGGAAATACTGCGACAGCTCATCCAGACGGTCCAATACCAGCTTCGCCGTCGCCATTTCGTTTGCGCCGGAGGCCAGCTTAATTCCCAGTCCAGAGGCCGGGTTGCCGTTAAAGCGGCTCAGGTAATCGTATTTCTCCGCACCCATTTCCACCTTAGCAACGTCGCCCAGACGCACTTCTGAACCATCCTGATTCACGCGCAGGGTGATGTTGCGGAACTGGTCCGGGGTCTGAAGCAGAGATTGCGAATTAATGGTGGCGTTCAGGGCCTGTTTATCGACGGAAGGCGTGCCTCCCAGTTGCCCCACGGCAATTTGGGCGTTCTGTGCTTTGATGGCGTCCGTCACGTCGGTCGCCGTCATCTGATAGCTGTTCAGCTTGTTGGGATCGAGCCAGATACGCATCGAGTACTGTGAGCCATAGGCGTCGATATCCCCCACGCCGTTAATACGGCTGAGCGGGTCCTGAATATTACTGGCGACGTAGTCCGCAATGTCCTGTTTATCCATTGAGCCATCGGTGGAGACAAACGCGATGGTCAGAATGTTGGTATCACCGGTTTTACGCACGGTGACGCCCTGGTTCTGCACGGCCTGGGGCAGTTTACGCATGGCCGACTGCAGCTGGTTTTGTACCTGCTGCACCGCTTCGTCCGGGTCGGTGCCCGCCTCAAAGCTCAGGGTAACCGTAGCCTGTCCCGTGGCGCTGCTTTGGGAGGACATGTACATCAGATTATCCAGACCCGTCATGTTCTGCTCGATAACCTGCGTCACGGTATTTTCCAGCGTTTGTGCGGACGCGCCGGGGTAGTTTGCTGTGACACGCACGTTCGGCGGTGCCAGATCGGGATATTGCTCAACGGGAAGAGAAGTAATCGCCAGGACACCTGTCAGACACAACAGGATGGCAAGCACCCAGGCAAAAATGGGGCGATCGATGAAAAAATTCGCCATGAAAGTGTGACCTCGTTTTGCTGCACGTCATTATTGTTTATTGCCCGCATCACTTTAGCGGTAAGGCCCAGGCCAAACGTGGAGAAATAAAGGAGATAATGTAAATTATCATGCGCTTTTCCCGGCGCTTCACCCTTTACCGTTATTTACCTGTTAACGGCGCGGGTGCGGGGAACGTCACGCTGACCTGCGTGCCGCCGTTTTGCGGCTGCGAGAAGTGCAGCATTCCGCCGAGCCGTTGCGCGCGTTCTCGCATAATGTTCAGCCCGTAGTGTCCCGGCGGCTCGCTGGCCTCGCCAATCCCGATGCCGTTGTCGCGAATGCTGACGCTGTGCGTGCCGTCCACGGCGGTCACGCAACTGACGGTGATCTCGCTGGCCTGCGCGTGCTTAATTGCATTCAGGACGGCCTCCCGCACGATCTGCAGCAAATGCACTTGCTTCTGCGCGTCAAGCGCCAGGGTGGAGAGGCGGCAGTCGAGGTGCAGCTTCGCCTGCGTCTGGCTCTGCAGGGCATCGAGAGACTCCTGCAGCGCCGCGGGTAAATTCGCATGGTTTAGCGTCAGGCGGAAGGTGGTCAGCAGCTCGCGCAGCTGCTGCCAGGCGTTGTTCAGCTCGCGGGAGAAGTCGGTGATGATCGTCTGCGCGGAGGCATTTTCCGCCGGCACGGCGTGTTTAAGCAGCGTGAGCTGGATCCGCAAATAGGAGAGTACCTGCGCCAGCGAATCATGCAGCTCGCGGGCGATGGTGGCGCGCTCCTCCATCAGCAGCAGCTGCTGGTAATGCTTCTGCGCCTGGTTAAAGTACAGCCCACGCCCGAGCATGGTCGCCACGCTTCTCATCAGCGGAAGAGGAACGCTGCCCGTCTCGCTTTGCCAGCGCAGCTCGCCGTAGAGGGTATCCTGCATCAGCACCGGCAGGGTTTGCAGAGAAATGCCGCTCACCTCTGTTCCTTCACACAGCCGCCAGTCGTCGCTGGTGCGTAGCTCCAGGTAATTCATCTGCGTGTATTCATGCACAATCTGCAAAATATGCCGGAAGCACAGGCTGTCTATCTGCCCGGTATTCAGCGCCTGGGAGCATTTGAACAGCATGTCGAGCTGCTGGTGGGCTTCATGCAAATGCCGCGTCTTTTCCGCGACGGAGGCTTCGAGCGACCGATAGAGAGTATGTAGCTCGCCCGACATATGGTTGAAGGCGCGGGAGAGCTGGCCCAGCTCGTTGGGGAGCGCGGTGTCCGGCGCCGGGGTGGTAAATTCCCCTCGCTCAATGCGTTCGCTGGCGGCCACCAGGTTGTTCAGCGGCAACACCACCTGGCGACGGATGCGCCGCAGGGTAAACAGCGTCAGCAGCAGGATCCCGAGCGCGCCAGCCAGAGAGAGGAGCGTCACCGTCTGGATTTTATTTTCGGTGTAGTGCTGGAGGGCGAGCACAAAGGCATCAATACGGCCGACAAAATCCTCAATGTGAGCGTCATACCATGCGCTGTCGCCGCGGGCGATGTGCTTGTCCATGTCCAGCCAGGCCACATGCAGCTGCTGATAGCGCGCCTTGACGTTGTCCGGGACGTACCAGCGGTTCAGCTTCTCCAGGGAAGGCGCGCTTAACGTTCGCTGCCAGTTCTCACGATGCGCCATAAGGGAGGGGCTGTTGCGCTGCATCTCGTAGCCGAGGCGGTAGCTCTGCATGCGCAGCGATCCCGCAATGTTGATAGCTTCGGCGTCACGCTGGCTGCTGGCAAGCGTCAGCAGCGCGACGGTGCTGGTCAGCACGGACAGGGCAATGATCGAAAAGAAAGCCCAGGCAAGGCTTCCGGAAACGGGGCGTTTAACGGTCACGGAACGGATCTCTGCATAAAATGGCTCAGCCACAGGTCATGGGCAGTTGTACATTGCCTGATAACGCGGTGGCGAGCAAATAGCTTATTCATACTAAAGATAAGGTTATTGATCCAAAAGCCGCTTTGGGCATTAACCTGAAATCTGGCGAGAAGTAACGCGCCGCCTGAGCCGACGGACGACAAAGCGGGCTTCACGGGGTAGTATAAACAGACTCATTTAGCCGTGGAGCCCGTATGTCCCTGAACATTACCGTTATCAAAGACAAAATCCTTTCTGAAAATTACTTTGTCCTGCGTAACATCACTTACGATTTAACCCGTAAGAACGGTGACGTGATTCGCCACAAACGCGAAGTCTACGACCGGGGCAATGGCGCAACCATTCTGCTGTATAACCGTGAAAAGCAAAGCGTAGTGCTGATTCGCCAGTTTCGGGTCGCGACCTGGGTCAACGGCAATGCGGACGGGCGCCTGATTGAAACCTGCGCCGGCCTGCTTGATGACGATGAGCCGGAAGTCTGCATCCGCAAGGAGGCCGTTGAGGAGACCGGTTTTGAAGTGGGCGAGGTGCAAAAAGTCTTTGAGCTTTTCATGTCCCCTGGCGGGGTGACCGAGCTGGTCCATTTCTTCATTGCGGAATACACCGATGCCCAGCGCACGCATCGCGGCGGCGGCGTGGAGGATGAAGACATTGAAGTGCTGGAAATGCCTTTCACCCAGGCCGTTGAGATGGTGAAAAGCGGCGAGATCCGCGACGGTAAAGCGGTGATCCTGTTACAGTATCTGCAAACCAGCGGCGTAATGAACCCTAAACCGATGTCGTGATAAGGTGTATTTCAGATAAATCTATCCGATAAATCCGATTGAGCCCGCCCGCCCTGGGCACGAAGATACGCCCCAGATTGACCTTTTCGTTTCCGGGGCTGTGCCATTCATGCGCTACTGCGTTTTGCTTTTCTTCTTTTTCTGCGTGCTACCCGCACCTCTGGTGTGGGCTGCGCCCGCGCAGCAGTCTTTTTCAGACTGGCAGGTTACCTGCAATAACCAGAATTTTTGTGTTGCCCGGAATACCGGCGAGCATCGCGGTCTGGTCATGACGCTGAGCCGTAGCGCAGGCGCGAAAACGGACGCCAGCCTGCGCATCGATCTCGGCGGGCTTTCGGCCCCGCCGGTTAAAGAGCCTGACATTGCCCCGCGCCTGCTGCTCGACAACGTTCCGTTAAAGCTCAATTCGCAGCACTGGCAGTTAACCCCCTGGCATCTCAAAACTGACGATGCGGGTACCATCACCACGTTTCTGAAAACCATTCAGGAAGGGCAGGCGCTGACCCTGCGCGGGGGGAAGCAGACGATCTCGCTGGTCGGTCTGAAGGCGGCGCTGCTGTTTATCGACGCCCAGCAGAAGCGCGTTGGCAGCGAAACGGCATGGATTAAAAAAGGAGATAGCCCGCCGCTGAGCGTGCCTCCTGCACCGGCATTAAAAAAGGTGGCCGTGGTGAACCCGACGCCGACGCCGCTGACGCATAGCGAGCTGAACGATCTGCTGGATTATGGGACGTGGCGGATGAACAATAGCCAGTGCTCGCTGGATCCTAACCGTCGTGAAGTACGCGTCACTGCATTAACGGATGACAAAGCGCTGTTGATTGTCAGCTGTGAAGCGGGGGCCTATAACACGGTCGATCTGGCGTGGCAGGTCTCACGTAAAAAACCGTTCGCCGCCCGTAGCGTCAGGTTACGTCTGCCGTTCACCCCCTCCAGCCAGAGCAGCGACATGGAGCTGATGAACGCCCGCTTCGATGAGAAAACGCGCGAGCTGACGACGCTGGCGCTGGGACGCGGTATTGGAGACTGCGGGATCCAGACGCGCTGGCGTTTTGACGGCCAGCGCTTCCGCCTGGTGCGCTATGCGGAAGAGCCAAGCTGCGATAGCTGGAATGGGCCAGACGCCTGGCCCACGCTGTGGATCACTCGCTAGTTTTGCCGGATAGCGCTGTCGCACTACAACACGCTCAGCGCTTTCTCCACCACGTTCTCAACGGTAAAGCCGAAATACGGGAACAGTTTGTCGGCAGGAGCGGATTCACCGTAACCCCGCATGCCCACAATTGCCCCTTTCAGCCCCACGTACTTATACCAGTAGTCGGCAATACCCGCTTCCACCGCCACGCGCGCCGCAACGCTGGAAGGCAGCACCGATTCCCGATACGCCTCGTCCTGGGCGTCAAAAATATCCGTTGAAGGCAGAGATACCACGCGCACCGCGTGACCTTCGGCGATCAGCTTCTCCGCCGCTTTCACCGTGATTTCCACCTCGGAACCGGTGGCAATCAGGATCACGTCCGGCTTACCGCCGCTGTCCTTGAGAATATAGCCGCCGCGGGCGATGTTTTTTACCTGCTCCGGCGTGCGCTCGATCTGCGCCAGGTTCTGGCGCGACAGGATCAGCGCCGTAGGTCCGTTATGACGCTCAACGGCCAGCTTCCAGCCCACCGCGGCTTCGACCTGATCGCACGGACGCCAGGTGCTGAAGTTTGGCGTCAGGCGCAGGCTTGCCAGCTGCTCTACCGCCTGGTGCGTTGGGCCATCTTCCCCCAGCCCGATGGAGTCGTGGGTGTAGACCATGATCTGCCGGGCCTTCATCAGCGCCGCCATACGCGCCGCGTTTCGGGCGTACTCGACGAACATCAGGAAGGTGGCGGTGTAGGGTATGAAGCCGCCGTGATGGGCGATGCCGTTAGCAATCGCGGTCATCCCGAACTCGCGCACGCCGTAGTGGATGTAGTTCCCGGCAATGTCTTCCTTCAGGGATTTAGAGCCTGACCAGATGGTCAGGTTGCTTGGCGCCAGATCCGCCGAGCCGCCGAGCAGCTCAGGCAGGAGAGGGCCAATCGCGTTCAGGGTGTTTTGCGATGCCTTACGGGTAGCGATTTTCGCCGGGTTGGAATGCAGATTTTCTATCAGCGCCTGGGTTTTATCGTCCCAGTCTTCCGGCAGGCCACCGCTCATGCGGCGGGAAAACTCGGCGGCCAGCTCCGGGTGCGCTTTTTTGTAGGCGGCAAATTTTTCGTTCCAGGCCTGCTGCGCTTTTTCACCCGCTTCGCGCGCGTCCCATGCTCTGTAGATCTCTTTCGGGATCTCAAACGGCGGATATTTCCAGCCCAGTTTCTGGCGGGTCAGCGCCACTTCCTCTTCGCCCAGCGCCGCGCCGTGCGCCTCTTCTTTGCCCGCTTTGTTCGGCGAGCCGAAGCCAATGGTGGTACGGCAGATAATCAGGGACGGTTTGTCCTTCACGCTCTGCGCTTCCTGAATCGCTTTTTTTACCGCTTCCGGATCGTGGCCGTCAATCTCGTGCACCACGTGCCAGTGATAGGCCTCGAAGCGTTTTGCCGTGTCGTCGGTAAACCAGCCCTCGGTTTCGCCGTCGATGGAGATGCCGTTGTGGTCATAGAAGCCAATCAGCTTGCCGAGCCCCAGCGTGCCCGCCAGCGAGCAGACCTCGTGGGAGATCCCTTCCATCAGGCAGCCGTCGCCCATAAACACGTAGGTGTAGTGATCGACAATCTCGTGGTCGGGCTGGTTGAACTGCGCGGCCAGCGTACGCTCGGCAATTGCCAGGCCGACGGCATTCGCCAGCCCCTGGCCCAGCGGGCCGGTGGTCGTTTCCACGCCCGGCGTATAGCCGATCTCCGGGTGGCCCGGCGTTTTGGAGTGCAGCTGGCGGAAGTTTTTTAACTCCTCAAGCGGCAGGTCGTAGCCGGAAAGGTGCAGCAGGCTGTAGAGCAGCATCGAGGCGTGGCCGTTGGAGAGAATAAAACGGTCGCGGTCGTACCAGGTTGGGTCAGTGGGGTTGTGCTTCAGGAAGTCGTTCCACAGCACTTCGGCAATATCGGCCATCCCCATCGGGGCGCCAGGGTGGCCGGAATTGGCTTTTTGTACGGCATCCATGCTGAGGGCGCGAATGGCGTTGGCGAGCTCTTTACGGGACATAGTTCACTCCGTGGCAAGGTTAAAGTTTGGCGGCGAGAAGATCTTCGAGTTTGCGCTGGTCGACGGCGAACTGGCGGATGCCGTCCGCCAGTTTTTCCACGGCCATAGGGTCCTGATTATGCTCCCAGCGGAACTCCGCTTCGGTCATGGCTTTCGGTTTTGGCAGTACGGTAGAGGTCGGCACCAGCTTGCGGATCACCGTTTCGTCGCTCTCCTGCAGCTTTTTCAGCAGGTCAGGGGAGATGGTCAGACGGTCACACCCTGCGAGCGCCAGGATCTGCTCGGTGCGGCGGAAGCTGGCCCCCATCACAATGGTCTCGTAGCGGTGTTGCTTGTAATAGTCGTAGATATTACGCACCGACTTCACGCCAGGGTCTTCCTCTACCACGTACGGGTCCATCGGCTGTTTCGCCTGATACCAGTCGTAGATGCGCCCGACAAACGGCGAGATCAGGAACACGCCCGCTTCGGCACAGGCGCGCGCCTGGGCAAAGGAGAACAGCAGCGTCAGGTTGCAGTGGATCCCCTCTTTTTCCAGAACCTCTGCCGCGCGGATGCCTTCCCATGTGGACGCGAGCTTGATCAGAATGCGTGACTTATCGATCCCCTGTTCCTGGTAGAGCTCCACCAGGCGGCGCGCTTTGTTAATACTCTTTTCCTGATCGAATGAGAGGCGGGCATCTACTTCGGTCGACACGCGCCCCGGAATGCTTTTCAGAATTTCCGCACCAAAATTAACCGCCAGCTTGTCGCTGGCTTCAGCAACCTGCTGCTCCTGCGTTTTCCCGCGCTGTTTACCGTAGGCAATCGCGTCGTCAATCAGATGGCTAAAATGGGCAAGCCCCGCCGCTTTCAGAAGCAGCGAAGGGTTGGTGGTCGCGTCCTCTGGCTGATAGTGGCGAATCGACTCGATATCGCCGCTGTCTGCAACCACGGTGGTGAATTTTTTGATGCCGTCTAGCTGGTTCATAAATAATTACTCCTTGGAAATAAAAGAGTTAGATGAGTGCGTTAGTTCACACTTCTGAGAAAATCATGATGGACTTAGCAAAAAAGCATAGCAGACGGGGCAGGCATTGCTTTTGAGACGGGTAACATGGCTGTTATAAATTGATAACAATTTTTAATGTGTGATGGTGAGAGTTTGGCAGCCTTCAAAGTTTATGCGCTGCTCAGCGGCGATACTATCTGACCGATACGTAAAAGGAATAACAAGATGGACGATCAGTTAAAACAGAGTGCCCTCGATTTTCACGAGTTCCCTGTCCCCGGTAAAATTCAGGTCTCCCCAACCAAGCCGCTGGCGACCCAGCGCGATCTGGCGCTGGCCTACTCGCCGGGCGTGGCTGCGCCGTGTCTGGAGATCGAAAAAGATCCGCTGGCGGCCTACAAATACACCGCGCGCGGTAACCTTGTCGCTGTTATCTCTAACGGTACGGCGGTGCTGGGCCTGGGCAATATTGGTGCCCTGGCCGGTAAACCGGTGATGGAAGGGAAGGGCGTACTGTTCAAGAAATTCGCCGGTATCGACGTGTTCGATATCGAAGTGGACGAACTCGATCCCGATAAGTTCATCAACGTGGTGGCCGCGCTGGAGCCGACCTTCGGCGGGATCAACCTGGAAGACATCAAAGCGCCGGAATGTTTCTATATCGAGCAGAAGTTGCGCGAGCGTATGAACATTCCCGTGTTCCATGACGACCAGCACGGCACGGCGATTATCAGTACCGCTGCCATTCTCAACGGCCTGCGCGTGGTGGAGAAAAATCTCTCCGACGTTCGCATGGTGGTCTCCGGTGCGGGCGCGGCGGCCATCGCCTGTATGAACCTGCTGGTGGCGTTGGGCATGCAGAAACACAATATCGTGGTCTGCGACTCTAAGGGCGTTATCTACAAAGACCGCGAGCCGAACATGGCGGAAACCAAAGCGGCCTACGCGGTTGAAGACGACGGCAAGCGCACGCTTGAGGACGTGATTGACGGCGCGGATATCTTCCTCGGCTGTTCAGGCCCGAAAGTGCTGACCCAGGAAATGGTGCAGAAAATGGCGCGCGCGCCGATGATCCTGGCGCTGGCGAACCCGGAACCGGAAATCCTGCCGCCGCTGGCGAAAGCGGTGCGCGAAGACGCCATTATCTGTACCGGCCGTTCGGACTACCCGAACCAGGTGAACAACGTGCTCTGCTTCCCGTTCATCTTCCGCGGGGCGCTGGACGTTGGCGCGACGGCGATCAACGAAGAGATGAAGCTTGCCGCCGTTCACGCCATCGCCGAGCTGGCGCACGCTGAGCAGAGCGAAGTGGTCGCCTCCGCGTACGGGGATCAGGATCTGAGCTTTGGCCCGGACTACATCATTCCAAAACCGTTCGATCCGCGCCTGATTGTCAAAATTGCGCCAGCCGTTGCCAAAGCGGCGATGGACTCCGGCGTGGCGACGCGTCCGATTCAGGATTTCGACGCGTACGTCGATAAGCTCACCGAGTTCGTCTACAAAACTAACCTGTTTATGAAGCCGATCTTCTCTCAGGCTCGCGCAGACGCGAAGCGCGTGGTGCTGGCGGAAGGGGAAGAGGCGCGCGTGCTGCACGCCACCCAGGAGCTGATCACCTTAGGGCTGGCGAAGCCGATCCTGATTGGTCGTCCGAGCGTGATCGAGATGCGCATTCAGAAGCTGGGCCTGCAGATTAAGCCGGGCGTCGACTTCGAGATCGTTAACAACGAATCCGATCCGCGCTTCAAGGAGTACTGGAACGAATATTACGCGATCATGAAGCGTCGCGGGATCACCCAGGAACAGGCGCAGCGGGCGGTGATCAGCAATACTACGGTCATCGGCGCGATCATGGTCCATCGCGGCGAGGCAGATGCGCTGATCTGCGGCACCATCGGCGATTACCACGAGCATTTCAGCGTGGTGCAGGAGATCTTCGGCTATCGCGACGGCGTCCATACCGCCGGGGCGATGAACGCGCTGCTGCTGCCGAGCGGCAACACCTTTATTGCCGATACCTACGTGAACGACGATCCAACCCCGGACGAACTGGCGGAGATCACCGTGATGGCCGCCGAGACCGTGCGTCGCTTTGGTATTGAGCCGAAAGTGGCGCTGCTGTCGCATTCAAACTTTGGTTCGTCTAAATCCGCGGCGGCGTGCAAAATGCGCCAGACTCTGGAACTGGTGCGCGAGCGTGCGCCGGAGCTGATGATTGACGGGGAAATGCACGGTGATGCCGCGCTGGTGGAGAGCATCCGCAACGAACGTATGCCGGACAGCCCGCTGAAGGGATCGGCGAACATTCTGATTATGCCGAACGTGGAAGCGGCGCGTATCAGCTACAACCTGCTGCGCGTCTCCAGCTCTGAAGGGGTGACCGTAGGACCGGTGCTGATGGGCGTGGCGAAGCCGGTGCATGTGTTAACGCCGATTGCCTCCGTGCGCCGTATCGTGAATATGGTGGCGCTGGCGGTGGTTGAGGCGCAGACGCAGCCGCTGTAAGGGCGCGTGTGCTTACCCGACCTGGGGATTGAGTAGGCCGGATAAGCGCAGCGCCATCCGGCAGTTAAATCCAGTCGCGTACTTTAAGGAACTCACTCAAGGCAGCCTCCGGGCTGCCTTCTTTTGGCTCGTAGCTGTACTCCCAGCGCACCAGCGGCGGCATCGACATCAGAATCGACTCCGTGCGTCCGCCGGTCTGCAGGCCGAACAGCGTCCCGCGATCCCACACCAGGTTGAACTCCACGTACCGCCCGCGACGATAAAGCTGGAACTCACGCTCGCGCACGCCGTAGTCGGTGTTTTTACGGCGTTCGACAATCGGCAGGTACGCATCGGTGAACCCTTCACCCACCGCGCGCATAAAGCTAAATGCCGTATCAAAATCCGGCGTGTTGAGATCGTCAAAGAACAGCCCGCCGATGCCGCGCTGCTCGTCGCGGTGCTTCAGGTAAAAATAATCGTCGCACCACTTTTTATATTTCGGGTAAACGTCCTCGCCAAACGGCAGGCAAAGGTCCCGCGCGGTGGTGTGCCAGTGCACGGCATCCTCTTCGAAGCCGTAGTAGGGCGTCATGTCGAAACCGCCGCCAAACCACCAGACCGGATCGGCTCCTGGCTTCTCCGCGATGAAAAAGCGCACGTTGGCGTGGCTGGTCGGAACAAACGGGTTATGCGGGTGGATTACCAGCGAGACGCCCATCGCTTCGAAGCTGCGGCCCGCCAGCTCAGGGCGGTGCGCGGTAGCGGACGCGGGCATGGCGTCGCCGTGAACGTGGGAAAAATTCACGCCCGCCTGTTCGAAGATGCCGCCGTTACGCAGCACGCGGCTGCGCCCGCCGCCGCCCGCTTCGCGCTGCCAGCTATCTTCCTGGAATTCACCGCCGTCTGCGGCGGCCAGTTTCCGGCAAATCTCATCCTGCAGCTGCAGCAGGAACGTTTTGACCAGCTGTGCATTAGGTTTCATCAGCGTTTCCTGGAGTGCGCTTTCTGGTTATCGAACCAGTTGAAGTAACTGATAATGCCGGAGGCGATGGCGTTGGCGATCTTCTGGCGAAACGCCGTGGTGCCGAGCAGGCGCTCTTCTTCCGGATTGGTAATAAAGGACGTTTCCACCAGCACGGACGGGATAGACGGTGACTTCAGCACCACAAACGCCGCCTGTTCGGTGCTTTTACTGTGCAGACGGTGCACCGGCTTAATCCGCTTGAGGATATGCGAGCCGAGCGTCAGGCTGTTTTTGATGGTGTCCGTTTGCACGAGATCGAACAGCACCTGCTGCAAGAGATGATCTTTATCCGTGGCCTTCTTCCCGGCCACTTCATCCGCCCGGTTTTCGCGATCGGAAAGGTATTTCGCCATGGCGCTACTGGCGCCGCGGTTGGAGAGGGCAAACACCGACGCGCCCGCGGCGGAAGGGTTTGTGAAGCCATCCGCGTGGATCGACATAAACAGATCCGCGCCGTGCTTATGGGCGATCTCGACGCGGTCATACAGCGGAATAAACGTGTCGCCCGTACGCGTCAGGCGGGCGTCAATGCCGTTGCTGCGTAAAATCGATCGCACATTTTTTGCAATTGCCAGCACGACGTGTTTTTCTTTCGAACCGTTTCGGCCAATGGCACCGGTGTCGATTCCGCCGTGGCCCGGATCGAGCATCACCAGACGCTTTGCGCCCGGCTTTTTGGTTTTCGGTTTGCTGTGTCCGTTACTGGTTTTGAGCGTGCTCTCGTCTTTTGCCTGAGCCTGCTTAGCGATGCCCGTTAACGTTAAGGCCGCCAGCCCCGCTTTGAGAACCTGACGACGCGATGTGAGTGCTTTTAATGGTTTGAATGTGCTCATGCGGCCTGAATACTGAAAAATGGGGTCCTGGTGTTATATCGTATCGTGTTTCCCGTTACGACAGTCCTTATTGAGAATTGTTTTACTTTTCATTTCAATACGTGACAAAGTGACATTATGCCAAATTTTGGCGAGATTTTCCCCGGTTATTGGCTAAACGCCCCGTTCACGCCATAATCACTGTTTTTAAACCCGAAAAGGCGGTTAATACCATGGAGATACGCGTTTTTCGCCAGGAAGATTTCGAAGAGGTGATCACCCTTTGGGAGCGCTGCGATCTGCTGCGTCCGTGGAACGATCCGGAAATGGATATCGAACGTAAGGTGAATCACGACGTTAGCCTGTTTCTGGTCGCGGAAGTGAACGGCGAGGTGGTCGGGACGGTAATGGGTGGGTATGACGGCCACCGCGGCTCGGCCTATTATCTGGGCGTCCACCCGGAATACCGGGCGCGCGGCATCGCCAACGCGCTGCTCAATCGTCTGGAAAAGAAACTCATCGCCCGCGGCTGCCCAAAAATCCAGATCATGGTGCGGGAAGATAACGACGTGGTGCTGGGCATGTATGAGCGTCTGGGCTACGAGCACGCCGACGTGCTGACGCTGGGTAAGCGCCTGATCGAAGATGAAGAGTACTGAGATCCACCCGGCTGACTATGACGCGCAGGGCCGCGTCAGGCTGCCGTTTTTGTTCTGGTGCGTTTTGCTCCTCCAGGCCCGTACCTGGGTACTGTTTGTGATGGCCGGTGCGTCGCGCGGGCAGGGCGATACGCTGCTGAATCTCTTTTATCCCGACCATGATGCCTTCTGGCTCGGCTTACTGCCGGGCGTACCGGCGGTGGTGGCTTTTTTGTGCAGCGGTCGACGGCATGTAATCCCGCGTCTGTGGCGTGCGCTTCGCTGGCTGCTGATCCTCGCCCAGATCGCGCTGCTGTTCTGGCAACCCGTGCTCTGGTGGCTGGGTGAACCGCTTTCCGGTATCGGCATCGCGCTGGTGGTGGCGGATATTGTGGCGCTGATGTGGCTGCTGACGAATCCCCGCTTACGCGCCTGTTTTACGCATGAGTCAGATTAGCGCGGCACTTTTTGCCGATGCCGCACTCCAACAAGCGTTGATTTAATTAGAAAGGACGTTTCAATGAAATCGCTGCGTTTACTTTTATGCGCTCTCCCGCTGGCGTTAACCGGCTGTTCGACGCTCTCCTCCATTAACTGGTCCGCCGCGTATCCGTGGAACTGGTTTGGCTCTTCCACCGAAGTGACCGAGCAGGGCGTGGGAAAAATTACCGCGTCAACGGCGCTCGATCAGGACGCCATTCAGGATGCCCTGAGCAGTGACTATCGCCTGCGTAGCGGGATGAAAACCGAGAATGGCAACATTGTGCGTTACTTTGAAGCGCTAAAGGGTGACAAGCTGGCGCTGGTGATTAACGGTGATAAAGGGACGGTGAACCGCATTGCCGTGCTGGACGAAGATATTCCGACCGCCAGCGGCGTAAAGGTGGGCACCCCATTTAGCGATCTTTATAAACAGGCCTTTGGCAACTGCAGCAGCGCCCCTTCAGACGATGGCGTGGCGGTGGAATGTAAGGCGGAAGGCAGCCAGCACATCAGCTATGTCTTCACCGGAACCTGGAGCGGTCCGGAAGGATTGATGCCCTCTGACGACACGCTGAAGAGCTGGAAAGTGAGCAAAATACTCTGGAAGCAGTAATTTGCGCCTGAACAAACCGCCTCGCTGAAATCCGGGTATAATAGCCGCCATCAATGCCACGCTGACGTGGCATCTTTATTTCAGGAGGAGCGATGTCTCAGGTTCAGAGTGGCATTTTGCCAGAACATTGCCGCGCGGCGATTTGGATTGAAGCCAATGTTAAAGGGGACGTGGATGCCCTGCGCGCGGCCAGCAAAGTTTTCGTTGATAAACTGGCCACCTTCCAGGCCAAATTCCCGGACGCCCATCTGGGTGCCGTTGTCGCTTTCGGCAATAACGTCTGGCGTCAGCTGAGCGGCGGCGAAGGCGCGGAAGAGCTGAAGGACTTTATCCCTTACGGCAAAGGCCTGGCGCCAGCCACCCAATACGACGTGCTGATCCACATCCTCTCTCTGCGCCACGACGTGAACTTCTCCGTTGCTCAGGCGGCGGTTGAAGCGTTTGGCGACAGCATCGACGTGCAGGAAGAGGTTCACGGCTTCCGCTGGGTGGAAGAGCGCGATCTGAGCGGCTTCGTTGACGGCACCGAAAACCCTGCGGGTGAAGAGGTTCGTCGCGACGTGGCGGTCATCAAAGACGGCGTGGACGCGGGCGGCAGCTACGTGTTCGTTCAGCGCTGGGAGCACAACCTCAAGCAGCTTAACCGCATGAGCGTGCACGACCAGGAGATGATGATTGGCCGCACCAAAGAAGCCAACGAAGAGATCGACGGCGATGCGCGCCCGGTGACCTCGCACCTGTCCCGCGTTGACCTTAAGGAAGACGGCAAGGGGCTCAAAATTGTTCGTCAGAGCCTGCCGTACGGCACGGCAAGCGGCACGCACGGCCTCTACTTCTGCGCCTACTGCGCGCGGTTGCACAATATTGAGCAGCAGCTGCTGAGCATGTTCGGTGACACTGACGGCAAGCGCGACGCCATGCTGCGCTTCACCCGCCCGGTCACCGGCGGCTACTATTTTGCGCCGTCCGTTGAGCGCCTGCTGGCGCTGTAAAACGCTCCCCATACGTAGGCCGGGTAAGCGTTAGCGCCACCCGGCAATTTTCCCCGCACCCTTATTCCCTTTTCTGCTTGTAAATCACCAAACGGTATATAAAACCGTTACTCCTTTCATCCCCGTTATAAATATTATGACTATAAGATAGTCATCACATTTATAAGGGTGCGCAATGGCCGTTACTGTACTGAAAAAAGGAACTCTGGCGCTGGCAGGTTTACTGCTGGTGGCCCAGGCGCAGGCGACCGAGCTGCTGAACAGCTCGTATGATGTCTCCCGCGAGCTGTTTGCCGCCCTTAACCCACCGTTCGAGCAGCAGTGGGCGAAAGAAAACAATGGCGATAAGCTGACCATCAAGCAGTCCCACGCCGGTTCATCCAAGCAGGCGCTGGCGATCTTGCAGGGGCTGAAAGCAGATGTCGTGACCTACAACCAGGTGACTGACGTGCAGATCCTGCACGACAAGGGCAAGCTGCTCCCGGCTGACTGGCAGAGCCGCTTGCCAAACAATAGCTCGCCGTTCTACTCCACCATGGGCTTCCTGGTGCGTAAGGGCAACCCGAAGAACATCCACGACTGGAGCGACCTGGTGCGTTCCGACGTGAAGCTGATTTTCCCGAACCCAAAAACCTCAGGTAACGCGCGCTACACCTATTTAGCCGCGTGGGGCGCGGCAGACAAGGCTGACGGTAAGGATAAAGCGAAGACCGAGCAGTTCATGACCCAGTTCCTGAAAAACGTCGAAGTGTTTGATACCGGCGGCCGCGGCGCGACCACGACCTTCGCCGAGCGTGGTCTGGGCGACGTGCTGATCAGCTTTGAATCCGAAGTGAACAATATTCGCAAGCAGTACGAAGCGCAGGGCTTCGAGGTGGTTATTCCGAAAACCAACATCCTGGCCGAGTTCCCGGTGGCGTGGGTGGATAAAAACGTGCAGGCGAACGGCACCGAGAAAGCGGCAAAAGCCTATCTCAATTACCTGTACAGCCCGCAGGCGCAGACCATCATTACCGACTACTACTACCGCGTGAACAATCCGGACGTGATGAACAAGCTGAAAGATAAATTCCCGCAGACCGCACTGTTCCGCGTGGAAGATCATTTCGGCTCCTGGCCTGAGGTGATGAAAACGCACTTTGCCAGCGGCGGTGAGTTAGACAAACTGCTGGCGGCGGGGCGTAAGTAATGTTTGCAGTCTCGACTAAACGCGTGCTGCCGGGCTTTACCTTAAGCCTCGGGACCAGCCTGCTGTTCGTCTGCCTGATCCTGCTGTTGCCGCTCAGCGCGCTGGTGATGCAGCTTGCTCAGATGAGCTGGGCGCAGTACTGGGACGTAGTCACCAACCCGCAGGTGGTGGCGGCCTATAAGGTGACGCTGCTGTCGGCGTTTGTTGCCTCCATTTTTAACGGCGTGTTTGGCCTGCTGATGGCGTGGATCTTAACCCGCTATCGCTTCCCGGGCCGTACGCTGCTTGATGCCCTGATGGATCTGCCGTTTGCGCTGCCGACGGCGGTTGCGGGCTTAACCCTCGCGTCGCTCTTCTCCGTGAACGGGCTGTACGGCGAGTGGCTGGCGAAATTTGACATCAAGGTGACCTATACCTGGCTCGGGATCGCGGTGGCGATGGCCTTTACCAGTATCCCGTTTGTGGTGCGTACCGTGCAGCCGGTACTGGAAGAGCTGGGTCCGGAATACGAAGAAGCGGCGGAAACGCTGGGCGCCACGCGCTGGCAGAGCTTCCGCAAAGTGGTTCTGCCGGAGCTCTCTCCGGCGCTGATGGCGGGCGTCGCGCTGTCCTTTACCCGCAGCCTGGGTGAGTTTGGCGCGGTGATTTTTATCGCCGGGAACATCGCCTGGAAAACGGAAGTCACCTCGCTGATGATTTTCATCCGCCTGCAGGAGTTTGATTATCCGGCGGCGAGCGCGATTGCCTCGGTGATCCTGGCGGCCTCGCTGCTGCTGCTGTATTCGATAAACACTCTGCAAAGTCGCTTTGGTCGACGTGTGGTAGGTCACTGATGGCGGAAGTTACGCAATTGAAGCGATACGATGCGCCCCGCATCAACTGGGGTAAATGGTTTCTGATTGGCGTGGGCGTGCTGGTGTCCGCCCTCATTCTCGTCGTGCCGACGTTTTATATCTTCGTCCAGGCGTTCAGCAAGGGGCTGATGCCCGCGCTGGAGAACCTGGCGAACCCGGACATGCTGCACGCCATCTGGCTGACGGTGCTGATTGCGCTGATCACCGTGCCGGTGAACCTGGTCTTCGGTACGCTGCTGGCCTGGCTGGTGACGCGCTTTAACTTCCCGGGACGTCAGCTGCTGCTGACCCTGCTGGATATTCCGTTTGCCGTGTCGCCTGTTGTTGCCGGTCTGGTTTACCTGCTCTTTTACGGCTCCAACGGCCCGCTGGGCGGCTGGCTGGATGAACATAACCTGCAGATCATGTTCGCCTGGCCGGGCATGGTGCTGGTGACGATCTTCGTGACCTGCCCATTTGTGGTACGTGAGCTGGTGCCGGTGATGTTAAGCCAGGGGAGCAACGAAGACGAAGCGGCGGTGCTGCTTGGCGCATCCGGCTGGCAGATGTTCCGCCGCGTGACGCTGCCGAACATCCGCTGGGCGCTGCTTTACGGCGTGGTGCTGACCAACGCCCGCGCCATCGGTGAGTTTGGTGCGGTGTCGGTGGTATCCGGCTCGATTCGCGGTGAAACGCTGTCACTGCCGCTACAGATTGAATTACTGGAACAGGACTACAACACCGTCGGTTCCTTTACTGCCGCAGCGTTGCTGACGCTGATGGCGATTTTGACCCTGTTTTTGAAGAGTGTGGTGCAGTGGCGTTTAGAGAATCAGGAAAAACGTCAGCATCAGGAGGGAAATCATGAGCATTGAGATTGCCAATATTAAGAAGTCTTTTGGTCGCACCCAGGTGCTGAATGATATCTCACTGGATATCCCTTCCGGACAAATGGTGGCGCTGCTGGGGCCGTCTGGCTCGGGTAAAACCACGCTGCTGCGGATCATCGCCGGGCTTGAGCACCAGACCAGCGGGCACATCCGCTTCCACGGCACCGACGTGAGCCGCCTGCACGCCCGCGATCGTAAAGTCGGCTTTGTCTTCCAGCATTATGCGCTGTTCCGCCACATGACCGTTTTCGACAATATCGCCTTTGGCCTGACGGTGCTGCCGCGTCGTGAACGCCCGGATGCAGCAACCATTAAGGCGAAAGTAACCAAACTGCTGGAGATGGTGCAGTTGGCGCATCTGGCGGACCGTTTCCCGGCGCAGCTTTCCGGCGGGCAGAAGCAGCGCGTGGCGCTGGCGCGCGCGCTGGCCGTTGAGCCGCAAATACTGCTGCTGGATGAACCCTTCGGCGCACTGGATGCGCAGGTGCGCAAAGAGCTGCGTCGCTGGCTGCGCCAGCTGCATGAAGAGCTGAAATTCACCAGCGTCTTCGTGACCCACGATCAGGAAGAGGCGATGGAAGTCGCGGATCGCGTGGTGGTCATGAGCCAGGGTAACATTGAGCAGGTTGACGAGCCGGAACAGCTCTGGCGCGAGCCGGCGACCCGCTTCGTGCTGGAGTTTATGGGCGAGGTGAACCGCCTGCAGGGCACCATTCGCGGTGGACAGTTCCACGTCGGCGCGCACCGCTGGCCGCTGGGCTACACCTCCGCGCATCAGGGGCCGGTCGATCTGTTCCTGCGCCCGTGGGAAGTGGACGTCAGCCGCCGCACCAGCCTGGATTCCCCGCTGCCGGTGCAGGTGCTGGAAGCTAGCCCTAAAGGACACTACACCCAATTGGTGGTACAGCCGCTGGGCTGGTATACCGAGCCGCTGACCGTGGTCATGCGCGACGACGTCCCGCCGCACCGGGGTGAGCGCCTGTTTGTCGGGCTGCAGCATGCGCGCATCTATCACGGTAAGGAGCGCATTGAGACGCGCGAGGATATTGCTCTGGCGGAGTCAGCCTGATAGGTTATTGAGTATGTTTTTCGCCCGGTGGCGTGATGCTTACCGGGCTTTTTATTGAGTAAAAATCGTGAATACACTCGAACACACCATCGGCAACACCCCTCTGGTCAAACTTCAGCGCATGGGATGTGCCAACGGCAGCGAAATCTGGGTCAAACTCGAAGGCAACAACCCGGCAGGGTCGGTGAAAGACCGTGCGGCGCTGTCGATGATTGTCCAGGCCGAGAAACGCGGTGAAATTAAGCCAGGCGATGTGCTGATTGAAGCCACCAGCGGCAACACCGGTATCGCGCTGGCAATGATTGCGGCGCTGAAAGGCTACCGCATGAAGCTGCTGATGCCGGACAACATGAGCCAGGAGCGCCGCGCCGCGATGCGCGCCTACGGGGCCGAGCTGATTCTGGTGACCAAAGAGCAGGGGATGGAAGGGGCGCGCGACTTAGCGTTAGCGATGGCCGAGCGCGGCGAAGGTAAACTGCTCGATCAGTTCAATAACCCGGACAACCCGTACGCGCACTACACCACCACCGGGCCGGAAATCTGGCAGCAAACCGGCGGGCGCATCACCCATTTTGTCTCCAGCATGGGCACCACCGGCACCATTACCGGCGTGTCGCGTTTTTTGCGCGAGCAGGAGAAACCGGTCACCATTGTTGGTCTGCAGCCGGAAGAGGGGAGCAGTATTCCGGGCATTCGCCGCTGGCCTGCGGAGTATATGCCGGGCATCTTTAATGCGCAGCTGGTGGATCGGGTGCTGGATATTCATCAGCGCGAGGCGGAGAATACCATGCGTGAACTGGCCGTGCGTGAAGGCATCTTCTGCGGGGTCAGCTCGGGGGGCGCGGTAGCGGGGGCGTTGCGCGTGGCGCAGGCAAATCCCGGTGCGGTCGTGGTGGCGATTATCTGCGATCGCGGCGATCGCTATTTGTCTACCGGCGTCTTTGGTGAAGAGAGTTATTCGCAGGGGGCGGGGATTTAAGCGTCATGGAGATGATTCTATTCCGGGATAACACCCGGGCGCAGCAAACCGACATTGTCGCGGTGCAGTCGCAGGTGGTTTACGGCAGCGTGGGGAACAGCATTGCTGTGCCAAATATTCGTACCCACCGGCTGAACGTGACCGCCGTGCCGACGGTGCTGTTTAGCAACACGCCGCACTACGACACCTTCTACGGCGGGGTGATCCCCGACGAGTGGTTCAGCGGCTACCTGAAGGCGCTGGAAGAGCGCGAGATCCTGCGCGAGCTTAAAGCGGTCACTACCGGCTATATGGGCAGCGCCAGCCAGATCGCGCTGCTGGCGCAGTGGCTGAGGGCGGTCAAAGCGCAGCATCCTGACCTGCTGGTGCTGGTCGACCCGGTTATCGGCGATATCGACAGCGGAATGTACGTGAAGCCGGATATCCCGGAAGCGTACCGGGAACACCTGCTGCCGCTGGCGCAGGGGATTACGCCAAACGTCTATGAACTGGAAGTGTTAAGCGGTAAGCCGTGCCGGACGCCGGAAAGCGCTATTGCCGCCGCGCAGGGGTTGCTTTCTGACACTCTGAAATGGGTGGCGATCACCAGCGCGCCGGTGGCCGATGACCCGCAAAACATCCACGTGGTGCTGGTGACGCGTGAGGGCGTGACCGTCAGCGCGCATCCGCGCGTAGAAACCGATCTGAAAGGGACGGGGGATCTGTTCTGTTCAGAACTGGTGAGCGGAATTGTTGAGGGGAAAACCGTTGCCGACGCCATTCGCATGGCCGGCGATCGGGTGACTGACGTGATGCTTTATACCCAGTCGAAAGGCTACGACGAGCTTATCCTCCCTGCATAAACAAAAATGGCGCCCGAAGGCGCCATTTTTCTGTGCGGCAAGAATTACTTCTTGATGCGGATAACCGGGGTTTCGCCCACGGTGACGCTGCCAGACAGTTTGATCAGTTCTTTGATTTCGTCCATGTTGGAGATAACAACCGGCGTCAGGGTAGACTTGGCTTTTTCTTCCAGCAGTGGCAGATCGAATTCAATCACCGGGTCGCCAACTTTAACACGCTGGCCTTCTTCCGCGATACGCTTGAAGCCTTCGCCTTTCAGTTCAACGGTGTCGATACCGAAGTGAACGAACAGTTCGATACCGCTATCAGATTCGATAGAGAACGCATGGTTGGTTTCAAAAATTTTACCGATGGTGCCGTCAACTGGAGCAACCATTTTGTTGCCAGTTGGTTTGATAGCAATGCCATCACCAACGATTTTCTCAGCAAACACTACATCCGGCACGTCTTCGATGTTGACGATCTCGCCGGAGAGCGGAGCAACAATCTCAATAGTTCCGGAGTCTTTCTTATCATCAGAAACCAGAGATTTCAGTTTATCGAACAAACCCATGATCTTCTCCTAAGCAGTAATTTGGGCCGCATCTCGTGGATTAGCAGATTGTTTTTTCTTCAATGAACTTGTTAACCAGCGTCATTAACTCGTCCGTTGTCGGTTGAGCAAGAGCCTGCTCTGCTAACACCTTCGCATCTTCGAAGTTCGTGTTACGGATAATCTTCTTAATGCGCGGGATGGAAATGGCGCTCATAGAGAATTCGTCCAGACCCATACCCAGCAACAGAAGTGTAGCACGTTCGTCGCCTGCAAGCTCACCACACATGCCAGTCCATTTACCTTCTGCATGAGAAGCATCAATAACTTGCTTGATCAAGTTCAGTACGGACGGTGACATTGGCTGGTAGAGATGTGAAATCATATCATTACCACGGTCAACTGCCAGGGTGTACTGCGTTAAATCATTGGTACCGATACTAAAGAAATCAACTTCTTTGGCTAAATGACGCGCAATGGTCGCCGCTGCTGGTGTTTCCACCATCACGCCGATCTCAATTGACTCGTCAAATGCTTTACCTTCGTCGCGCAGTTCCTGTTTGTAGATTTCAATCTCTTTCTTCAGTGCACGCACTTCTTCAACAGAGATGATCATCGGGAACATGATGCGCAGCTTACCGAAAGCGGAGGCACGCAGGATAGCGCGAACCTGGTCACGCAGGATCTCTTTACGATCCATCGCGATACGCACGGCACGCCAGCCCAGGAACGGGTTCTCTTCTTTCGGGAAGTTCATGTACGGCAGCTCTTTGTCGCCACCGATGTCCATGGTACGGACGATAACCGCCTGTGAGCCACACGCTTCTGCGACGGCTTTATACGCAGCAAACTGCTCTTCTTCCGTAGGCAGCGCGTCGCGGTCCATGAACAGGAATTCTGTACGATAGAGACCAACACCTTCCGCACCGTTGCGCTCAGCGCCATCAACGTCGCGTACGGTACCGATGTTTGCGCACACTTCTACCTGATGGCCGTCCAGGGTGATGGCTGGCAGGTCTTTCAGCTTAGCGAGTTCCGCTTTTTCAGTCGCAACCTGCTCCTGAACCGCGCGCAGTTTTTCGATCTCTTCGTTAGTTGGGTTGACGTAAACCAGATTGTTTACGGCATCCAGAATCAGATAGTCGCCGTTTTTCACCTGAGAGGTGACGCTACCGGTGCCCACGATGGCAGGCAGTTCCAGAGAACGCGCCATGATTGAGGTGTGGGAGGTACGGCCACCCGCGTCGGTGATGAAACCGAGAACCTTTTTCAGGTTCAGCTGTGCGGTTTCAGACGGGGTGAGGTCAGCGGCAACCAGGATCACTTCATCCTGAATCGCGCTCAGGTCGATAATGGCCAGGCCCAGGATGTTGCGCAGCAGGCGCTTACCGATGTCACGTACGTCAGCCGCACGCTCTTTCAGGTATTCATCATCCAGCTCTTCCAGGGCAGTTGCCTGACCTTCGATAACTTCATGCGCAGCCGCGTCGGCCGTCATGCCTTTATCTTTAATCAGGGCTATGATTTCCTGCTCCAGCTCCTCATCTTCGAGCAGCATGATATGCCCTTCGAAGATGGCTTCTTTTTCTTCACCGAAAGTTTCGCCAGCTTTAGTTTTGATCGCTTCCAGTTGCGCAGATGCCTTGGCACGACCGCTCAGAAAACGTTCAACTTCCTGATCAACCTTGTCGGCAGAAATTTTTTTCCGGTCGATGACGATCTCGTCTTCTTTCAGCAGCAGTGCTTTGCCGAAAGCGATACCCGGGGATGCTAAAATGCCTGAAATCATAACCCTACCTTACTTGTGACTGATATTTAAAAGAACCCGGAAACTTACTCGAGCTCAGCCATCAGTTTAACCAGATGCTCAACTGCTTTCTGCTCGTCTTCACCTTCAGCAGAGATGGTAACAACGGTGCCCTGAGTCAGGCCCAGAGTCTGCAGTTTGAACAGGCTTTTTGCGCTAGCGCTTTTGCCGTTGGAAGTTACAGTGATTTCAGAAGTGAAGCCTTTCGCTTCTTTAACAAACTGAGCAGCAGGGCGGGTGTGCAGACCGTTCGGAGCGGTAATGGTAACTTCTTGCTGGAACATTGTATTTCCCCAACTTATAGGTTTAGTGTTGTGGAACTAAAGTCTAGCCTGGCGGCTTAACTTTAGCCTGTATTGTTAGCGCTGACGTTTCAATCGTCATTAAACATTATGCAGCGAAAGGAAGACTTGAACCAAATCATAAAATCGATTCAGCAAGGGTATTTCGTTCACTGATTAATTTCACGCTTCAAAATAATTGCTGGTTTAAATACCAGACACATCGGGGTGAAGCAATGCCAGGAGGGGCAAAAGTCTGAAGCAGGTCACAAAAAAGCACCCGAAAAGGTGCTTTTTTACGCGTTATTAACATACTGGCACTACTGTTGCAGCTCTTTTTCCGTGAACAGATCGGCAAACAGCGCGGTGCTCAAGTAACGCTCACCCGAGGAAGGAAGGATAACCACAATATTCTTATTGGTAAAGGCTTCATCTTCCTGAAGTTTGAGCGCTGCCGCAACGGCCGCACCGGAAGAGATACCCGCCAGAATGCCTTCTTCATCCATCAGACGACGCGCGGTAGAGATGGCTTCTTCGTTCGTGATGGCAACGACTTTATCGATCAGCTTCAGATCCAGGTTACCCGGAATGAAGCCAGCGCCAATCCCCTGAATTTTATGCGGGCCGGGCTTCAGCTCTTCCCCCGCCAGCGCCTGGGTGATAACCGGTGAGTCAGTCGGCTCAACGGCAACGGTAATCAGGTCATTTTTACCCTTTGTGCCTTTAATATAGCGTGACACGCCGGTCAGCGTACCGCCGGTACCCACGCCGGAGATAAAGACGTCAACCTGGCCGTCGGTATCTTCCCAGATTTCCGGGCCGGTGGTCTTCTCGTGAATTTCCGGGTTAGCCGGGTTGCTGAACTGCTGCAGCAGCAGGTATTTCGCCGGATCGCTGGCCACAATCTCTTCGGCTTTCTGAATGGCACCCTTCATGCCCTTCGCGCCTTCGGTCAGCACCAGGTTCGCGCCCAGCGCTTTCAGCAGCTTACGACGCTCGATGCTCATGGTTTCAGGCATGGTCAGCGTGAGCTTGTAGCCGCGCGCGGCAGCAACATAGGCCAGTGCGATCCCGGTATTGCCGCTGGTCGGTTCTACCAGCTCAACGCCAGGTTTCAGTACGCCACGTTTTTCAGCATCCCAAATCATGTTTGCACCGATACGGCATTTTACGCTGAAGCTCGGGTTACGTGATTCGACCTTCGCCAGGATGCGTCCATTACCGATACGGTTCAGTCGAACCAGGGGCGTATGACCGATAGTCAGCGAGTTGTCTTCATAAATCTTACTCATGGCCTGTCCTTAACTGTATGAAATTGGGATACCAACCCAGCATACCTGCTAAGCAGGTAGGGGGAAGTAAGGAATTCGCATATCTATATACTGCAAGGAAATAATGGGGATCAGTATGGAATAAGGGGCGGCATAAGCCACCCCTGTTTTACACATTTTTGCATTATTTCCATAACGCGTGCTTAGCACGGTAGCAGTCCACCCACATTGCCGTTGCGCCGCAAACGGCAACCGGCATGATGAACAGATTCAGGACTGGAATCAGGGTAAACAGGCTGGTCAGCGCCCCAAACTGCATATTGGCAACCTTCTGGCTGCGCAGGGCGGTGCGCATCTCTTTAAACGGCACCTTGTGGTTATCAAACGGATAGTCGCAGTACTGGATGGCCAGCATCCAGGCGCTGAAGAGGAACCACAGCACCGGTGCCACCGTCTGGCCAATGCCGGGCACAAAATAGAGGATAAGCAGCACAATCGCGCGGGGCAGGTACCAGGCAAACTTCTGCCACTCGCGCTTCATAATGCGAGGGAGATCTTTCATGATCCCCCATATGCCGGTGTCCGGCGGTGTTGCACCGGTAAGGCGCGCTTCCAGCTGTTCCGCCAGCAAACCGTTAAACGGTGCGGCTATCCAGTTTGCAATCGTTGAGAAGAAGTAGCCAAACACCAGCAGCACGGAAATCACCGCCACCGGCCATAGCAGGTAGTTAAGCCACTGCAGCCAGTCTGGCACATGGCTCATCAGCGACGGGATCCAGCTCTCCAGCTTTGTGAACAGCCACCAGAACGCGCCGCCCATCAGAATAATGTTGATCAACAGCGGCAGAATGACGAAGCGTCGAATCCCCGGCAGGGAGACCAGTTTCCAGCCCTGAGAAAAATACCAGACGCCGCTGCGCGTGGGGGAAGAAGATGTTGAAACCATAGTCAGGCTGTACTCCTTTTTACACAACCAGTGGAATTGCCCGCCTATATTATCCACTTACGAACCAATGACCAGTTCGGAAATGTTCGAAAAACCAGCAAAAAGCACGATTTCCTTCATCTTTATGCTGTGAATGCTCTGCACACACTTGCACTTGACGTAAACGGCAAATACTCTTAGTGAGTAAATGTTTGCCGTGGTGGCAAGGTGTTAGAACAACAGAGAATATAATGATGCAGGATTTGCGTCTGATATTAATCATTGTTGGCGCGATCGCCATAATCGCTTTACTGGTACATGGTTTCTGGACCAGCCGTAAAGAGCGTTCCTCGATGTTTCGCGATCGCCCACTGAAGCGCATGAAGTCCAGTCGTGATGATGATGACACTGAAGATGACATCACCGGTAGCGACGACGACGGCGTGGGTGAAGTTCGTGTTCATCGGGTCAATACTGCGCCCGGCGCGGCTCATGGGGAGCATGAAGCCCCCCGCGCTCCGCAGCACCAGTATCAACCGCCGTATGCCTCTGCCCAGCCGCGCCAGCCAGCGCCGCAGCCAGTGGAAGAACCTGTACGTCAGCCGCCGCAACCGCCTGTCCAACAGCAGCCCGCTGCGCCACAGCCGGTTCAACAGCAACCTGTGCAGCAGCCCGTGCAACAGCAACCTGCTCAGCAGCCGCAGCAGCCTGTTCATGTACAGCCTGCGCCGCAGCCCGCTCCGGCTCCGCACGTTGAGCCAGAGCCGGTCGCCGAGCCTGAACCGGTTGTTGAAAAGCCGCAGCGTAAGGAAGCGGTGATCATCATGAACGTGGCCGCGCATCACGGCAGCCATCTCAACGGTGACGTGTTGCTCAACAGTATTCAACAGGCAGGCTTCAAGTTTGGCGATATGAATATTTTCCATCGCCACCTGAGCCCTGACGGTAGTGGTCCGGCGC
This sequence comes from Enterobacter cloacae complex sp. P27C, assembly GCF_014895705.1. Classification (NCBI taxonomy): domain Bacteria; kingdom Pseudomonadati; phylum Pseudomonadota; class Gammaproteobacteria; order Enterobacterales; family Enterobacteriaceae; genus Enterobacter; species Enterobacter cloacae complex sp. P27C. The sequence goes on from NZ_JADBQB010000003.1 coordinate 168,846, forward strand.
TGTTTAGCCTGGCCAATATGGTCAACCCAGGCACCTTTGACCCGGAAATGACCGGTGATTTCGTGACGCCAGGTGTCACTATCTTTATGCAGGTGCCGTCCTACGGCGACGAGCTGCAAAACTTCAAGCTGATGCTGCAGTCCGCTCAGCACATCGCTGATGAAGTGGGTGGTGTGGTGCTCGACGATCAGCGTCGAATGATGACCCCGCAGAAGCTGCGCGAGTATCAGGACCGCATCCGCGAAGTAAAGGAAGCCAACGCGTAATTGTCGCGTTTACTTCAACTCCTCCTCAACCCCCGCCTGTCGGGGGTTTTTTCTCATTGATGGTGCGATATGGACTCAATCGAACAACAACTCACTGAACTGCGAACCACGCTTCGCCATCATGAATATCTCTATCATGTTATGGACGCACCGGAAGTGCCGGATGCGGAGTATGACCGGCTGATGCGCGAGCTGCGCGAGCTGGAGGCGCAGCACCCGGAACTGATTACGCCAGATTCTCCGACCCAGCGCGTCGGCGCCGAGCCGCTGGGGGCTTTCAGCCAGGTGCGTCACGAAGTGCCGATGCTGTCGCTGGACAACGTCTTTGATGAAGAGAGCTTCCTCGCGTTTAACAAGCGCGTGCAGGACCGTCTGAAAAGCAGCGATTCCCTCACCTGGTGCTGCGAGCTGAAGCTCGACGGCCTGGCGGTCAGTCTTCTCTATGAAAACGGCGTGCTGGTGCGTGCCGCCACGCGTGGCGACGGTACGACGGGTGAAGACATCACCACCAACGTGCGAACCATCCGCGCGATCCCGCTGAAGCTGCAGGGAGACAACATTCCCGCGCGTCTGGAAGTGCGCGGCGAGGTGTTCCTGCCGCAGGCGGGATTCGAGAAAATTAACGAAGAGGCGCGTCGCACCGGCGGGAAAGTGTTTGCTAACCCGCGTAACGCGGCGGCAGGCTCTCTGCGCCAGCTTGACCCGCGCATCACCGCGAAGCGACCGCTTACTTTCTTCTGCTACGGCGTCGGTATTCTGGAAGGTGGTGAGTTACCGGATACGCACCTCGGGCGTCTGCTGCAGTTTAAAGCCTGGGGCCTGCCGGTGAGCAACCGCGTTCAGCTCTGCGACTCGCCGGAAGCGGTGCTGGCGTTCTACCACAAAGTGGAAGAGGACCGTCCGACGCTCGGCTTTGATATCGATGGCGTTGTCATCAAGGTCAATTCGCTGGCGCTGCAGGAGCAGCTGGGCTTTGTGGCGCGTGCACCGCGCTGGGCGGTGGCGTTTAAATTCCCTGCCCAGGAGCAGATGACCTTTGTCCGCGACGTGGAGTTTCAGGTGGGCCGTACGGGCGCTATTACCCCGGTCGCTCGACTGGAGCCGGTGCAGGTCGCAGGCGTGCTGGTGAGTAACGCTACGCTGCACAACGCCGATGAAATCGAACGCCTCGGCCTGCGCATCGGTGACAAAGTGGTGATTCGCCGCGCGGGCGATGTTATCCCGCAGGTGGTGAACGTTGTTGAGTCAGAACGTCCTGATGATACGCGCGAGGTCGTTTTCCCGACCCACTGCCCGGTATGCGGCTCTGACGTAGAGCGTGTGGAAGGCGAAGCGGTGGCCCGCTGTACGGGCGGCCTGATCTGCGGCGCGCAGCGTAAAGAGTCGCTTAAGCACTTTGTTTCCCGTCGCGCAATGGACGTTGACGGCATGGGCGACAAGATTATCGATCAGCTGGTTGAGAAAGAGTATGTCCATACGCCAGCGGATCTGTTCAGGCTCACGGCGGGCAAACTGACCGGTCTGGATCGCATGGGGCCGAAGTCAGCCCAGAACGTGGTTAACGCGCTGGAAGCAGCGAAAGAGACGACCTTCGCCCGCTTCCTGTACGCGCTGGGCATTCGTGAAGTCGGCGAAGCGACGGCGGCAGGTTTAGCCGCGTACTTTGGTACGCTGGAGGCGCTGGAAAAGGCAAGCATCGACGAGCTGCAGAAAGTGCCGGACGTCGGCATCGTCGTCGCCACGCACGTCTTTAACTTCTTTGCCGAAGAGAGCAACCGCGAGGTCATCGGCAAGCTGCTGGAAGAGGGCATTAAATGGCCTGCGCCGGTGGTGGTCAACGCCGAAGAAATTGATAGCCCATTTGCCGGTAAAACCGTGGTGCTAACCGGTAGCCTTAGCCAGCTTTCACGCGACGATGCAAAAGCGCGTCTGGTGGCGCTGGGGGCCAAAGTGGCGGGCAGCGTGTCGAAGAAAACCGACCTGGTGATTGCCGGCGAAGCTGCGGGTTCGAAGCTGGCGAAAGCCCAGGAGCTCGGCATTGAGGTTATCGACGAAGCGGAAATGATGCGCCTGTTAGGAGAGTAACGTGGAGAAAGAGCAGCTCGTTGAGATCGCCAATACGGAAATGCCGTTCGGTAAATATAAGGGCCGCAGGCTGATCGATTTGCCGGAGGAGTACCTGCTGTGGTTCGCCCGCAAGGACGAATTCCCCGCCGGGCGTCTGGGCGAGCTGATGGCTATCACGTTACTGATCAAAACCGAGGGGCTGACCCAGCTGGTGCAGCCCCTGAAGCGTCCTTAAGCCTTCGCGGCGCGGGTCTCTTCCTGCGCCAGCTTTTCCGTCTGGCGCTTGTAGCGACGCGCCAGCACCGCGCAGACCATCAGCTGGATCTGATGGAAAATCATCAGCGGCAGCACCATCATCCCGATCACCGAGGTGGGGAACAGAATGTTCGCCATCGGGATGCCGTTCGCCAGGCTCTTTTTGGAGCCGCAGAAGACGATAGTGATCTCATCGGCTTTGCTGAAGCCGCATTTGCGCGCCACAAAAACGTTCACCGCAATGACAATTGCCAGCAGAACGAGGCTGACCACCACGATAAACAGCAGCGAGCCTGCGCCCACCTTATGCCAGATCCCGTTTACGACCGCTTCGCTGAAGGCGGAATAGACCACCAGCAGAATCGACGACTGGTCGGTTTTGGAGATCCATTTCTTATGCTTCGCCACGAACGCCCCGGTCCACGGACGCGAGAGATGGCCCAGGACAAACGGCAGCAGCAGCTGCAGGCAGATTTTGCCGACTTGCTCAAGGTTACCTTCCGCGCCGTGCATGTTCATCAGCAGGCCCACCAGCAGCGGGGAGACGAATATCCCTAACAGGCTGGATGCCGAAGCGGAGCAGACCGCGGCTGCAACGTTCCCTCCGGCAAGAGAGGTAAAGGCAATGGCAGACTGCACGGTGGCCGGGAGAATACAGAGATACAGGAAACCGGTGTAGAGCGCCGGATCGACGTTAACCGGTGCCCACCAGGCAAACAGCACCCCGAGGATCGGGAACAGAATAAACGTGCTGCACATCACCCAGAGGTGCAGTCGCCAGTGGCTACCGCCAGCGATAATCGCTTCGCGGGAGAGCTTTGCGCCGTGCATAAAGAACAGCAGCGCGATGGCGGCTGTCGTCAGTCCCTCAAAAAGAGGGACGAAACCGCCGCGAGCAGGGAAGAACGAGGCCAGTAAAACGGTGGCCACCAGGGTAAGTGTAAACGGATCAAGAATACGAAATAGTTTCATAATGACTCCTGAAAACAGATGTCGCTATTGTGCTTTTTTCCATTTGAGAAATAAAATTGATTTATTGCATCCATTCATGAATTAAACAGATGAATTATTCCCTACGCCAGCTTCGCATTTTCGTCACCGTCGCCCATGCCCGCAGCTTTAGCCGGGCAGGTGAAATGATCGGCCTGAGCCAGTCGGCGGTCAGCCACAGCGTGAAGGAGCTGGAAAACCAGACCGGCGTTAGATTGCTTGACCGCACCACTCGCGAAGTGGTCCTGACCGAAGCCGGGCAGCAGCTGGCCCTGCGTCTTGAACGGCTGCTTGATGAGCTGAACAGCACGCTCAGAGACGTGGGGAGGCTGGGGCAGCAGCTGTCGGGCACCGTGCGGGTTGCGGCCAGCCAGACGATATCCGCGCACCTTATCCCGCAATGTATTGCTGAGGGTAACCATCGCTATCCTGATATTGATTTTGTCCTGCATGACAGACCGCAGCAGTGGGTGCTGGAGAGCATCCGCCAGGGGGATGTGGATTTTGGTATTGTGATCGATCCTGGCCAGGTGAGCGATCTGGAATGCGAAAGCGTTCTTTCTGAACCTTTTTTACTGCTCTGTCGTGACGACGACCCGCTGGCAGCGTTGCTCGAGGTCAGCTGGCAGTCCCTGCAGGGGGCGAACCTGGTTTTACAGGATTATGCCTCAGGCAGCCGCCCGCTGATTGATTCCGCGCTGGTGAATCAGGGCGTTAAGGCAACGATCGTGCAGGAGATTGGTCATCCGGCCACGCTGTTTCCGATGGTGGAAGCCGGAATTGGCATCAGCGTGTTGCCCGCTCTGGCGCTTCCCCTGCCGCAGGGAAGCCAGCTGGCGGTGAGGCGGCTGACGCCCGTTGTCGAACGAAAGCTGATGCTGGTGCGGCGAAAAAATCGTTCGCTCTCGGGTGCGGCGCAGGCCATCTGGGAAGTGGTGCGTATCCAGGCACAACGATTAACCGAGGCCCGCATACGCGATCCACTGTTTAACGCATCAGACGATTAGATGTAGATATCAATCTGATTAGTGTCTGACGGGCTATTCACGCCTTCTACTTTGCCCAGTTTTTGATCCTGCTTCTTCTGAGCTTCTTCGGCCTGCTGGCGCTGCAGTGCGGCGAGCTGCGCCTGCAGCACTTTGATCTGGGTCTGAATCAGTTCCTGCTGCTTCTTCTTCTCATCTGCACTGCCGGGGCTGTTTGCCAGCTCTTTTAACTGCTGGGTCAGCTTTTTGATCTTGTCGAGAATGCGGGTGATTTGCGCAGAGACATCGTTACTGCTCGAAGAGCCACTCGCGCCGCTGGTTTGAATCTGTTGGGTTGAAGCCTGAATGGTCGTCATACTTTTTCCTCGCGTTATAAAACAGAGGTATCGGCACCGACGGGATTAGCTTGAGGAAAATGCGGCAGGTTCACATTTTTATATCGCAGATAGCAAAAAAGCGCCTTTAGGGCGCTTTTTTACATTGGTGGGTCGTGCAGGATTCGAACCTGCGACCAATTGATTAAAAGTCAACTGCTCTACCAACTGAGCTAACGACCCGAAATGGTGGGCGATGACGGGCTCGAACCGCCGACCCCCTCCGTGTAAAGGAGATGCTCTACCAACTGAGCTAATCGCCCAATCTCAATTCTTATCTACACTGCGAGTCTACCGAAGTAGATGGTGGGTGATGACGGGCTCGAACCGCCGACCCCCTCCGTGTAAAGGAGATGCTCTACCAACTGAGCTAATCACCCCCGCTGTGTGGAGTCGCATTATAGGGAGAGTTGAAAATGAGTCAACGCATTTTCTAAAGTTTTTATTCGTTCGTCGTAAAATTAAACAAAACGATCGCAAAACGGGCGGTGGCGCATGATTTCTAAACAAAAACAGCAAACTCCGCCACGATAAAGGGATCGACATTGAGGAATCCCCCCACAGTGATAGAATATTGCCCATCGTTTTTTCCCCGGGATTTGCCGATTGCCGGCATCTTTATAACGTAAGGCCATTTCATGAAAATCAAAACTCGCTTCGCGCCGAGCCCGACAGGCTATCTGCACGTCGGTGGTGCTCGTACTGCTCTCTATTCCTGGCTTTTTGCACGCCACAACCAAGGTGAGTTCGTGCTGCGTATAGAAGATACCGATCTTGAGCGCTCCACGCCGGAAGCAATTGAAGCCATTATGGATGGTATGAACTGGCTGAACCTGCAGTGGGACGAAGGCCCGTATTTCCAGACCAAACGTTTTGACCGCTATAACGCTGTTATTGATGAGATGCTGGTCGCGGGCACGGCGTATAAGTGCTACTGCTCCAAAGAGCGTCTGGATGCGCTGCGTGAAGAGCAGATGGCGAACGGTGAAAAACCGCGTTATGACGGCCGCTGCCGCCACGACCACAGCGAGCATGCCGCTGATGAGCCATGCGTGGTGCGTTTTGCTAACCCGCAGGATGGCTCGGTGATTTTCGACGACCAGATCCGTGGCCCGATCGAATTCAGCAACCAGGAGCTGGACGATCTGATCATACGCCGTACCGACGGTTCCCCAACCTATAATTTCTGCGTCGTGGTTGATGACTGGGATATGGAAATTACCCACGTTATCCGTGGTGAAGACCATATCAACAATACCCCACGCCAGATCAACATCCTGAAAGCGCTGAATGCACCTGTTCCGGTCTATGCGCACGTCTCCATGATCAACGGCGACGACGGTAAAAAGCTGTCTAAACGTCACGGTGCGGTCAGCGTCATGCAGTATCGCGACGACGGCTATCTGCCGGAAGCGCTGCTGAACTATCTGGTGCGTCTGGGCTGGGCTCACGGCGACCAGGAGATCTTCAGCCGCGAAGAGATGATCGAACTGTTCTCTCTGAGCTCTGTGAGCAAATCTGCCAGCGCATTCAACACCGACAAGCTGCTGTGGCTCAACCATCACTACATCAATACCATGCCGCCGGAATATGTGGCGACTTACCTGCAGTGGCACATTGAGCAGGCAAACATTGATACCCGCACTGGCCCTGAGCTGGCGGACCTGGTAAAACTGCTCGGCGAGCGCTGCAAAACGCTGAAAGAAATTGCCGAAAGCTGCCGCTACTTCTATGAAGAGTTTGATGAGTTCGACGCTGACGCCGCGAAGAAGCACCTCCGCCCGGTTGCGCGTCAGCCGCTGGAAGTGGTGCGTGACAAGCTTGCTGCGCTCACCGAGTGGACCGCTGAAAATGTGCATCACGCCATTCAGGCGACCGCAGACGAACTGGAAGTGGGCATGGGCAAAGTCGGTATGCCGCTGCGCGTTGCGGTGACCGGCGCGGGTCAGTCTCCGGCTCTGGATGTGACTGTCCATGCCATCGGCAAGTCACGCAGCGTGGCGCGCATCAACAAGGCGCTGGATTTTATTGCAGAACGTGAAAATCAGCAGTAATTAAGCCATCTATAAGAAAAACGGCAGGGTATCCTGCCGTTTTTTTTGCCTTTTATTCGGCAATACCCAGACGAGCAAGAAAACCGCGTATGCCTTCGCGCTTCAGTAAGGTATCCAGACGCTGCTGTTCAAGCTCAGTCATACTCTCCAGCGTTTCGATAATGCCCGGACGCAGACGTGAAGGCTGTTCATTGTAGGATGAGGCCACCTCAGCCAGATGATAAACCGCCTGGCGGTTACGGATAGCCGGGAGGCTCATAATATGTTCCTTCACGCGTGCATCAACGTGAATGAGCCGCGCCCGACCGCCTTTTACGCCATTGAGTCCTTCGGTTTTCCACCCCTGCTGCCGTATCCAGCGATTTACCGTTTGTCTGGCAACACCCAAATTCTCCGCCAGCTCTTCCGTGGTCATTTTGCTACGTAGTCTTTTCATATTAATTCTGGTCGCGAATCCCTAAACGTTGCAACAAACCGGTAATCCCTTCCCGCAATAGCAGCGATGTCAACTGCTTCTGCTCTTCCGGCGTCATTTCATTGGCCAGCGTCAGGAGTAGGGTATGAAGTGAACCGTCAGTGCTGATGCCGTCAGGCACAGCGGATGTTTCCGTTGCCCGGCGTGCGCTGCGGATAAAGTCACGCACCTTTTCGTTCACATGCACCAGACGCGCTTTACCCCCCTGGACACCGGGCTTAGGCGACGTTATCCAACCCTCTTTGCGTACCCATTTATTGATGGTCTGTCGGCTATAGCCAGTGAGCAGGGCTAACTCTTCCGGCGTCATTCGTTCCTTGATCATGCAATTTCCTGAATATTCGTGGGGTTAATTAACGGCTCATTTTATAGCACCGTTTTACGTGAAAACGTGACAGGCTTAACTCATGACTGCGAGCAGGCTCGCAAAGTGATTCATTTGCATGATTTTTCGGCGATTGAACCGCGGCTATTGATTTTGCCGTTGACACTCCGCGGCGGAATTCATATTATGCCGCCCGTCAACATGACAGCTTTACGATGGGGCTATAGCTCAGCTGGGAGAGCGCCTGCATGGCATGCAGGAGGTCAGCGGTTCGATCCCGCTTAGCTCCACCAAACTCTGAACCCAACAGAGTGCGGTTAGTAAAGTAACATGTGGGGCTATAGCTCAGCTGGGAGAGCGCTTGCATGGCATGCAAGAGGTCAGCGGTTCGATCCCGCTTAGCTCCACCAAAATTTTAAACCCTCGTCAAAAGACGAGGGTTTTTTTTATGTTTTTGTAACACCCCTAAACGTATTTTGTTGCCAAAATGGTTTTTTTCCATATCCCACCTCAACCGAAATCAATAAATCAGTCTATAAATAGACTTCAACTTGATTCGCGTAATTAATAAACCTATTATCCATGCGGTCAATGATATGAATGGATAATAATCTCCCCAGCTTAATGAATAGAAAATCGTATAATAATGTAAAGATATTTATAATTGCTCTGGCGATCTGTCTGATTGCGGTTCCCGTTTCCCGTTATCTCTCCCCGCGTGCAATTGTTAATGAACACGACGTTTATTTAGCGTGGCTCCCGTTAAGCGTTATGCTGGCGATTATGCTGTTATTGGGGCGCCGCGGTATTCTGCCTATTCTGATAAGTTTTATGGTTGCTAATATATTTAACGTTAATTTAGCACCGCTACAATATTCAGTATTACTGTTCTGTCAGACTTTCTCCGTATTCGCTGCCTGCGGTGTTCTGCGCCTTCTGCTGGGCCGGCGCTGGCGCTACTGTATGCCCAACAGGCACATTGGGTTACGCATATTTTGGCTCGGCTTTATGGTGCCGATAGGCATTAAAATGTCGATGTATCTCGCTGGCTATTTCTTTGATTTTCCGGTCACAATCTCAACTTTCTTCGGCGAAGGAACGGTAATTTATAACGTTGTTGATATTCAAAGCCTGATATGCGCGGCGATGATTTTTACCATGATGTTCTATTATCCTTTAAGAATGATTATTAATCCTCGTTATGCCATCAAGTTCTGGCGGCGAAGTGTGAAGCCCGTGTTTTTACACAAGAAATCATTATATATATTCGTCTGGCTGATGCTGTTAATCGCCATCATCGCAATTTTATGTGCGCCTTTTGAGTCGCCTGTTATTGCGGGCTATTTGATGCCGATTATTTTCATTCTCTTTACGTTAGCGATTAGCCGTCTGAGCTACGCGCTTATCTCTCTGCTGTGGGCCACCTCTGCGCTTCTGCTGTTGACCTACAACTACAACTTTCTAAACGGAGTGGAGTCGGGCCATTCGCTCTCCTTTATCCTGTCGGTACTGATCTCTTTTGCTATCTGCCTGCTTTATATGTCGCGTATCTATCAGCGAAGCGAATGGTTGAAGCAGGGCTGGCAGGACAGAGCGCTCACCGATCCGCTGACCGGATTACCCAACATTCGTGCGCTGGAAGATTTTCTCCTCGACCACCCGGATGCCAAAGTGTGTTGCCTGAGAATGGATAATCTGGAGTTTTTAAGCCGCCATTACGGCATTCTCATGCGGGTGCACTGCAAACGAATGATCACGTCCTCTCTCCAGCCGCTGTTGCAAAAAGATGAGACGCTTTTCCAGCTGCCGGGAAGCGAGCTGGTGCTGGTATTGCTTGGGCAGGGAACGGCCGAGCGCCTCCAGCATATGGTTGATCGGCTGAACAGCCGTAAGATTTTCTGGAACAATACCGGGCTGGATATCGAATTTGGCGCGTCCTGGGGAATGGTCGAAAACGGTGAGAAACTGCACCACACGCTGGGGCAACTGAGCTGGCTGGCCGAGCAATCCTGCGGAGCGCACAACGTTCTTGCGCTGACGAATAGCCTGGAAGCTGCATCAGGACAAACAACGGAGCGTGTCCTGATGCTGGCGCGGATTAAGCACGCCCTGGAGGCGGGGCAGTTCCATTTGTATGCGCAGCCGATCCAGAAGGCGGACGGTAGCGGGTACTACGAAATTCTGGCGCGTATGGAGAGCGAGGGCGAGATCATCACCCCTGACCGCTTTATTCCGCTGATTGCCCAATTCAACCTCAGCCACCGGTTTGATATGTGCGTCATGGAAAAATTACTGCTGTGGCTGCGCGATCACCCAGCGACGCAGGCTGGCGCCCGTTTCTCTGTCAATCTGATGCCGCTTACGCTGATGCAAAATGAGGTGGCGACTGAGATTTGTGCGCTCTTTGAACGGTACGGCGTTGCGCCTCAGGCTGTCGTGATTGAGATCACCGAAGAGCAGGCCTTCTCCAATTCCGGCTGCAGCATCCACAATATTCAGCAGCTGCGGGATTACGGTTTCAGGATTGCCATCGATGATTTTGGTACCGGCTACGCCAACTACGAGCGTCTGAGACGCCTGCAGGCAGACATCATTAAAATTGACGGCTGCTTCGTGAAAGATATTTGTACTGATGATATGGACGCAATGATCGTCCAGTCGATATGTAATCTGGCGAAGACGAAATCACTGTGCGTGGTGGCCGAATATGTTGAGACGCCAGCGCAGCGGGAGATGCTGTTACGCTTCGGCGTGGACTATCTCCAGGGCTACCTGATAGGCAAACCCAAACCGCTGGAAGAATTGCGGGCATAAAAAAACCGGGAGCAAGTCTCCCGGTTTTTTTTACGGTAAACGTTACAGAACCAGCGCAGCAATAGAAGCTGACAGGACGCTCACCAGGGTGGAGCCGTAAACCAGTTTCAGGCCAAAGCGAGAAACCACGTTACCCTGTTCTTCGTTCAGGCCTTTAATCGCACCGGCGATAATACCGATGGACGAGAAGTTCGCGAAGGAGACCAGGAATACGGACAGAATGCCTTCCGCACGTGGAGAGAGCGTGCTGGCGATTTTCTGCAGATCCATCATCGCAACGAATTCGTTAGAAACCAGTTTGGTCGCCATGATACTGCCCACCTGCAGCGCTTCATGAGCCGGAACACCCATCACCCATGCGACAGGGTAGAAGATGTAGCCCAGGATGCCCTGGAAGGAGATGCCCAGCACTGCGGCGAACAGGGCGTTCAGTGCGGAGATCAGGGCGATAAAGCCGATCAGCATCGCGGCTACGATAATCGCCACTTTGAAACCGGCCAGGATGTACTCACCCAGCATTTCGAAGAAGCTCTGACCTTCGTGCAGGTTAGACATCTGGATGTTCTCTTCGCTGGCGTCAACGCGATACGGGTTGATAAGCGACAGAACGATAAAGGTGCTGAACATATTCAGAACCAGCGCTGCAACCACATATTTTGGCTCCAGCATGGTCATGTACGCGCCCACGATAGACATGGAAACGGTAGACATCGCGGTTGCCGCCATGGTGTACATGCGGTTACGGGACATTTTGCCGAGGATATCTTTATACGCGATGAAGTTCTCAGACTGACCGAGGATCAGGGAACTTACGGCGTTGAAAGATTCCAGCTTGCCCATGCCGTTTACTTTGGATAACAGGAAACCAATGCCACGAATAACGAACGGCAGAACGCGGATGTGCTGCAGAATACCGATCAGCGCGGAGATGAAGACGATTGGGCACAGTACCTTCAGGAAGAAGAATGCCAGACCTTCGTCGTTCATTTTACCGAAGACAAAGTTTGTCCCTTCGTTGGCAAATCCGAGCAGTTTTTCGAACATTTCGGAGAAGCCTTTCACGAAGCCGAGGCCTACGTTGGAGTTCAGGAAGAACCACGCAAGTAAAACTTCAATGACCAGCAGCTGGACAACATAACGAATACGAATTTTTTTGCGGTCTGTGCTGACCAGCAATGCGAGTGCAGTAACGACAACAAGTGCCAGGACAAAATGAAGGACGCGGTCCATATTTGCTCCAAATATGAGGCAGGTTTAATTTTCGTGCACATTCTATGTAACAACCGAAAAGAAAACGAGATCAGGGACACACTATAGTTACATCCTGTGACGAGTCTCAAAATTAGTGATCCACAATACATTTTTGTTATGTTAGGTAAATGAGTGAAAAGTTAAGTTTGTGTGCTACGCTTCACAAATGACCGCGCATTTTCACATTCTGTGATGTCGCACCACCTGCCCATCTATTGTTCTTAGCTATCAGAGAAATCATTTTAAACTCTCTAAATGATCTTGATAATCATTATCACTTTGATAGCATTAAACATAGCAAAGGCTATATTTCCAGAGGCAGATAATGACAAACAGTCGCGTAGAGGGTAGCAGTGGTAGAGCCGCGCGCAAGTTGCGGTTCGCATTAATGGGACCTGCTTTTATTGCTGCCATCGGCTATATCGATCCGGGTAATTTTGCGACCAATATTCAGGCCGGGGCCAGTTTCGGCTATAAGCTGCTGTGGGTGGTCGTCTGGGCAAACCTGATGGCGATGCTGATTCAGATGCTCTCTGCAAAACTGGGGATTGCCACGGGTAAAAACCTGGCGGAGCAAATTCGCGACCATTATCCTCGTCCGGCGGTGTGGCTCTACTGGGTTCAGGCGGAAATTATCGCCATGGCAACCGATCTCGCTGAATTTATCGGGGCAGCGATCGGCTTTAAGCTGATTCTGGGCGTGTCGCTGTTACAGGGAGCGGTGCTGACCGGGATTGCCACATTCCTGATCCTGATGTTACAGCGTCGGGGGCAAAAACCGCTGGAGAAGGTCATTGGTGGCCTGCTGCTGTTTGTTGCTGCGGCGTACATCGTCGAGCTGATTTTCTCACAGCCGAATCTGGCGCAGCTCGCAAAAGGCATGGTGATCCCAAGCCTGCCAACCTCGGAAGCGGTTTTCCTGGCCGCCGGGGTACTTGGGGCGACCATTATGCCGCATGTCATTTATTTGCACTCCTCGTTAACCCAGCATCTGCACGGCGGGACGCGTAAAGAACGCTACTCGGCAACCAAATGGGATGTGGCAATCGCCATGACCATCGCGGGTTTTGTGAATCTGGCGATGATGGCCACCGCAGCCGCCGCTTTCCACTTTAACGGTCATACTGGTGTCGCCGATCTCGACCAGGCTTACCTCACGCTGGAGCCGTTACTGAGTCATGCTGCTGCCACGATATTTGGTCTGAGCCTGGTTGCAGCCGGTCTCTCCTCCACGGTGGTGGGGACGCTGGCAGGGCAGGTGGTGATGCAGGGATTTGTTCGCTTCCATATTCCATTGTGGGTGCGTCGTTTTATCACCATGCTTCCGTCGTTTATCGTGATTCTGATGGGGCTCGATCCAACGCGAATTCTGGTGATGAGCCAGGTGCTGCTGAGCTTTGGTATTGCGCTGGCGCTGGTGCCGCTGCTGATTTTCACCAGCAATAAAACTCTGATGGGCGAACTGGTTAATACGACGCTGGTGAAACGGGCCGGGTGGGCCATCGTGGTGGTCGTCGTGGCGCTGAACTTGTGGTTGTTGGTGGGAACCGCGCTGGGTCTTTAACAAAAAAGGAGCCGCAGGGGCTCCTTTTGGATTAGTGATGATGGCCGTGACCATGACCTTTGCCGCGACCCCAGCCGCGACGGTCGTCACGATCCCGCCAGCCTTCACGGTAACCGCGCTCATAGGCGTTGTCTTTATACCAGCCGCGGTGTCTGCCGTTGTCATGTTTCCACCAGCGATCGCCGCGCCACTCATAGTGACGATGCCAGTAATCACGGTCGCGCCAGTAGCCACCGTCCCAGTATCTGCCGTAGTCGTCACGATCGCCAATTTGTAATTTTACTGATGGCAACAGGGTGATTTCGCCAGCAGTGGCGACCAGCGGGGCTGAAGCCAGTAATACCGCTGCAAGAATCAGTGACCTGAACATACTCTTTCTCCTTCACGATCGGGGCCTTCGTGGGGCCTGTTAACGCAATATTACGAGTTGGTAAAGGCTCGTTTCATCGCCTCAACTCCGAATTCCCGAGGAAGAGCACTTTTTGCTAAAAGTGGTTTTATTTTGAACTGCTCAGGATCTGGTCAATTAGAGAAAGTTCTTCTGCGGTAAACTGGCGGTTTTCCAGCATACCCACGGCATCATCAATCTGAGCCGTTTTGCTGGCCCCGATTAGCACCGACGTGACCTCCTCATGGCGTAACACCCAGGCAAGCGCCATCTGCGAGAGTTTCTGGCCGCGGCTTTCTGCCAGGGCGTTTAGCTGGCGCACCTTCTCAAGCTTCTCTTCGGTGATCTGTTCAGGGTTAAGGAATTGACTGCCGCTTGCCGCACGGGAATCGGCGGGAATACCATTAAGATACCGGTTGGTCAACTGTCCCCCTGCCAGCGGCGAGAAGGGAATACAGCCGACCCCTTTTTCCTGCAGAACATCCAGCAAACCCTCTTCCGGCGCACGTTCGAACATCGAGTATTTCGGCTGGTGGATCAGGCAGGGCGTGCCCAGGTCATTCAGGATATCAATCGCTTTTCGCGCCAGCTCGGCAGGATAGTTGGATAACCCGACATACAGGGCTTTGCCCTGGCGCACCAATTGGTCAAGCGCTTTCATGGTTTCCTGCAGCGGTGTTTCCGGGTCAGGACGGTGATGATAGAAGATATCGACATATTCCAGCCCCATACGCTTCAGGCTTTGATCGAGGCTTGCCAGCAGATATTTGCGCGATCCCCAGTCGCCATAAGGGCCGTCCCACATGGTATATCCCGCTTTCGTGGAGACGATCAGTTCGTCGCGCCAGGGCAGGAAATCCTCCTGTAAAATACGGCCGAAATTACGCTCGGCGGACCCCGGCGGGGGACCATAGTTATTGGCAAGGTCGAAATGCGTAATACCCAGATCGAACGCGCGCTGTAAAAGTTGACGGCTATTTTCGATAAGCGTGGCGTCACCAAAGTTATGCCACAGCCCCAGCGAGACCGCGGGCAACCTGATTCCGCTTCGCCCACAGCGGCGATACTCCATTGTCTGATAACGATTTTTGTCCGGCTGATAACCCATTCGTATGACCTCTCGTGCTGAAGAGAAAAATCAGTGTATACGTTTACATTAACGTGAAAAAAAGCAGCATAGCCCAGCATTTTTTGTAAAGCATTCTTTCCATATCCTTCTTATCACCAATTCTGGACAGCCATCACGCTTATTTAATACTCAAAGTGAGGTCAACATCAGAAGGATACCTGTTTATGCGTACCCCGTACTGCGTCGCCGATTACCTGCTGGACCGTCTTACAGATTGTGGAGCCGATCATCTGTTTGGCGTGCCGGGCGACTATAACCTGCAGTTTCTCGACCACGTAATAGACAGCCCGGATATCTGCTGGGTGGGCTGTGCCAACGAGTTAAACGCCTCTTATGCCGCTGACGGATATGCCCGCTGTAAGGGCTTCGCCGCGCTGCTGACGACGTTTGGCGTCGGCGAATTAAGTGCCATGAACGGCATTGCGGGCAGCTATGCCGAGCACGTTCCGGTGCTGCATATTGTTGGCGCGCCGGGTATGGCGTCTCAACAAAGGGGGGAACTGCTGCACCATACGCTGGGCGATGGTGAGTTCCGTCATTTTTACCAAATGAGCGAGCCGATCACCGTTGCACAGGCGATCCTGACCGAACAAAACGCCTGTTATGAAATCGACCGGGTACTGACGACGATGCTCCGGGAACGTCGCCCCGGCTATTTGATGTTACCTGCCGATGTGGCAAAAAAAGCCGCTACGCCGCCTGTAAACGCTCTCACGCTCAGGAATGCCCATGCCGATAGCGCCTGCCTGAAAGCGTTCCGGGATGCTGCGGAGCGTCAACTGGCAGCGAGTAAACGTACCGCGCTGTTAGCGGATTTTCTTGTCCTGCGCCATGGGCTGAAGCACGCGCTGCAGAAGTGGGTGAAGGATGTGCCGATGGCGCATGCCACGATGCTGATGGGCAAAGGCATATTCGACGAACGTAACGCCGGTTTTTACGGTACATACAGCGGTTCAGCCAGTGCCGGTCCGGTAAAAGAGGCGATAGAGGGAGCGGATACGGTGCTGTGCATCGGCACGCGTTTTACCGATACTCTGACGGCCGGGTTTACCCATCAGTTAACGCCTGCACAGACGATAGAAGTCCAGCCTCATGCCGCCCGCGTCGGCGATATCTGGTTTACCGGCATCCCGATGGCCCAGGCCATTGAAGCGCTGCTGGAGCTGTGCAAACAGCATATTCACGATAAGCCTGTCCCGGCATCGCACAGCGCGATGAATTTCCCTCAGCCGGACGGCTCGCTTACTCAGGAGAATTTCTGGCAAACGCTGCAAACGTTTATTCGCCCGGGAGACATCATCCTGGCCGATCAGGGCACCTCGGCCTTCGGCGCGATTGACCTGCGTTTGCCTGCCGACGTGAATTTTATCGTCCAGCCGCTGTGGGGCTCGATCGGCTACACCCTGGCCGCGGCGTTCGGTGCGCAAACGGCATGCCCGAACCGGCGGGTGATTGTGCTGACGGGGGATGGCGCGGCACAGCTGACCATCCAGGAGCTCGGGTCAATGTTGCGTGATAAACAACATCCCATCATTCTGGTGCTCAACAACGAAGGATACACGGTTGAAAGGGCAATTCACGGGCCGGAACAGCGTTACAATGACATTGCGCTATGGAACTGGACGCAAATCCCGCAGGCCCTGAGCCTCGATCCTCAGGCCCAGTGCTGGCAAGTCAGTGAAGCGGAGCAGCTGGCGGACGTGCTGGAAAAAGTGGCGCATCACGAGCGGCTCTCGCTAATTGAGGTGATGCTGCCAAAAGCCGATATCCCGCCGCTGCTGGGGGCGATTACCAAAGCGCTGGAAGCGCGCAATAGCGCCTGATTATTTGTCGTTTCGCCAGGCCATCATCATCGGTTTGCCCGCCAGCAGGAGCCAGGCGGGCAACATCACGATGCAGAGCAGCGGGAACAGCGTCGAATCCGGCACCACCACCGCCGCCATAAACAGGCTCAGCCATGCATCGCGCGTCACCACCAGTACCAGCCCCAGAATAGAGCAGGATACGGTAATCGCCGCCGGAACCGCGTCGACATGCTCGTGCAGCATCAGCCCCAGCGCCACGCCGACAAACACCGCCGGGAAGATACGCCCGCCGCGGAAACCGCACGCTGCAGCAACGACAAGCGCCGCCAGCTTGATGACGGCAAACAACAGGTAATCGGACACGCTAAACACCTGGCTGAAGGCCAGCTGCTGCATTTCGTCCAGACCTTTGAACAGGGTCACCGTTCCGCCAATTGCGCCTAAAACACCGAGGATTAGCCCCCCTGTTCCCAGAATCAATACCGGATGTTTGAGTTTATGCACCAGCCGGTGCAGGCGCGGAAGACACCATACCGCCACCATGCCCAGCGCGATGGCGATCGCGACGACGATGGCGCCGCTGAATATATCTGCAATCTGCATCTCTCCGTAGTGCGGCAGAGAGAGGGAAAAATGGGGATGGAAAAACAGGCTTGTCGTCAGCGCGCCGGCAGCCGCGGCCATCAGTGGAGCGAACAGCTTATCCCAGAGCGGGACGTCGTTATCACTTGCCAACGTCTGAGAAAAGATCAGGGCAGCAGCGACAGGCGTGCCAAAAAGCGCCCCGATGGTGCCTGCGGAGGCGAGGATGGTCCAGTCCAGCGCGCCGACGCGAGGCAGAATGCGTGCGCCGAGGAACACCGCCAGGCCAATATTCACCGCCATAATCGGATGCTCGGGACCCAGGCTGACGCCGCCCGCCAGGCCCACGATCAACGCGACGATCAGCCCCGGCAGTGCAGAGGGGGGAACCGGAGCGCCAATCAGGGGTTCCAGCGCCGGGTCCGGTCCGGCGTGGCCGGGACTGAAACGGATCGCCAGACCCACCGCAATACCGGTTAACGTCAGCATCAGGATGATCCACGCCGAAGAATCCGCGGTGACCCCCAGTTTTGCCGGAAGCGCTGTCCATAAGAGAGTTTGCAGCACCGACGCGATTTTCATCACGACGATAAGGACCAGGCTTGAGGCCACGCCAATGATCAGCGCCGGAATTGCCAGCAACAGCATGGTTCTGGCTCGCGGGTGGAGCATGATGATTTCCTTGTACAAAATGCAATGACGTTACTTTGCATATTAAGCCTTATGGCAATAGTGCAAAAGGTGCTGAAACGGTAAAGTTATTCTGTGACGAAGATCGATAATCCACGGGCATTCACCTTCCGGTCGTTGTTGTTATCACGCCTTGAATTTACAGTGTCCGAAAGATTTATTCTGACTTTAGCGGAGCAGTAGAAGAATGACAAAGTATGCTTTGGTAGGCGATGTGGGCGGCACGAACGCGCGTCTCGCATTATGCGATGTAAGTAGCGGTGAAATTTCTCGGGCGAAGACCTACTCAGGGCTGGATTACCCAAGCCTTGAGGCCGTTGTTCGCGTCTATCTGGAAGAGCATCAGGTGAGCGTCGAAGACGGCTGCATCGCCATTGCCTGCCCGATAACCGGCGACTGGGTCGCAATGACCAACCATACCTGGGCATTCTCCATCGCAGAGATGAAAAAGAATCTCGGTTTTGCGCATCTGGAAATCATCAATGACTTCACCGCGGTGTCCATGGCGATCCCGATGCTGAAGCCGGAGCACCTGATTCAGTTTGGCGGCGCTGAACCGGTCGAAGGCAAGCCGATTGCGGTTTACGGCGCCGGTACCGGCCTGGGCGTGTCGCACCTGGTGCATGTTGCTCAGCGCTGGGTGAGCCTGCCGGGTGAAGGCGGCCATGTGGACTTTGCGCCAAACAGCGAAGAAGAGGGCATTATCCTCGAAGAGTTACGCGCGGAGATCGGCCACGTTTCCGCCGAGCGCGTCCTGTCAGGGCCGGGGCTGGTGAACCTGTATCGTGCGATTGTGAAATCGGACGGTCGTCTGCCGGAAAACCTGCAGCCGAAAGACGTCACTGAACGCGCGCTGGCGGACAGCTGCATCGACTGCCGTCGCGCTCTTTCGCTGTTCTGCGTTATTATGGGACGGTTCGGCGGCAACCTGGCGCTAACGCTGGGCACCTTTGGCGGGGTCTATATTGCGGGCGGGATCGTGCCGCGCTTCCTCGACTTCTTTAAAGCCTCCGGTTTCCGCGGCGGGTTTGAAGATAAAGGGCGTTTCAGAAGCTACGTACAGGACATTCCCGTTTATCTCATCGTGCATGATAACCCAGGCCTGCTGGGTTCGGGTGCTCATCTGCGTCAGGTTCTCGGTCAAATTCTCTGATGTATCATTACCCTCTCCCGCGGGAGAGGGCTCTTTCGTTACAGGTGCATCAGCTGGCGGAATTCTTTCACTTTGCTGCGGCTCACCGGCACCTGAAAATCCAAATCCTTAAGGCGCAAAATATAGGTGTTGTTAAACCACGGTTCGATCTCGCGGATCTTATTTAAATTGACGCAAAACGAACGGTGGCAGCGGAAAAAGTGGGCTGCCGGAAGCTTGCTGCAGAATTCGGTAATGTTCATCGCCATGACATACGATTCCCGCCGCGTATAGACAAACGTCATCTTTTCGTGCGCTTCGGCGTAGTAGATATCGTTGACCGGGGTCACGATGATGCGCTCATCTTTGACCAGATTAATGGTGTCGTTTTCCCGTATCGTCGGGCTGGCGGTAGCCGGAGCGCTCTGTTGCTGCCATGCGGCCTCCAGCTTTTGCAGCATGCTGACAATTCGCGACTCCTGGTAAGGCTTCAGAATATAGTCAAATGCCTCCAGCTCGAAGGCTTCCACGGCATGCTCTTTCCATGCGGTAACGAACACAATAAACGGCTTATGGGCAAACTGATTGATATTTTGCGCCAGCAGCACGCCGTCCAGCGAGGGAATATTGATATCCAGAAAAATCGCGTCAACCCGGTTATGCTGCAGAAACTTCAGCACGTCCAGACCATCATCAAACGTACCCACAATCTCCATCTGGCTGTGGGTTTTGATAAGCCAGGTTAGCTCCTGTTGAGCCAGGAATTCATCTTCAACGATGATGACTTTCATATTACTCACCCTGAGGTAATAAAGATGTCGACGCATGAACAGGGGAGCGCTCATTCGGGACGTAAAAAGCGATTTCAGTGCCTGGTTCAAGACGATGAATATGCAGCCCGTCGCCGTAGAGAAGCTTGACTCTGTGGTGCACGTTCAGCAGCCCGATTTTATTCCCGGGCATCTCGTTAGACTCCACGCGCTCAATGACTTTTGGGTCAATCCCGTGGCCGGTATCGCGTACCGCAATTCGCACCCGGTTGCCGCTTTCGGTGATGCTGATGGTGACCACACCTTTGCCTTTACAGGGCTGAATACCGTGAACAATCGCGTTTTCAACCAGCGGCTGGATCAGCAGGCTCGGGATCACGCAGTTGACCTCTTCATCAATATCGTAAATCACCGTGAGCTTGTCGCCAAAGCGCGCCTGTTCAATCGCGATATAGTCTTTGATCTGATAAAGCTCTTTTTTAATGTCGATCTGCTCGTCATCTTTCAGTTCGATGTTGTAGCGCAGATAGCGCGACAGGTTAAAAATCAGCTGGCGCGCGGTGTCCGGATTCAAACGAATGGAAGAGGAGATAGCGTTGAGCGCGTTAAACAGGAAATGGGGATTAATTTTGCTCTGCAGCGCGCGCAGCTCTGCCTTATTTGCCATCTCACGCAGCTGTTCTGCCCGGGAGACCTCAAGCTGAGTAGAGATAATCTGCGACAGGCCAATGGCCATCTCCTGCAGCGTGGAGGTGATCTGATGCGCGTGGCAGTAATAAATTTTCAGCGTGCCCGTCACAACGCCTTTTTCCCATAGCGGGATCACCAGCATCGAGTGAATTTCCGGCGTTCGGTGAGCTTCATCATTGTTTTTAATGATGATTTTTCCGTAGTTAATCGCCTGTCTGGTGGTCGGACTAATGGTGTCATCACTGTCGCGATAGTTGTGCTCCCCGACGCCTACGTAGGCCAGCACGTGGTCGATATTGGTGATGGCGACGGCGTCAGCGTGAATGTCGTGGCGGATAATCTCGCAGACCTGGCGCAGCGACTCCGCGTTAACGTGGCGAAAGAGCGGCAGCGTTTTGTTGGCAATATCCAGCGCCAGCTTGGCCTGACGGGCGGCGCTGGCCTCTTTTTCCCCTTCAACGCTCTGCACCAGCAACACGATAAAACCGATGCAGACGCTGCCCAGGATCATGGGAATACCGATTTTCGAGACGATATCCAGCCCCAGCGCGGTGGTGGGGGCCCAGACGACGACCAGGATCATGGTCAGCGTTTCGCACACCATGCCCGCAGCAATCCCGGCGCGCCAGCGCTGTTTTTTGGGGATCTTGCGGCCGATCCAGCCGGAAAGCACCCCGGCGATAATGCTGGTGATAAAGCATGGCACTGCCGTTACGCCACCGATATCAATCAGGTAGCGATGGGTCCCGGCAATCACGCCGGTGATGACACCCACCCACGGGCCAAACAAAATTCCGCCGGACATGACGGCGATAATGCGCACGTTAACCAGCGAACCCTCTACCGGCACCCCGGACCAGGTGCTGAACAGTGCGAACAGGGAAAAGATGGCGGTAACCGCCAGCAGCTCTTTCGGCGAGTGTGCGGATTTATGCAAAAGCTCGCGAAACAGGCGAATGCGAATCAGGAAGAACAGGCAAATCAGCATTAATGCCGCACGGTCAAAAACCGCCAGCAGCATAGTGAATATCTCGTGCACGGAGCAGACCTGGGCAAACGGGAAAGAACCATGATAAAAAACCTGGGGCGTATTGACCAGCTATCCGTCGGGTTTATCAAATGAGGAAAAACCATAGTTTACAAAGGGGATTGTCAGGTGAGGATTGATGCTACCCGATTTTTTCTCAGCGCCAAATCACCAGGTAACTGTTTTGATATCATTGTGTTAAATAACGGCTAACGGAAAGCCAATATCAGAACCCTGTTTCCATTTTCAGGCATTGCAGTGTTCCGGTTTTCACGCGGGCGCTTTTTTTTCATTTCCCTCTCGACAGGGTGTTTTTTTTCAGGTTATTTTCTAAGCACGCCACATCGGTGGCAGCGTCGCTCGGACGGTCCGGGCGCTAACGTTAATCTGAGGAATCTATGGCTGAATTCAGTCCTGAACGCCGTTTTACGCGTATCGATCGTCTCCCCCCTTATGTTTTCAATATCACTGCTGAACTGAAGATGGCTGCGCGTCGGCGCGGCGAAGATATTATCGATTTCAGCATGGGTAACCCTGACGGCCCAACGCCACCGCATATCGTTGAAAAGCTCTGCACGGTTGCCCAGCGTCCGGATACGCACGGCTACTCAACCTCGCGCGGTATTCCCAGGTTACGTCGCGCGATCTCGCGCTGGTATCAGGATCGTTATCAGGTTGATATCGATCCTGAAAGTGAGGCGATTGTCACCATCGGCTCGAAAGAAGGGCTGGCACATCTGATGCTGGCCACGCTGGATCACGGTGATACGGTGCTGGTACCCAATCCAAGTTACCCAATCCATATCTACGGCGCGGTGATTGCCGGGGCGCAGGTTCGCTCTGTTCCGCTGGTGGAAGGCGTCGATTTCTTTAACGAACTGGAACGTGCCATTCGCGAAAGCTACCCGAAACCCAAGATGATGATCCTCGGTTTCCCGTCGAACCCAACGGCCCAGTGCGTGGAGCTTGATTTCTTCGAGAAAGTTGTCGCTCTGGCCAAGCGTTATGACGTGCTGGTGGTTCATGATTTAGCCTACGCCGATATCGTCTATGACGGCTGGAAAGCCCCGTCGATAATGCAGGTTCCCGGGGCGCGTGACGTGGCGGTGGAGTTCTTTACCCTGTCGAAAAGCTACAACATGGCGGGCTGGCGTATTGGCTTTATGGTGGGTAACAAAACGCTGGTAAGTGCACTGGCGCGCATCAAGAGTTACCACGATTACGGTACCTTCACGCCGCTGCAGGTTGCCGCTATTGCCGCTCTGGAGGGCGATCAGCAGTGCGTTCACGACATTGCTGCTCAGTATAAACGTCGCCGCGACGTACTCGTAAAAGGGTTACATGAGGCTGGCTGGATGGTGGAGATGCCGAAAGCGTCCATGTACGTCTGGGCGAAAATTCCGGAACCGTACGCAGCGATGGGTTCGCTGGAGTTTGCTAAAAAGCTGCTGCAGGACGCGAAGGTGTGTGTGTCCCCGGGTATCGGCTTTGGTGATTATGGCGATACCCACGTGCGCTTTGCTTTAATCGAAAACAGCGACCGTATTCGTCAGGCGGTGAGGGGCATCAAGAGTATGTTCCGGGCCGATGGCCTGCTCTCAGCAAAGAGCGTTGCTGAAAACCCCGTGTCCTCATGACAAAAAAACAGGAGCCAAATGGCTCCTGTTTTTTTGACTGCATGTTCTCACTAGATCATCAGGGCAAAGGTTCCGGCCCAGACTAAAACGATCACCGAAATGCCCATAAAGAAATATTTCACGTTTCATCGCTCCGCGTATCTTGTGGTACGCATTTAAAAACAGAGTCCAACTGATTATAGAGAACTGAAATCCCGGCTAAACAGAAATGAGAATTTTCCCGTTACGCCGATGATTCCCGCTCAGAATTCTGTGCTTTCCTGGTGCCAGACGGCGCTAATGTACGCTTAAAAATGAGGGGTGACAAGAGGGATTTTTTTAAATAATTTCCGCCACTTACGAGTGTCGTGGAACGGCGACAGTTTGATTTCACAGCGCAATAAATTCACTTTGGGCGACGCCATCAAAGACGGTTTTGCAGTGAGATGACAGGTGGTTGAAAAGGCTAGTTTCTTAGCGAAACTAACCTTCATGCAGGGCTTAAATATAGAGGGAGGCTTCACCAAGAGGACGCGTTTTGAAACGGCGATGCATCCAGAGATATTGCTCCGGTGCGCGCATGATTTCAGTTTCGATGACCTTATTGATAAACGCTGCCGCTTCACACTCGTTTTCCGGATAGTTAGCCATTTCCGGAGAGATGTGCAGACGGTAGCCTGACTTATCCGCTTTTCTCACCATCGTCACGGTCAGCATGGAGGCACCTGACAAACGCGAAATGACGAAAGTCCCGTTGGTCGTCGCTACATCCTTCACGGCAAAGAAGGGGGCAAAGCTGCTGCCTTTGCGTCCGTAATCCTGGTCAGGAGCAAACCAGACGGCCTCACCTTTCTTCAGGGCACCGACCATACCGCGCAGGTTGTTACGGCTGATCATCGCTTTATTGGAGCGCATGCGGCCTCGCGTCTGAACCCACTCCATCAGTGCACTGTTGTGCGGTCTGTAGGTCGCCATCATCGGCTGACAAAGGCCCATCACGCGCCCGCCCAGCTCCAGCGACATAAAGTGCACGCCAACAACCATCACGCCGCGTTTTTGCAGCTGAGCGCGTTTAAGGTTGTCCAGTCCTTCTACATCAAACCACTTGCGGACGCGTTCATCCGGCCAGAACCAGGCCATGCCGGTTTCAAGCAGCGCCATGCCGATGGATTTAAAGTTTTCAGAGATCAGTTTTTCGCGCTCTTCAGCATTGTACTGAGGAAAGCAAAGCTCGATGTTTTTACGCGCGATAGATTCGCGACGCTTCAGGAAATAGCGGGATGCGCTGCCCAGTTTCGACCCCAGCATACGCAGCACAGGGTAGGGGAGCTGTACCAGCAGCCAGAGAACGCCAAGACCAAACCATGTAAACCAGTAACGCGGGTGTAAAAACGCGCGTTGAAATTTGGATTGAGACAAAATAGAGAAACCTATGTGAAGCCTGTAAAGGTAGCGCAGCGTGTGCGATACGACGTGCCGATAAGACCGTTCTTCAAGGTGATGGTTGCAGGCTTTACCGAACTTTACGGCGTTACCTGGCCACTGCTGATTTGGGTGGGCGGCGTAATGTAGCACCGTTATACGTTATGTGCTATGACTCGTTTTTGATTAAAAAAGCGACGATTCAGGAGGTGTTTGATTTTACAGATTTTATAAACAGCCGCATTGAGAGCACCCCTCCTTCTTGCGCGGCGAGCAGAAGCCTCTGCGCAAGGATAAAGTCAATTCACGAACAAGCACGGTATTAATGATTGACGACTCCTTAAGTATCCGAAAATGAATTTTTTACTACATATAATAAATAAGAATTTTCATAAGGAAAAATCTTATATATTATTCATGCCATCAATAAAATATTCACTTTTCATACTTCTTTCGTCTCTTCTTTTTTGCGTCCCTCAATAGCTTCTTTCAGTTAATTCATGCTTTTTTGACAAAGTGTCGTGATGCAAATCAAAATAAGTTGTTTTTATAAGTATCTCACTGGCTGCGATCCTTTTAACGACATAAATATTTGGTTTGCTCGTAAAGAGTAGTTTCTTTTTCTGGCTTGGCAGGGCATTACACAATAATGGTTTAGCGGAAAATTCTTAAGAAATTTCTCATTGCGGGTTAATGATCTGCGTATTTGATTTTCTGTCGATCATTATTCTATGATTGCGCATCAACGCGATACCGTGAAGTTGGCATAGCAAAACCAAAGAGGGATGATGAGATGGCTGACAGTTTTCAGAATGAAGTGCCTAAGGCACGTATTAACCTAAAGCTTGACCTGCATACTGGCGGAGCAAGCAAGAAAATGGAATTACCATTGAAATTGCTTGTTGCGGGTGATTTTAGTAATGGGCAGGACACAGCGCCAATATTTGAGCGCGAAAAGGTTAATATCACGAAGAACAATTTTGATAGCGTTCTTTCCGAATATTCCCCAAAAGTTAATCTGACCGTTAAAAATACGCTGGCTGATGATGGCGGTGAGGACAACATTCAGCTGACTTTCCAGAGCATGAAAGATTTCACGCCAGAGCAGGTGGCAGCTCAGATACCGCAACTGAAGGCGATGCTGGCGATGCGCAACTTGCTCCGTGATTTGAAAGCCAACCTTTTGGACAACCAGACTTTCCGAAAAGAGCTGGAAAAAATCGTTCTTGACCAGTCGCTTAGCGCTGAGTTGCGAAATGAATTATCCGCACTGGCGTCAAAAAAATCCTAACCATCAGGCTGTTTTAACGGATTAATCAAGGAATGCTCATGTCTGTACAAAATAATATTACTGGCGGTGAAAGCGTGGTGCTGGAGCGCCCAGCAGCGGGTGGGGTTTACGCTTCCCTGTTTGAGAAAATCAATCTGAGCCCGGTCTCTGAGCTGAGCGCGCTGGATATCTGGCAAGATGCGCAGGCGATGTCGGATGCCACCGCCGATGAACGTCTGACTGCAGGTATGCAGGTCTTTCTGGAGTGTCTGACCAAAGCAGGCTCGAAAGTCGAAAAACTGGATAAAAGCCTGATTGATCACCATATCGCTGAGCTTGATTTTCAGATCAGCCGCCAGCTGGACGCTGTAATGCACCATGATGAATTTCAGGCGGTTGAGAGCCTGTGGCGCGGTGTGAAGTCGCTGGTGGATAAAACCGATTTTCGCCAGAATGTGAAAATTGAGCTTCTGAGTATGTCTAAAGAAGACCTGCGCCAGGACTTTGAAGACTGTCCGGAGGTGATCCAGAGTGGTCTGTATAAACACACCTACATCGACGAATATGATACCCCGGGCGGCGAGCCGATTGCGGCGCTGATTTCCGCTTACGAGTTCGACGCTTCAGCGCAGGATGTCGCTCTGCTGCGCAATATCTCTAAAGTCTCTGCTGCGGCACATATGCCGTTTATCGGCTCGGCAGGCCCGAAATTCTTCCTCAAGGAGTCAATGGAAGACGTTGCGGCGATTAAAGATATTGGTAACTATTTTGACCGCGCCGAGTACATCAAGTGGAAATCGTTCCGCGATACGGACGACGCGCGCTACATCGGTCTGGTGATGCCCCGCGTACTGGGTCGTTTGCCGTATGGTCCGGATACCGTTCCGGTTCGCAGCTTCAATTATGTCGAAGAAGTCAAAGGTCCGGATCACGACAAATACCTGTGGACCAACGCATCGTTTGCTTTTGCGTCCAACATGGTGCGCAGCTTTATCAATAATGGCTGGTGTGTACAGATCCGTGGGCCACAGGCTGGTGGTGCGGTTCAGGACCTGCCTATCCATCTGTACGATCTCGGTACTGGCAATCAGGTAAAAATCCCGAGCGAAGTGATGATTCCTGAAACCCGTGAATTCGAATTTGCGAATCTGGGCTTCATTCCTTTGTCCTACTACAAAAACCGCGACTATGCCTGCTTCTTCTCGGCTAACTCCACGCAGAAACCGGCGCTGTATGACACCGCAGATGCAACGGCGAACAGCCGCATCAATGCGCGTCTTCCGTACATCTTCCTGCTGTCGCGTATCGCCCACTACCTGAAGCTGATTCAGCGCGAAAACATTGGCACCACTAAGGATCGCCGACTGCTTGAGCTGGAACTGAATACCTGGGTCCGCAGCCTGGTGACCGAAATGACCGATCCGGGCGATGAACTTCAGGCGTCTCACCCACTGCGTGACGCGAAGGTAGTGGTGGAAGACATTGAGGACAACCCGGGCTTCTTCCGCGTGAAATTGTACGCTATCCCGCACTTCCAGGTGGAAGGGATGGACGTCAATTTGTCGCTGGTTTCCCAGATGCCGAAAGCGAAATCGTAAAAACAGGCAGGAAGCCGATGAAAACGGAACAACCGTTATGGGGTAGGGGCATTATGGTTTCTCCCCAGCATTTTCAGCAACAGGTCGCGTATGCGGCCTGGTCTGCCGAATGTATTGCCCGGCTGGGACTCATCTCACCCTGGGGGGTCATTGACGCCACTTTCGAACCGGAATCTCTCAAGCTTGGACGTCTCCAGGCCCGTCATCTGCATGTCCGTTTTCAGGACGGAACGCTGATTGATACAGACAATGCAGATTCTCTGCCGCCTGTGTTGTCGCTTGAAAGTGAATCGCAGGAAGTGACGGTGATGCTGGCGCTTCCGCTTCTGCGGGCGAATGGCGGTAACTGCCTTAAACCCGATGAAGTGGCCGAGCGCCCGGTGCGTTATCGCCAGCGCTGGCGGGATGTGCGCAATGCATTTGGGGAAGACACCCGTCAGATTGCGGTGATGCAACCGGAACTGACGCTGCGTTTTGACCATCAGAACAACAGCGATTATCTGACTTGTCCGGTCGCCCGCCTGCAGCAAGATTCGCAGGGTGCATGGCAATTAGATGAGACGTTTCTCCCCCCTCTGTTGACCATTCATGGCAGCCGCTGGCTGGTGACGCAACTGGAACAGCTAATGACCCAACTGCGGGCTCGACTCTGTCGTCTGATGGCAATGCGGCGCGAAAGCAATGAGCGTATGGCTGACTTTGCCGTGGCAGATGTATCGCTTTTCTGGCTACTCAACGCGCTGAACAGCGCAGAGCCCGTGCTTGGTCAGTTCCAGCGTAACCTGCAAAGCCCACCGGAACGTCTGTATCCGGAGCTTTCTCGCCTGGCGGGGAGCTTGCTGACATTTTCTCTGGAGCACCAGGTGAACGCCATTCCGGTCTGGCATCATGAGCAACTCAACGCGGTATTTCCGCCGTTGTTTGATTTACTTAGCGATCTGCTTGAAGCCAGTCTGCCGTCCCGCGTGGTGGCTCTGACGCTCGACTATGACCCACGACTGCACTTCTGGCAGGCTCGCCTGCATGACCCGCGTCTGCGCGAAGGAGCGGATTACTATCTTTCTGTACGGTCGCCGATACCGGTGGCGCAGTTGCAGGAACAGTTCCCGCGCCAGTGTAAAGTGGGCAGTCCTGACCATGTGCGTGGGATCGTCAACTCATCCCGCGTGGGTGTACCGCTGATGCCGCTGCGTCATGTGCCAGCCGCCATTCCGCTGCGCCTGGAAAATCAGTATTTCAGTCTCGACCTCTCGCATCCTTTGGCGGCCGAAATGCTCCAGAGCGGGACATGCATGTTTTACGTCCCGGGCATGCTTGGTGAGCCTGAACTTGAACTCTTTGCGGTACTGAGAACATGAGTGAGCGTAAACGCGGCATTGCCGTGCCTGTTGATATTGACGCACTGCTGCAGGATACCTGGCTTCAGGTCATCAGCCTTCGCCATGGCCCGCTGTTTCAGGAAGGTGAAGGTCGGGTCTTATGGGAACGCTGTATCGCTGATGTAGAGCGCGTTCAGCGTGAACTAAAAGCGAGTGAGCTCGATGAAGCCAGCTGTAGGCATATCCTCACTGCACAATGTGCATTGCTTGATGAAGCGGTAAAAGGCCGCGGTGTAGAGGATGATGCCTGTGTGCAGTGGTATGACATTCCTTTGCAGGGACACTTCCTCGGCACGATGGATGCCGGTGACACCTTGTGTGACAGGATGCGCGATGTGCTGCGTGAACCTGCACCAGACAATGCCGTACTGACCTGCTTTCAGCGGGTAATGATGCTCGGTTTTCTGGGTAGTTACCGCTCGCTAAGCGATCCTGAGCGTCAGAAGCTGGTCAGCGCCCTCAATGAACGTGTTACGCCGTTCAGCTATCCGCAGACTCACCCTGTTCTGGCAGAGAGTCGCACCGGACGGGGGACGGGAGGCTGGCTGGCGTCATGGCCCGCTCGTATCGGCCTGAGCGTGATTGTTCTTGCCGCGCTCTGGTGGGGACTGGATCAATGGCTCGATCAGATGCTGCTGACCCTGTTGCCGGGAGTCATAAAATGAGTCCTGTACAACAGCGCGGGCTTGCGCTGTGGGCCGCCCTGCTGAGTGCTGTGGTATGCCTGGCTTTTTTGCCGTTATCCCGGCTGGCTTCAGTGCTCGTTCTGCTGGCGATGATCGGGGTTATCGTCGCGTTCTGGTATATCGCCAGACCTCGTGCGGAGCATGACGCCAGCCTGCGTCTGGATGACCTTCCTGAAACCACTTACCGTCAACCTGTGGTGCTGGTTTGTGGTGATATGCCTCTGACCTGGCCGCAACAGTCACCGGTACTGACCGTCACGCAGGGATGCTGGATCCGCGTTGAGGATCATCAGGATCTGGAGCAGGTGGCCCGTCAGGTACTGTTGCAGCGCCCGGACTGGGGGCGTCAGCTGTCGGTGATGGTCAGTGTCTGTCCGCAGAAACATGTCGACAGCGAAGCCCTGACAAGTCGTCTGTTGGCTTTGCGCTGGCAAATTAGTCAGTTGCGTAAAGAAACGGGACATTCTGTGCCATTGATTCTGAATGGTCAGATAGGCAGTGCGATGACGGATGACATGCTCTGGCAGGCCGCTATTCCGGGTGAAGGGTGGACTGTCTGGCGTGAGTCGAATGCGCCTTGTTCAATTGCCGCATGGGTCACCACCGGCGGTGCGCCTGTGATGCAGCAGCAGGTGCTGATGAATAGCCTGATGAGTTGGTTCCATCAGCATGTCCAGGCGGTATTCATCGATGATAATCCTGATGTTCCGGCCATTGCACCTGCAGCAATGCTGTGGGGAATGGGGCCGATTCTTGCCGGAAGCCTTGCGTCATCGGCCTGGACGGCGTGGTTGTCGCGTCATACCGCCATGCAGCAGGTGTCTGGCTGGCACCCAGTGGGAACGGACAGTACGGTGATCTCCCCACTTCCGGATTTCATCCTGCCACAGCTACCGGAAGGGGGAGGACTCACTCCCCGTGCCCGGACCTGGCGCTGCGTCCTTGGCATTTTCACCCTGGCTGCTATCACCGCGCTGCTTTGTAGTGGCTGGAATAATCGCCAGCTATTGCATCGCGTGAGCTTCGATATTGTCCGTTACGATCGCATTTCTATGGATGACTACGGTCCGAAAGCCGACGCCGTTGCCGTCCTGCACAAGGATGCGGCATTGCTGGATGACCAGGCGCGTAACGGCGTACCGGCCCGATTAGGCCTGGGGCTTTATCAGGGGGAGCGACTCCGGATGCCGGTGCTGGAGGCCATCCGTTCGTATGTTCCTCCGCCCCCCAAACCTCAGCCGCAGCCCAAACCAGTACCGAAAATTGTGCGCCTCGACAGCATGTCGCTGTTCGATACCGGCAGATACGACCTTAAACCCGGTTCGACGAAGCTGCTGGTCAATTCCCTGGTCGGTATCAAAGCAAAACCGGGCTGGCTGATTGTTGTGTCAGGGCATACCGATAACACCGGCAATCCACAACTGAACCAGACGCTGTCCCTGAAACGTGCCGAAGCGGTACGCAACTGGATGCGTGACACCGGCGACGTGCCGGAAAGCTGTTTTGCGGTACAGGGCTATGGCGAAAGCCGTCCTGCCGCAACCAACGACACTCCGGAAGGGCGGGCGCTCAACCGTCGTGTCGAAATCAGTCTGGTACCGCAGGCCAATGCCTGTCAGATACCCGGCAAACACCCGGCGTCATCGCAGGATGATGGCGTCTCAGAAAATAAAACGGAGTAATTAACATGGCAATTCCTGTTTATCTTTGGCTGAAGGACGACGGCGGCGCGGACATTAAAGGGTCTGTGGACGTTCAGGATCGTGAAGGCAGCATCGAAGTGGTGGCACAGCAGCACAACCTGTACATCCCGACCGATAACAACACCGGCAAGCTGACCGGGACCCGTATCCACACGCCGTTCCTGTTCACTAAGGAAATCGACTCCTCCAGCCCGTACCTGTACAAGGCGGTGACCACGGGTCAGACCCTGAAATCCGCTCAGTTCAAGTGGTACAAAATCAACGATGCGGGCCAGGAAGTGGAGTACTTCAACACCAAACTTGAAAACGTCAAGGTGGTGAAAGTGAACCCGGTAATGCACGACATCAAGGATCCTTCTTTCGAGAAGCATAACCACCTTGAGCAGATCGAGCTGCGTTACGAAAAAATCACCTGGACCTACAAAGACGGCAACATCATTCATTCCGATTCCTGGAACGAACGCGCCACCGCGTAATCCTGATGCGGGCAGGTTTTTCCTGCCCGCAGTTTTTTGCTGAGCGCCTGAGACGCGGGCGCTCAGCAAAGAAAATACAACCTGCCTGCCTGACCTTATGCGCTTTGGTGAACAGCGAGGGGCGGTAGCGTGTCCAGGAACCGACAAAGAGAGAATCTCATGGAAAATCCAGCCATCCTGTTACGTCGTCTGAACCCTTACTGCGCCCGCGCGATGGAAGGGGCGGCATCGCTCTGCCAGACCCGTGCCCATGCCGAAATTCTGCCGGAGCACTGGCTGCTGAAGCTGCTGGAGCAAGGCGAGGGGGATCTCACTGTGCTGGCACGCCGCTACGAGTGGGATATGGATGGCATCTGGCAGGATCTGCTCGGCTGGCTGGATAAACAACCTCGTTCCGTGCGCCATCGGCCCCAGCTCTCAGAAGACATCCAGACTCTGATGCAGCAAGCCTGGCTACTGGCCTCACTCAATGGTGAAGAGCACATTCGCAGCGTCCATCTGCTGATGGCGCTGGTGGAAAAACCAAAACTGGCTCGTTGTGACGGCCTCTGGCCGTTGTTAACGCTTGGGCAGAGCCAGCTGGAGCGCCTGAGACCGTTGCTGGATGCGCAATCGGATGAGCGTCCGGAAATGCAGCGCGAAGCTGAACTGGCACAGAACCACGGCGGTGAGGTGGAGTTTGTCGGGCGTCCGGCTGGTGAGGAAATGGAAGAGGGGGAACTGAGTCCTGCGCTGCAGAACGCGCTGGATAAATTCACCCTTGATGTCACCGCCAAAGCGAAGGAAGGAAAGATCGATCCTGTGTTTGGCCGTGACACAGAAATCCGCCAGATGGTAGACATCCTCTCTCGTCGCCGCAAAAACAACCCGATTCTGGTCGGCGAGCCGGGCGTGGGGAAAACCGCACTGGTTGAAGGTCTGGCATTGCGTATTGCCGAGGGCAATGTGCCTGAATCCCTGAAAACGGTCACTCTGCGTACCCTCGACCTGGGCCTGCTACAGGCCGGCGCGGGCGTGAAAGGTGAGTTTGAACAGCGCCTGAAAAACGTCATTGATGCTGTGCAGCAATCGCCTGTGCCTGTCCTGCTCTTTATTGATGAAGCGCATACCATCATTGGCGCAGGCAACCAGGCAGGCGGCGCCGATGCAGCGAACCTGCTGAAACCAGCGCTGGCGCGTGGCGAACTGCGGACCATCGCGGCCACCACCTGGAGTGAGTACAAGCAGTACTTTGAACGCGATGCCGCACTGGAGCGCCGCTTCCAGATGGTAAAAGTGGATGAGCCCGACGATGACACCGCCTGCCTGATGCTACGCGGTCTGAAATCCCGCTACGCCGAGCACCATAGCGTGCACATTACCGACGATGCGGTGCGCGCGGCAGTTACGCTTTCTCGCCGCTATCTGACGGGTCGCCAGCTGCCGGACAAGGCAGTTGACCTGCTCGACACCGCCGCAGCGCGCGTCCGCATGAGCCTCGACACCGTGCCGGAGCAGCTGACCTGCATTCGCTCGCAGATCACCTCTCTTGAAATGGAGAAGCAGGCACTGCTGGAAGATATTGCTGTCGGCAATCAGAGCCATGGTGAACGCCTGACCGTCATTGAGCAGGAAGAGAACGATCTTATCGTTGTTCTCGACGAGCTTGAAACTCAATACGGGCAGGAACTGAAACTCACCGAACAACTGCTGGAAAGCCGCCAGGACATCTCCCGTCAGAGCGAGACGCACGCGCTGCAGCAGGAACTGCACGGCATGCAGCACAGCAACCCGCTGCTCTCGCTAGATGTGGATGTGCGCACCGTTGCCAATGTGATTGCTGACTGGACAGGCGTTCCGCTGTCATCACTGATGAAAGATGAGCAGACCGAACTGCTTACCCTGGAAGATGAAATTGGCAAACGTGTGGTCGGGCAGGATGTGGCGCTCGCGGCCATCGCGCAGCGCCTGCGTGCGGCAAAAACGGGTCTCACCTCCGAGAATGGCCCTCAGGGCGTGTTTCTGCTGGTGGGCCCGAGTGGGGTGGGGAAAACCGAAACCGCCCTGGCTCTGGCGGACGTGATGTACGGCGGTGAAAAATCACTGATTACCATCAACTTGTCCGAGTACCAGGAGCCTCATACTGTTTCCCAGCTGAAGGGCTCCCCTCCGGGCTACGTTGGCTACGGTCAGGGCGGTATTCTCACCGAAGCCGTGCGTAAGCGACCGTACAGCGTGGTGTTGCTGGATGAGGTGGAGAAGGCGCACCGCGACGTGATGAACCTGTTCTACCAGGTGTTCGACCGTGGCTTTATGCGTGATGGCGAAGGGCGTGAAATCGACTTCCGTAACACCGTTATTCTGATGACCTCCAACCTCGGCAGCGACCATCTGATGCAGCTGCTGGACGAACAACCTGAATCCACCGAAGGCGATCTGCACGAACTACTGCGTCCGATCCTGCGTGACCACTTCCAGCCCGCGTTGCTGGCCCGCTTCCAGACCGTGATTTACCGTCCGCTGGCGGAAGCGGCCATGCGTACCATCGTGGAAATGAAGCTGTTACAGGTTAGCAAGCGCTTGCATCGCCACTACGGCCTGACCACGCAGATTAATGAGAGCCTGTATGACGCCCTGACCGCCGCCTGCCTGCTGCCGGATACCGGGGCGCGCAATATCGACAGCCTGCTGAATCAACAAATTCTGCCGGTGCTGAGCCAGCAGTTGCTGACCCGTATGGCCGACAGACAAAAACCACGGTCGTTACACCTGAGCTGGAGCGAAGAAGAGGGCATTGGCCTGGAATTTGACGTTCAGGAGGGAGTGGACGCATGAGTAATAATCCTCCGTTAAGGTTCAGCCATAACCACCACCTGCTGGCGGTGAAAGGCTGTGAGTCCGCGCTCGACGTGCTGGCGTTTGAAGGCGATGAAGCCCTGAGCACACCGTTCCGCTACCGTATTGAATTCACCAGCGGTAACCACGCCATCAGCAAAGAGATGATGCTGATGAAAGGGGCTTCCCTGACGCTGCAGGCCCCGGTAGACCAGGGTTACGGCATCAGAGTGCAGCAGGCCGTGCGCACCCTTCAGGGGGTGGTGACCGGCTTTGAACGCCTCAGCACATCAAAAGACGAAACCCGTTATGCCCTGACGCTCCGGCCACGCCTGGCGCTGCTCGACCGCTCGCACCAGAACGCCATTTACCAGGACATGTCGGTCCCGCAAATCGTGGAAAAAATCCTGCGCGAACGTCACGGTATGCGCGGCCAGGATTTTCTGTTCTCGCTCACTAAAGAGTATCCGCGCCGTGAGCAGGTGATGCAGTACGGCGAGAATGACCTGCACTTTATCACCCGCCTGCTGGGTGAGGTCGGTATCTGGTTCCGCTTCACCACCGACACGCGCCTGAACATCGACGTGGTGGAGTTTTACGACAGCCAGCAGGGGTACGAGAAAGGCCTGACCCTGCCGTCGGTGCCGCCGTCAGGCCAGCACTCGCATGGCGTGGATTCGGTGTGGGGGATGGAGAGCCATCACAACGTGGTGCAGAAGCAGGTCAGCACCCGGGACTACAACTACCGTCAGGCCACAGAGGATATGAATACGCTGGTTGACGTCACCCGGGGGGACGCGACCACGTACGGAGAAGCGTATCACTATGCCGACAATTATCTGACGCCGGGTAGCGCGTATGAGCGTAATCCGGCACCCGAGTCCGGGGCGTTTTATGCCCGCATCCGGCACGAGCGCTACCTGAACGGCCAGACGCGGACCCGGGCCATCACCAGCAGTCCGGCGCTCTCTCCGGGGATGCTGCTCAAAGTCACCGGCGGGTATGAAGTGGCGGAGGTATTTGCGCAGGGCGTGGTCATCACGGCGATGCAGACCCACGCGCGGCGGGATGAAGACTTCAGCCTTCGTTTTGACGGTATTCCGGACAGCCCGGATTTCAGCTTCCGCCCCGAGCCGGGAGAACGTCCGGTGATGGCCGGTACGCTGCCGGCCCGCGTCACCAGTACCACTGAAAATGACACCTACGGCCATATCGATAAGGACGGGCGCTACCGCGTCAACATGCTGTTTGATCGTGACAGCTGGGAGACGGGATTCGAAAGCCTGTGGGTGCGCCAGTCACGCCCGTATGCCGGGGACACTTACGGCCTGCACCTGCCGCTGCTGGCGGGCACCGAGGTAGCGGTCGGCTTTGAGGACGGCAATCCGGACCGGCCGTACATTGCCGGCGTGCTGCATGACTCGGCGCACGGCGACCACGTCACTATCCAGAATTACAAACGCAACGTCCTGCGCACCCCGGCGAACAACAAAATCCGCCTCGATGATGAGCGCGGAAAAGAGCATATCAAGGTCAGCACGGAGTACGGTGGCAAGAGCCAGCTGAATCTGGGTCACCTGGTCGACAGCGAAAAACAGCAGCGCGGTGAGGGGTTTGAGCTCCGGACGGACAGCTGGGGTGCCATCCGTGCGCAGAAAGGGATATTCATTTCGGCGGACGGTCAGACGAAGGCGCAGGGCCAGGTGCTGGATATGGCAGCGGTTAAGCGCCAGCTATCCGACGCCCTGTCTTTGGCTGAATCACTCTCCAGTCTCCTGGAAACTGCAAATATCGATTCACTGGATAATGACACACAACAAAGTTTCTTACAGCAAAGTGTGGATACCCTGCAACAGCCTGTGATTGTGGCGGGTGCACCAGCGGGAATTGCACTTTCCACGCCTCAGCATATTCAGTTCAGTGCTAACCAGAATCAGATATTAACTGCAGGTGGGAATACGGAAATATCAGCGCTAAAACGTATTGCCTTAGTTGCTAAAAAAGCAGTGGTGGTGTTTGCACATGAGATGGGAATGAAACTGATTGCGGCGGCAGGGAAAATCGAAATGCAGGCCCAAACTGACGGGGTTGAAATTACAGCAGCGAAAGGATTAACCATTACCAGTACAGAAGATGAAATCCTTATCTCGGCGAAAAAGAAAATTACCGTGCAGTGCGGTGGTTCTTATCTGACGATTGAACCGGCCAAAATTGAACACGGCACCAATGGTTGCTTTAAAGTAAAAAGTGCTGATTTTGACTATGCGGGGCCAGCGAAACTGGACGTTCCCTATCCGAAATTTACCGCCTGCGAATCCATGGCTTCAGAAGCTTCAGGCAAGGGTGATGCGACCATACCGTTGAGCTAAGGACGACTGATGATTAATTACCTGGAGCAGCCTTTGCAATTGGCGGACCATCAATATGCAGTTATTGACCGTATGCGGGTGCCAGAACTGCCGGAAAGCTGGCCGCTTATCGAACTGGTTTCGCCGATGCTGGCACCACAAGCCCATCTTTACCCGTGGCTGATACCGTTGCATGAGCTTCCATCTGTTGAGTGGAGGACGTTGATGGCTGACCTTTCGCGATGCGCAGATCCAACTTCACCGCCGACGAGTGTCCTTTTACTGTCCAGCCCACGCCCAACAAATATTGTACGTAATCTGCTGGTGAATGCGCTGTTTTTAAAGGATACAAACCAACAGGGACATATCCTGCGTTATTACGATCCACGAGTGTTGTTTCATCTGCACTGGATGTTGAGCCCATGGCAATTGTTTAACCATCTACCCGCCCAGGAAATACCGTACTGGACATTCTGGCTGGAGGGAGAGTGGCACACACTGGCTTTCCCGGCTCGAGTTTCTTGCCAGCCCGGAGACCAAACAGAAATTCCGCTGGCGCAATTACAGCGTTGTGGGCAGATAAACCTTGCCCTGGAAAAATTGCCACCCAATGTCGATATGGCGCAGCGCCAGGAGAGCAGTCGCAAAATAGATGCATTGCTTGTGCAGGCGATGATATGTGGACTGCCGACCCAGGAAGATCGTATTGCATTTGCGCTGCATGGATTAGTGCAGCCAGAAGGTTTCTGGATGGCTCCGAAGATGGCTGCATTCCTGGCACTGTCCCAACAGGCTCCTGACTATTATCGTGATGTAACCAGTAACTGGGATGAAAATCTCTGGCAGGAGATGACCCAAATGCAGCCCTATAATAATGCATGGAACAATTAATATGAGTACACAAAAAGGCTGTAAATTCTGTATTCGCTATGGGTTGCCAATTTTACCCGTTCGCCCGGCGGTTGTGGCAAAGGATGATGCATTACCTCTTTTGCCAGGTAGCGTCACCCTACCTGCAGTAGCAAAGGGCGAAACTGCATGGACGGGACGCTTGCTGCGTGAGGGCTATTTATACATCTGGTCTGAGTCAGGTAACCGCTGGATAAATTATTTTGTCACTTGCGAAGGATATTATTACCCTCTGCCTGAAAATGGAGATGTGCCTCCTGATATTGCAAATGGCAAGTCTAAGCCATGCGTTACTCAGCCAGAAGAACTGGCGAGTGCATCACTGATAACGCTACCGGTAAAGCCCTTAGGTATGAAAAACGGCGTGTTCTGGTTCTGCTGGTCCGAAGTGGAATGGACACCTGCGGTTCGCACAAAACATGAAGATGTGTCATATCGCATCCAGTATATGCAACGTTTTGACATGGATGCCTGGATTAATAGCGGCAAGGCTGACCAGACTATTGCAATGTCAGCGCTGACAGAAACAGTGGCGGAATACAGTAAATCAGGAGAAAGCTGCAGTGCCAGAATATGGTCCCGCGCCCCCTGGAAAGCGGCCACGACATTTGAAGCCCGTTTAATCAAAAAATCGGCGGACAAGCTTTACCCAAATAAAGGCGCAATGATAGTGCTGCAGGATCCACCTGCAGTGTTGCAGGATCTCTCCGCCCTTATAGACTATGAGCTGCATAAAAATATCTATAAAAATGCGAAATATCAACGGGAGCTTGCTCTGGCTTCTGCAATTACTGGTTTGAAAGAATCGATGAATCGCCAGTTTGAGCGGGACTCTATAGAGAAGAGTGAGAGCGAAGAGCGTGTGGCGCTTTATGGTCCCTTTGGCTACGCCGGGAATAGCGATGTTCCGGATAATATGTACACTTCGATCGGCGACAAAAAAATGAAGTCTGAAGCAGCCAGGAAGTGGGCGAAGTATGAACAATACTATGAACCATCAAAAGTAGCTGACTTTCAGAAGAAATTTAATAAAATTTTACAGCAATATAACGACAGTGTCGTAAGTCCACGCACCGAAATGTATCTTGAGTGGATAAAGGGCAGCGTATTGCTCGAATATTTTAAGCATAATTTTGATACCCAGGAATTGAAAAGCGGTATTGAATATGTCCAGACGCTGAATTACTGCATTGCCGGGATGCAGGACAAAGTGGGGGTCATTCGTCATTTTAATGATTTGTTGTCAGGGACACCTACAGATGTAAAAAATATACTGGCTCGTGCTTTAATATTAAATCAGGATGTTCTGGCTGAAAAGTTAGCTAAAGCTACTGAAGGCTTTTCGGACTGGTTTGCCATTCCCTGGAATGGGATCGCCGATGCCTTTAAAGATGGTATCGAAAAAATGCGTGATAATGCTGCCGGAGTGGCAGGAATATTCATTGGGTTACTTTCAGGTATATTAACAAAACAGATCGCACAGGCATTAGAATCAAACAAAGTCTACGGCTGTTTAGTTGCGATGGGTGCAATAACAAATAAAGCACTGGTTCCTTTAGAAAAAACAGGGAAATATAAAGAGTTTGTTTCTGAAGTGGTCACGCAATTGGCTAAGGAAAGCGGACTGGACAGCAGAGCAAATAAAGACAGCTTACGACATTATGTCAGACGGGAGTTAAGACGACTCAGAATCGACGGGTTGCCAATGGAAGTTGAGGAAACAAAAAAATTTCTGGTCATGGTTGATATTGACAAAGTACACGAGATGGCATCGCTGCCACCCAAAGAGCGTGCTATTGCAATGAGTAAATTACTTCGAACCTCGGCAGATGTTGAGGCTCAGCAATTTAGCCGCTGGCAGGGGGCTGTCCAGCGTGGAGTCACAAAAGCCGGACAGGCTATGCCATTTACATTGGGGGTATGTTCCGGGATTCTTCAGGTTGCAGCACTTTTTATTTCTGCTGATATTCACAATAAAAAAACGCTCACTGCCGATCAGGGAGAAGCGCATTCCCGATTTTGGGCGGGCGTATTAGGTCTTGGAAGCACGACATTAGGCATTATCGAGACCGGTATTAAACAGTTTCAGTTATTTGCCAATGCTGCGTCGAGGCTCCGGGTTTTCAGCTCCGAAACCTTTCGTAGATGGGTGTTTGGTTACCTGGGGAAAGCGTTAGGCGTGGTGGCAGGTGTGATTGCTGTAGGATATGACTTATATCATGCCCTTAACGAATTTAATAAAGGACATACAGGGTTGGCTATTGCTTACGGTCTTTCCGCAGCGGCTGGTGTCTGGTTAGCGGTGGCAGTAGTTGCCGCTATACCTGTCGTAGGAACGTTTATTGCAGTTGTGTTTTTAATTGGTACAGCACTTTATCTGGCATTTCACAATCGCGATAACATTCAAAAATGGCTGGTGCAGTGTTTATGGCGAAGAATACCTGTTGATATAGATGAACCAAAGGTAGAACAAGAAAAATATAAGATGATAGAGGCTGCCGAACTGCCTATATGGCCAACCATGAAAATGGAAATGGATGAACTTAAATTAGCGTTGGGAGTGGAGGGATAAAATGGATTATTACGGTCTTTTCCCTAAATTTAAATTAAACCGGTTTCTTAGTGATGAAGAGAGAACGCATCAGCTAAAAAAAGACGAGACAACTGAACTGGATGGACAATCTTTAGTTCCTGATATGAAAGTGATAACACTAAATTCCCATTATCTGGAGTTGGTTGACAAATATTACTCAGCAAAAGGATTTCTTAGTTTAATCGCTGCATTTGCTTTTTTTGGATTTTCATTGCTCTATGTTACTGTGCTAATTAAGAGTGTTCCCTATATTGATTGGAAATTTTCGACTAGTGAAAAAATGTTTCTGTCGATGAGTTTGATTTGTATTCCAACCATTATAATGACATTCAAAGTCCTTAAAACAGAATGGTTTGCCTGGACACATTACCCCATTCGCTTTGACAGAAAAAACAGACTGGTGCACGTATTCCGGTTAAATGGTTCAGCCTACAGCGTTCCCTGGGATAGCGTTTTTTTCACCACAGGACTGAGCCACAGAAAAGATGCGAACAAAGACTACTACATCAGCGGTCATGTGCTGGCGGATGATAATGAAACCGTGATTGACACCTTCTGTCTGCCGGCCACGCATTCGGACAGGAAACAGCTTGAAAGGCACTGGGAGTTTGTCCGACGTTACATGGAGGAAGGGCCCGAGTCCGTCATTGGGGTTGTTGATTTTTGCCTGCCCATCGCAAAAAAACGCGAGGGCTATCGCTTTGGTCTGCTCTATCTTTTATCCGGCTTTAACGGCGCACCGTTATTTCTGTTCCCGCTCCTGTTTGTGCTGTCCTTTATTTTCAGCGTTCCGCGCTACCTGGCGATGGTGACAAGCAGGTTGCCCGTCTGGCCCGAGAGTATTGAGTCACTGTGCCGGGTTGATAAAGATGACCCTTATCGGGTCGATGCTTCTGGTAATCCTGAACATCTATGGCGGAATCTTTTCAGGAAACCATCAGCAAACAACAGGAAATAAAGATGAAAGGTATAGTGGAAATGGATGACCATAACTTAGCTCCGGGAGCTATGAAGGATAGTGCTGTTCCTGTGCTTTTCATGGCTATAATTATAGTTGCAAGCTAACATCATTACTGAATGATGCAACAACAAATAAATAATGAGTTCTGTATAAACACTGGCGAATGGCTGTAACCAAAAATGAAAACACAAAAAGGCTGCAAATTCTGTATACGCTATGGGTTACCATTTTTACCCGTTCGTCCGGCGGTTGTAGCAAAGGACGACGCATTACCTCATTTGCCTGACAGCATCACTGTACCTGTAGTAGCAAAAGGTAAAACTGCATGGACGGGGCGCTTGTTGCGAGAAGGCTATTTATATATCTGGTCTGAGTCAGGTAACCGCTGGATTAATTATTTTGCCACTGGTGAGGGATATTATTACCCGCTGCCAGAAAATGGAGATGCGCCTCCTGATATTGCAAATGGCAAGGTTAAGCCATGTAATACTCATCCAGAAGAGCTGGCGAATGCGTCACTGATAACGCTGCCGGTAAAACCCTTAGGTATGAAAAACGGTATATTCTGGTTCTGCTGGTCCGAAGTGGAATGGACACCTGCGGTCCGCGCAAAGCATGAAGACGCGTCTTATCGCATCCAGTATATGCAACCTTTTGACATGGATGCCTGGATTAATACCGGTAAGGCTGACCAGGTTATTGCAATATCAGCGCTGACTGAAACTGTGGCGGAATACTGCCAGGGTGCGTACAGCAGTGGTGTCCGCCACTGGTCCCCATCGTACTGGAAGAGGGCAAAGGCGCTGGACGGTTCGAATCTGGTGCTGGCAGCAGAGGCGCTGTCCCCGGGTAAGGGCGGGATTATTATTTTGTCAGACCCAGTGGCGGTAGCGCAGGAACTGAGTGCGTTAGTCAACTATCGCCTGAAAACCCGCTTTGCCGAAGATCCTGAATTTTCCCGTGGCATCGCGTTATCTGCAACGTTGTCTGGTCTTAAACAGGCCATGACCGAACAATTCAGAAGAGATCTAATTGCTGAAGATAAAACAACGGAACAATGGCCAAAGACGGTGGGAAGCAGGGTTATCGCAGGTATCCCGGTGCCATCGGAAAATGCTGAACAGGAAGCAGAAGAGGCGAAAGACTGGCATAACCGCACTTTTGATGAACGGTTTGAAGTCCGGGCGAAGCAGCGATGGGATAATTATGAAAAATATATTGACCGGGATAAAGAGAAAGCGTTCCTGACGAAATTAGATGCGGCCGTAAATACATACAACGAAAGCGTCATTATTCCGATGACAGAAATGTATCTTGCCTGGCTACAGAGCGAAGCACTTCCCACTTACTTTGAACATAACTTCGACACAAAAAATATCCCATGCGGGGCATTCTATCTGCAAAGCGTAACTGA
This sequence comes from Enterobacter cloacae complex sp. P27C, assembly GCF_014895705.1. Taxonomy (NCBI): domain Bacteria; kingdom Pseudomonadati; phylum Pseudomonadota; class Gammaproteobacteria; order Enterobacterales; family Enterobacteriaceae; genus Enterobacter; species Enterobacter cloacae complex sp. P27C. The sequence goes on from NZ_JADBQB010000003.1 coordinate 211,669, forward strand.
CTGTCTGGAAGGTATGCAGGATCAGAAGTTGGTGTCACAGTGGCTTTATAGTCAGCTCGTTGCGGAGGCTTTCAGTGCTAATAACTATATACTCCAGGCTCTGGTTTTTAATAACGATGAAATAGCGAAGCAGATCCAGGAAAAAGTCAGCAAGGTTTCTGTGGTTGATGCTATTTCGTGGGAAAATCTGATGGATGGCATCAAAGACGCCACTGAGGATTACAGTAAGGTACTGTCTGTAAAGATGGAGAGCTACCTGAGCTGCATCAGTAGTGGTTTTGTGCGCCTCTTGCAGGATATGGCATATAGCAAACCAGCAATCAGTATTGTCGCGATGGTTGCGAACAGCGGCTATGGGTTAAAAACGGTGGTGCTGACGGGTAAGCGCAAATATTTTCTTCGGGCGACTTTGCGTGAAGTCGCCCGGATGACAGATATTCATGATCGTGTTTCACAGGACAAGCTGCACCATCATCTGGATACGGCAATGCGGCGAATGGAGCTGGATGGGGTTCCGATGGAGGACACGCAGGAGCGGCGATTTATGGTGCTGATAGACCGTAATGAAGCCAGAAGAATCAGCGCATTGCCAAAAGATGTGCGTATTCAGGAAACTACCCGGTTTCTTCGTTCTGCTGACGATGTGACAGGCAGTGTGTTCCCTCGTTTTTACAGTACGAATATGTCGGGTCTGAGAGGGGCTACGGTGAATCGCCTTGCGGACACGGCGGGAGGAAGCATCCCGTTTGCAGGGTGTATGGCTTCGTTGATTTTTCAGGGGGGCGCATTAATCGGCGCGGCAGGCGAAAAAGATCTGCTGACCTGGGAAAAAGGTACACGCTTTGGTGCGAATGTGGTGGGGGCATTTGGGACTTCGCTGGAGGTGGCGGAGCGGGCGCTGAATGATCTGAGGGTGCTGAGGCTGAAGGCGATTATACGCAGTAACTTGGGAGCAAATGCGCTCAGAAAGACGACCGGGTTTATTAGTCAGGGGATTAAGGTGTGCTCAAGGGCGGCAATGATTGGTGTTTTTTGGGATGGATTAAATGGTATTAATTATTTTTTCCAAGATAATTATGGAATGATGATAGCCAGTTTTGGTTCTGCTATTGGTGGAGCGTTATTGTCTGGTATTATCACCGGTTTAGTTTTGGGGCCATTAGGAATAGCCTGGGCGTTGGTGCTGGTTTTTGGTTGTGCTATTTATATGGCGTTAAAAGGGGGTAACGATATTCAGAAATGGCTGAAAAGTTGTCTCTGGCGGAAAGTCCCGGAAGGGTTGTATGGTGCCCCAGCTATTTATCCTACCGGGATAATGGAAATGGACGCATTTAATGATGCGATTAAGTCAGAGGATGACTGAATATGACAATGTATGGCCTGTATCAGCCTTATAAAGTAAATCGTTTGTTGACTAGAGAAGATAAAAATAACCGGCTCAGGCAGGGGGGGGGCAAAAAAGTTAAATATTTTAACTGCGCGAGGTCTGTAATTCGCATGAATTCGACTTATCTTGAAACTGTGGATAAGTTCTATAAAAATAAGGGGGTGGACAGTCTTTGGGCTCTGATGATTTTTGTGGGGTTTATTGGAATTCTACTATATGTGATTTTTAGAGGGGTTACAGATTTAATTGCTATACATGGACTGGGTAAATTTTCTCTTGCTTGTTTGATGGTTCTTCCGTTTATAGCTTTTGGTGGTTATTTTGTCTTTAAAGAATGGTTTAAATGGACACATTATCCCATTCGTTTTAACCGCTGGAATGGAATGGTTTATGTATTCCGTACAAACGGAACGGTGTTATGTGCTCCCTGGAAGGAGATATTCTTTACTCAGGAGAAAGAACCGGGTCCCCTGCGTGAATGGTGCATCCGTGGGCACATTCTGGACAAGGATGGGGAAACGGTACTGGAAACCTTCAGTCTGGGATTTTGTGAAAATAAAGCATCATTGCCGGAGTATTGGGAGTTCATCCGTTGTTATATGGAAGAAGACTGCGTTGAGGATCTGGCTGAACTGGTAGTCATTTGCCCACCAGTCGAGAACAGAAAAGAAGGTTTTGTCTTTGGTCTTCAGAATCTGTTTTATATGGAGTCCCGGCTGGAGTGGTTATTTTTGCCCGTAACGCTGCTTCTGAATATTGATGGCAGCGTTGCTCGTTATATTGCGATGCAGACCAGTAAAATCCCGCAATGGCCGCAGGAGGTACAGGATGCCTGTAAGCCTGATATTGATGACTCCGTGAATGTCAGCGCTGATAACAATCCGAAAGATATGTGGCGACTGATATTTGCGAATCAGAAGTATGAAGACTGGAAAACACTGTATGACAAAATGGAAAGTGCAACGAACAGAATTCATGCGGCGCTGGCGGAACGTTATAGCGTGTGAATAAATTTTATAAAAAAATGACAGGATAATGTAGAGCGGGAGTATGGATTTCATTCTACCCTCCTGAAGAGGGGATAAAAGCAATGCTGACTGCATATTATGAGGGAAGAAATGGATAATGATATAATTGAACTATGGGAAAAAATAGAACAGCATTCTGTCAATGATAAAGAAAAGTCAATTAATGACTTCCTTGAAAAATTTACACTTACGGAATTCTGGGTTGAGTGTGAAGAATATGGTGAGAAGTTAGGTTTTGTGCTTAATGAAGCAACTGAAGATGATCTGAAATCGTTGCTATTTGTATATCCAGTGGATGGAGAAGAACCGCCGGATATGTTAACTAATGCAATAAATAAAGGAGGTAGAAAATTTCATAAATTTGATGGCGCTTCATTGTTGGGGATTTTACATGGTATTGGATGCTCTTTGATGATTGTATCCTCGGCACGGAAATTTGTTTGTATTAAGAAAGATATTATAAATAAATTTTATATTACTTTGACCGGTAATGTGAATTCTGGAAATAGTACTGGTGGTATACCCAAGAAATGGTTTTGGGTTGGTGTCGCTGCAATTGTATTGCTGTGTATCCTGGGGGGGAGGTTTTATCAGAAAAATTACTCCCAGGTATCAATGACTAATTTATCTGAGATATCGTGGCGAACAGTAAAAATTGACATTGCAAAAGGTAATTTCTCGGTAGATCTACCATTTAATTATGAAACTGATAGCTGGAAGAAAGATTTGGCTTATGAACTTCAGTCAGGAAATGTCTTTAGAGTCTATAAGAGCAACGATGCTGTCTTTCGTAATCATATTATTAATATTGGTTTTATCCCCTCCGGAACATCACTTTCTGAATCAATGACTGATTTGGATGCTGAAACCAGTTTGATGCTGTCTGCAATGCAGAAAAGATTGGGAGAAATAAAAATAAGCAGCAGAGAACATGTTGATATTAACAATAAAGATATGCTTATGGTTAAGGGGAATATGAAAGTAAACGGCGATGATGCGAGACTTACTACTGTTGTTGCGTTAACAGGGATGGGGGTTATGTGGATACAAGTGATCTCTATAAGAGGAGATTCTGAAGAACATGACTTTTTTGCAAATAAAATAATTAACAGTGTTGAGATAATGAAATGAAAGGCATTATCCGTAAAAACGACAAACTTTCCAGCGGTGGTTATGTCGCAGTAGGTTCTGAAACTATGAAATTTGGTGGTATCGGTGTGGCGCATAAGGACGACCCGGTGAGTTGCCCACTGAAGGGGCACAGTCCTTCTTTTATTGCAGAAGGCCATCCGACATTTAGGGATAATGGCAGACAGGTTGCCTTTCACGGCTATAAATGTACCTGCGGATGTACACTGATCGCTTCTTTAAGTAATGCTACTACGAGTAAATAATGCCCGTTGATCTTACCTGTATTCCACCACGTGCAAAACGACGATCTGCACCTGCTTTTAAGCGCTGGGTGATACTCCTGGTTGTACTTATTATGGCCGGAGCGGGGATCACCGCCTTTTTCTGGCCTACCAGTTCGCCCACTCATACGGCTACGTTCTGGTTTTGTTTTCTTGGAATCCCCTCAGTCATTGGTGGGGTTGCATTTGCGTTTCGCTGGCTGATTTATCTTGCTGGGGAATGGCTGGCAGATGGCTGGGATGCGACCAGGGAGTGGGATCTTGCTCAGGACATTCGGTCCGGTCAGCGTAGTCTCGGTATGTTAGGTTACGTAGTTCACCTGCCGCATGTCATTTCCTCTGAATCCATTTCGCAACAGATGCAAGTACCTGAAGGTATTATATTGCCTACAAAGGTGGACGAGAATAGCGAGTTGCTTATCCACCACGCCAGTTTTAGCGATATGGGATTGCCTGTACTGGTGAGAGTAAAAGAACGGATAAACTCCTTGCTAAGGGAGACTGCGCTACAAAACGTATTTCAACGTATGCCCCAAAAGTCCCCCCTGGCTGTGTTATTTCAGTTCAGCCCGGATATATCTTTATTACCCGAAGAGCTCGCCGTGATAAAGCAATTGGTGCAAAACAGCATTGGTTTCCCTTTCAATATTACTTTTATCAGCGGGGAAGGATTACAGGCGATTGATGCGTGGCTTGATAGGCCAGATGCGATGCAGACCCTGCTTGTTATTACTCTGAACCTTACTGAAAAAATCATAGATGGTACCGGGGAAGCGGCGGCAGCACTATTGATGAGTTCACCTGAAAGACCTGAGGTAAACCGGAACGTTGTGGCTCAGGTCCATCGACCTGAACAGATGAAGACTACGCAAGATATGAGTAGCGCGCTTATGCAGTCATTACACTGGGGAGAGTCTGCTCCAGAAGAGATAAAACACGTCTGGTTAACGGGCACGGGTGTCAGCAATAAAGCAACAGCCTTGCTCTCAACCTCTGGTGTTCGATTTCCTGTTGCCGGACAACCATGTGATATTGATTTAAAAACAGGACTGACGAGGAATGTTTCACCCTGGCTTGCGATAGCTGTTGCCGCTGACCAGGCTGGACAGTCTGAATCATCACAGCTTGTTATGTACGTTCCGGACGAAAGTAAATATCCCTGGTTTATGATTGTTTGCCCTGTAGCGAAATAACTCACCAGCATTATCCATTGTCTGTGAACCGATGAGTTTACTTTCGGTTCCAGTTTTCCCACGACTGATAAAACTGCCATCAGCTTTTTGATCGGAGTGCACTGAAGTGACGCGTCTTTTGGCAATATTTAAAAATACAACGTTCCAGCTATGGCTGATTCTTTTGTTTCTTTTTGTAGTGGGAACGACAGTTTTCTGGTTACTTGAATTCTCTCCCGAAACGCTGGGAGTGACGGACGGCTCTGTACAGCAAGGATATTGGCTTTTTACCTGTGCGTTGCTGACTGGTGGTTTGGTGTTATTTATTATTCTATTTTTTATTGTCACTCGCCTGTTCGGTGAGAAAAACTATAAAGCTATTAAGGCTGCTTCAACCGGAAAAGAAGTAATGGCTCAGGTTGAAAAGAAAAAGGATAATACATACTGGAATGAGTATTTAACTCTCAGAACCTCCCTCCGCCGTAGATATACCTTCTTCTGGCACCATAAAATCCGTCTCTTGCTAATCTCTGGTGATGATGCCGCGATCGAACAGCTTGTTCCAGGCCTGCAACAGCAGCAGTGGCTTGAAGGCAACCGTACCGTGCTGATTTACGGCGGAAGTCTGACCTCTGAGCCTGACCGAGAGAAATACACCGCGCTACGTAAACTGCGCCGCGGACGCCCGCTGGACGGGATTGTTAGGGTGATGCCCCAGTCGCTTAATCTGACTCCACAAATCAGCGATAACGATTTACGCGGGCTTGAAAAAATCAGCGAACTGCTGCGCTATTCCGCGCCGGTTTGGTTATGGCAATTTTGCGACAGTAAATGGTCGCAGGCTAAACGCACTGAACAGCCGGTCGGGGCCAGTTTCCCGATCCGTGCCAGAGCCGACGACATTACCCGACAGCTTGAAATGATGCTGCCCGAACTGCGGGCGCAGGGCGTGAACCAGATACTGGAGAATAACAACCACGATTTCCTGCTGCGTCTTGGCCAGCATCTCAAAGACGGCGGTATCGCCCGCTGGGCTCAGCAACTGCTGCCATGGCTCTACGACGCTCAGCAGCGCGTTCCGCTGCGCGGCCTGATGTTCAGCCTGCCGGAGAATAAATCTGCTGATACGTCAGGGGGAAAAGCCGACGCTGAGAAATATGTTCCGGAGTCACAACGCCATGCCCTGACTCTGCCGGTGACATGGCAGGGGATCGTTGACGACTGCACCCGTATACGTGGCCGCCGGGTCGGTATGGCATGGGAACAGACGCTCGCCTGGACGCTGGCGGCCATCATTGGTCTCTGGGGGGCGGGGCTGTTGATCTCGTTTATGCTGAACTATGGACAAATTACCTCTGTAGCAGGAAAAGCCCGCAACCTGGTTGAACATCCTTCGGTATCCGACTATCAGCTGACGGCGCTGCATGCACTGCGAAACGACGCCGGGCGCATGTTGCACAATATTCAGGAAGGCACGCCCTGGTATCAGCGCTTCGGTCTTGACCATAATCAGCAACTGCTAAACGCGATGCTGCCCTGGTACGGCGTGGCGAACAACCGGCTCATAAGCGACCCGGCAAATGCTGCCCTGGCGCAAAAGCTCACAGCGCTGGTCAGTTCAGCGCCAAACAGCGACCAGCGGGCGCAGCTGGCGAAACCGGGTTATGACCAGCTGAAAGCCTGGCTGATGATGGCTCATCCGGATAAAGCCGACGGTGCATTTTACGCGCAAGCGATGAAAACCGTGCAGCCGACGCGTATGGGCATCTCAACCGGGCTATGGCAGAGTCTGTCGCCGGATTTATGGGCCTTCTACATCTCTGAACTGCCAAAGCAGCCACAGTGGAAAATCACCCCTGAGGCGCAGCTGGTCAGCCAGAGCCGTCAGGTGCTATTGCAGCAGATTGGCCGCCGCAACGCAGAAAGCACGCTGTACGAAAACATGCTCAAATCTGTACGCCGTAACTTTGCCGATGTGTCTCTGGAGGACATGACCGGCGGTACCGATGCCCGTCGCCTGTTTACCACCGATGAAGTCGTACCGGGCATGTTCACCCGCCAGGCATGGGAGGGGGGGATTCAGCAGGCCATTGAGAAAGCGGCAAGCTCGCGCAAGGATGAAATTGACTGGGTATTGAGCGATTCCCGCAAAGCCGTATCGGCGGATCTCTCTCCGGAAGCGCTCAAAGCGCGCCTGACAGAGCGTTACTTTACTGACTTTGCCGGCAGCTGGCTGAACTTCCTCAACAGCCTGCGATTAAATCCAACAAACAATATTGCCGATGTCACCGACCAACTGACGCTGATGAGCGATGTCCGCCAGTCGCCGCTGATTGCCCTGATGAATACCGTCGCCTGGCAGGGGCAGACCGGCCAGAAAAGCGAAGGCCTTTCGGACTCCATCATCAAATCGGCTAAAGACCTCGTAGGCGGGAAAGACAAACCGGCGATTGACCAGTCAGCGTCAGGCCCACAGGGACCTCTGGATGAAACCTTCGGCCCGCTGCTTCAGCTTCTGGGTAAAAACAACGGCAGTAACGTCATGTCGGCTGACAACTCTCTGAGCCTGCAGACCTATCTGACCCGTATTACCCGCGTGCGCCTGCGCCTGCAGCAGGTGGCCAGCGCCTCAGACCCGCAGGAGATGATGCAGACCCTGGCGCAAACCGTATTCCAGGGCAAAAGCGTGGATCTGACCGACACCCAGCAGTACGGCAGCCTCATTTCGGCAAGCCTTGGCGAAGAGTGGAGCGGTTTTGGCAGCACGATGTTTGTGCAGCCTTTGACCCAGGCCTGGGAGACCGTGCTTCAGCCGTCGGCAGCAAGTCTGAATGACAAATGGAGTCGCTCAGTTGTGGCTAACTGGCATACGGCATTTGACGGGCGCTTCCCGTTCGCCGCGAGCAAGAGTGATGCCTCTTTGCCCATGCTGGCCGAATTTATACGTAAGGACAGCGGGCGTATTGAACGCTTCCTGACGACTGAACTCAGCGGTGTGCTGCATAAAGAGGGCAGTCAGTGGGTACCGGATAAGGTTAACAGCCAGGGGTTGAGCTTTAACCCAACGTTCCTGCGGGCGATTAATCAACTGAGCGAGCTGTCAGACATTCTGTTTACCGATGGCAGTCAGGGCATTAGCTTCGAGCTGCAGGCGCGCCCGGCACCGCAGGTAGTGGAAACTCAGTTGACCATTGATGGTCAAAAGCTGCACTACTTTAACCAGATGGCCGACTGGCAGTCCTTCCGCTGGCCGGGAGACACATACAAACCAGGAACAATGCTGACCTGGACCTCGGTCAACGCCGGAGCGCGTCTGTTTGGGGATTACAGCGGGACCTGGGGCTTTATTCGCTGGCTGGATCAGGGCAAGCGGCAGCAGCTTGACCGCAGCCAGTGGATGGTAAGTTTCACCGCCCCGGATGGTCGTACTCTGCAATGGGTACTGCGTTCACAGCTGGGCAGCGGGCCGCTGGCATTACTGGCACTGCACGGCTTCACGCTGCCGGATCAGATCTTCAGCGTCGACAGCGCGGCTACGGCTCAGGCGCTGATGGCCAACACGGAAAATAGTGACATGGATGGAATCGAATAATGACCACTCTTCAGAATCTGGTTGCCGCCTGCCAGGCGGACGAAATTGAACTACGACAGCAGGCGCAGGTACGAACAGAAAGCTGGCGGCCCTGGCTTGCCCCTGTCAGCGACACCAATCCTACAGGGGAAGATCCGGGTTATGACGATGATTTCCAGCGTATCAGAGAGGAGGTGAATAAACTCTCCGGCATCGATACCGGGCTGATTTGTACGCTTGCCGAAAAACTGCTGACCACCACCGCCAAAGATATCCGGATTGCCACCTATTACTGCTGGGCGCGTCTGCACCAGGACGGGGAAACCGGCTTTGCCGAAGGGCTTGAACTGCTGGCAGGATTGCTGCAGCGCTACGGAGTGCAGCTTCATCCGCAGCGGGAGCGAAGCCGTAAACCGGCGCTGGAGTGGCTCGCAGGCTCTCGTCTGCTCGATAGCCTCTCCCTCTGGCCGGAAGTAGTGCGCAGCGATGCTCAGCGCACTGCCGGTGCGCTGTTGCTCATCCGCGACAGTCTGGAGACAGAGCCGGAAACGTCACGGCCAGAACTGAATGCGCTGTTCAGCGCGCTGGAATCCCGCTTGATGAAGGCTGGTGGCGTAGATGCTTTGGTTCCTCAGAACGCCAGTGACTCGTCTCAGCCACAGATCTTATCGCACGTGACAGAACATGATGCGCCCGTCCTGAGCCGCATTTCGTCCGGTCAGGATTTATTGGCTCAGGCCCGTACCCTGGCAGGGTATTTGCGTGAACAACCGGATGGATGGCTTCCCGCACACCGGCTGATGAAAAGCCTGCGGCATGACACGCTGAGCGCTATCCCGGCTCCTGATGCAGAAGGGAAAACGCGCATCGAACCGCCGCGGGCTGACCAGCGGGCCATGCTCAAACGCCTTTACCTGCAGCAGAGTTGGCTGGAGATACTGGAGCACGCGGACAGCACCTTCTCGCGTGGCGCCAACCACCTCTGGCTGGATTTGCAGTGGTATATCCATCAGGCCCTGGTGAAATTGGGTCAGAATGTGCTGGCCGACATCATCGCCTCCGACCTGAAAGGGCTACTGCGTCGCCTCACCGGGCTTGAAACGCTGGCCTTTAATGACGGTACGCCGTTTGCTGATGAGGTCACGCTGAACTGGATAAATCAGAGCGTGCTGGACGATATGTCCTGCTGGCGTGATGAGCGAGTCAGTACTGCCAGTGAGGAGGACAACGATATTCTGACCCTCGAACAGGAAGCGCTTGAGAAGGCGGACACGGATGGCCTGGATGCCACGCTTCACTGGCTGCAGACTCTCCCGGGCAACGACTCCACGAAAGAAAAATGGCTGCTGCGCCTGCTAATGGCCCGCGTGGCGGAACAAAAGGGTAAGAACGAACTGGCCCTGCATCTGCTGGGGGAACTCGATGGCGCTGCACAGTCCATCACCCTCACGCAGTGGACCCCAGCGCTGCTATTTGAAGTCAAATCGCGCCGTCTCAGACTGCTGCGCATGAAAGCCACCCGCAGCGAAACCGATAAATCTCGGCTTCAGCCCGAGATGGATCAGCTTCTGGCCGGTCTGATTGCGCTCGATCCGGCAAGCAGCGCGGTGCTCTGCGGGTAAAACGCCTGGCCTACCTTTAAAATTCATCTATTCAGGTTTTTATGGACGATTTAACCCTGCGTTACTACGACGCTGAAATGCGCTACCTGCTTGAAGCCGGCGAAGAGTTTGCCCGCGCGCACCCCGAGCAGGCAGCAATGCTCAACCTCGATAAAGCGGGCGCGCGCGACCCGTACGTGGAACGCCTGTTCGAGGGCTTTGCCTTCCTGATGGGGCGATTGCGTGAAAAGCTTGATGACGACCTGCCTGAACTGACAGAAGGGCTGGTCAGCCTGCTCTGGCCGCATTACCTGCGCACCATTCCGTCGATGTCGGTGGTGGAGTTCACCCCTGACTGGCGCGAGATGAAAGAGCAGATGCGTATCGTCAAAGGCTTTGAGGTGAACTCAAGGCCGATTGGTGAGAAGGGCGCGCGCTGCCGGTATACCACAACCAAAGAGATTACTCTCCAGCCGTTGTCGCTTGAGCACGTCCGCCTGTCGACTGACCCTGACGGACGTTCGGTTATTAGTCTGCGGTTTAACTGCAGCCATCTCGCCGACTGGAGCCGTATCGATCTCAGCCAGCTCCCGTTCTACTTCAACGCAGATGCGCCGCTCGCCTGCGCCATGCATGAAGCCTTTACTATGAACACGGCGCGCCTGTGGCTGCGGATGCCGGGTGATATAGACAGAAGACCGTTTGACGGCTATTTCGCCGTGCTGGGATTTGACGATGATGACGACCTTTGGCCGAAGGGGAGCAGTAGTTTTAGCGGCTATCAGCTGCTGCTGGAGTACTTCACCTTCCGTGAGAAATTCATGTTTACCGGCCTGCGTGGGCTGGAGACCGTAGTCTTTCCGGCTGAACTCCCTTGGTTTGAAATCGACGTGGTGCTGGCAGAACGCTGGGAACATGATTTCAGCTTTACCGAAAAGCATCTGCGCCTGAACTGTGTGCCGGTGATCAACCTGTTCCCGCTGGAATCTGACCCGCTGACGCTCAACTCCCTGCAGACCGAATACATGCTGCGACCGATGCGGGTGCAGGACGGCCATACTGAGATTTACTCTGTGGACTCGGTAATGTCATCCAGCCAGCATACCTACGTGCCGTTCTCGAGCTTCCGTCACAAAGGCGGCATGATGCGTCATGAAGCCCCGGAATATTATTATCACACTCGTGTGCGGCGCGGCCCGTCAGGTCTGTACAACACCTGGCTTATTCTGGGCGGTGAAGCCTTTGATAACCACACAGTACCAGTAGATGAAAGTCTGTCCCTGACGCTCACGGGCACAAACGGCCAGCTCCCGCGGCGAGCGCTGCAGAGCACCGTGCTCGATACAGTGATGAAAACGACTTCAGCCAGTATTGCCGTGCGCAACCTGTGTGCGCCAACGCTGCCCTGTTATCCCCCGGCACAGGACCGTTTTCACTGGCGTGTGCTGAGCCACCTCGGCAGCGGGTTCCTGTCAATGATGGATAACGCCGACGTGCTGCGCGGCACGCTGGCGCTGTACGAGTGGACTGACAGCGAGATGAACCGCCGTCGTCTGGAGGCGATTATCGACGTGAAGCACAGTGAAACCGAACGCTTTGAGCAGGGGTACCTGGTACGCGGGGTGCAGATTGAGGTGACGCTGGACAGCCACGGTTTTGCCGGGCGCGGCGACATCTGTCTCTTCGGCGAGATGCTGAGCCGCTTCTTCGCGCTCTACACCGATATCTATCTGTTTAACCGCCTGATTATTATCCTGCAACCGACCGGAGAACGCCTGGAATGGGAAGAGAAGCACAACCGCCGTATTCCCGGCTGACCCCGCGGCTGGAGGCCGATCTTCATCGCATTAACTTTTACCGTTTATGTCAGCTGCTGGAGAAACGCAATCCTGGAAGGCCGCTGATGGGCTCAACCAGTCACCCCTCCGATGACCCGGTACGCTTTGCGCCGCATCCGGGGATGGGGTTTCCGGTTAGCGAACTGAGGGCTGTCGAGTATGACGAAGACGATGACGGCAAGCCGCCGGTTATCCGCACCACCTTTATGGGGATGTACGGCGTCGACTCACCACTGCCGACAGCCTATCTCGATGACATCACCCAGCGCCGGGAAGGGCATGAGGCGCTGCAGGGCTTTCTGGATATTTTCAGCCATCGCATCCTGACGCAGTTTTACCGCATCTGGCGCAAATACTCCTATCCCGCAACGTTTGAGCCGGGAGGAACAGACACCATTTCGCAGTCGCTGCTGGGTCTGGTGGGGCTGGGCATACCGGGCACTGCGAACCACATTGCCACACCGGTGTCCCGCTTTCTGGCGCTGCTGGGTGTGCTGCAGCAGCCGGGCAAAACCCAGGAGGGAATGCAGGCCCTGGTGACACTGCTGGCCCCGGATACTCTCGTGAAGGTCAGTCCATACTGCCTTCGACCGGTGGAGGTCAGTCAGCAACTGGGCTTCTACGGTGATGACGATTTTCAACTGGACGGCAATACCCCGCTGGGTGACGAAGCAATGGATGCCAGCAGCCAGCTGCTGATTGCCCTGTCCACCGAAAACGAACAGGAATCGCAGGGCTGGAAACCGGACGGTCTGCTGTATCAGGACTTTCTGGTGATGCTGCGTGTCTACCTCGGCTGGCGTTTTAAGGCAAAGATCACCCTCACCACTCTGACCCGCCTGCTGGCCGCTCCGCCGCTCGGCGAAGGACCTTTCTGGCTGGGCATGAACGGCGTGCTGGGTGCCGAGGCCGAGGGGGATAGCCTTCCGGATGATTTACCTGAAACCTTCACGACAGAGCTGGGTTATTACAGCGGGCTGGAGCCTGCGAAACCGCAACAAGGAAACCGACGTGTTACGTACAAGTTTAAATAAAGCCACGCGCTGGCTAATGCCTCTGATGGCGCTCATTTTGACAGGCTGCGGGGTGACCCAAAGCGTCACCGACGGCACCAAATCGGCGTTTACTTCTGTGTTCTATAAAAAAATTAAAATCCTGCATCTGGATTTCACCGCGCGTGAGGCGCTGAACACCGACTCCCGCGAAAATAACTCACTGTCTGAGCCTGTTGTGGTGCGGGTTTATCAGCTTAAAGACCGCAAAACTTTTGATCAGACGGTTTACCAGCAACTGCTACAGGATGATGCCAGCATTCTGAAAGACGACATGCTGGCCAGTCGTGACGTCGTGGTGAAGCCGGGCGGGGATGCAAGCCTTGATATGCCGATGGAAGAAGAAGCGCAGTTTGTTGCTGTAGTGGGGCTGTTCCGCCGTCCGGACATGACTAACGACACCTGGAAGCAGGTTATCAAGCGCAGCGATCTGGATCCGGATAAACCGCGCATTCTGGAAGCCGGCGATAACCATCTGACGCTGCAACCGCTTAAGGACGACTGATGCCCCAGGAACATAACACACCTTCGCTCTATGAAATGCTAACCGGAAATTTTACCGGCGGCCTAGAGCTTAACCAGGTCAGTGAGCAGAACCAGGTGATTTTATCGGTACTTGATAACATGCAGCGCGTTCTCAACTGTCGCGCCGGCACGCTGGCGCATCTGGCCGACTACGGGCTGCCTGATATGACGAAAATTCTGCAGGGTATGCCTGGAACGGCCCATGAGCTTATGGGCACATTGTCTGCCGTCCTGCTCAAATATGAACCCCGACTGAAAAAAATAGATGTGGTTTTGCTGGAGCAGGACGTACCCGGCGAACTGCGCTATGCCATTGACGCTGAACTTAAAGGGGTTGGGCTGGTGCGCTACGGCACCGAGTTTATGCCTGAAGGACGGGTTCTGTTGAGGCACCTCAGGCAACAGCAGTATCTCGACACGTCAACGCGTATATGAGGTCAGTTAGCACAATGTCAATAAAATCACAGTTCTTGAAAAAATTGCAGGCCAGACAACCTGCGCCGGCTTTGCCTTGCAGCAAGAGTCAGATAGACATAGCTGAGTTTCGCCAGCGAATGGAGCGACTTCAGACGCAGATGGATGAGTGGCTGACAGGTACCGGACTGAACGTGGAGCCGCTGGCGGCATCCGTTTCGGACCTGCTGGTGGAGGGAGGGGCTTTCGAGATTTCCGGTATCGTTCTGCGTTATGACAACCGGGCAGTAAAATTTATGCCGGTATTTTTGTATGGTCAGGGCGTGGCTGGCTGTGTCGAGATAACATTCTGTTCCGGGAAAAATGTTATTTCTCAAGGCCGCCTGTTCATGCGGGTTAGGGGAGTGAGTAACTGGACTTATAGTCCCCCTGATACATCGCCTGAGTCTGGACAACGATTTGATGAAGCTATTTTTTTCGGTCTGATTTTAGCGCTGTTGCCATAGCGTTAATATTCATCCCCTTTATTAGTTACTCAGCACTGGACCGCGAAACAATCATGGAAGCAATAATGAAAAAACTCAGCCTCTTTCTAATGTTGAGTGTGTTTTTTACCTTACAGGCTGAGGCTGCACGAGGAAGACAGCCCTGTTCAGGTTCAAAAGGAGGAATTGCACATTGCACCTCGGATGGTCGTTTTGTCTGTAACGACGGCAGTTTTAGCCAGTCGAAGCGATTCTGCTCCGGGTACGGTAACGCCATAACTCACCAGCAGGAAAAGCCTTCCCTTCCCGCCAGTAAAACACGGACGAAAAAGACGGTAACTCAGAAAAAGAAGGAGCAACAGGCCCTGGCAGAAAGCGACGAGCCGGTCAGTACGCAACCCCGTCAGCCCACATGCGCTCCTCTCTATATGGCAAACAAACCCGGCTTCACCCATTTACCGATTTGTTCAGGGAATCAGTATTAATCCATGTGAAAGAGATTCTTTGCCACGGTGTGGATTGAATAAACTGGATTGCAAGAAGAAAGGAAATAAATAAAAATGGCACGAAGAAAAAAAGATAACAATGCCGCGGGAATTATTCTGGTTAT
Source organism: Enterobacter cloacae complex sp. P27C (assembly GCF_014895705.1). Classification (NCBI taxonomy): domain Bacteria; kingdom Pseudomonadati; phylum Pseudomonadota; class Gammaproteobacteria; order Enterobacterales; family Enterobacteriaceae; genus Enterobacter; species Enterobacter cloacae complex sp. P27C. Next base: position 226,764 of record NZ_JADBQB010000003.1, read on the forward strand.
TATTGGTGTAATTGCGTGGGGTATTTATGTCGCAGTAAGAGCATTAATTAATTTGAATGAGCGATTTATTGAATCTGTGTCGAATCCAGCAGGGATAATCGCTCTGTTCTTTGGCTTGCTGATAGCCGTTGCATTGATAATACGGATTTTCATTTACCGGGGCTTCCGTAATAGAACAGCGGAGCTTGAACGGGCCGTGTTTGACCTGGCACAGAAAGAGAAAGCCTTTGAAGAAACGGTCAGTACTGAAGTGGCTCGCGGCCTGTATCAGGAAAAGAAACAGCTTTCGGGTCAGTGGGAGGAATTTCACAATGCCAGAAAAAAAGCCTCTCGGGCACTGCAGCGTATTGTGGACACAGCATATAAATTCAAAGTCAAAACACTGCTCTCCGGCACCACGGTAAATAACTGGCAAAGCAAGTACGACCAGCTCAGGAAGGAGAGAGAGGCTTACTCAGCTATCAGTGAAAAAATCAATTTTCTCGAGCTTGAGGATAACGCCGACTGGGAAAGCGTAAAACAGCAATTTCTGGATAAGGTCGCCCTGCTGGAAAAAGCGCAGGAAGAAAAAGAATTTCAGGCCGAGCTCAACCGTCAGATGCGAGAAGAAAAGCAGCGTCAGGACGAACTGGACAGGCAGCAGCACGAAGCGGAAGAGGAAGAGCAACGCCTTGCTGAACAACAGCGTTTACTGGAGGAAGCTCTACTTGCCGCTGAAGGTGCTCACAGGGAAGAACTGGAAAGACAGCGCCTGGAGTTGGAGCAGAAAATTCAGGACGTCCACCAGCAGTATGAACGCGCCAAATCCATGGCCCAGCTTACAAAACAGGGACATGTGTATGTGATTTCGAATATCGGCTCTTTCGGTGAAAACGTCTTCAAAATCAGTATGACCCGACGACTGGAGCCCATGGAGCGCGTAAAAGAACTGAGTGGTGCCGCCGTGCCTTTTGATTTTGACGTTCACGCCATGATTTCCTGCGATGACGCCCCCGCGCTTGAAAAGACGCTGCATGACCATCTGGAAAGCTACCGGATTAACAGAATTAACCTGCGTAAGGAGTTTTTCCGTGTCGAGCTCAGCAAAATTATCGATGAGGTAGAACGTCACCATGGTCAGGTTGAATATATTGCAGACCCTGTTGCCCTACAGTATCTGCAAAGTCTTGAATATGCAGAAAGCGAAGCAGCATAAACGATAATTCGGCATAGTTCCTCAAGTAAAAGGAATACCTGGTCATGAATGACATCACCCCGCGTAAAATAAAAACCGGCGGCGACCCGCGCACGCTTCCGGAATATACCTCCCTTCGTAATGAATTGAATAAACTAAGCCATCCAGCGCGCCCGGATGTCAACTGGGTATACGTTGAAAAACGCTGCCTTTCATTATTCGAGCAAAACGGCGTTGAGTTGCAGACCGCAGCCTGGTACACCCTTGCCCGTACGCACCTGTCTGGATTAGCTGGTCTGAATGAAGGGCTCGCTATCCTGGAGGCGCTGATTAGTCGTCAGTGGGATGTTCTCTGGCCGCAGTCGCTGCAGGTTCGTATGGAAATCCTTAGCAGCCTGAGCCAGCGACTGCAGCAGCACATGCGTATGCTTCCATTAAATAACGGTAATCTTCGCGAACTTTATAGCGCTGAAGCGTTGCTTACACGCCTGGGCGAGGTGCTTCAGCGCCTTGAGCTCAAACACCTTAGCCAGTTTGATACGTTACGAATGGTGATACATTCAAGCGCAGCAAGGCTGGAAACCAGTACAGGCATGACAGACTTGAATGGGAGCGGGCCCGGCAGTGAATCGCCTCCGGAGAGGACAGAGCCGATCGAAGCGGTGAAATGGGTCTATGTTGCGCAGCAGGAAACCGAGCCGAAGAGTGAGGACCGTATGGCGGCTCACGGGTCTGTCAGACCATGGAAACCTTTTGTCGCTGGGGCGTGTTCTGCGCTGCTGGCCTGCGTCGCCGTAGCGTGGGGAGGGGGCTTTCTGTCCAGACCCGATCCCTTAACGACTCAAGCCATTGCCTCGCTGGCGCCGTTACCTGAAGTGCTTACACCTGTTCAGCAAGACGCGTTAACGCAGCGAGGAACGTTACCGTCTACGTTTATCTCAGATACGCAGCAGCAGCTTGCACGGCTGGATAAACTGTCTCCTGACTGGAATATTTCCTACAGCCTACAGCTGTTAAAGCAGCTCCAGACATTACGGCCCGAAGAGGCTAAAGCGCTGATAATACAGTGGCAAAAAAAGTTTAACGCGACGGCGTTGCCCGTAGACGCAATGAACAGCTGGTATCAGGGGATGATGACGCTTCAGCAACTGAGTGATCGGCTGAGTCGTCTGGATGAGCAAAAAGGAAAATATATAACCGTGAGTGAGCTAAAATCCGTGGTTTTTTCGACTATACAGTCATTTAATCATGCGATACCCGCTGAAGAGCAGCTCAGGCGCCTGTCGCAGTACCCTGCAGGAAGTGCGCTCCCTGAAGCAGAAAAGACCCAACTTGAGCTTCACCTAAAGCAACTGGCAACGCGTTATGCTCAAATAAAGCAGGATGCTTCTGCTCAATGAGTTTTTGCAGCGAACAGACTAATTTGGGTTAAAAACAGAGGAAGATAAAAGTGTCCCCTGCAGGAATCGAACCTGCAACTAGCCCTTAGGAGGGGCTCGTTATATCCATTTAACTAAGGGGACGAGGCGGCACGAGTATAGCGTTATTTACACTTTGCGTTAAGCGCGTGGCCGCCTGACTGCTCAAAGAGTCACCATTCAGGTTGATTTTTTTGCTGCTTTATCCTTTTCTGCCTGCGCCTTAAGCTCGGCTTTGCGTTTATTCGACATGTCGTTACGGATTTGGGCATGGCTTAACAGCGCGAAGATAAACGTTCCGCCGCAGATATTCCCCGCCAGCGTCGGAATGGCGAACGGCCAGAAAAAATCGCTCCAGTGAAGCGTACCGTTAAAGACCAGGTAAAGTATCTCAACGGTACCGACCACGATATGCGTGGTATCCGCCAGCGCAATTAGCCATGTCATGAGTATGATCACCACGATTTTAGCGCTACCGGCAGAAGGGAACATCCACACCATTGTGGCGATAATCCACCCAGAGATAATGGCATTAGAAAACATTTCGACCGGCGTGTTTTTCATCACATCCATGCCAATTTTCACAAACGCGTCCCGGGTGGGTTCATCAAATATCGGCATATATTCAAATGCCCAGGCCGCGATGCCCGTGCCGATGATATTTCCCAGCAGAACCACGCTCCAGAGCCTCATCAATAAACCAAAATTGCCGAGGGTGGGGTTTTGCATCACCGGCAGTACGGCGGTCACCGTGTTCTCCGTAAACAGCTGCTGGCGTGCCATGATGACGATAATAAAGCCGAAGGTGTAGCCGAGGTTCTCCAGTAAAAATCCGCCGGGCACGCCCTCCAGCTGCACATGAAATATCCCTTTAGCAAGCAGCGAGGCGCCCATTGACAGTCCAGCCGCGATAGCTGACCAGAAGAGGGCCATGGCATCGCGCTCCATCTCCTTTTCCCCGTCCTGGCGTATATGTTCGTGAATTGCCATCGCGCGGGAGGGGAGGCGATCCTCATCAATCACTATCTCCTCCCCGCGCGCTTTCTCCTCGCTTTCAATTTCATGTTCCTCATTACTTTCGCCAATTTTGTCTTCACCCACTTCTTTCATATCTGCTCCCGGAGGTTGATCTTTCTTTTAAGCGTAGCGGCTTTTATCGGGATGCCTGTGGGGATGCTCTTAAATTGACGGGAATGACAACAAAGGTGATACATCTTGTTCAAAGACATTATAAAATTGCCAGCGAAACGAATTCCAAAAGTCAGGCTATGCTGAGATCAGAGTCACGGTGATTACTGCCCGTAACTGTACTCATAGACATCGGTAAACGTGCTGTTACAATCACTTGCACGTTTTCAGACGGAGCGCCAGATGCTCCGTTACGGATGGCAATCAACGATAGCCATACTGAACAGGGAGATATTTATGAAACTTCGGCTGTCGGCGCTTGCGCTGGGCGCGACGATGCTTGTGGGCTGCGCCAGCTCCGGGGAGCAAACGGGACGCTCCGATCCTCTCGAAGGATTTAACCGCTCTATGTATAGCTTCAACTACAACGTGCTGGACCCGTATGTGGTTCGCCCGGTGGCAGTAGCATGGCGCGATTACGTTCCACAGCCCGCGCGTAACGGGTTAAGCAATTTTACCAGCAACCTCGAAGAGCCTGCGGTGATGGTCAACTATTTCCTGCAGGGCGATCCTTATCAGGGGATGGTGCACTTTACCCGCTTCTTCCTGAACTCCATTCTGGGGATGGGTGGTTTTATTGATGTTGCAGGTATGGCAAACCCGAAACTGCAGCGTGAACAGCCGCACCGTTTCGGCAGTACGCTGGGGCATTATGGTGTCGGTTACGGTCCTTACGTCCATCTGCCGTTCTATGGCAGCTTCACCGTGCGTGATGATGGCGGCGATATGGTCGATACGCTGTATCCGGTTCTGTCGTGGCTGACCTGGCCGCTGTCGGTGGGTAAATGGACGGTGGAAGGGATTGAAACCCGTGCGCAACTGCTCGATTCAGACGGTCTGCTGCGCCAGTCGTCCGATCCGTACATTATGGTGCGTGAAGCGTACTTCCAGAATCATGACTTTATCGCCAACGGCGGCAAGCTGAAGCCGGAAGATAATCCAAACGCGAAGGCAATTGAAAACGAACTCAAAGATATTGATTCGGAATAAATAAAAAAGGTGAGCAACGCTCACCTTTTTTGATCCCTGCGCGATTAGAACGCGTAGTTGAAGTTAGTACCGAACAGCCAGGCTTTACCTTCAGAGGTAAATTCGTACGGGCCTTCCTTGAAGGTCACTTTCTGGCCATGCATATAAGATACGCCCGCATCGACAGAAGCATTCTCGTTGAACGCGTAGGTTGCACCAGCACTCACCCAGAAGCGGTCCTGATCCGGAATGGAAATGGAGCGCTTATCAGCCGGGACCGGGCTGTCGTCGAATGCGATACCGGTACGGAATGTCCAGTTATCATCCATATAATAGGTGGTACCCAACGCAATGCGATAGGCGTCGTGGAAGCTCTCGTCCTTATAGAACAGCGTTTGACCGTTGGTGCCGGTCGCTTTCAGCTCCTGGAACTGGCTCCAGCTGGTATAGGCCAGGCTATAGTGAATAGCCCACTGTGGCGCTACGCGGTTGTAACCCGAGACTTCCCACATTTCTGGCAGATGCAGTGACAGTGAGCCAGGAACAGTTTGACCGGAAGTCCCCCACGGGATAGTGGTACCCGCACCAGGGACCAGGCTGTTGACCGGCGTCAGGATGCCGCTCTTGTAATCGCCGTCGAAGTCAATTTTTACTTCGGAACGATAGGTCAGGCCCCAGCGGTTGTTTTTGTCCAGCTCGTACAGAATACCGGCGTTCCAGCCATAGCCCCACTCATCGCCCTTCAGGCTGGCAATTTTGTTGCTGTTTTTCGGCAGGCGAGCCGTTTGTTCACCGGCGTAACGCTCAATTTTTGCATCGGCGTAGACGGCATCAAAGCCCAGACCGAAGCTCCAGCTGTCGTTCAGACGATAAGCACCGCTCAGGTTCAGGTTTAGCGTTGTCAGGTCTGTTTTACCGCCGTATTCGCCTGCCGGGTAGTTGTTATTGAACTCGGTAGCAAGGCCATAGTTAGACGTGACGGATGCGCCCCAGCCAAATTGTTCATTGATTGGTGCAACGAAGTGCAGGTTAGGTACCCACGCCGTTGGCGCAATGTTATCTGCTTTCAGGCTCGCACCAGAAGGTGACGTGCCGGAAATGTTGACATCAGGATCGATATACACCGCACCAGCAGAGAAGGTCGGGCGATCGAACATCATGATTAATGCAGGGTTACGGCTTGCGTTACCCGCATCATCAGCGATTGCACCTTCCCCTGAATACGCACGGCCAAGGCCAGAGGAAGAAAATTCGTTTAGCTGAAAGCCCGCTGACCAGGCGGAAGTAGAGACGATTGCCACTGCGACTGCCAGCGCAGTCTTGTTGAACAGGGTTTTCTGGCTCATGACCATAACCTCATTGAGTTATTTTTATTCAATAATTGTTACATACCGTAACAGGAGCGCGAAGTGTAGGGTCTGAGGTATGACAGACAAATCAGACCAGTGGCCAGAGTATAGGTCCGACCAGCCTGAATGTTGCAAGTTTGTTTATTAATATTTTCAAACATGTTTCTTGAAACGAGATCTGGTTGGCAAAATTGTGACCATCGCGGCTCACCCAAAAGGGTGGTTTTTGTTTTAGATCATTTTTTAGTGTGATATCGGTCACTTATCCGATTTTGCGCCATTAACGGCTGGAGAGAGCCAGCGCTGGGGCGTAAAATATCAGCATCGTGTTTATCTCGCGCGCTGCGCGAATACAGAGGAAATTGAGCTATGAGTAAATGCAGTGCTGATGAAACCCCGGTTTGCTGCTGTATGGATGTTGGCACCATCATGGACAACACCGATTGCACCGCGTCTTACAGCCGTGTCTTCACCAACCGCGCCGAAGCCGAAGAAACGCTGGCCGCGCTGAGCAAGCGCGCGCGTGATGTGGAGTCCGATCCGTGTGAAATCAAATCTACCTTCACGGAAGTGGACGGCGGCGTGAAGCTGGATATCGACTTTGTGTTTGCCTGCGAAGCTGAAACGCTGATTTTCCAGCTCGGTCTGCGTTAATCCTTTTTGCCCGGCGGCGCTTCGCTTGCACGGGCCTACGATCGTGTAGGCCGGGTAAGGCACCGTCGCTACCCGGCAACAAACCGCACAATTGCCTCTGCCATGCAGGGGCATTTTCTTTTTCTTCTCTGTGTTTTACCTCGCATTTTTAAGCTTCCCCGATTGGCTGAATGTAAAAAAATGGTTAAGACTGTTATCAGGTCAGACCACTTTATAGTCATGTAAAATTTTTCACAGGGGAAGGTTATGAGTCAGGCATTACCGCTAATCACCCGACAAGGTGACCGCATTGCCATTGTCAGCGGTCTGCGTACGCCGTTTGCACGTCAGGCGACGGCGTTTCACGGTATACCGGCTGTCGATCTGGGGAAAATGGTAGTGGGGGAAATGCTGGCTCGCAGCGAAATTCCGCCTGAGGTCATCGAACAGCTGGTCTTCGGCCAGGTGGTACAGATGCCTGAAGCCCCTAACATTGCGCGGGAGATTGTTCTCGGTACCGGCATGAACGTTCATACCGATGCCTACAGCGTCAGCCGCGCGTGCGCGACCAGCTTCCAGGCGGTAGCAAACGTGGCGGAAAGCCTGATGGCGGGCACCATTCGCGCTGGGATTGCAGGTGGCGCCGATTCTTCCTCCGTACTGCCGATTGGCGTCAGTAAAAAGCTGGCCCGCATTCTGGTGGATGCCAATAAAGCCCGGACCACCGGTGCGAAGCTCAAACTCTTCTCGCGTTTACGCCTGCGCGATCTCATGCCCGTGCCACCTGCCGTCGCGGAATACTCGACTGGCCTGCGAATGGGCGATACCGCCGAGCAGATGGCCAAAACCTACGGCATCACCCGCGAGCAGCAGGATGCGCTGGCGCATCGCTCGCATCAGCTGGCAGCGAAAGCCTGGTCGGAGGGCAAACTCACCGACGAGGTCATGACCGCCTACACGCCTCCCTATCGAGAGCCTCTTACTGAAGACAACAATATTCGTGGCACCTCGACGCTGGCGGATTACGCCAAACTGCGCCCGGCGTTTGACCGCAAGCACGGCACCGTGACGGCGGCCAACAGTACGCCGCTGACCGATGGTGCTGCTGCGGTGATCCTGATGACGGAGTCGCGTGCAAAAGAACTGGGCATCACGCCGCTGGGCTATTTGCGCAGCTATGCCTTTACCGCCATTGATGTCTGGCAGGACATGCTGTTAGGTCCGGCGTGGTCCACGCCGCTGGCGCTGGATCGCGCGGGGCTAACCCTGGCGGATTTAACCCTGATTGATATGCACGAAGCCTTTGCCGCGCAAACCCTGGCAAACGTGCAGCTGCTGGCAAGCGAGCGTTTTGCACGCGACGTGCTGGGCCGCGCCCATGCCACCGGCGAAGTGGATCAGAGCAAATTCAACGTGCTGGGTGGGTCGATCGCCTACGGCCATCCGTTTGCGGCCACGGGTGCGCGAATGATCACCCAGACACTACACGAACTCCGTCGCCGCGGCGGCGGGTTTGGTCTCGTCACCGCCTGCGCGGCGGGCGGCCTTGGGGCAGCAATGGTTCTGGAGGCTGAATAATGGATATGCCATCTGCATTTAATCTGACGGTTCGCCTCGATAACGTCGCGGTTATCACTATTGATGTGCCTGATGAAAAGATGAATACCCTGAAGGCTGAATTCGGCACTCAGGTTCGCGCCATGCTCAAGCAGATCCGCGAAAATAAAGCGATTCGTGGTCTGGTCTTTATCTCGGCTAAGCCGGATAACTTTATTGCCGGGGCCGATATCAACATGATCGCCCGAGCGAAAAGCGCGCAGGAAGCTGAAGATCTGGCGCGTCAGGGACAGCAGGTGATGGCTGAAATCAACGCTCTGCCGATTCCGGTTATTGCCGCGATCCACGGTGCCTGCCTGGGCGGCGGGCTGGAGCTGGCGCTGGCCTGTCACAGCCGTATCTGCACTGACGATCCGAAAACCGTTTTAGGGTTGCCAGAAGTGCAGTTAGGCCTGCTGCCGGGATCGGGTGGAACACAGCGTCTGCCGCGTCTGGTTGGGGTTAGCACCGCCCTGGAGATGATCTTAACCGGCAAGCAGCTACGCCCCCGTCAGGCACTGAAAGTAGGGTTGGTTGACGACGTCGTTCCGCACACCATTCTACTGGACGCTGCCGTTGAGCTGGCGCTGAAGGGACGTCAGGCAAAACGTCCTCTCCCCGTACGCGAGCGCGTGCTGGCAGGGCCACTGGGGCGCGCGCTGCTGTTCAACATGGTAGGCAAAAAAACCGAGCAAAAAACCAAAGGCAACTACCCGGCGGCAAAGCGCATTCTGGAAGTGATGGAAACCGGGTTGTCGCAGGGCAGCAGCAGCGGCTATGCCGCTGAAGCCAAAGCCTTTGGCGAACTGGCGATGACGCCGCAGTCGCAGGCGTTGCGCAGCATCTTCTTCGCCAGTACTGAGGTGAAAAAAGATCCGGGCTGCGAGGCAGAGCCTGCTCCGCTGCGCGCCGTTGGCGTGCTGGGCGGTGGGCTGATGGGCGGCGGAATCGCGTTTGTTACCGCCAGCAAAGGCAAATTGCCCGTGCGTATCAAAGACATCAGCGCAAAGGGCATCAACCACGCGCTGCAGTACAGCTGGCAGAACCTTGATCGGAAGGTCAAACGCCGCCATATCAAGGCAAGCGAACGTGATAAAACCCTGGCGACGATCTCCGGCACGACGGATTACAGCGGTTTTGCGCACCGGGACCTGGTGATTGAAGCCGTATTTGAAGACCTGGCGCTTAAGCAGCAGATGGTGGCTGACGTGGAGCAGCACTGCGCGCGGCACACTATTTTCGCCTCAAACACCTCGTCTTTACCGATTGGCGATATCGCGGCGAAAGCTGCTCGTCCGGAGCAGGTCATTGGTCTGCACTTTTTCAGTCCGGTCGAAAAAATGCCGCTGGTGGAGGTGATCCCGCACGCCACGACCAGCCCGCAGACCATCGCCACCGTGGTGAAGCTGGCGAAAAAACAGGGTAAAACCCCGATCGTGGTCGCGGACAAGGCTGGCTTCTACGTCAACCGTATTCTGGCTCCCTATATCAACGAAGCGATGCGGCTGCTGACGGAAGGGGAGAAAATCGAGCACGTTGACGAGGCGCTCGTAAAGTTTGGCTTCCCCGTCGGTCCAATCCAACTTTTGGATGAGGTGGGAATAGACACCGGCACTAAAATTATACCTGTGCTGGAAGCGGCTTATGGCGATCGTTTTACCCCGCCTGCAAACATTGTTTCTGCAATTTTGAAGGACGATCGCAAAGGCAGAAAAAATGAACGCGGTTTCTATCTTTACGGCGCGAAAGGGCGTAAAAGCAAGAAACAGGTCGACCCTTCGGTTTATGGGCTTATTTCGGCCACCGGTCAGGGAAAACTGTCTGCCGTTCAGTGCGCAGAACGTTGCGTCATGATGATGCTCAATGAAGCGGCGCGCTGCTTTGGTGAAGAGGTGATCAAGAGCGCACGCGATGGCGACATCGGCGCGGTATTTGGTATTGGTTTCCCGCCGTTCCTTGGCGGCCCGTTCCGTTACATGGATACGCTCGGTGCGGGTGAAGTGGTTGTCATTTTGCAACGTCTGGCCTCGCAATACGGTCCGCGGTTTACACCGTGTGACGAATTATTGCAGATGGCGGAGCGGGGCCAGACATTCTGGCCTGCAAGGGAAACTGATTTCGTAAACTGAAGTCAAAGAAGGGTAAATCCTGAGGTGAATGAACCTGTTCTGGCGATTTTGTAAACAGAGATTGACTATACTTACGCCATTGAGGTAAAAAACAGCGTTTCATTCACCGAATGGATCAGGCACAATGCCCGGCCATCGGGTTTTCTACCTCAGAGCATTAATCGCGGGTAGTTAACGCCGGTGATTCTGGTTAACAAAAGCGGTGCAATATGCAAGTTTTTATCATGCGTCACGGCGACGCGGCACTCGATGCCGCCAGTGACTCAGTACGTCCTTTAACCGTCTGTGGCTGTGACGAATCCCGTCAAATGGCGACGTGGCTTAAAGGTCAAAAAGTGGACATTGAACGTGTTCTGGTGAGTCCGTTCCTGCGTGCAGAACAGACGCTGGACGTGGTAGGGGAGTGTATGAACCTGCCATCCAGCGTGGACGTTCTCCCTGAGCTGACGCCATGCGGCGATGTCGGTCTTGTCAGCGCTTACCTTCAGGCGCTGTGCAATGAAGGTGTTGCTTCCGCACTGGTCATTTCCCACCTGCCGCTGGTCGGCTATCTGGTATCTGAGCTGTGCCCGGGCGAAACGCCGCCAATGTTCACCACTTCCGCCATTGCCAACGTCACTCTCGACGAAACCGGCAAAGGGGTCTTCAACTGGCAAATGAGCCCGTGCAACCTGAAGATGGCAAAAGCCATCTGACGTGACGTGTGACAGGGCGGGGGTACTACGTGTTTCCCGCCCTTCTGTCAGGGCAACTCTGGCGGCTGCCACTCCTCAACTTCAATCAACACCAGCAATGCAGCATCGCCGCCGTACTCTTTCGGTGCCTGATGAAACGCCATCACGTGCGGGTGCTGAGCCAGCCACAGCGGCGTCTGTTGCTTCAGAATGTGTTTACCGTGGCCGTGCATCACGCAGGCGCAAAAAACGTGTTCGCGGCGACAGGCGGCAATCAACGCCCCCAGCTCCTGTTTCGCCTGCATCTGCGTTAAGCCGTGCAGATCGAGAAACAGCTCCGGCGAATAATCTCCGCGTCCTAACTTTTTCAGCTCAAAATGGCTGACGTCTTCGCGCACGTACTTCACAGCCCCTTGCGTATTGAGCAGCGGCTGAAATTCATCTGAAAAATAGTGGCTGTTATCCGCCTGCTCCTGGAGCAGCCGTTTGACCGGAACTTCGCTGATTTTTTTACGCTGCGGACGGTGGACAATCGTGTCCTGCGCGATTTTACGCGTCCCGGTCATCAGCTGGCGGAAGAGAGCCTGATCCTCCTCGCTGAGCGATGTTTTCTTTTTCATTCGTCATTCTCATCTCGTATTTCCGATAGTGTACCCGACTAAACGCATTTTTTAACCTCAAGCGGTACGCGTCATTGCTGATTTATCGCCGTCTTCATGGCAAACTAGCCGCCGAAAATTATGCGAGCATGCCCTGGAGGAAAGAGTGGATAAAATATTTGTCGATGAAGCAGTAAACGAGCTGCATACCATACAGGACATGTTGCGCTGGTCGGTTAGCCGCTTCAGCGCCGCCAATATCTGGTACGGTCACGGTACCGATAACCCGTGGGACGAGGCCGTTCAGCTGGTGCTGCCGTCTCTTTACCTGCCGCTGGACATTCCGGAAGACATGCGCACCGCGCGCCTGACCTCCAGCGAAAAACACCGCATCGTTGAGCGCGTGATCCGTCGCGTAAACGAGCGCATTCCGGTCGCCTATCTGACCAACAAAGCCTGGTTCTGCGGCCACGAGTTTTACGTCGATGAACGCGTGCTGGTACCGCGCTCGCCGATTGGTGAGCTGATCAACAACCACTTTGAAGGCCTGATTAACCATCAGCCGCAGCACATTCTCGATATGTGCACCGGCAGCGGCTGCATCGCTATTGCCTGCGCCTACGCTTTCCCTGAAGCGGAAGTGGACGCCGTCGATATCTCCACCGACGCGTTGGCCGTGACCGAACACAACATTGAAGAGCACGGCCTGATCCATCACGTCACGCCAATCCGCTCTGACCTGTTCCGCGACCTGCCGACGCTGCAATACGATCTGATCGTCACTAACCCGCCGTACGTCGATGCAGAAGACATGTCCGATCTGCCGAACGAATACCGTCACGAGCCGGAGCTGGGCCTGGCGTCGGGCTCGGACGGCCTGAAGTTGACCCGCCGCATTCTGGCCTGCGCGCCGGATTATCTGACCGACGACGGCGTTCTGATTTGTGAAGTGGGCAACAGCATGGTACATCTGATAGAGCAGTACCCGGATGTGCCGTTCACCTGGCTTGAGTTCGACAACGGCGGTGACGGCGTCTTTATGCTGACCAAAGCGCAGCTGCTCGACGCGCGCGAGCATTTCAGCATCTATAAAGATTAATCCAGCGGGCTTCGGCCCGTTTCACAACGCTCAAACACAAACAACAACATCGGAGCCGTGATGGCAGGAAACAGTATTGGACAGTTATTCCGCGTGACCACCTTTGGCGAGTCGCACGGGCTGGCGCTGGGCTGTATCGTTGATGGCGTACCGCCAGGCATCGAACTGACCGAAGCAGATTTACAGCACGACCTTGACCGCCGTCGTCCGGGCACCTCTCGCTACACCACGCAGCGTCGCGAGCCGGACCAGGTCAAAATTCTCTCCGGCGTTTTTGAAGGCCGCACCACCGGCACCAGCATTGGTCTGCTGATTGAAAACACCGATCAGCGCTCTCAGGACTACGGTGCTATCAAGGACGTGTTCCGCCCAGGCCATGCCGACTACACCTACGAGCAAAAGTACGGCTTTCGCGACTATCGCGGCGGCGGACGCTCTTCCGCGCGTGAAACCGCGATGCGCGTGGCCGCTGGCGCTATTGCAAAAAAGTATTTGCAGCAGAAATTTGGCATCGTCATTCGCGGCTGTCTGACCCAGATGGGCGACATTCCGCTGGCGATCAAGGACTGGGATCAGGTCGAACAAAACCCGTTCTTCTGCGCCGATGCCGATAAGCTTGACGCGCTGGACGAACTGATGCGCGGCCTGAAAAAAGAGGGCGACTCCATTGGCGCGAAAGTCACCGTGGTGGCAGATGGCGTCCCGGCTGGCTGGGGCGAGCCGGTATTTGACCGTCTCGACGCCGATATCGCCCACGCGCTGATGAGCATCAACGCGGTGAAGGGCGTCGAGATTGGCGACGGCTTCGACGTGGTGGCGCTTCGCGGCAGCCAGAACCGCGACGAAATCACGAAAGCGGGCTTCCAGAGCAACCATGCGGGCGGCATTCTCGGCGGTATCAGCAGTGGACAGCAGATTATTGCCAACATCGCGCTGAAGCCGACCTCAAGCATCACCGTGCCGGGCCACACGATTAACCGCTCAGGCGAAGAAGTTGAGATGATCACCAAAGGTCGTCACGATCCGTGCGTGGGGATCCGCGCGGTGCCGATCGCGGAAGCGATGCTGGCGATCGTGCTGATGGATCACTTCCTGCGCCAGCGCGCGCAGAACGCGGACGTGACGACCACCATTCCACGCTGGTAAACATGAAAAAAACCGCAATTGCTCTGCTGGCGCTGCTGGCCAGTGGAGCCAGTCTGGCCGCCACGCCGTGGCAAAAAATCACCCATCCGGTGGCGGGAAGCGCGCAGTCCATCGGCGCCTTCTCTAACGGCTGTATCGTGGGCGCGCAGGAGCTGCCGCTGCAATCAGATACCTATCAGGTGATGCGTACCGACCAGCGTCGTTACTTCGGCCACCCTGATCTGGTGCTGTTCATTCAGCGACTGGGGAACCAGGTGCATAACCTGGGGCTGGGGACGATGCTGATTGGCGATATGGGGATGCCTGCCGGTGGTCGCTTTAACGGCGGGCACGCCAGCCACCAGACGGGACTGGATGTCGACATCTTCCTGCAGCTGCCGAAAACGCGCTGGACGTCTGCGCAGCTGCTGAAGCCGCAGGCGCTGGATCTGGTGTCGCGCGACGGCAAAAGCGTGGTGCCATCACTGTGGTCACGGGATATTTCGAGCCTGATCAAGCTGGCGGCGAAAGATAACGACGTCACGCGGATTTTCGTCAACCCGGCGATCAAGCAGCAGCTTTGCCTGGATGCGGGGACGGATCGCGACTGGCTGCGCAAAGTGCGCCCGTGGTTCCAGCATCGTGCGCATATGCACGTGCGTCTGCGTTGCCCGGCGAACAGCCTTGAATGTGAAGATCAGCCGCTACCGCCGCCAGGCGATGGCTGTGGTTACGAACTGCAAAGCTGGTTTGAGCCGGCAAAACCTGGAACCTCTAAGCCTGAGAAGAAGACACCGCCTCCGTTGCCGCCTTCCTGCCAGGCGCTACTGGATGAGCATGTACTTTAATGGATAACTTCGTCGATCTGTTTATGGTGTCACCGCTGCTGCTGGTGGTGCTGTTCTTTGTGGCCATGTTGGCCGGTTTTATCGATGCGCTCGCGGGCGGCGGCGGGCTGTTAACCGTGCCCGCGCTGCTGGCGGCGGGCATGAGCCCGGCGCAGGCGCTTGCCACCAATAAGCTGCAGGCCTGCGGCGGCTCGCTTTCGGCGTCGCTCTATTTTATCCGCCGCAAGGTGGTGAATCTCGCCGACCAGAAGCTCAATATCCTGATGACCTTTATCGGCTCAACGTCGGGCGCGCTGCTGGTGCAGCACGTGCAGTCGGATATTTTGCGCCAGATCCTGCCGATTCTGGTTATCTGCATCGGTCTCTATTTCCTGCTGATGCCTAAGCTCGGTGAGGAAGACCGGGCGCGGCGGCTGCACGGCCTGCCGTTTGCGCTGATTGCCGGTGGCTGCGTCGGCTTTTACGACGGCTTCTTTGGCCCGGGGGCAGGCTCGTTTTACGCGCTGGCGTTCGTGACCCTGGCCGGCTTTAACCTCGCCAAATCCACCGCCCACGCCAAGGTGCTGAATGCGACCTCGAACGTCGGCGGCCTGCTGCTGTTTATCATTGGCGGCAAGGTTATCTGGGCAACCGGGTATGTGATGATGGCAGGGCAGTTTTTGGGCGCGCGCGCAGGCTCGCGTCTGGTATTAAGCAAAGGGCAAAAGCTGATCCGCCCGATGATTGTTGTCGTCTCGGCGGTGATGAGCGCCAAACTTCTTTATGACAGCCATGGACAGGAGATCCTCACCTGGTTGGGGATGAACTAATGAACAGTACGCATAAATACGAACAGCTGATTGAGATCTTCGATAGCTGTTTTGCTGATGATTTTAATACCCGTCTGATTAAAGGCGACGACGAACCGATCTATCTTCCTGCTGATGCAGAGGTTCCGTACAACCGCATCGTCTTTGCCCACGGCTTTTACGCCAGCGGTTTGCACGAGATTTCGCACTGGTGCATCGCGGGGAAAGCGCGTCGCGAGCTGGTGGACTTCGGTTACTGGTACTGTCCGGACGGGCGCGACGCCGCCACCCAAGGCCAGTTTGAAGACGTGGAAGTGAAGCCGCAGGCGCTGGAATGGCTGTTCTGCGTGGCGGCGGGCTTCCCGTTCAACGTGAGCTGTGACAACCTTGAAGGTGACTTTGAGCCAGACCGTATCGTCTTCCAGCGCCGCGTGCATGCGCAGGTGATGGAGTATCTTGAGAAAGGCATCCCGGAACGTCCGGCGCGCCTGATCGAGGCTTTACAGAATTATTACCACACGCCGGAGATCACGGCGGAATGCTTCCCTTGGCCGGAAGATCTTTAACAGAGGAAAGAAGATGATCGCAGAATTTGAATCACGCATTCTGGCGTTAATTGATGACATGGTGGAACACGCCAGTGATGATGAGCTGTTCGCCAGCGGTTATCTGCGTGGTCACCTGACGCTGGCGGTAGCCGAGCTGGAAGCAGGTGACGATCACTCTGCCGACGCCGTTCACGCTGAAGTCACGCGCAGCCTGGAAAAAGCCATTCTGGCCGGGGAGCTCTCTCCGCGCGACCAGTCTCTGGTGCTGGGGATGTGGGACAATTTATTCCAGCAGGCTAAACGCTAAGCCGCTGTCCACTCTTCCCTCTCCCCTTTGGGGAGAGGGGATTCGACCGCACCATACTTAACCATTTTCCCCTTCAGCAGTTTCCTTACCCACAACCGGTTCGGATTCAGCCCCGCGAGCGTAACCCTGTCCAGAGGAACCGGCTCATCGCTCATTTGCGCAGCAAGCACCTCTGCCAGCAACGGCGCGGAGCACAATCCTCGCGATCCTAATCCGCCCAGCATGAACAGTTCAGGATAAACCGGGGCACTTACCGCCGTTTCCTTGTTTTCTGCCAGATCCTGATAGAGTTCAAGCGTGGCTTCATAGTCCGGCACGTTTCCCGCCATCGGCAGGTGATCGCGGGTCGCGCAGCGCACGCCGCAGCGCGCTTCGCCCTCGCTAACGTCAACCTCTTTCGCCCACGCCGCGTCCGGGAAGCAGTCAATCAGGCGCTGGCGGTTTTGCTGCTGATCCGCTTCGCTGTAGCGCATATCCGCTTCGCCACGATGATAGCTGGCGCCGATGCAGTGATGTCCGTTAGACGGATTTTGTGGCGTCAGATAGCCGTCATAGCACAGCACCTGGCGCAGCTTGCTCAGTTCGGGCGCGGTTGGGATATGGCTTACCTGGCCGCCGACCGGATAAACCGGCAACGTCTCGGTCTGGATAAACTGGCTGATGTTATGTCCGTTTGCCAGCACAACGCTGGCATGGTGTGCCGCTTTGCCATCAGCAAAATGCAGAGTCCACCGTTCTGACCGGCTAAGCGATTCAACCTTATGAGAATAATGCACCCTCAGCCCGCGTGACTGCGCCAGGCTAATCGCCGCCGCGGTCAGTTCAGCCGGGCACAGCCAGCCGCCGAGCGGATATTGAATGCCGCCACAGCCGGTTTCCACGCCCGCCATGTCTGCCACCTCTTGCGCACTGACCGCGCGGGCAATCTCCTCCGGCAGACCCAGCGACAGCATCTGGGCGATTTTTTGCTGGCTTTTTTCATCCCAGCCGAGCTGCGTCACGCCGCACCAGTCATGGTCGAATGCCACCGGAATGGAATCATACAGGCGGCGAGCGAAGGTAAACGCTGCCGGGAAAAACTGGAACAGGGCCGGGTCGTGCGCGCTTAAAAGCGGGTAAAGCGCGCCCTGGCGGTTGCCGGACGCGCCGTTGGCTGGTGCCTCGTCAGCGCAGTAGAGCGTCACCTGCCAGCCCCGGTGCAGCAGCGCGAGAGAGAGCAGGGCGCTGGCGATCCCTCCGCCAACGATCGCCACTTCGCGCGATGCGCTGGCGCTGCGCGCAAACCAGGGAGCCCGAGCGGGAATGTCCAGCGTCCGTTCCATCGTGCCGACCAGCATGTCGCGCTTGCGGCCAAAGCCTTTGGTCTTCTGCATGGTAAAGCCCGCGTCCTGCAGGCCGCGGCGAACAAAGCCGGCCGAGGTAAAGGTGGCGAGCGTTGCGCCGGGACGCGCCAGCCTGGCCATCGCGCTAAACAGATGCTGGCTCCACATGTCCGGGTTCTTGGCGGGCGCAAAGCCGTCAAGGAACCACGCGTCCACCGTCTGGTTCATCGCGTCGTCAAGCGTATCGGTCAGGTCGTTAATGTCGCCTAGCCATAAATCCAGCGTCACCCGTCCGCCGTCCAGAATCAGACGGTGGCAGCCGCCGATATGCGGCGGCCACTGCGCCTGAAGCTGCTCCGCCCAGGCTGCAAGCTCCGGCCAGCGCTGGTGGGCGAGCCGCAGATCGTGCGCGGTAAGCGGAAATTTTTCGAAACTGATGAAATGTAATCTTTGTAGCGTAGCCTCGGGTTGTGCAGCGCGAAATCGATCGAACGCCTGCCAGAGAGTCAGAAAATTTAGTCCGGTTCCGAAGCCGCTTTCCGCAACAACGAACAGACTGCGCGGGTGCGCAGGGAAGCGGGCGCTGAGCTGGTTTCCCTCGAGGAAAACATAGCGGGTTTCTTCGAGTCCGTTATCATTAGAAAAGTAGACGTCATCAAAATCTCGGGAAACAGGTGTACCCTCAGCGTTGAATTCGAGGTTGGCGGGTTGTATAGCGTTTTGTTTCACGTAAGTTACTCGTCTGACAGGCAGTGGCACGATCTTAACGATGTGAGTCCATCGGTGCAAATTTCCGCAGAAAATGTCTGATCGGACTTGTTCGGCGTACAAGTGTACGCTATTGTGCGACTCGAAACTTTTTATAGTGCGACTTACAGAGGTATTGAATGAAACGTGCAGTGATTACTGGCCTGGGCATTGTTTCCAGCATCGGTAATAACCAGCAGGAAGTCCTGGCATCTCTGCGTGAAGGACGCTCCGGGATCACTTTCTCTGAAGAGTTTAAAGATTCAGGTATGCGTAGCCACGTATGGGGTAACGTCAAACTGGACACCACCGGTTTGATTGACCGCAAAGTGGTTCGTTTCATGAACGATGCCTCTATTTATGCTTATCTCTCCATGCAGGAAGCGATCAAAGATTCTGGCCTGAGCGAAGAGGTTTATCAGAACAACCCGCGCGTGGGCCTGATTGCCGGTTCCGGCGGTTCCTCTAAAGCGCAGGTATTCGGTGCTGACGCCATGCGCAGCCCGCGTGGTCTGAAAGCGGTAGGTCCGTACGTGGTGACTAAAGCCATGGGTTCTGCGGTTTCCGCGTGCCTGGCGACCCCGTTCAAAATTCACGGTGTGAACTACTCCATCAGCTCCGCGTGTGCGACTTCCGCACACTGTATCGGCAACGCGGTTGAGCAGATCCAGCTGGGCAAACAGGACATCGTATTTGCTGGCGGCGGCGAAGAGCTGGGCTGGGAAATGGCCTGTGAGTTCGACGCGATGGGCGCACTGTCCACCAAGTACAACGAAACCCCAGACAAAGCCTCCCGTACTTATGACGCGCACCGTGACGGTTTCGTTATCGCGGGCGGCGGCGGTATGGTTGTGGTTGAAGAGCTGGAGCACGCGCTGGCGCGCGGCGCGCACATCTACGCTGAGATCGTGGGCTACGGCGCAACGTCCGACGGCGCCGACATGGTTGCTCCGTCCGGCGAAGGCGCGGTGCGCTGCATGAAGATGGCGATGCACGGCGTTGATACCCCAATCGACTATCTGAACTCCCACGGTACCTCTACTCCGGTAGGTGACGTGAAAGAGCTGGGTGCGATCCGCGAAGTGTTCGGCGACAACAGCCCGGCTATCTCTGCCACCAAAGCCATGACCGGTCACTCTCTGGGTGCGGCGGGCGTGCAGGAAGCGATCTACTCTCTGCTGATGCTGGAAAACGGCTTTATCGCCCCAAGCATCAACATCGACGAGATGGACGAGCAGGCGGCTGGCCTGAACATCGTGACCAAACCAACGGAAGCGACGCTGACCACCGTGATGTCCAACAGCTTCGGCTTCGGCGGCACCAACGCCACACTGGTTATGCGCAAGCTGAAAGCATAAGCGTTTGAATGTATAATAGAAGGGAGCCGAAAGGCTCCCTTTTTTTATGCCTGAACACGGAGTTATGCATGAAGGCTGTTACCCCCGAGAAGGGCACTCCTTCCGGGAACCTTTCTCTTTTCCGCATCGCCTTTGCGGTATTCCTGACCTACATGACCGTTGGCCTGCCGCTGCCGGTGATCCCGCTGTTCGTTCATCAGGAACTCGGCTATGGCAACACCATGGTCGGCATTGCTGTGGGCATTCAGTTTTTAGCCACGGTATTAACCCGCGGCTACGCAGGACGATTGGCCGATCAGCGCGGTGCAAAACGCTCGGCGCTGCAGGGCATGTTTGCCTGCGGTCTGGCGGGGGGCGCGTGGCTGCTGGCCGCTCTCCTGCCGGTCGACGCCGCGTATAAATTTGCGCTGCTGGTGGTGGGCCGTTTAATCCTTGGCTTCGGTGAAAGCCAGCTGCTGACCGGTACCCTGACCTGGGGGATGGGGCTGGTGGGGCCTGCGCGCTCCGGCAAAGTGATGTCATGGAACGGGATGGCGATTTATGGCGCACTGGCTGCAGGCGCGCCGCTGGGTTTGCTGATCCACAGCCAGTTTGGTTTTGCGGTACTGGCAGCAACCACCATGATATTACCGCTGCTGGCGTGGGCTTTTAACGGTTCGGTACGCAAGGTACCCGCCCATAAAGGCGAACGTCCTTCGCTGTGGAGTGTGGTGGGGCAAATCTGGCAGCCAGGGCTGGGGCTGGCGCTTCAGGGAGTAGGCTTCGCGGTGATTGGTACCTTCGTCTCCCTCTATTTCATGAGCCGCGGCTGGGCAATGGCGGGCTTTACGCTGACGGCCTTTGGCGGCGCGTTTGTCCTGATGCGTGTCCTGTTCGGCTGGATGCCGGATCGCTTTGGCGGCGTGAAGGTGGCGGTGGTGGCGCTGGTGATTGAAACCGTTGGGCTGGTGTTGCTCTGGCAGGCGCCGGTCGCCTCCGTTGCGCTGCTGGGTGCGGCGTTAACCGGCTGCGGCTGCTCGCTGATCTTTCCGGCGTTGGGCGTTGAGGTGGTGAAGCGCGTGGCGCCGCAGGTCCGCGGTACGGCGCTGGGCGGCTATGCGGCGTTTCAGGATATCTCATACGGCGTAACCGGGCCGCTGGCGGGTCTGTTAGCCACCTCGTTTGGCTACCCGTCCGTCTTCCTGGCCGGCGCGGTTTCTGCGGTGGTGGGGATCGTGGTGACGCTGGTGGCGTTTCGCAGAAATTAACTGTTGTCGCCGGGGGGCGGCTGCGCCTTACCCGGCCTACGGTTCGAGCCGTTGTAGGCCCGGTAAGCGTAGCGCCACCGGGCAAATCCTCAGGCAACCAGCCAGAAAATCGCCAGCGCAATCAATAATGCAATCAACATTAATCCCGGACGGGCAGAGAGCGTTCTGAACGTCTCCGCAACGGGCGCAAACAGCGGGCTGTAGATCGGCTGAACGTTTCTTACCTCCGGCACGCCGCCTTCCCGCTCGGCGCGGCGAACAAAGATCTGATTCAGCACATCCTGCACCTGCGCGGTGGTCAGTACCGTTTGCGGCGTGGCCTGCCAGTTCTGCTGGGCGTAATCCCGAATCACCTCGAACTCGTGCGGTTCCAGCGGCTGTTTAAGCGCCGCCTGAACGGTATGCAGGGTAGGGGCGCTCTGGGTGCTGAGCGTCTGGCGCGCCTGGAGCCAGGTCACCAGATGGGTAAACTGTTTGGCCGGAATCAGCTCGCCCGCCTTCACTCCGGACAGTTCCAGCATGGATTGCCAGATAAGCTTCGTCGACTCGCCGGTGGCGGCGGCCAGTTTGGTCACCATCTGGTTCAGCGTGTTGTGCTCGGCAGGCTGCAGCGGGCGCTCGGTTGAGGGGCGCACCTGAGGCTGCGGAATAGACAACTGATTGTTCTGCAACAGCGTCAGCACGGTTTTAAGCTGGTCTGGCGTCAACTGGCTCAGGGCGGTCTGGCCATACTGCTGACGGATAAAGTCACTGACAGCCTGACGGTTATTTCCCTGGCCCAGCAGCTCGGTCAACTGCGTGACAATCTGACGCGTGGTGTGGTTCTGCTGCGCGGTCGTAATACGCTGGTTGAGATTTTGCTCGGCGGCAGGGAAATGGCGCGACTGCAGCGGTGCGTCGTTCCTCACGCCTAAATCATGCTTTACCCCGGCCCAGACTTCCGCGTTTTGCTGCGAAGTCAGCGCTATCAGGCGCGTGATCAGTCGCTCCAGCACGGTGCGCTGTTGCGTGGATAGTGGCTGTTCACCGGCAACGTTTGGCGTGACAGGGCCTTCACCCGGAGGGCGTGGCGGCGTACCTGAAATGGGCTGCATCGTCAAAAATCCTTAAAGTCAAAACTCAGCGTAAACCCGGCATACGTATATGCCTGGCGGCCAGATTATGGCACACTTGGCAGGTTTTCTTCCTCTCAAACAGGTACTCAGACGTGAAAATCCTCGTTGATGAAAATATGCCTTACGCCCGCGAGCTGTTTAGCCGCCTCGGTGACGTTAAGGCTGTCCCTGGCCGCCCGATCCCGGTTAACGAACTGGATGACGCAGACGCGCTGATGGTGCGCTCGGTGACCAAAGTAAATGAGGCGTTGCTTGCCGGTAAAGCGATTAAGTTTGTCGGAACCGCAACGGCAGGGACCGATCATGTGGATGATCAGTGGCTGAAGCAGGCCGGAATCGGTTTTTCCGCCGCGCCGGGCTGTAACGCCATTGCCGTCGTGGAATACGTTTTCTCCTCGCTGCTGATGCTGGCCGAGCGCGATGGTTTTGCGCTGAAAGACCGCACCGTGGGGATTGTCGGCGTGGGTAACGTCGGCGGGCGTCTGCAAAAGCGCCTTGAAGCGTTAGGTATCCGCACGCTGCTGTGCGATCCGCCGCGTAAAGACAACGGTGACGACGAGGATTTCCGCGCGCTGGATGAGCTGGTTGAACAGTGCGATGTGCTGACGTTCCACACGCCGCTGTTTAAAGAGGGGCCGTATAAGTCCCTGCATCTGGCGGACGAGGCGCTGATTCGCCGTCTGAAGGCTGGCACTATTCTGATTAATGCCTGCCGTGGCCCGGTGGTGGATAATGCCGCGCTGCTGAAATGTCTGAATGAAGGACACGATCTCAGCGTGGTGCTGGACGTCTGGGAGCCGGAGCCGGATCTCAACGTTGAGCTGCTGAACAAGGTTGACGTTGCCACCGCGCATATTGCGGGCTATACGCTTGAAGGCAAAGCGCGCGGCACGACGCAGGTGTTTGAAGCCTACAGCGCCTTTATCGGCCATCCGCAGCAGGTGGCGCTTGATACTTTACTCCCCGCGCCTGAATTTGGCCGCATTACCCTGCATGGCCCGCTCGATCAGGCAACGCTGAAAAGGCTGGTGCATTTGGTGTATGATGTGCGCCGCGACGATGCGCTGCTGCGTAAGGTGGCGGGGATCCCGGGTGAATTTGATAAGCTGCGCAAGAATTACGTTGAGCGCCGCGAGTGGTCTTCCCTGTATGTGATGTGCGACGACGCAGCGGCTGCGACGTTGCTCAAGAAACTGGGTTTTAACGCCGTTCATCACCCGGCGCATTAATGTCTTCTTAATGCTCCCTGTCGGATACGCCGACAGGGACGCTGTTTTATTTCTGGAGTAAACCACCATGTCTGAAGGCTGGAACATTGCCATTTTAGGTGCCACGGGTGCCGTGGGCGAAGCCCTGCTCGAAACTCTTGCCGAGCGTCAGTTCCCGGTGGGAGATATCTATGCGCTGGCGCGCACCGACAGCGCGGGCGAACATCTGCGTTTTGGCGGTAAATCCGTGATGGTTCAGGATGCGGCCGCGTTTGACTGGACCCAGGCGCAGCTGGCGTTTTTTGCCGCAGGTGCTGAAGCCACGGCGTCTTACATTGAAGAGGCGACCAATTCGGGCTGTCTGGTGATCGACCTGAGCGGTCTGTTCTCCCTGGAGCCGGACGTGCCGCTGGTGGTCCCGGACGTCAATCCGTTTGTGCTGGCTGACTACCGCAACCGTAACGTTATCGCGGTACCGAACAGCCTGACCAGCCAGCTGCTGACCGCGCTGAAGCCGCTGATTGACGACGGCGGCCTGTCGCGCATTACCGTCACCAGCCTGCTGTCCGCGTCGGCGAACGGTAAAAAGGCCGTTGACGCGCTGGCCGGGCAGAGTGCGAAGCTGCTGAATGGCATCCCGATCGACGAAGATGATTTCTTTGGCCGCCAGCTGGCGTTCAACATGCTGCCGCTGCTGCCGGATCGTGAAGGTTCCGTGCGCGAAGAGCGTCGTCTCGTCGACGAAGCGCGCAAGATTCTGCAGGACGAGGGGCTGATGATTTCCGCCAGCGTCGTGCAGTCCCCGGTCTTCTACGGCCACGCGCAGATGGTTGGTTTTGAAGCCCTGCGCCCGCTGGCGGCAGAGGAAGCGCGCGACGCGTTTGGCCGCGGTGAAGATATCGTCCTTTCCGAAGAGAGCGAGTTCCCGACCCAGGTGGGCGACGCCACCGGCAGCGCGCATCTTTCCGTTGGCTGCGTGCGTAACGACTACGGTATGCCGGAGCAGGTACAGTTCTGGTCCGTTGCCGATAACGTTCGCTTTGGCGGCGCGCTGATGGCGGTCAAGATCGCCGAGAAGCTGGTGCAGGAGTATCTGTACTGATGTCCGAAGTGGATCAAAAGCCGGTTCATAAAATTGCCCTCGGTATTGAGTACGATGGCAGTAAATATTATGGCTGGCAGCGTCAGAATGAGGTGCGCAGCGTTCAGGAAAAGCTGGAGAAAGCGCTCTCTCAGGTGGCAAACGAGCCGATTAACGTCCTGTGCGCGGGGCGTACGGACGCGGGTGTTCATGGCACGGGGCAGGTGGTTCACTTTGAAACCACCGCCGTGCGTAAGGATGCCGCCTGGACGCTGGGTGTAAATGCGAATTTACCTGGTGACATCGCGGTGCGTTGGGTGAAAGCTGTGCCGGATGATTTTCACGCGCGCTTCAGCGCAACGGCGCGTCGCTATCGCTATGTCATCTACAACCAGCGTCTGCGCCCGGCGGTGTTAAGCCAGGGTGTGACGCATTTTTATGAACCGCTCGATGCAGAACGTATGCATCGCGCGGCGCAGTATCTGATTGGTGAAAATGACTTTACGTCGTTTCGTGCGGTGCAGTGTCAGTCCCGTACGCCGTGGCGTAACGTCATGCACATTAACGTCAGTCGTTATGGCGCGTATGTGGTGGTGGATATCAAAGCCAATGCCTTTGTACATCATATGGTGCGGAATATTGTAGGCAGCCTGATGGAAGTGGGCGCCGGACACCAGCCGGAGAGCTGGATTGCAGAACTGCTGGCAGCGAAGGACAGAACGCTTGCGGCAGCAACGGCGAAAGCGGAAGGGCTTTATCTGGTCTCGGTAGACTATCCGGATCGGTTTGACCTGCCAAAACCGCCAATGGGCCCGCTGTTTTTAGCGGACTAAACAAAGGTGCAATTAAGGCTTAGACAATATGGACGTAATACGTTTTCTGATTGATTTCATTCTGCATATTGATGTTCACCTGGCGGAGCTGGTCGCGCAGTACGGCGTCTGGGTTTACGCCATTCTGTTCCTGATTCTGTTCTGTGAAACCGGTCTGGTCGTTACCCCGTTCCTGCCGGGAGACTCGCTGCTGTTTGTGGCCGGTGCGTTGTCGGCGCTGCCCACCAATGATTTGAACGTGCATCTGATGGTCGTGTTGATGGTGATTGCCGCGATTGTCGGGGATGCGGTCAACTATACGATTGGCCGGGTGTTCGGTGAGCGGTTGTTCAGTAATCCGGACTCGAAAATTTTCCGCCGCAGCTATTTAGACAAGACCCATGCCTTCTATGAACGTCATGGTGGAAAAACCATTATCCTTGCGCGTTTTGTGCCTATTGTGCGCACATTTGCGCCTTTTGTGGCGGGAATGGGCCATATGTCCTATCGTCATTTTGCAATGTATAACGTGGTGGGCGCACTGCTTTGGGTGTTGCTCTTTACCTATGCTGGCTACCTGTTTGGCGACTTGCCAGTGGTTCAGGAAAACCTTAAGTTACTGATTGTAGCGATTATTGTGCTTTCCGTTCTGCCGGGTGTTATCGAAATCATTCGTCACAAACGCGCGGCAGCAAAGCAAGCGAAGTAAATGCACGCTGGCGGTTCGACCACTTTTTTATCCAAAGTTTCGGGCTGTTATGTTTTAATGTGCAACATTCATGGTCTGTTGGAGGCAAAAATGGCATTATTCGCCTCTTATAGCAAAACTGGCATACGACCAGGTTCAGGCAGAAAGGTTATCAATGAGCTGGATTGAACGAATTAAAAGCAACATTACCCCGACGCGCAAAGCGAGCATTCCTGAAGGGGTATGGACGAAGTGTGATAGCTGCGGCCAGGTTCTGTATCGCGCAGAGCTGGAACGCAATCTCGAGGTGTGTCCGAAGTGTGACCACCACATGCGTATGTCGGCGCGCAACCGCCTGCATAGCCTGCTGGACGAAGGTTCTCTGGTAGAACTGGGCAGCGAACTGGAGCCAAAAGATGTGCTCAAGTTCCGCGACTCCAAAAAATACAAAGATCGTCTGGCCTCTGCACAGAAAGAGACCGGCGAGAAAGACGCGCTGATCGTCATGAAAGGCACCCTGCACGAGATGCCGGTGGTTGCCGCTGCGTTTGAGTTCTCCTTTATGGGCGGCTCAATGGGCTCCGTGGTCGGCGCGCGTTTCGTGCGTGCCGTTGAGCAGGCGCTGGAAGACAACTGTCCGCTGATCTGCTTCTCCGCCTCCGGTGGTGCACGTATGCAGGAAGCGCTGATGTCCCTGATGCAGATGGCGAAAACCTCTGCGGCGCTGGCGAAAATGCAGGAGCGCGGTCTGCCGTACATCTCGGTGCTGACCGACCCAACCATGGGTGGCGTCTCCGCAAGCTTCGCGATGCTGGGTGACCTGAACATCGCTGAGCCAAAAGCGCTGATCGGCTTTGCCGGTCCTCGCGTCATCGAGCAGACCGTTCGTGAAAAACTGCCGCCGGGCTTCCAGCGCAGTGAGTTCCTCATTGAGAAAGGCGCTATCGATATGATCGTCCGCCGTCCGGAAATGCGCCTGAAACTGGCCAGCATTCTGGCGAAGCTGATGAATCTGCCAACGCCTAACCCGGATGAGCCGCGCGAAGGCGTGGTGGTACCGGATCAGGAACCCGAGGCCTGATAACTGAAAAGGGCAGGGCCAGATGGCGCTGCCCTTTTGCTTTATAACCTGTTAATGACAACCGGGCATTATGGAAAATAAAAGCATTCCCCAAGCCACGTCGCCCCTGGCCACGTGGCTTTCTTATCTGGAAAACCTGCACAGTAAAACCATCGATATGGGCCTTGAGCGCGTAAGCCAGGTTGCCGCGCGTCTCGACGTGCTGAAACCGGCTCCGTTCGTGTTCACCGTTGCAGGTACTAACGGTAAAGGGACGACCTGCCGCACGCTGGAGTCAGTCCTGATGGCGGCGGGGTACAAGGTTGGCGTTTACAGCTCACCGCATCTGGTGCGCTATACCGAGCGCGTGCGGGTGCAGAACACCGAGCTGGCGGAATCTGCCCATACGGCGTCGTTCGCGGCTATCGAAGCGGCGCGCGGGGAAACCTCATTAACCTATTTTGAATACGGCACCCTGTCGGCGCTGTGGCTGTTCAAACAGGCGCAGTTGGACGTGGTGATCCTGGAAGTGGGGCTGGGCGGACGTCTGGATGCCACCAATATGGTGGATGCGGACGTGGCGGTGGTCACCAGCATCGCGCTGGATCATACCGACTGGCTGGGCCCGGACCGTGAAAGCATTGGCCGCGAAAAGGCCGGTATTTTCCGGGCGAATAAGCCTGCCGTGGTGGGCGAGCCGGACATGCCGCATACCATTGCCGACGTGGCGAAAGAGAAGGGCGCACATCTGTTGCGCCGAGGCGTTGACTGGCAGTATGAGGTGCAGGGCAACGGCTGGCGCTTCAGCGATGCGCAGGGCGTGCTGGAGAATCTGCCGCTGCCGCAGGTGCCACAGCCTAACGCGGCAACCGCGCTGGCGGCACTGCGCGCCAGCGGATTAGCTGTAAGTGAGCAGGCGATCCGTGACGGCATTCAGAATGCGCTGCTGCCGGGGCGTTTCCAGATAGTCAGCGAGTCACCGCGTCTGATTCTGGACGTGGCGCACAACCCACATGCGGCGGCGTATCTCGCAGGACGTCTCAAATCGTTACCAAAAACCGGGCGCGTGCTGGCGGTTATCGGTATGCTTCATGATAAAGATATCGGCGGCACGCTGGCCTGCATGGAGAGTGTGGTCGATAGCTGGTATTGTGCTCCTCTGGAGGGGCCGCGCGGTGCGACTGCTGAGCAGTTGATGGAACATCTCGGCAAAGGTGCAATCTACAGTAGCGTGGCGCAGGCCTGGCATGCCGCGATGGCGGATGCTAAACCAGAAGATACCGTGCTGGTGTGTGGCTCTTTCCACACGGTAGCACATGTCATGGAAGTGATGGACGCGGGGAGAACCGGTGGCGAGTAAGTTTCAGAACCGTTTAACAGGAACCATTGTGCTGGTCGCGCTCGGGGTGATTATTCTTCCCGGGCTGCTCGACGGGCAGAAAAAACATTATCAGGACGAGTTTGCAGCCATTCCGCTGGTGCCGAAGCCGGGCGACCGCGATGAGCCGGATATGCTGCCTGCGGCGACTCAGGCGCTGCCTGCTCAGCCGCCTGAAGGGGCGGCGGAAGAAGTTCGCGCGGGCGATGCCGCTGCACCGTCACTCGACCCGTCGCGTCTGGCGGCGAATAACAACATCGAGATCGATCCGGTACCGGTAGAGAAGCCTAAGCCTGTTGAAAAACCGAAGCCGGTAGAGAAACCGCAGCCGAAGCCTCAGCAACAGCGAGATAAAGCAGCAGAGCAGCTGGCTGCAGCGTCTGAAACCCCACCACCGGCGAAGCAAGACGCAGCGCCGACCGGCAAAGCCTACGTTGTGCAGCTGGGGGCGCTGAAAAACGCCGATAAAGTCAACGAGGTTGTGGGTAAACTGCGCAGCGCGGGCTATCGCGTTTACACTTCACCTTCCACGCCGGTGCAGGGTAAAATCACCCGTATCCTCGTGGGGCCGGAGGCGTCGAAAGACAAGCTGAAAGGGTCGCTGGGCGAGCTGAAGCAGATCTCCGGGCTGAGTGGTGTGGTGATGAGCTACAGCGCGAACTAAGTACGACCTGCTCCTTTAGAGAGAGGCGATAAGCCACGGCGTTGAACATTTTTTCAGCGCCTTTTTTATTTACGCGCGGGAAGGAAATCCCTACGCAAACGTTTTCTTTTTCTGTTAGAATTCGCCCCGAACTGGATGACAGGGCGTTTAATCGTGGGACACATATGGTCTGGATTGATTACGCCATCATTGCGGTGATTGGTTTTTCCTGTCTGGTTAGCCTGATCCGTGGCTTTGTTCGTGAAGCGTTATCGCTGGTAACCTGGGGTTGTGCTTTCTTTGTTGCCAGTCATTACTACACTTACCTGTCTGTCTGGTTCACGGGCTTTGAAGATGAACTGGTCCGAAATGGAATCGCCATCGCGGTGCTGTTTATCGCGACGCTGATTGTCGGCGCTATCGTGAATTACGTGATAGGTCAGCTGGTCGAGAAAACCGGTCTGTCAGGAACGGACAGGGTACTCGGGATCTGTTTCGGGGCATTACGAGGCGTGCTGATTGTGGCCGCGATCCTGTTCTTCCTGGATACCTTCACCGGGTTCTCCAAAAGCGAAGACTGGCAAAAATCGCAGCTCATTCCAGAGTTCAGCTTCATCATCAGATGGTTCTTTGACTATCTGCAAAGCTCGTCGAGTTTTTTGCCCAGGGCATAAACCCTGAGATGTGGCTTAACGAGGAAAAGACGAATGTGCGGTATTGTCGGTATCGCCGGTTTCATGCCGGTAAACCAGTCGATTTATGACGCGTTAACGGTGCTTCAGCACCGTGGGCAGGATGCTGCGGGTATCATCACCATTGATGCAAACAACTGCTTCCGTTTACGTAAGGCCAATGGCCTGGTAAACGATGTATTTGAAGCCCGCCATATGCAGCGTCTGCAAGGTAATATGGGGATCGGTCACGTTCGTTATCCTACTGCTGGCAGTTCCAGCGCCTCTGAGGCACAGCCTTTCTACGTCAACTCACCGTATGGCATCACGCTTGCCCATAACGGCAACCTGACCAACGCTCATGAGCTGCGTAAGAAGCTGTTCGAAGAGAAACGTCGCCACATTAACACCACCTCTGATTCAGAAATCCTGCTCAATGTGTTCGCCAGCGAGCTGGATAACTTCCGTCACTACCCGCTGGAAGCAGACAATATCTTCGCTGCCATTGCCGCGACCAACCGCCAGATCCGCGGTGCGTACGCCTGCGTGGCGATGATCATCGGTCACGGCATGGTCGCCTTCCGCGATCCAAACGGCATTCGTCCGCTGGTGCTGGGCAAGCGCGACCTCGGCGATGGCCGTACCGAATATATGGTTGCCTCTGAGAGCGTGGCGCTGGATACCCTGGGCTTCGAATTCCTGCGCGACGTTGCGCCGGGCGAAGCGGTGTATATCACCGAGAAGGGCCAGTTGTTCACCCGTCAGTGTGCCGACAACCCGGTCAGCAACCCGTGCCTGTTTGAATACGTCTATTTTGCCCGTCCGGATTCGTTCATCGACAAGATTTCCGTCTACAGCGCGCGCGTCAATATGGGCACGAAGCTCGGCGAGAAGATTGCCCGCGAGTGGGACGATCTCGACATTGACGTAGTTATTCCTATCCCGGAAACCTCCTGCGATATCGCCCTGGAGATCGCCCGCATTCTGGACAAGCCGTACCGTCAGGGCTTCGTGAAGAACCGCTACGTTGGCCGCACGTTTATCATGCCGGGCCAGCACCTGCGCCGTAAGTCCGTGCGCCGCAAGCTGAACGCCAACCGCGCGGAATTCCGCGACAAGAACGTTCTGCTGGTGGATGACTCCATCGTTCGCGGCACCACCTCTGAGCAGATTATCGAGATGGCGCGCGAAGCGGGTGCGAAGAAAGTCTACCTGGCGTCTGCCGCGCCGGAGATTCGCTTCCCGAACGTGTACGGCATTGATATGCCAACCGCCAACGAGCTGATTGCTCACGGCCGTGAAGTGGATGAGATTCGCCAGATCATCGGGGCCGACGGCCTGATTTTCCAGGATCTGAACGATCTCATCGACGCGGTGCGCGCCGAGAACCCGGAGATTCAGCAGTTCGAATGCTCCGTGTTCAATGGCGTCTACGTGACGAAAGACGTTGACCAGCAGTACCTCGACTACCTTGATTCGCTGCGCAACGACGATGCGAAAGCCGTTCAGCTGCAAAACGATCTCGAAAGCTTAGAGATGCACAACGAAGGTTAATCTCTCAGCAGGTGAGGGCGCTCGCCCTCACTTGCAACTCCCCGCAAAATCCTGCACAGTCAGCCCAGAATTCAGCAAGGGCGAAATCATGAAACGACTCATAATAGGCATCAGCGGTGCCAGCGGCGCGATTTACGGCGTACGCCTGCTACAGGTTTTGCGTAACGTGGCAGAAGTGGAAACGCATCTGGTGATGAGCCAGGCGGCGCGGCAAACCCTTTCCCTTGAAACGGATCTCTCCCTGCGCGATGTCCAGGCGCTGGCGGACGTGGTTCACGATGCCCGCGATATCGCCGCCAGCATCTCCTCAGGCTCGTTTAAAACCGCCGGTATGGTGATCCTGCCCTGTTCAATCAAAACGCTCTCCGGGATTGTGAACAGCTATACCGACACGCTGGTAACGCGCGCGGCGGACGTGGTGCTGAAGGAGCGCCGCCCGCTGGTGCTCTGCGTGCGGGAAACGCCGCTGCACCTGGGCCATCTGCGCCTCATGACCCAGGCCGCCGAACTGGGCGCAGTGATCATGCCGCCGGTGCCGGCGTTCTATCACCGACCGCAGTCGCTGGACGATGTGATTAATCAGACCGTCAATCGCGTGCTGGATCAGTTTGACATCGACCTGCCCGAAGACCTCTTCACCCGCTGGCAGGGAGCCTGATTCTGTGCACAAATGCTGTGCATGAAAAGAGACGTTGCCCTGTTTCAGGGCAATTATGCAACGGCGATCATATCCTCGACATTTAATTCGCTTTTTCCCTTTTTCTCTTTCCGGTTCGTTCGGCAGACCTGCTATCTTTCACCATTAAGGCAATATCGCAACGTTTTATTAACATATTTAACGTCGAACTTTTGACCAGACGGCAATGTGGCATAAGACCTGCAAGAGAAGCCTGCAACACAACACACAACACAATACATAATAAAATCACGGTACTTGAGGGTAAATGTATGAAGAAGACGGTTCTGGCTCTGTCTTTGCTGGTGGGGTTAAGTGCGGCGGCAGGTAGCTACGCAGCGCTTCCACAGACGGTTCGTATCGGTACAGACGCAACCTACGCGCCATTCTCTTCCAAGGATGCGAAAGGCGATTTCGTGGGGTTTGATATCGATCTGGGAAATGAAATGTGCAAACGTATGGAAGTGAAATGCACATGGGTGGGCAGCGACTTCGACGCGTTAATCCCGTCGCTGAAGGCAAAGAAAATCGACGCCATTATCTCTTCTCTCTCCATCACCGAAAAACGCCAGCAGGAGATTGCCTTCTCTGACAAGCTCTACGCTGCGGATTCGCGTCTGATTGCCGCGAAAGGTTCCCCGATCCAGCCGACCATCGACTCGCTGAAAGGCAAGCATGTGGGTGTGCTCCAGGGCTCGACCCAGGAAGGATACGCGAATGCCAACTGGCGCGAGAAGGGCGTCGACGTGGTGGCTTACCAGAACCAGGATCTGATCTACTCTGACCTGGCGGCAGGCCGTCTGGATGCCGCGTTCCAGGATGAAGTCGCGGCGAGCGAAGGCTTCCTGAAGCAGCCGGCCGGTAAAGATTACGCCTTTGCGGGCCCGTCCGTGAAAGACAAAAAATACTTTGGTGACGGCACCGGCATCGGCCTGCGTAAGGACGATAAAGAGCTGAAAGCCGCCTTTGACAAAGCATTCACGGAGCTGCGCAAAGACGGTACCTACGACAAACTGGCGAAGAAATACTTCGACTTCAACGTCTACGGTGACTAACGCACCAGCGTGGTGCGTAGCGGGTGTGGATGATTCAATATGGTGCAATTTGTGCACCATATTGGGTCGCTACGTGCATACTTAAGCATTTATAATGCAAAAATTCCCGTCTGAAAGGCATTATTCTTTGCCTGACAGCGTGGATTAATGGCACATTAACCCCACCCCGTCGTCGTAAAAAAACCGTATGAAGACAGTTTGTTGAGGACAAATATGAAAAAACTCGTGTTGTCATTATCTCTGGTACTGGCCTTTTCCAGCGCCACCGCGGCCTTCGCAGCCATTCCGCAGAAAATTCGTATTGGCACCGATCCAACCTACGCGCCGTTTGAATCGAAGAATTCAAAGGGTGAACTGGTGGGTTTTGACATCGATCTGGCCAATGAGCTGTGCAAACGCATCAAAGCACAGTGTACTTATGTAGAGAACCCGCTGGATGCGCTGATCCCTTCACTGAAAGCAAAAAAAATAGACGTGATTATGTCCTCGCTTTCCATCACCGAGAAACGTCAGCAGGAGATTGCCTTCACCGACAAGCTCTATGCGGCCGATTCACGTCTGGTGGTGGCTAAGTCTTCTGACATTCAACCGACCCTCGAGTCGCTGAAGGGCAAACGCGTGGGCGTGCTGCAGGGCACCACGCAGGAAACCTACGGTAACGAACACTGGGCGCCGAAGGGGATCGAAATCGTCTCCTATCAGGGCCAGGAAAATATTTACGCAGACCTGACGGCAGGCCGTATTGATGCGGCATTCCAGGATGAAGTCGCGGCAAGCGAAGGTTTCCTGAAAACGCCGGTGGGTAAAGATTATAAGTTCGGCGGTCCGTCCATTAAGGACGAGAAGCTCTTTGGCGTGGGTACCGGTATGGGCCTGCGTAAGGAAGACAACGAACTGCGTGAGGCGCTGAACAAAGCGTTTGCTGAAATGCGCGCTGACGGCACCTACGACAAGCTGGCGAAAAAGTACTTCGATTTCAATGTGTACGGCGGCTAATCGCTCCGTCAAATAACGTGCGGCCCCTCCCGCTGGGGGAGGGGATAAGACACGGTTTACCACTCACGATACGACAGGGCTCGCGGTATGCTGTACGGATTTTCTGGCGTTATTTTACAGGGCGCGCTTGTCACCCTTGAGCTGGCTATCAGCTCCGTGGTGCTGGCGGTGCTGATAGGTCTGGCGGGCGCAGGGGCGAAGCTTTCGGCTAACAAACCGCTGGCGCTCATTTTCGAAGGCTATACCACGCTCATTCGCGGCGTACCCGATCTGGTGCTGATGCTGCTTATTTTTTACGGCCTGCAGATTGCCCTGAACAGCGTGACGGATGCGATGGGCATGGGACAAATTGATATCGACCCGATGGTGGCCGGTATTATCACCCTCGGTTTTATCTACGGTGCCTACTTCACGGAAACCTTCCGTGGCGCTTATATGGCGGTTCCCAGAGGACACATTGAAGCGGCAACCGCATTTGGTTTTACCTCTTCACAAACGTTTCGCCGGATTATGTTCCCGGCCATGATGCGCTATGCGCTGCCGGGCATCGGTAACAACTGGCAGGTTATCCTCAAAGCGACGGCGCTGGTCTCGCTGCTCGGTCTGGAAGACGTCGTGAAAGCGACTCAGCTGGCGGGCAAGAGCACCTGGGAGCCGTTCTACTTTGCGGTGGTCTGCGGCGCGATCTATCTGGTCTTTACGACCGTCTCCAATGGTGTGCTGCTTCTGCTCGAGCGTCGCTACTCCGTGGGTGTGAAGAGGGCTGACCTGTGATTGAGATTATTCAGGAATACTGGAAATCCCTGCTGTGGACGGATGGCTACCGCTTTACCGGCGTGGCGATCACGCTCTGGCTGCTGATTTCTTCCGTGGTGATGGGCGGCATTCTGGCGGTGTTTCTCGCCATCGGTCGCGTGTCGAACAATAAATTTATTCAGTTCCCGATTTGGCTGTTTACCTATGTGTTTCGCGGCACGCCGCTGTACGTGCAGCTGCTGGTGTTCTATTCGGGGATGTATACGCTGGAGATCGTAAAAGGCACGGAAATGCTGAATGCGTTCTTCCGCAGTGGCCTGAACTGTACGGTGCTGGCGCTAACGCTCAATACCTGCGCCTATACCACCGAGATTTTCGCCGGGGCCATTCGTTCCGTGCCGCACGGTGAGATCGAGGCCGCGCGCGCGTACGGCTTCTCCTCGGTGAAGCTTTACCGCTGCATTATTCTGCCGTCGGCGCTGCGCATTGCGCTACCGGCCTACAGCAACGAAGTGATTTTGATGCTGCACTCCACCGCGCTCGCCTTTACCGCCACGGTGCCGGACCTGCTCAAAATCGCGCGCGATATCAACTCCGCCACCTATCAGCCGTTTACCGCGTTTGGCATTGCGGCGGTGCTCTATTTAATTATCTCTTATGTTCTGATTAGCCTGTTCCGTAAGGCTGAAAAACGCTGGTTGCAGCATATAAAACCTTCTTCGACGCACTGAGAAAGATGATGGCTGAGAACAAATTAAACGTTATTGATTTGCACAAACGCTACGGCGAACATGAAGTGCTGAAAGGGGTGTCGCTGCAGGCTAACGCAGGCGACGTAATCAGTATCATCGGTTCATCCGGCTCGGGTAAAAGTACCTTCCTGCGCTGCATTAACTTCCTCGAAAAGCCGAGCGAAGGCTCGATTGTGGTGAGCGGGCAGAACATCAACCTGGTGCGTGACAAAGACGGCCAGCTGAAGGTGGCGGATAAGAATCAGCTGCGCCTGCTGCGTACGCGCCTGACGATGGTGTTCCAGCATTTCAACCTCTGGAGCCACATGACGGTGCTGGAGAACGTGATGGAAGCGCCGGTTCAGGTGCTCGGCCTAAGCAAGCAGGAAGCCCGGGAACGCGCGGTGAAATACCTGGCGAAAGTGGGGATCGATGAGCGCCAGCAGATGAAGTATCCGGTACACCTCTCCGGCGGCCAGCAGCAGCGTGTCTCCATCGCCCGCGCGCTGGCGATGGAGCCGGAAGTGCTGCTGTTCGACGAACCGACCTCCGCGCTGGACCCGGAACTCGTAGGCGAAGTGCTGCGCATCATGCAGAAGCTGGCCGAAGAGGGCAAAACGATGGTGGTGGTGACGCACGAGATGGGCTTCGCCCGTAACGTCTCGAACCACGTGATTTTCCTGCATCAGGGGAAAATTGAAGAGCAGGGGCACCCGGACGAGGTGCTGGCAAACCCGCAGAGCCCGCGTTTGCAGCAGTTCCTTAAAGGATCTCTGAAATAAAGAGGGCATCAGCCCGCAGTGCAGCCCAATCGCCCGGTGACGCTTCGCTTACCGGGCCTACAAAACCCCAGGCCGGGCAAACGCAGTGCCGCCCGGCATTCAGGCCGCACCACACTCCAGGCGATACACCCAGTCGTCATACCGCACGCCGTCAATCTCATACGCCTTTTCAAGCACCTGCGTGCGCACAAACCCGGCTTTCTCAAGCACCCGCACAGACCCGCCGTTGTCCGCCAGTACGTACGCGTTAATCGCCTTCACGCCGGTCTGGTTAAACGCGTAGTCACATACCGCGCGCAGCGCCTCGCTGGCGATGCCTTTTCCCTGCGCGGCAGGCACAACCGTGTAGCCGATGTCCGCCTCTTCACGATTCTCAGGGCTGATTTGCAGGCCGATATCGCCGAGTGGCGTATCTTCATTCAGAAAGCGGATCACGAAGACATGCTCCGCCATCAGGCGTGCGGCAAACACGCGTCGGGTCTCTTTCTCAGGCGCAATCGCGGCCATATAGCGCATAATGTCGCGGTTTTCGCGCAGCGAGCGGAAGAACGCCCAGTCAGAGGGTTCGAAAGGGGTGAGATGAAGCCGGGGAGTGGTGATGGTTGCCATTGTTACGCCATTTCATCGGAACATGGCATATCACTGTAACATATTCAGCGTACCACATCCCCCAGTGCCTCTTCTAAGTCATACCAGCGAAACGCAAACCCGGCCGCCTCCAGCCGTTTTGGCAGCGCGCGCTGACCGCCCAGTACCAGAACAGACGCTTCGCCCATCAACAAGCGAATCGCCGTCGCAGGCACGCGTAATATCGCCGGGCGATGCAGGGCATGGCCCAGCGCGTGGGCAAACTGTTCATTTCGCACCGGATACGGCGCAACCATGTTAAACGGCCCGCGCAGATCGTTATCCAGCAGCCAGATAATGCCGTTCACCATATCATCGATATGGATCCAGGCCAGGTACTGTCGCCCGTTGCCGATCGGCCCGCCGAGCCCCAGCCTGAAGGGCGGAAGCATTTTACCCAGAATGCCGCCTTTCGGCGCAAGCACCACGCCGGTACGCAGCAGGCAGACGCGGGTATTATCGCTTTGCGCCGCGCAGGCGATGCGCTCCCACTGGGCGCAGAGTTTATGGGTGAACTCGTTGTGGGGCGGCTCTTCCTCGGTCACCACCACTTCGCCGAGATCGCCGTAATAGCCCGTCGCAGAGCCTGAAATCAGCACCGACGGCGGGGTCTGGCTGTTGCGAATCAGCTCAACCAGCTTCTCGGTGATGTTCCAGCGGCTGCTGCACAACCGCTGTTTCTGCTCTTCGGTCCAGCGCTTATCGGCGATGGGTTCGCCCGCAAGGTTGATGACGGCGTCGAAGCCGTCCAGATTCTGCCGATCGGCCAGCCCTTTCCAGATATCGACTCCCGCGCCCAGCACCTGGCGCGCTTTCTCCGGGCTGCGGGTCACTACGGTAATGTCGTGATGCAGCGCCTGCAAACGCGCAATGAGATGGCGCCCAATCAGGCCTGTACCGCCGGTCAGCAGAATCTTCATACAACCTCCAGGTTTACGCCTGGCGTCGCCAGCTTAACGTCATGGAGACGGAGTCGGCATAGCGCAGGGCGTGAAGTTTATCGATCTCTACTTCAGCATAAGTGACCCAGTGATGATCGCGTGCGATATCGAGCACATCCTGAGTTAATTTCTCCAGCAGCGAGAAGCGGTTGTTTTCCACGTACTGGATGATGTTTTTGGTTATCGTGCGATAGTTCAGCGCGTCATTGATGTCTTCACTGGCCCGCGCTTTGTCTGCCGGGTAGTGAATCACCACATTAATGACAATATCCTGACGGTTGGCAATCTCTTCCTCTTTGATACCAATGAACGTGCGCAAGCGTAAATTTTTTATACGAATAATAGCGTCTGGCTGTGACATTGCAGGTCTTCTCCGTGTCAGTATTTCCCGCCCATAATACATGAGAGCCTCTCAGCCACCCAGCCTCATAGGTGATTAAACCTGCTGGATTTTTTGCATTGCGCGTTCGGTGGCCGGGCGGGTCCGGATACGCTCAAACCAGTTGTTCACCGCCGGGTAAGACGCTAAGTCAATCCGGTGTTTATCATGCGTATTTACCCACGGCCAGCAGGCGATATCGGCAATGCTGTAATGGTCGCCCCCGAGCCACGGCGTTTTCTCCAGCCGCTGGTTCAGAACACCGTAAAGACGCTGGGTTTCAACCTGATATCGCTCAATGGCGTAAGGAATAGTCTGCGGCGCGAAGGCGGTGAAGTGGTGGTTCTGCCCCAGCATCGGCCCAAAGCCGCTTGACTGCCAGAAAAGCCACTGCAGAGTGTGGTGACGCTCGCGCAGTTCACCGCTCAGCAGCTTGCCGGTTTTCTCTGCCAGATAAAGCAAAATTTCACCGGATTCAAACAGGCTTAATGGCCTGCCTCCGTCCGCTGGCTGGCTATCAATAATGGCCGGAATTTTATTGTTGGGCGAGATAGCCAAAAACACAGGGTTGAACTGTTCGCCTTTGCTGATATCCACGCGGATGATTCTGTAATCCAGTTCGGTTTCTTCGAGAAAGAGGGTGATCTTATGGCCGTTTGGGGTAGGGGCGTAATAAAGGTCAATCATTCTCAACTCCTGTCCATGCGAATAGTGGTGCCATGACAAATGAGTATAGGTGCTTGTTGTAAATCGTGAGTTTTCATCAAGTGACAGCGAAGCAAAGAGATTATATTTTGAGTAAAAACCGATCAGCCGATGAGGATGTTATGAACCAGCCCGTAATTACGTTGTGGTCCGATGCAAATTTCTTTTCTCCCTATGTTATGAGCGTTTACGTCGCGCTGGCCGAAAAGGGGCTCTCTTTTACGCTGAAGACCGTCGATCTCGACGGTGGTGAACACCTCAAACCCCAGTGGCAGGGTTACGACCTGACGCGACGCGTGCCGGTGCTGGAACTGGATGGTTTTGCACTGAGCGAATCTTCGGCGATCGATGAATATCTGGAAGATCGTTTTGCGCCGCCGGAATGGGAGCGCATCTATCCTCACGATCTGCAAAAGCGCGCCCGCGCCCGGCAGATCCAGGCGTGGCTGCGTAGCGACCTGGTGCCGATTCGCGTCGAGCGCTCCACGGATGTCGTATTTGCCGGTGTGAAAAAGCCAGCGCTCAGCGCAGAAGGCGTCGACAGCGCGCAAAAGCTGATTGAAACTGCAGCCTCGCTGCTCGCTCACGGCAACCCGAACCTGTTCGGTGAATGGTGTATTGCCGATACCGATCTGGCGCTGATGCTGAACCGTTTGATCCTCAACGGCGATGAGGTCCCTCAACTGCTGGTGGACTATGCGGCGTTCCAGTGGCAGCGAGCCTCCGTACAGCGCTATGTGGCACTCTCCGCTAAGCGCGCGGGCTGATAAGCCCTGACGCTTCAGGTATGATAAGGGGAGTTTTTTTACCAGGGAGTGACGGATGAAACTGATGTTTGCGTCAGATATCCATGGATCGCTGCCCGCGACCGAGCGAGTGCTTTCTCTGTTTTCGCAAAGCGGGGCCCAATGGCTGGTGATTCTGGGGGATGTGTTAAATCATGGTCCGCGTAATGCGCTGCCGGAAGGCTATGCCCCGGCGCAGGTGGCGGAAAAGCTTAACCCGTTTGCCTCGCGCATTATCGCCGTTCGCGGTAATTGCGACAGCGAAGTCGACCAGATGCTGCTGCATTTTCCCCTTACCGCGCCATGGCAACAGGTTCTGCTGGAAAACAGCCGCCTGTTTCTGACCCACGGACACCTTTTCGGCCCGGATAATCTCCCGGCGCTCGCGGCTGGCGATGTCCTGGTTTACGGCCATACTCATATTCCGGTGGCTGAAAAACGCGGTGAGATTTACCATTTTAACCCGGGGTCGGTCAGCATTCCGAAAGGCGGATATCCTGCGAGCTATGGCCTGCTGGATGGAAATACCCTGAGCGTTATCGCACTTAATGATCAGCAAGTTATTGCGCAGGTAGCGATTAATCCGTAAGTTACACCACAACTGCAAACGCGCCGAAAGAGCGCTTAGACGAGAAGGTTTCCCGATGGTGGAGCAGAATCATTTGGCAAGTACTGAATGGGTTGACATTGTCAGCGAAGAAAATGAAGTGATCGCGCAGGCGAGCCGCGAACAAATGCGTGCAGAGCGCCTGCGTCACCGTGCAACGTACATCGTTGTGCATGACGGCATGGGCAAGATTCTGGTCCAGCGCCGCACGGACACCAAAGATTTTCTTCCGGGCATGCTTGATGCCACCGCAGGCGGCGTCGTGCAGGCCGATGAAGTGCTGCTGGATTCCGCACGTCGTGAAGCGGAAGAAGAGTTAGGTATCGCCGGGGTGCCGTTTGCCGAGCACGGGCAGTTCTATTTCGAAGACGAACATTGCCGCGTCTGGGGTGGACTGTTTAGCTGCGTTTCCCATGGGCCTTTCGCCCTGCAGGAAGAGGAAGTGAGCGAAGTCTGCTGGATGACGCCGGAAGAGATTACCGCCCGCTGCGACGAGTTCACGCCGGATTCGTTAAAAGCGCTGGCGCTGTGGATGACCCGCAACGCCAAAAACGAATCCGCTAAGCCGGAAAACAAAGCGGAAAAAGAGGAAGAGGCTGAGTAAGCCTTAACAGCTTTCCCGCAGGCACAGGCTGGACGCGATGGGTTTTTGGTCGCGCCAGTCTCCGTCATTCAGACGTTCCAGTAGCGCTTTACCTGCCTCAATCCCAATCTTTCGATGCGGTACCGCCATCGTCGTCAGCGGCGGCTGGCAGACGCGGCTCACATCGCTATCGCCAAAGCCCACGACAGCCAGATCGTCCGGCACTTTAATGCGTCGACGCTGACACTCATACAGCGCGCCGCAGGCCAGCTCATCTGATACGCACACCAGCGCATCCAGCTCCGGCCACGCCAGCAAGAACTCTGGCAGCTGTGCCGCGCCGGTCGAGAAGCTCGGCGGCATCGCCGCGTTAATCACCCGGTTCGGCGACAGATGATGGCGCAGCATCGCCTTGTACCAGCCCTGCAAATGCTGCTGGAAAATCCACTGCTCCTGGTTGGCGCACAGCAGGCCGATATTCTGGTAGCCGCGCCTAATCACCATTTCCGTCAGCTCGTACATGGCCGCCACGTTATCGATCCCGATATTCATATCGATCGGATCGGCGCGCATCGCACCCATCTCCATTACCGGAATCGAGGCGTTTTTCAGCCAGTGGCGAACGGTGTCGGTGTGCTCGACGCTGAGCAAAATCGCGGCGGCGATATTTGACGCCAGCAGGGTCTCAAGCAGCTTCTCTTCCTGCTCAAGCCGATGCTGGGACTCTGCCAGCATAATCTGGTATCCGGCGGGCTGCAGCACCTGCTGTAGGCCCGCAAACATT
The DNA here is from genome assembly GCF_014895705.1 of Enterobacter cloacae complex sp. P27C. NCBI lineage: Bacteria > Pseudomonadati > Pseudomonadota > Gammaproteobacteria > Enterobacterales > Enterobacteriaceae > Enterobacter > Enterobacter cloacae complex sp. P27C. Next base: position 268,499 of record NZ_JADBQB010000003.1, read on the forward strand.
TCAGAGCAACCGGCTTCGGAAAGGTTGGGAACAACCATCGCAATCGTCCATGAGGACGCGGATGCCAGTGCGCTGGCGGCGAGATTGGGCATATAACCCAGCTCCTGCACCGCAGCTTCAATTTTTTCACGCAGTTTATCGGAAACCTGTTCGGGCGTGCGGAGCGCACGGGAGACGGTCATCGTGCCGACTCCGGCAAGCTGCGCGACATCAGCGAGCGTGACTTTTCCGGTACTGCGCCGTTTTCGGGTTAAAGACATACACCTTCCTGCTGACCAGACGCGTTCTTTTTTCCTTCATTTCAGGTGACAGGCAGTATACGCCTTAAATCCCTTTTTTTGCTGTGATTTCACACCATGATTACATTTTGATAGCGCTATCACATTTCTGCATGTTGGTAATTGGTAGCGCTATCTTTGTGATCGCGATCGCAGTCAATGATTGATGGGTTGAATAAAGTTTGCCCATCTTTAGCGTTTGACGGGAGGGAAAATGCTCAAAAATTGGATATATGATACAACCATCACGCTGCAGGATAGCGTGGAAAGCTGGCCACAGGCGCTGGAGATATGCGCGAAACCGCTGCTGGATCTGCAGGTGATTGCACCGGAATACGTGACGGCAATCATTCAGCAGCACCATACGTTAGGACCCTATTATGTGCTGGCACCAGGGCTAGCCATGCCGCATGCGCGGCCGGAGGAAGGCGCCAAAGGACTGGGCTTGTCATTATTAAAACTAAAACAGGGCGTCTCTTTTGGTGCCGGAGAGTTTGACCCTGTCGATCTGATTATTATGCTCGCGGCACCAGATAAACATAGCCATATCGAAATGATATCCGCGCTCGCTGAATTATTTTCTAGCGACGAAGATATGGAGAAATTACATCAGGCGAATACCCTGGAGGACATTAAAGCCATTATTGACCGCTTCTGATTTAATTTTTTTTAATCCGATTATTCACAACATTACGCGCCAGCGTGATGGGGCGTGCTCTACTCAAAATAAGGGGACAACAATGAAAATCATGGCTATTTGCGGTTCTGGCCTGGGCAGCAGTTTTATGGTCGAAATGAACATTAAAAAAGTGCTTAAAAAGCTGGACATTGAGGCCGAGGTTGAACACTCCGATCTCTCCTCCGCCACGCCGGGCGCGGCGGACCTGTTCGTGATGGCGAAAGACATTGCGGCCAGCGCCAGCGTGCCGGAAAGCCAGCTGGTGGTGATCAACAACATCATTGATATCAACGAACTCGAAGCGCAGCTGCGCGCCTGGTTCGACAGACAATAACCCTGATAAGGCGAGGTGGATATGTTTATCCTTGAAACGCTGAATTTCGTTGTCGATATTTTAAAAGTCCCTTCGGTGCTGGTGGGTTTAATTGCGTTAATTGGTCTGGTCGCGCAGAAAAAAGCATTTTCTGATGTCGTAAAAGGCACAATTAAAACGATTCTCGGCTTTATTGTACTGGGCGGTGGCGCCACGGTGCTGGTGGGGTCGTTAAACCCTTTAGGCGGCATGTTTGAGCACGCTTTTAATATCCAGGGCATTATTCCAAACAATGAAGCGATTGTGTCGATCGCGCTGGAAAAATACGGTGCCTCGACCGCGCTGATCATGGCCTTCGGCATGGTGGCGAACATTGTCGTCGCGCGCTTTACCCGCCTGAAGTACATCTTCCTGACCGGGCACCACACCTTCTACATGGCGTGCATGATCGGCGTGATCCTGACGGTCGCAGGCTTCGAGGGAGTAGGGCTGGTCTTTACCGGTTCACTGATCCTCGGCCTGATTATGGCCTTTTTCCCGGCGATTGCGCAGCGCTATATGAAGCGTATTACCGGCAACGATGAGATCGCCTTCGGTCATTTCGGTACGCTGGGCTACGTGCTGTCCGGCTGGATTGGCAGCAGGGTCGGCAAAGGCTCGCGCTCCACCGAAGAGATGAACCTGCCGAAAAACCTCAGCTTCCTGCGCGACAGTTCGATCTCCATCTCCCTGACCATGATGATTATCTACCTGATCATGGCGGTAAGCGCCGGGCGTGAGTACGTGGAATCCACCTTCAGCGGCGGACAAAACTACCTGGTCTACGCCATCATCATGGCGATCACCTTCGCGGCGGGCGTGTTCATCATCCTGCAGGGCGTGCGCCTGATTCTGGCGGAAATCGTCCCGGCCTTTACCGGCTTCTCGGAAAAACTGGTGCCGAACGCGCGTCCGGCGCTGGACTGCCCGGTGGTCTACCCGTATGCGCCAAACGCGGTGCTGATTGGCTTCCTGTTCAGCTTCCTCGGGGGAATTGTGGGGTTGTTGATCTGCGGTCAGTTTAGCTGGGTGCTGATCCTGCCGGGCGTAGTGCCGCACTTCTTCACCGGCGCAACGGCAGGCGTGTTCGGTAACGCCACCGGTGGACGCCGCGGGGCAATGATAGGCGCCTTTGCTAACGGCCTGCTGATTACCTTCCTCCCGGTCCTGCTGCTGCCGGTACTGGGTGCGATTGGCTTTGCTAACACCACCTTCTCGGACGCCGACTTCGGCGCAGTCGGGATTGTGCTGGGCAACCTGGCGCGCTTCCTGTCACCGCTTGCCATCACCGGGCTGGTTGTGGCGCTGTTCGCGCTGCTGGTGGCCTACAACATCTTCGCGAAAAACAAACCTGCGGGTAGTAACGCGCAGGAAAATACCGGAGCCAAATCATGAATGAGAACGAGATAACCGAACTGGCGCGTCAGATCCGTCTTGAAACCCTCAAATCCCTGACGCAGCTGGGCTTTGGGCACTACGGCGGCAGCATGTCCGTGGTGGAAACCCTGGCGGTGCTGTACGGCGCCGTGATGAAGATCGACCCGGCGGATCCGGACTGGCCTGAGCGCGATTACTTTGTGCTGTCGAAAGGTCATGCAGGCCCGGCGCTCTACAGCACCCTGGCGATTAAGGGCTACTTCCCGGTTGAAGAGCTGAGCACGCTGAACCAGAACGGCACGCGTCTGCCCAGCCACCCGGACCGCCTGAAAACGCGCGGCGTGGATGCCACCACCGGCTCGCTGGGGCAGGGGATCTCCATTGCGGGCGGTATGGCGCTCTCGCACAGGCTGGTCGGGCGACCGAATCGGGTCTTCTGCATCGTCGGTGACGGCGAGCTGAACGAAGGCCAGTGCTGGGAAGCGTTCCAGTTTATCGCTCACCATCGTCTGAACAACCTGACCGTGTTCGTGGACTGGAACAAACAGCAGCTCGACGGCGAACTGGACGAAATCATCTGTGCCTTTGACCTGGAGGGCAAATTCCGCGCCTTTGGCTTTGACGTGGTGACGGTCAAAGGGGATGACATTCCGGCACTGCTGAAGGTGACTTCAAGGGTACCGGAGGCCGATGCGCGTCCGCGGGTGGTGATCCTCGACAGCATCAAAGGGCAGGGGGTGCCGTACCTGGAACAGCTCAGCAACTCGCACCACCTGCGATTGACCGCGGAGAGCAAAGCGGCCCTCAATGAGACGATTCGCCAACTGGAGGCTTCACATGATTAAGGTTGCACCGGCAGGACAGAAAGACGCCGTTGAGATGCGCAAGGTCTACGCGGGCTTTGTGGCAAAGCAGATTGAGGCCGGCAGCGAGATTATCGCCCTGGAAGCGGACCTGATGAGCTCAATGGCGATGGACGGCGTAGCGCGCGATTATCCGCAGCACGTGATTAACTGCGGCATCATGGAGGCCAACGTCATCGGTACTGCGGCGGGGCTGTCGCTCACCGGCCGTAAGCCGTTCTTGCACACTTTCACCGCGTTTGCCAGCCGCCGCTGCTTCGACCAGCTGTTTATGTCCCTGGACTACCAGCGCAACAACGTGAAGGTGATTGCCTCGGATGCGGGCGTGACGGCCTGCCACAACGGTGGGACGCACATGTCCTTCGAGGATATGGGCATCGTGCGCGGTCTGGCGCATTCGGTGGTGCTGGAAGTTACCGATGCGGTGATGTTCGAGGATGTGCTGCGTCAGCTTATCGATCTCGAAGGCTTCTACTGGGTGCGCACCATCCGCAAGCAGGCGCCGAGCGTCTATGCGCCGGGCTCAACCTTCACCATTGGCAAAGGCAACGTGTTGCGCGAGGGAAGCGATATCACGCTGATTGCCAACGGCATCATGGTGGCGGAAGCGCTGGAGGCGGCGCGCCAGCTGGAACAGGAGGGGGTAAGCGCAGCGGTCATCGACATGTTTACCCTGAAGCCCATCGATCGGATGCTGGTGAAAAACTATGCCGAGAAAACCGGGCGTATTGTGACCTGCGAAAACCACAGTATTCACAACGGTCTCGGGTCAGCGGTGGCGGAAGTGCTGGTGGAGACCTGCCCGGTGCCGATGCGTCGCGTGGGCGTGAAGGAGCGTTACGGCCAGGTGGGCACACAGGACTTCCTGCAAAAAGAGTATGGCCTGACGGCGCATGACATTGTGTCGGCGGCGCGGGAGCTGCTGTAATAAAAAAAGGCGACCGTGTGGTCGCCTTTTTGTTGCCCGGTAAGCGCCAGCGCCACCGGGCAAAACATTACTGCTGCTGCGAAGACTGAATCGCCGTCAGCGCGATGGTGTAGACGATATCGTCAACCAGCGCACCACGGGACAGGTCGTTCACAGGCTTGCGCATGCCCTGCAGCATTGGCCCGATGGAGATCAGGTCGGCTGAACGCTGTACCGCTTTATAAGTGGTGTTACCGGTGTTCAGATCCGGGAAGATGAACACGGTCGCACGACCGGCAACCGGCGAGTTCGGCGCTTTGGATTTCGCCACGTCAGCCATTACCGCGGCGTCGTACTGCAGCGGGCCGTCGATCATCAGATCGGGACGTTTTTCCTGCGCAATACGGGTCGCTTCACGGACTTTCTCTACGTCGCTACCTGCACCCGAGGTGCCGGTGGAGTAGGAGAGCATCGCTACGCGTGGTTCAATACCGAAGGCAGTCGCGGAGTCCGCAGACTGGATAGCGATTTCTGCCAGCTGTTCTGCGGTAGGATCCGGGTTGATCGCGCAGTCGCCGTAAACGTAAACCTGTTCAGGCAGCAGCATGAAGAACACGGAGGAGACCAGCGAGCTGCCCGGTGCGGTTTTGATCAGCTGCAGCGGTGGACGGATGGTGTTCGCGGTGGTGTGAACCGCACCGGAAACCAGACCGTCAACTTCGTCCTGCTCCAGCATCAGCGTGCCCAGCACGACGTTGTCTTCCAGCTGCTCGCGCGCAACGGCTTCGGTCATGCCCTTGTTCTTACGCAGCTCAACCAGACGGGCAACGTAGCTTTCGCGAACCACTTCCGGGTCAACGATTTCAATGCCAGCACCCAGCTCAACGCCCTGAGACGCCGCAACGCGGTTGATCTCGTCCGGGTTACCCAGCAGCACGCAGGTCGCGATACCGCGCTCTGCACAGATGGCCGCCGCTTTAACGGTACGTGGCTCGTCGCCTTCTGGCAGAACCACACGTTTGCCCGCTTTACGCGCCAGCTCGGTCAGCTGGTAGCGGAAGGCTGGAGGAGACAGACGGCGGCTGCGCTCGGAGGTCGCGGTCAGGGATTCGATCCAGTCTGCGTCGATGTAGCCCGCAACGTATTCCTGAACTTTCTCGATACGCTCGTGGTCATCAACCGGCACTTCCAGGTTGAAGCTTTGCAGGCTCAGAGAGGTCTGCCAGGTGTTGGTGTTCACCATGAAGACTGGCAGGCCTGTCGCGAACGCACGTTCGCACAGCTTGCTGATGCGCGCGTCCATTTCGTAGCCGCCGGTCAGCAGAATTGCACCGATTTCCACGCCGTTCATCGCCGCCAGGCAGGCAGCAACCAGCACGTCCGGACGGTCTGCGGAGGTCACCAGCAGGGAACCTGCGCGGAAGTGCTCCAGCATGTGCGGAATGCTTCGCGCGCAGAAGGTCACGGACTTCACGCGGCGGGTGTTGATATCGCCTTCGTTAACGATGGTCGCGTTCAGGTGACGCGCCATATCGATTGCACGGGTGGCAATCAGATCGAAGCTCCATGGCACTGCGCCGAGTACAGGCAGCGGGCTGGATTCCTGCAGCTTTGCCGGATCAACCTTGATGACTTTCGCTTTGGAAGAGTCGTCGAAGATTTCGGACAGGTCAGGGCGCGTACGGCCCTGTTCATCAACCGGTGCGTTCAGTTTGTTAACGATCACGCCGGTGATGCTGGTGTTTTTCGCACCACCGAAGCTGCTGCGCGTCAGTTCGATACGCTCTTTCAGCTGCTCTGGGGTATCAGTACCCTGAGACATCACGAAAACGATCTCTGCGTTCAGGGTTTTCGCGATTTCAAAGTTCAGGGACTGGGCAAACTGGTGTTTGCGGGTCGGGACCAGGCCTTCAACCAGCACCACTTCCGCGTCCTGCGCGTTAGCGTGGTAGTTGGCGATGATCTCTTCCATCAGCACGTCTTTCTGGTTGCTGGAGAGCAGAGACTCAACGTGGCTCATCTTCAGCGGTTCAGCCGCAGGAAGATTAGAGTTCTTACGCACGATGGTGGTGGTCTGGTCTGGCGCATCGCCACCGGCACGAGGCTGGGCAATAGGCTTAAAGACGCTCAGACGAACGCCTTTGCGTTCCATAGCGCGGATCACGCCGAGGCTGACGCTGGTCAGGCCGACGCTGGTTCCGGTAGGGATCAGCATAATAGTACGGGACACGGTTTATCCTCTTTCGTTACCGCCGCGTTGGGCGGGTTACAAAACAGCACCGCCAGCATTGCTGGCGGTGTGGAATCAGGCAGTCAGGCGGCACGCGTCTTGCGCGATGACCAGCTCTTCGTTAGTTGGGATAACGATAGCCGGGCGGGTGCCTTCTTTGTTGATGAAGCCAGACTTGCCGAAGCGGGCAGCCAGGTTACGCTCGTGATCGACTTCGAAGCCCAGTACGCCCAGTTTGCCCAGGGACAGTTCACGTACCATTGCCGCGTTCTCACCGATGCCGCCGGTGAAGATAACCGCGTCCAGACGACCATCCATCAGCGCGGTGTAAGAACCGATGTACTTCGCCAGACGGTGGCAGTAAACGTCCATTGCACGCTTCGCGTCTTCTTTGCTGTCGTAGTTGTCTTCAACGTAACGGCAGTCGCTGGTGACTTCGGTCAGACCCAGCAGGCCAGACTCTTTGGTCAGCATTTTGTTGATGTCGTCAACGCTCATGCCCAGTGTGTCGTGCAGGTGGAAGATGATCGCCGGGTCGATGTCACCGGAACGGGTACCCATCACCAGACCTTCCAGCGGGGTCAGACCCATAGAGGTATCAACACATTTACCGTTGCGGATAGCAGAAACAGAACCACCGTTGCCCAGGTGGCAGGTGATGATGTTGACTTCTTCAACCGGCTTGTTCAGGACTTTTGCGGCTTCCTGAGTCACATAGAAGTGGCTGGTGCCGTGCGCGCCGTAGCGACGTACGCCGTGCTCTTTGTACAGGCTGTACGGCAGGGCATAGAGGTAAGACTCTTCCGGCATGGTCTGATGGAACGCGGTGTCAAACACGGCCACGTTTTTGTCTTTCAGATTCGGGAAGGACTTCAGCGCTTCAGCTATACCGATCAGGTGCGCCGGGTTATGCAGCGGAGCAAAAGAGGCAGAGTCTTTGATGCCCTGGATAACTGAGTCGTCGATGACAACGGAGCTGGTGTATTTTTCGCCGCCGTGGACGATACGGTGACCAATCGCAGTCAGCTGAGCAGACAGTTCTGGTTTTTGTGCCAGAATAGTGTTAACGATAAAGTTCAGCGCTTCACTGTGAGCGGCGCCTGCACCTAAAGCCGCTTCTTGTTTGCTGCCGTCCATCTTCCACTTGATACGTGCTTCAGGCAGATGGAAACATTCGGCCAAACCAGAGAGGTACTCGTCACCGTTGAGCGCATCGATGATGGCGAATTTCAGTGAAGAGCTACCGCAGTTCAGAACCAGTACTAACTTACTCGACATGGAAGTACCTATAATTGATACGTGGCTAAAAAAACGTCAATGAGCCTAAAAGCGTAACGCAAGCTGACCCAGACGTTTATGATTAACATCATGCCAAACGAACATTCTGGCAGGATGGAAGAAATACCTATGATTTTAAGCCATTTTGAACATTTTTCAGACAATGGCATAATATGCGATAATTTGACGAGTTAACGCTTCTCGTCTACGGCCCTATCAGGCTGGCACAGAATACCCGATACGGGGTAGCGATGACAAAATATTTTGAACGTTGTCATAGCCTGTTGTGGTTTTGCACAAAAATTTTAATTTTTATATGTGAAGTTGAGGTACAGCCATGTCGACACCCGAAATCCCGTCCGTGAGCTTTTTCAGTCTGTTTCGTCGGGGACAGCATTACGCAAAGACGTGGCCAATGGAAAAGCGCCTTGCGCCGATGTTTATTGAGAATCGCACGATCCGCACCACGCGCTATGCGATTCGCTTTATGCCTCCGGTCGCTATCTTTACTCTGTGCTGGCAAATCGCCCTCGGTGGGCAGCTTGGTCCTGCCGTCGCAACGGCGCTCTTCGCGTTAAGCCTGCCGATGCAGGGGCTGTGGTGGTTAGGCAAACGCTCTATTACGCCGCTTCCGCCTTCTATTTTACACTGGTTTTATGAAGTGCGTGGAAAACTGGAGGAGGCCGGGCAGGCGCTGGCCCCGGTTGAAGGCAAGCCGGATTACCAGGCGCTGGCGGACACGTTAAAGCGTGCTTTTAAGCAGCTGGATAAAACATTCCTCGATGACTTGTGATTGATCATCGAAACGACTAACAAAAGAAGGCACAGTAACACACCGTTACCGTGTCTTTTTTTTACAGTGCAATGCGCTACAGGAGTCGAAAGATGGAAATGACCCATGCTCAACGTCTGATTTTGTCTAACCAGTACAAGATGATGACTATGCTTGATCCCGATAACGCTGCGCGCTACAGCCGCCTGCAAACCATCGTCGAACGCGGTTTTGGTTTGCAAATGCGCGAACTGGACCGCGAGTTTGGCGAGCTGAAAGAAGAAACCTGCCGCATCGTGATCGACATTATGGAGATGTATCACGCTCTGCACGTCTCCTGGACGAATCTCAAAGACCAGCAGACCATTGACGAACGTCGCGTGACCTTTTTAGGCTTTGATGCCGCGACGGAAGCGCGCTATCTGAGCTATGTTCGCTTTATGGTGAACACCGAAGGGCGCTACACCCATTTTGATGCGGGAACGCACGGCTTCAACGCCCAAACCCCCATGTGGGATAAATATCAACGTATGCTGAGCGCGTGGCACGCCTGCCCGCGTCAGTACCATTTAAGCAGCAACGAAATTCAACAAATCATTAATGCCTGACGGAGGTGCGTGTGCAGTGTAAAGGTTTTCTGTTTGATCTGGACGGTACGCTGGTGGATTCGCTGCCGGTGGTGGAGCGTTCTTGGTGCCACTGGGCCGACCGGCACGGCATCGACCATCAGGACGTGCTGAATTTTATCCATGGCAAACAGGCCATTACCTCATTGCGGCACTTTTTAGCGGGGCGTTCTGAGGAAGAGATCCAGGCGGAGTTCAAATACCTGGAGCAGATTGAGGCCACCGACACCGAGGGCATTACCGCGCTGCCCGGGGCGCGCGAACTGCTTGAGCATCTGAATGAAGCGCAAATCCCGTGGGCTATCGTCACCTCCGGCTCTGTTCCGGTCGCGCATGCCCGCCATAAGGCGGCCGGTTTACCGAAGCCTGAGGTGTTCATTACGGCTGAGCGCGTTAAACGCGGCAAGCCGGAGCCGGATGCGTTTCTGCTTGGTGCAGAAATGCTGGGCTTCGCGCCTGCAGAGTGTGTGGTGGTGGAAGATGCGGCCGCTGGCGTGCTGGCCGGGCTGAACGCCGGGAGCCACGTCATTGCCGTTAACGTTCCGGCGGGATCTCCACGCCTGGACGAGGCGGACTTTGTGATTCATTCCCTGACGGCGCTGGCGGTGTCAAAAGCGCCCGACGGAGTTGTAACCGTCTCGCTAAAAATGTAATCCCATGATATAGCCCCACGCTGCTGGGGCTTTTTTATGGCAAAATTTCTCATCTTCCACTGACAAGGATAGGTTGTGAACGGTGAACTGATCTGGGTTCTGAGCCTGCTTTTAATCGCCATTATTCTCTTCGCCACAGGCAAGGTGCGCATGGATGCCGTCGCCCTGTTTGTCATCGTCGCGTTTGTGCTGAGCGGCACGCTCACGCTACCGGAAGCCTTCTCCGGGTTCAGCGACCCCAACGTTATCCTTATAGCTGCCCTGTTTATCATCGGCGACGGTCTTGTTCGCACCGGCGTGGCGACCATCATGGGCGCGTGGCTGGTTAAGGTGGCCGGCAGCAGTGAAACCAAAATGCTGATCTACCTGATGCTGACGGTCGCCGGGCTGGGGGCGTTTATGAGCTCAACGGGCGTGGTCGCTATTTTTATCCCGGTGGTGCTGAGCGTTTCAATGCGGATGCAGAGCTCGCCGTCGCGCCTGATGATGCCTCTGAGCTTTGCCGGTTTGATCAGCGGAATGATGACGCTGGTGGCGACGCCGCCGAACCTGGTTGTCAACAGCGAGCTGATTCGTGAAGGGTTTCAGGGCTTCAGCTTTTTCAGCGTCACCCCGCTTGGACTGGTGATTCTGGCGATGGGCGTGGTCTACATGCTGCTGACCCGTTTTGCCCTCAAAGGCGACAAACAGGATAAGAATAAAGAGGGGTGGAAGCGACGTACCTTCCGCGATCTGATCAAAGAGTACCGCCTCACCGGGCGGGCGCGCCGTCTGGCCATTCGCCCCGGCTCGCCGATGGTCGGCCAGCGGCTCGACGACCTTAAGCTGCGCGAGCGTTATGGCGCGAACGTGATCGGGGTTGAGCGCTGGCGTCGTTTTCGTCGGGTGATCGTTAACGTGAACGGGGTATCAGAGTTCCGCGCGCGTGATGTCCTGCTGATTGATATGTCAACGGCGGACGTGGATCTGCGAGAGTTCTGTAGCGAGCAGCTGCTGGAGCCGATGGTGCTACGCGGCGAGTATTTCTCCGACCAGGCGCTGGATGTGGGGATGGCCGAAGTGTCGCTGATACCGGAATCGGAACTGCTGGGTAAAACCGTGCGTGAAATGGGTTTCCGTACCCGCTATGGCCTGAACGTAGTGGGGCTGAAGCGTGATGGCGTGGCGATGGAAGGGGCCGTCGTCGATGAGCCGATCCTGCTGGGAGATATCTTCCTCGTGGTCGGCAACTGGAAGCTGATAAGCCAGCTCGGGCAAAAAGGGCGTGATTTTGTGGTGCTCAACATGCCGGTCGAGGAGAGCGATGCCTCCCCGGCGCACAGCCAGGCGCCCCATGCGATTTTCTGTCTGGTACTGATGGTGGCGCTGATGCTGACCGATGAAATCCCTAATCCGGTCGCAGCCATTATCGCCTGCCTGCTGATGGGGAAATTCCGCTGCATTGACGCCGAAAGCGCGTATAAAGCCATTCACTGGCCGAGCATTATTCTTATCGTCGGGATGATGCCCTTTGCCCTGGCACTGCAAAAAACCGGCGGGGTGGATCTGATCGTAAAAGGCTTGATGGACGTGGGCGGCGGGTATGGACCGTACATGATGATGGTCTGTCTGTTTGTCATGTGCGCCACGATAGGGTTATTTATCTCGAATACCGCGACGGCGGTGCTGATGGCGCCCATTGCGCTGGCGATGGCGAAATCTATGGGCGTGTCGCCGTACCCGTTTGCGATGATGGTCGCGATGGCGGCATCCGCGGCGTTTATGACGCCGGTTTCATCGCCGGTGAACACGCTGGTGCTGGGGCCGGGGAATTATAAGTTCAGCGATTTCGTGAAGCTGGGCGTGCCGTTCACCGTGCTGGTGATGGTGGTGTGCGTGGTGTTAATTCCGGTGTTATTCCCGTTTTAGCGTGAGCGCAGAAACGTAGGCCGGGTAAGGCGAAGCCGCCACCCGGCTAAAATTACAACGGTGAATCCTGGCTAATCTCGTCCAGCGATAGATGGAAGCTCGGCACAAATACCTGCATGAAGTAGTCCATCTCTTCGCTGCGGCGGGATTCTAGCGTTTTTTCCAGACGCGTTTTTGCCAGTAAAAACTCATTATTGCCCGCAGACAGCTCTTCCAGACACTTCAGATAGGCGCACAGCGCGTCGGCCTGTTTGACCAGCGACTTTTCATCTTCCGTATACTGATGCTCGTCGATGAGCGGTTCAAAGATATCGCGTAGCTCTTCGGGCACCATCTCGATAAGCTTCTGCTGGGCAATCTTCTCGATAGCCTTATATTCCTGAGCAATCTGAGAATTGAAATATTTCACTGGCGTAGGCAGGTCGCCGGTCAGCACCTCTGATGCGTCGTGGTACATCGCCAGCAAAGCGATGCGCTCGGCATTCACCTGCCCGTTAAATTTGCGATTCTTAATGGCAGCCAGCGCATGAGCAACCATAGCAACCTGAAGACTATGCTCAGACACGTTCTCTGTACGCACGTTGCGCATCAGCGGCCAGCGGTTGATCAGTTTCAGGCGGGAGAGGTGGGCAAAGAAATGGCTCTGACTCATAGGTTACCTTTTGTCTTCACTGCGACAGGACTTCATTGTGCGGGGAGGGGAGGGAAGATGCAAATCAGGCTACCGAAGTAGCCTGATTTTAAGATTACTGATGGTATCCAGAGAGGAATCGCCCGAAGCGGCTGATAGCCATTTCGAGATCGTCTTCACGTGGCAGGGTCACGATACGCACGTGGTCCGGCCACGGCCAGTTAAACGCCGTCCCCTGAACCAGCAGCACTTTTTCCTGCAACAGGAAATCGAGCACCATTTTCTGATCGTCGTGGATATTGAAGCGCTTCGCGTCAATTTTCGGGAACATATACAGCGCCCCGTTCGGCTTCACGCAGGAGACGCCCGGGATATCGTTGATCAGTTCCCATGCGCGGTTACGCTGTTCGTACAGGCGACCGCCAGGGACGATAAACTCGCTGATGCTCTGGTAGCCGCCCAGCGCCGTCTGGATCGCGTGCTGAGCAGGCACGTTGGCGCAAAGACGCATCGACGCCAGCATCTCAAGCCCTTCAATATAGCCTTTTGCGTGCTTTTTCGGGCCGTTCAGCACCATCCAGCCCTGACGGAAACCGGCCACGCGGTAGGTTTTAGACAGTCCGTTAAAGGTGACGGTAAGCAGGTCGGGCGCCAGCGCGGCGATAGAGTGGTGCTGCGCCGCGTCGTAAAGGATCTTGTCGTAGATTTCGTCAGCGAAGATGATCAGGTTGTGCTGGCGGGCGATCTCCACGATCTCCATCAGCAGCTCTTTTGAATAGACCGCGCCCGTCGGGTTGTTCGGGTTGATGATCACAATCCCACGCGTGCGAGGCGTGATTTTCGCGCGAATGTCGTCCAGATCCGGGAACCAGTCAGAGGATTCGTCGCAAAGATAATGTACCGCTTTACCGCTGGAGAGCGATACGGCAGCGGTCCACAGCGGATAGTCCGGCGCGGGAACCAGCATTTCGTCACCGCTGTTCAGCAGCGCCTGCATGGCCTGAACAATAAGTTCGGAGACGCCGTTGCCGATATAGATATCTTCGACGGTAACGTCACGCATACCGCGCGCCTGGTAGTGCTGCATAATGGCTTTACGGGCGGAGTAAAGTCCCTTTGAGTCACAATAGCCTTGTGCCGTAGGCAGGTTGCGGATCACATCAACCAGAATTTCATCCGGCGCTTCAAAACCAAATGGCGCGGGGTTGCCGATGTTGAGCTTCAGAACCTTGTTGCCTTCTTCTTCAAGGCGTTTTGCCTCTTTCAGAACCGGGCCACGGATGTCATAACAGACGTTATCTAGCTTGCTGGATTTTTCGATAGGGGACATGAACCTTTAACCTTTTCGCTATTATTGCCACTCCCTGCCGTGGAAGTCAGCACGGAATAATGTACTCCCCCCACGCTTCGTTTTGAAGGGTGTGCAGAAGAAGATTTTGTGCCCATAGCGAAAATGTGATGAATCTTTTTAACTATTGACTGACGCTTTCACTGCCTTAACGTAATGTACAAACCATAAATAAAGGTTGATTGTGCTGCACATTTATGTGAATGATGCATATTGTTCTGATGGAAAATAAAAGACGCGCAGACAACAAGCAGAAGTTACGCTGGGTGACATTTCGTAAAACCTGAGTGTTGAAGGGACCTTGCAGTAATAGCCCGGAGCGGCTAAAAGTTAATCATGTGAAATTAATGTTAAGTGTTATTAATGAATGACCATAATCTAAATTAAAATTTATTTATTATTAACCAACAAAATGCAACTTTAGTTAATTCTAATAAAATTAGTTTAGAAGCTTAACAAACCTCTTTAATCCTTAATATTGCAATAAGACTTATAAATAAAGTGGATTTGGGTTAAGATGTCTATACGGAAAGCAGTAGAAAGATGCAGTGGTTTTGCATTTTTGAAACTGATTTTCCGGTTTAATTGATTGTTATTGTTGGAGTTATCTCTGGCTGGAATGTGTCAAACATCTCCTGCTACGTTGACAGCGCTGCGAAAAAGATGGCAGAAAAAGTGTTACGCCTTTAATGTAATTTACATAACCCTGCGTACATCTAAATATCCTGAACGTTTAAGAGAATAAAAATAACGTCATGAAACGTGCTTTCTGACTGTTGATATAAAGCAGCACAATAACTATCTGTCAGGCAGTCTGCCGGGCCGGGATGCGAGGGAAAACCTTCAGAAGGAATTGCTTAACTGTTACACACAGCTTCAACCCGGGCAGCTCCGCACGAGCAACCTGAAAGTGAATAGATATGATAAATGCAAATCGTCCGATAATGAATCTCGACCTCGATCTGCTGAGAACGTTTGTTGCGGTCGCCGATCTCAACACTTTTGCAGCAGCTGCTGCCGCCGTCTGCCGAACTCAGTCCGCCGTTAGCCAGCAAATGCAGCGGCTGGAGCAACTGGTTGGGAAAGAGCTTTTTGCCCGTCACGGGCGTAATAAGCTCTTAACGGAACACGGTATTCAGCTACTGGGTTATGCCAGGAAAATTCTTCGCTTTAATGATGAAGCATGTATGTCATTAATGTTTAGCAACCTTCAGGGGGTGTTAACCTTAGGGGCATCTGATGAGTCAGCGGATACAATATTGCCGTTTCTTCTCAACCGAATTAGCTCGGTTTATCCGAAGCTTGCGCTGGATGTGAGCGTAAAGCGTAATGCCTTTATGGTTGAGATGTTAAATGAGAACAAGGTCGACCTGGTGGTCACGACGCATCGTCCCGGACAGTTTGATTGTCTGACCTTGCGCACATCGCCAACGCACTGGTATTGCGCAGCGGAATACGTGTTGCAAAAAGGGGAACCCGTACCGCTGGTTTTACTGGACGATCCGAGTCCTTTCCGGGATATGGTGCTTACGGCGTTAAATGAAGCCAACATTCCGTGGCGTCTGGCCTATGTAGCGTCCACGCTGCCCGCGGTGCGTGCCGCCGTGAAAGCGGGTCTTGGCGTAACGGCCCGTCCGGTAGAGATGATGAGCCCCGATCTGCGCGTTCTCGGTAAATCTGATGGTCTCCCAGCGCTGCCGGATACCGAGTATCTGCTTTGCCATAACGCGTCCAGTCATAACGAGCTGGCGAAGGTGGTGTTTGAGGCGATGGAAAATTACCATAACCCATGGCAGTTCGAGCATGTTACCTCCGAAGGGGGGGATGATTCCCTGATCGTTGAAGGTGACTTTGAGTGATCAAAAGCTCAAAATTCTGGTAACAAATTGTAAGTGTAAAAAAAAGCCACTCGTGCCGTTTTCGCACGCAGTGGCTTTTTTTTGCCATTATTATCCT
The DNA here is from genome assembly GCF_014895705.1 of Enterobacter cloacae complex sp. P27C. Taxonomy (NCBI): domain Bacteria; kingdom Pseudomonadati; phylum Pseudomonadota; class Gammaproteobacteria; order Enterobacterales; family Enterobacteriaceae; genus Enterobacter; species Enterobacter cloacae complex sp. P27C. The sequence continues at coordinate 284,357 of NZ_JADBQB010000003.1, forward strand.
CTTTCGTTACAGGGTTTTCATAAATAAAACATACATATCAAGGGAATAAATGCTTCTGCTTAAATCTTGTTCACTTTCCGGTCTAACTTCATCCATAACCCCTTGATGTTAAAAAAGCAGCAAATATGTTGCCGGTTTTTTGGGTGAATTAACAAAAGCGTGTCTCAGATCAAGAAAATACTCCTATTTGGGGGGAGGAATCGTTGGCAAATCCTGTCAAAATAGGAGGGTTATTTTTTTTACTTCCAAAACGGACACGATTCAACAACATGCATTTGACGAAAAGTCAGGTAACCACCAGGGTTAAAGGGCACCAAATGTTAATGAGAATCGCTCGATGTAATTTAATGTGAAGAAACCTTTGTTAAAGTTGACAATAGGTTATAGAAAGGAGTAAAAAACCCCATCATTTTGCTGTCTACGTCTCATTTCAGACAGTTAGTGTAAGGTTATTTGTTCCTCCCCATGAATCGATGTGATGCCCATCTGCCAGCAAGAGCAGTGTCGTCGGTATCACTTTTGATGAGTAAGCAATGAGTATGTCAACATCCACAGAAGTCATCGCTCATCACTGGGCATTCGCAATCTTTCTTATTGTAGCCATTGGCCTGTGCTGCCTGATGTTAGTCGGCGGCTGGTTCCTGGGCGGTCGCGCCCGTGCAAGGCACAAAAACACACCTTTCGAATCAGGTATTGATTCAGTAGGGTCCGCTCGCTTACGCCTGTCTGCCAAGTTCTATCTGGTAGCGATGTTCTTCGTCATCTTCGACGTGGAAGCGCTTTACCTGTTCGCATGGTCGACCTCCATTCGCGAAAGTGGTTGGGTGGGCTTTGTCGAGGCCGCAATTTTCATTTTAGTGCTACTGGCCGGTCTGGTTTATCTGGTGCGTATTGGCGCGCTTGACTGGACGCCTGCGCGTTCACGTCGTGAACACATCAACCCGGAAAACAGTATCTCTAATCGTCAGCAGTAACAGCGAGGCAATAAGATGGATTATACGCTCACCCGCATAGATCCTAACGGTGAGAATGACCGTTACCCCCTGCAAAAACAGGAGATCGTAACCGACCCCCTGGAGCAAGAAGTCAATAAAAGCGTGTATATGGGCAAACTCGAACATGCCATGCACGATATGGTCAACTGGGGTCGTAAGAACTCCATCTGGCCATACAACTTTGGCCTTTCTTGCTGCTACGTTGAAATGGTGACGTCATTCACTGCGGTGCATGACGTTGCGCGTTTTGGGGCCGAGGTACTGCGTGCTTCCCCACGTCAGGCTGACCTGATGGTGGTGGCCGGTACCTGCTTTACCAAAATGGCACCTGTTATTCAGCGTCTGTATGACCAGATGCTGGAGCCAAAATGGGTTATTTCCATGGGCGCATGTGCAAACTCCGGCGGTATGTACGACATTTATTCCGTTGTGCAGGGCGTTGATAAGTTCATTCCGGTGGATGTTTACATCCCGGGCTGCCCGCCGCGCCCAGAAGCCTATATGCAGGCGCTGATGCTGCTGCAGGAGTCTATCGGTAAAGAACGTCGCCCACTCTCATGGGTTGTTGGCGATCAGGGTGTCTATCGCGCGAACATGCAGTCCGAGCGCGAGCGTAAACGTGGTGAACGTATTGCCGTCACCAACCTGCGTACGCCTGACGAAATTTAATTTGCGCCTGTAGGCCTGGAGAAAACCTTCGCATATCACTACTCAAATAGCGCGAAGCCAGGCTTAACAGTCACCACGGACCATTTGCAATGGTGAACAATATGACCGACTTAACCGCGCAAGAAGCCGCCTGGCAGACCCGGGATCATCTTGATGACCCCGTTATTGGCGAACTGCGCAACCGTTTTGGGCCGGATGCCTTTACCGTTCAGGCGACCCGCACCGGGGTACCCGTTGTTTGGGTGAAGCGTGAACAATTGCTGGAAGTTGTCGATTTCCTCAAGAAATTGCCAAAACCTTACGTCATGCTGTTTGACTTACACGGCATGGACGAACGTCTGAGAACGCACCGCCAGGGTCTCCCTGCTGCGGATTTTTCCGTTTTCTACCACCTGATCTCAATAGACCGCAACACGGATATCATGCTCAAGGTGGCATTGTCTGAAAACGACATGCATCTGCCGACGATCACCAAACTTTTCCCGAACGCTAACTGGTATGAGCGTGAAACCTGGGAAATGTTCGGCATGACCTTCGACGGCCACCCGCACCTGACGCGCATCATGATGCCGCAGACCTGGACCGGCCACCCGCTGCGTAAAGACTACCCGGCACGTGCGACCGAATTCGATCCGTTTGAGCTGACCAAAGCCAAGCAGGATCTGGAGATGGAAGCGCTGACCTTCAAGCCGGAAGACTGGGGCATGAAGCGCGGTACTGAAAACGAGGACTTCATGTTCCTCAACCTCGGTCCGAACCACCCGTCTGCGCACGGTGCATTCCGTATTATTCTTCAGCTTGATGGCGAAGAGATTGTCGACTGCGTTCCTGACATCGGCTACCACCACCGCGGTGCTGAGAAGATGGGCGAGCGTCAGTCCTGGCACAGCTACATTCCGTATACCGACCGTATCGAGTACCTCGGCGGCTGCGTAAACGAAATGCCATACGTGCTGGCCGTTGAGAAACTGGCAGGCATCACCGTACCGGATCGCGTTAACGTGATTCGCGTTATGCTGTCTGAACTGTTCCGCATCAACAGCCACCTGCTGTACATCTCCACGTTCATTCAGGACGTCGGCGCGATGACCCCGGTCTTCTTCGCCTTTACCGACCGTCAGAAAATCTACGATCTGGTGGAAGCGATTACCGGCTTCCGTATGCACCCGGCTTGGTTCCGTATTGGCGGTGTGGCGCACGATCTGCCGCGCGGCTGGGACCGCCTGCTGCGTGAATTCCTCGACTGGATGCCGAAGCGTCTGGCGTCTTACGAGAAAGCCGCGCTGCGCAACACCATCCTGAAAGGCCGTTCCCAGGGCGTTGCTGCCTACGGCGCGAAAGAAGCGCTGGAGTGGGGTACCACAGGTGCAGGTCTGCGTGCGACCGGTATTGATTTCGACGTGCGTAAAGCCCGTCCTTACTCTGGCTACGAGAACTTCGACTTTGAAGTCCCGGTTGGCGGCGGTGTTTCCGACTGCTACACCCGCGTGATGCTGAAAGTGGAAGAGCTGCGCCAGAGTCTGCGCATCCTTGAGCAGTGCCTCAACAACATGCCGGAAGGCCCGTTCAAGGCGGATCACCCGCTGACGACGCCGCCGCCGAAAGAGCGCACGCTGCAGCATATCGAAACCCTGATCACCCACTTCCTGCAGGTTTCCTGGGGCCCGGTCATGCCGGCGCAAGAATCCTTCCAGATGATTGAAGCGACCAAGGGTATTAACAGTTACTACCTGACCAGTGACGGCAGCACCATGAGCTACCGTACCCGCGTGCGTACGCCGAGCTTTGCGCACCTGCAGCAGATCCCGTCCGCCATCCGCGGCAGTCTGGTCTCTGACCTGATTGTGTATCTGGGTAGTATCGATTTTGTTATGTCAGATGTGGACCGCTAATTATGCACGAGAATCAACAACCACAAACCGAGGCTTTTGAGCTGAGTGAAGCAGAGCGTGCCGCCATTGAGCACGAGATGCACCACTACGAAGACCCGCGTGCGGCGTCCATTGAAGCGCTGAAAATCGTACAGAAACAGCGTGGTTGGGTGCCGGATGGGGCGATTTACGAGATCGCAAAAGTGCTGGGCATTCCGGCAAGTGACGTAGAGGGCGTAGCTACGTTCTACAGCCAGATCTTCCGTCAGCCGGTAGGCCGCCATGTGATCCGCTACTGTGACAGCGTCGTCTGCCACATTACCGGCTATCAGGGCATTCAGGCTGCGATTGAGAAAAAGCTCAATATCAAGCCGGGCCAGACCACGTTCGATGGACGCTTTACTCTGCTGCCAACCTGCTGCCTGGGTAACTGCGACAAGGGGCCGACCATGATGATTGATGAGGACACTCACAGCCATCTGACGCCGGAAGCGATTCCTGACCTGCTGGAGCAGTACAAATGAAAACTGTAATTCGTACTGCTGAGACGCATCCGCTGACCTGGCGTCTGCGCGATGACAAACAGCCGGTATGGCTCGACGAATACCAGAGCAAAAACGGCTATGCCGGTGCGCGTAAAGCCCTCGGCGGCATGGCGCCGGACGACATCGTTAATGCGGTGAAAGATTCCGGCCTGAAAGGCCGCGGCGGCGCGGGCTTCTCCACCGGTCTGAAGTGGAGCCTGATGCCAAAAGACGAATCCATGAACATCCGTTACCTGCTGTGTAACGCCGATGAAATGGAGCCAGGCACCTATAAAGACCGCCTGCTGATGGAGCAGCTGCCGCACCTGCTGGTGGAAGGCATGCTGATCTCCGCGTTTGCGCTGAAAGCGTACCGTGGCTACATCTTCCTGCGCGGTGAGTACATCGAAGCGGCAGAAAACCTGCGTCGCGCGATTGCCGAAGCCACCGAAGCCGGCCTTCTGGGTAAAAACATCCTGGGTACCGGGTTTGACTTCGAACTGTTCGTGCACACCGGTGCCGGGCGTTACATCTGCGGTGAAGAAACTGCGCTGATTAACTCCCTGGAAGGCCGCCGTGCGAACCCGCGTTCCAAGCCACCGTTCCCGGCAAGCTCCGGCGTGTGGGGTAAACCGACCTGCGTAAACAACGTCGAAACCCTGTGTAACGTCCCGGCTATCCTCGCCAACGGCGTGGAGTGGTATCAGGGCATCTCCTCAAGCAAAGATGCCGGTACCAAACTGATGGGCTTCTCCGGTCGCGTTAAAAACCCTGGCGTCTGGGAACTGCCGTTCGGTACCACCGCACGCGAAATTCTTGAAGACTACGCCGGCGGCATGCGCGATGGCCTGAAATTTAAAGCCTGGCAGCCGGGCGGGGCAGGGACGGACTTCCTGACCGAAGCCCACCTTGACCTGCCGATGGAATTCGAAAGCATTGGTAAAGCAGGCAGCCGTCTGGGTACGGCGCTGGCGATGGCCGTCGACCACGAGATCGGCATGGTCTCGCTGGTGCGTAACCTGGAAGAGTTCTTTGCCCGTGAGTCCTGCGGCTGGTGTACACCGTGCCGTGACGGTCTGCCGTGGAGCGTGAAGATCCTGCGTGCAATCGAGCGCGGCGAAGGCCAGCCTGGCGATATCGAGACGCTTGAGCAACTGTGTCGATTCTTAGGGCCAGGTAAAACCTTCTGCGCCCACGCACCGGGTGCCGTCGAGCCGCTGCAGAGCGCGATTAAATATTTCCGCGACGAATTCGAAGCAGGCATCAAGCAGCCGTTCAGCAATACCCATTCGATCAATGGTATTCAGCCGAACCTGCTGAAAGCGCGCTGGTAACGACAAGAATTTTGATTAACGCTCGGTTTCGACTGAGCCAACTGGAAGCATGCTAATGGCTACGATTCATGTAGACGGCAAAGAATACGAAGTCAACGGGGCGGACAACCTGCTGGAAGCTTGTCTGTCTCTTGGCCTCGATATTCCGTACTTTTGCTGGCATCCGGCGCTGGGCAGCGTCGGTGCTTGCCGCCAGTGTGCGGTGAAGCAATATCAAAACGCGGAAGACACGCGTGGTCGCCTGGTGATGTCCTGTATGACGCCAGCCACCGAAGGCACTTTTATTTCGATTGATGACGAAGAAGCCAAACAGTTCCGCGAAAGCGTGGTGGAGTGGTTGATGACCAACCACCCGCACGACTGTCCGGTTTGTGAAGAGGGCGGTAACTGCCACCTTCAGGATATGACCGTGATGACCGGTCACAGTTTCCGTCGCTATCGCTTTACCAAGCGTACCCACCGTAACCAGGATCTGGGGCCGTTCATCTCTCACGAAATGAACCGCTGCATCGCCTGCTACCGCTGCGTGCGTTACTACAAAGACTATGCAGATGGTCAGGATCTGGGCGTCTATGGCGCGCACGACAACGTCTACTTCGGCCGTCCGGAAGACGGCGTGCTGGAGAGCGAATTCTCCGGTAACCTGGTAGAAATCTGTCCGACCGGCGTATTCACGGATAAAACCCACTCCGAGCGTTACAACCGTAAATGGGACATGCAGTTTGCGCCAAGCATCTGCCAGCAGTGTTCCCTCGGCTGTAACACCAGCCCGGGTGAGCGCTACGGCGAACTGCGTCGTATCGAAAACCGTTACAACGGTACCGTAAACCACTACTTCCTGTGCGACCGCGGTCGTTTCGGCTATGGCTATGTGAACCTGAAAGACCGTCCGCGTCAGCCGGTTCAGCGCCGTGGCGACGACGTCATTACCCTGAACGCTGAACAGGCGATGCAGGGCGCGGCAGATATTCTGCGCCAGTCGAAGAAAGTGATCGGTATCGGCTCCCCGCGCGCCAGCATCGAAAGCAACTTCGCGCTGCGCGAGCTGGTTGGAGCGGAAAACTTCTACACCGGCATCGCCCAGGGCGAGCAGGAACGTCTGCAGCTGGTACTGAAAGTGCTGCGTGAAGGTGGTATCCATACCCCTGCGCTGCGCGAAATTGAATCCTATGATGCGGTTCTGGTGCTGGGTGAAGACCTGACGCAGACCGGCGCCCGCGCGGCCCTGGCGGTTCGTCAGGCGGTGAAGGGTAAAGCACGTGAAATGGCAGCGGCGCAGAAAGTGGCTGACTGGCAGATTGCGGCGATCCTCAACATCGGCCAGCGCGCGAAGCACCCTCTGTTTGTGACCAACGTCGACAACACCCGTCTGGACGATATCGCCGCGTGGACCTACTGCGCGCCGGTTGAAGACCAGGCGCGTCTTGGCTTTGCCATTGCCCACGCGCTGGACAACAGCTCACCGGCCGTTGAGCTGGATCGCGACCTGCAAAACAAGGTCGACGTGATTGTTCAGGCCCTCGCAGGTGCGAAGAAACCGCTGATTATCTCCGGAACCAACGCCGGAAGCGCGGAGATCATTCAGGCCGCCGCGAACGTTGCCAAAGCCCTGAAAGGCCGCGGTGCAGACGTTGGCGTGACCATGATTGCCCGTGCGGTAAACAGCATCGGTCTGGGCATGATTGGCGGCGGCTCGCTGGAAGAAGCGTTAAGCGAACTGGAATCCGGTGCCGCTGACGCCGTTGTGGTGCTGGAAAACGATCTGCACCGCCACGCGTCTGCCGCTCGCGTTGACGCTGCGCTCTCCAAAGCGCCGCTGGTGATGGTGATTGACCATCAGCGCACCGCGATCATGGACAAAGCGCATCTGGTGCTCTCTGCGGCAAGCTTTGCAGAAAGCGACGGTACCGTTATCAACAACGAAGGCCGCGCGCAGCGTTTCTTCCAGGTTTACGACCCGGCATATTACGACAGCAACACCGTGATGCTGGAAAGCTGGCGCTGGCTGCACTCCCTGCACAGCACCGTGCAGAGCCGTGAAGTGGACTGGACGCAGCTCGACCACGTTATCGACGCGGTGGTGGAAAAACTGCCTCAGCTGGCAGGCATTAAAGATGCCGCGCCTGAAGCCAGCTTCCGCATTCGCGGCCAGAAGCTGGCGCGTGAACCGCACCGCTACAGCGGCCGTACCGCTATGCGCGCCAACATCAGCGTACACGAACCGCGCCAGCCGCAGGATAAAGACACCATGTTCGCCTTCTCCATGGAAGGGAACAACCAGCCGTCTGCCCCGCGTTCGCAAATCCCGTTCGCATGGGCTCCGGGCTGGAACTCCCCGCAGGCGTGGAACAAGTTCCAGGCTGAAGTGGGCGGCTCCCTGCGCCACGGCGATCCGGGCGTGCGTCTGATTGAAGCTTCCGAAACCGGTCTGGACTTCTTCACCACCGTCCCGGCGAGCTTCCAGGCTCAGGATGGTCAGTGGCGTATTGCCCCGTACTACCATCTGTTCGGTAGCGACGAGCTGTCCCAGCGTTCACCGGTCTTCCAGACCCGTATGCCGCAGCCTTACATCAAGCTTAACCCGGCGGATGCCGCGAAGCTTGGCGTTAACGCGGGCGCGAACATCGCCTTTAGCTATGACGGCCAGACCATCAGCCTGCCGCTGATTATTTCTGAAAATCTGACAGCAGGGCAGGTCGGTCTGCCGATGGGTATGCCTGGCATCGCGCCGGTTCTGGCGGGTGCGCGTCTTGATAATCTGCAGGAGGCAAAAGCATGAGTTGGTTAACGCCGGATCTTATCGACATCCTGCTGAGCATTCTGAAAGCGATTGTTATCCTGCTGGTGGTGGTCACCTGCGGCGCGTTCATGAGCTTTGGTGAACGTCGTCTGCTCGGTCTGTTCCAGAACCGTTACGGACCGAACCGCGTGGGCTGGGGTGGTTCACTCCAGCTGGTCGCGGACATGATCAAGATGTTCTTTAAAGAGGACTGGATCCCTCGCTTCTCGGATCGCGTGATCTTTACTCTGGCACCGATGATCGCCTTCACCTCGCTGCTGCTGGCGTTTGCTATCGTTCCGGTCAGCCCGACCTGGGTGGTCGCTGACCTGAACATCGGCATTCTGTTCTTCCTGATGATGGCAGGTCTCGCGGTTTACGCGGTCCTGTTCGCAGGCTGGTCCAGTAACAACAAATACTCGCTGCTGGGTGCGATGCGTGCTTCCGCGCAGACGCTGAGCTACGAAGTGTTCCTGGGACTCTCCCTGATGGGCGTGGTGGCGCAGGCCGGTTCATTCAACATGACCGACATCGTCAACAACCAGGCCGACATCTGGAACGTTATCCCGCAGTTCTTTGGGTTTATTACCTTTGCTATCGCGGGCGTGGCCGTGTGTCACCGTCACCCGTTTGACCAGCCGGAAGCCGAACAGGAACTGGCCGACGGTTACCACATTGAATATTCCGGCATGAAGTTCGGTCTGTTCTTTGTGGGCGAGTACATCGGTATCGTCACCATTTCCGCGTTGATGGTAACGCTGTTCTTTGGTGGCTGGCATGGCCCGTTCTTACCGCCGTTCATCTGGTTCGCGCTGAAAACCGCGTTCTTCATGATGATGTTCATTTTGATTCGCGCAGCGTTACCGCGTCCACGTTATGACCAGGTAATGTCCTTCGGCTGGAAAGTGTGCCTGCCGCTGACGCTCGTCAACTTGTTGGTAACGGCAGCTGTCATTCTCTGGCAGCAGCCATAAGGGGCTATAGACCATGACCTTAAAAGAATTACTGGTAGGTTTCGGTACCCAGGTACGCAGTATCTGGATGATCGGCCTGCACGCGTTTGCTAAACGCGAAACCCGGATGTACCCGGAAGAGCCGGTATATCTGCCGCCGCGCTACCGTGGCCGTATCGTGCTGACGCGAGACCCGGACGGTTCCGAGCGCTGCGTTGCCTGTAACCTGTGTGCGGTAGCGTGTCCGGTCGGCTGTATCTCTCTGCAGAAAGCCGAGACGGTAGACGGCCGCTGGTACCCTGAGTTCTTCCGCATCAACTTCTCACGCTGCATCTTCTGCGGTCTGTGTGAAGAAGCGTGCCCAACCACGGCGATTCAGCTGACTCCAGACTTTGAGCTGGGTGAGTACAAGCGTCAGGACCTGGTGTACGAGAAAGAGGATCTGCTGATTTCCGGTCCGGGCAAATACCCGGAATATAACTTCTACCGGATGGCGGGTATGGCAATCGACGGCAAAGATAAGGGCGAAGCAGAGAACGAAGCTAAGCCTATCGACGTCAAGAGCCTGTTACCGTAAGGAGAGGGCAATGGAATTCGCTTTTTATATCTGTGGCCTTATCGCCATCCTGGCTACGCTGCGAGTGATTACGCACACCAATCCGGTGCATGCGCTGCTGTACTTAATCATTTCGCTGCTGGCTATTTCCGGGGTGTTCTTCGCGCTGGGCGCGCACTTCGCCGGTGCGCTGGAAATCATCGTTTACGCCGGGGCCATCATGGTGCTGTTCGTGTTCGTCGTGATGATGCTGAACCTGGGCGGCTCTGAAATTGAGCAGGAACGTCAGTGGTTAAAACCGCAGGTGTGGATTGGCCCGGCAATTTTGTCGGCCATCATGCTGGTGGTGATCGTTTACGCCATTCTGGGCGTGAACGATCAGGGCATCGACGGCACGCCAATTGGTGCGAAAGAGGTGGGTATCACGCTCTTTGGCCCATACGTTCTGGCGGTGGAACTGGCCTCTATGCTGCTGCTGGCAGGCCTGGTTGTGGCTTTCCACGTTGGCCGCGAAGAGCGTGCTGGCGAGGTGCTGAGCAACCGCACTGACGACCGCGCGAAAAGAAAAACGGAGGAGCGCGCATGATCCCCTTAACACATGGACTGATCCTCGCTGCGATTTTATTCGTTCTGGGTCTGACCGGTCTGGTTATCCGCCGTAATCTGCTGTTTATGCTGATCGGCCTGGAAATCATGATTAACGCCTCCGCGCTGGCCTTCGTGGTCGCCGGAAGCTACTGGGGCCAGACCGATGGTCAGGTGATGTACATTCTCGCCATCAGCCTCGCGGCTGCTGAAGCGAGTATTGGCCTGGCGCTGTTGCTGCAGCTCCATCGTCGCCGCCAGAATCTGAACATCGATTCAGTAAGTGAGTTGCGTGGATGAATATGCTTGCCTTAACCATTATTTTTCCGCTGATTGGCTTCGTGCTGCTGGCGTTTTCTCGCGGCCGCTGGTCTGAGAATCTGTCCGCGACCGTTGGCATGGGCTCTGTCGGCCTGGCCGCGCTGGTCACAGCGTATGCGGGTATCGACTTCTTTAACAACGGACGCCAGCCTTTCAGCGTGCCGCTGTGGACCTGGATGTCGGTCGGTGATTTCAACATCGGTTTCAACCTGGTGCTGGACGGTCTCTCGCTGACCATGCTCTCCGTGGTCACCGGCGTCGGCTTCCTGATCCACATGTTTGCCTCCTGGTACATGCGCGGTGAAGAGGGTTACTCCCGCTTCTTCGCCTACACCAACCTGTTTATTGCCAGCATGGTGGTTCTGGTGCTGGCCGATAACCTGCTGCTGATGTATCTGGGCTGGGAAGGCGTGGGCCTGTGCTCTTACCTGCTGATCGGTTTCTACTATACCGATCCGAAGAATGGCGCAGCGGCCATGAAAGCGTTCGTCGTGACCCGCGTGGGTGACGTCTTCCTCGCGTTCGCGCTGTTCATTCTCTACAACGAACTGGGCACGCTGAACTTCCGCGAGATGGTGGAACTGGCGCCAGCACACTTCGAGGCAGGCAATAACATGCTGTGGTGGGCAACGCTGATGCTGCTGGGTGGTGCCGTGGGTAAATCCGCGCAGCTGCCGCTGCAGACATGGCTGGCCGACGCGATGGCGGGTCCAACCCCTGTCTCCGCGCTGATCCACGCCGCGACCATGGTCACCGCCGGTGTTTACCTGATTGCGCGTACTCATGGCCTGTTCCTGATGACTCCGGAAATTCTGCATCTGGTGGGTATCGTCGGTGCGGTCACGCTGGTGCTGGCAGGCTTTGCCGCGCTGGTTCAGACCGACATCAAGCGCGTTCTCGCGTACTCCACCATGAGCCAGATTGGTTACATGTTCCTGGCGCTGGGTGTTCAGGCGTGGGACGCGGCCATTTTCCACCTGATGACGCACGCGTTCTTCAAAGCGCTGCTGTTCCTCTCATCCGGTTCGGTGATTCTGGCCTGCCATCACGAGCAGAACATCTTCAAGATGGGCGGACTGCGTAAGTCCATCCCGCTGGTCTATGTCTGCTTCCTGGTGGGCGGCGCGGCGCTGGCGGCACTGCCGCTGATCACCGCGGGCTTCTTCAGTAAGGACGAAATCCTTGCGGGTGCTATGGCGAATGGTCATATCAATCTGATGGTTGCGGGTCTGGTCGGTGCGTTCATGACCTCCCTGTATACCTTCCGTATGATTTTCATCGTATTCCACGGTAAAGAACAAATTCACGCTCACGCAGGGAAGGGGATTACCCACCACCTGCCGCTGATTGTGCTGCTGGTACTGTCCACCTTCGTTGGCGCGATGATTGTGCCACCGCTGCAGGGCGTACTGCCAGACACCACCGAGCTTGAGCACGGTCGCGTTCTGACGCTTGAAATCACCTCCGGTGTGGTCGCTATCGCGGGTATCCTGATTGCGGCATGGCTGTGGCTGGGCAAACGTACGCTGGTCACTGCCGTGGCCAACAGTGCGCCGGGCCGCCTGCTGGGCACCTGGTGGTACAACGCGTGGGGCTTCGACTGGCTGTACGACATGATCTTCGTTAAGCCGTTCCTGGGCGTTGCGTGGCTGCTGAAGCGCGACCCGCTGAACAGCCTGATGAACATCCCGGCGATCCTCTCCCGCTTTGCAGGTAAAGGCCTGCTGTACAGCGAGAACGGTTACCTGCGTTGGTATGTGGCGTCCATGAGCATCGGTGCGGTTGTGGTGCTGGCGCTGCTGATGGTATTGCGTTGATCGTTAAGTGAATTTTATTCGAATTCGTTGAAAATCAGGCCCCTGCTGGGGGCCTTAAAAAGGAATGTAAATCGCCATGTTACTACCCTGGCTAATATTAATTCCCTTCATCGGCGGCTTCCTGTGCTGGCAGACCGAACGCTTTGGCGTGAAGATGCCGCGCTGGATCGCGCTGATCACCATGGGATTGACGCTCGCGCTTGGCCTGCAACTGTGGTTGCAGGGCGGTTACTCACTGACCCAGTCTGCGGGCATTCCGCAGTGGCAGTCTGAGTTCATCCTGCCGTGGATCCCGCGTTTCGGCATTACGATCCACCTGGCGATTGACGGTCTGTCGCTGCTGATGGTGGTGCTGACCGGTCTGCTCGGCGTTCTGGCGGTACTCTGCTCCTGGCGAGAAATCGAAAAATACCAGGGCTTCTTCCACCTGAACCTGATGTGGATCCTGGGCGGCGTGATCGGCGTGTTCCTTGCCATCGACATGTTCCTGTTCTTCTTCTTCTGGGAGATGATGCTGGTGCCGATGTACTTCCTGATCGCGCTGTGGGGCCACAAGGCGTCCGACGGTAAAACGCGTATCACGGCGGCAACCAAGTTCTTCATCTATACCCAGGCGAGCGGTCTGGTAATGCTGATTGCCATTCTGGCGCTGGTGTTCGTTCATCACAACGCAACCGGCACCTGGACCTTCAACTACGAAGACCTGCTGAAGACCCCGATGTCACACGGCGTTGAATACCTGCTGATGCTGGGCTTCTTCATTGCCTTCGCGGTGAAAATGCCGGTGGTTCCTCTGCACGGCTGGCTGCCAGACGCGCACTCCCAGGCACCAACGGCGGGTTCCGTTGACCTGGCGGGCATCCTGCTGAAAACGGCGGCCTACGGTCTGCTGCGTTTCGCACTGCCGCTGTTCCCGAATGCCTCCGCGGAGTTCGCTCCGATTGCCATGTGGCTGGGTGTGATCGGTATCTTCTACGGTGCCTGGATGGCCTTCACGCAATACGACATCAAGCGTCTGATTGCTTATACCTCCGTTTCCCACATGGGCTTCGTGCTGATTGCTATCTACACCGGCAGCCAGCTGGCGTACCAGGGCGCGGTGATCCAGATGATTGCGCACGGTCTGTCCGCAGCCGGTCTCTTCATCCTGTGCGGCCAGCTGTATGAACGTCTGCACACCCGCGACATGCGTATGATGGGTGGCCTGTGGAGCAAAATTAAATGGCTGCCAGCGCTCTCCATGTTCTTCGCGGTGGCTACCCTGGGGATGCCGGGCACCGGTAACTTCGTCGGCGAATTCATGATTCTGTTCGGCAGCTTCAAAGTGGTACCGGTGATTACCGTGATCTCCACCTTTGGTCTGGTGTTCGCTTCCGTGTACTCGCTGGCGATGCTGCACCGCGCTTACTTCGGTAAAGCGAAGAGCGAAATTGCTGCACAAGAACTGCCGGGGATGTCGCTGCGTGAGCTGTTCATCATCCTGCTGCTGGTCGTACTGCTGGTGCTGTTGGGCTTCTTCCCGCAGCCGATTCTGGATACCTCGCACAGCGCGATGGGCAATATCCAGCAGTGGTTTGTTAATTCTGTTTCTACTACAAGGCCGTAATTCGCCATGACAATAACTCCACAACAACTGATCGCGCTGCTACCGCTGCTGATCGTCGGATTGACGGTGGTGGTTGTGATGCTCTCCATTGCGTGGCGACGCAATCACTTCCTGAATGCCACGCTGTCGGTCATCGGCCTGAATGCCGCGTTAGTCTCACTCTGGTTTGTTGGCCAGGGCGGGGCGATGGACGTCACGCCGCTGATGCGCGTTGACGGTTACGCCATGCTGTATACCGGGCTGGTGCTGCTGGCGAGCCTGGCAACCTGTACCTTTGCTTACCCGTGGCTTGAAGGCTACAACGACAACAAAGAAGAGTTTTACCTGCTGGTACTGATTGCCGCGCTGGGCGGCATTCTGCTGGCGAATGCCAACCATCTGGCCGCGCTGTTCCTCGGTATTGAGCTGATCTCTCTGCCGCTGTTCGGCCTGATTGGTTACGCCTTCCGTCAGAAGCGCTCTCTGGAAGCGAGCATCAAGTACACCATTCTGTCTGCTGCCGCGTCATCCTTCCTGCTGTTTGGTATTGCGCTGCTGTACGCTCAGTCCGGTAACCTCTCCTTCATGGCGCTCGGCAAGAGCCTCGGCGACGGCATGCTGCATGAGCCGCTGCTGCTGGCGGGTCTGGGCATGATGATCGTTGGCCTCGGCTTCAAGCTCTCTCTGGTTCCGTTCCACCTGTGGACGCCAGACGTATACCAGGGTGCGCCTGCACCGGTCTCTACCTTCCTGGCGACGGCGAGCAAAATCGCTATCTTCGGTGTGGTCATGCGTCTGTTCCTGTACGCCCCGGTGGGTGATAGTGAAGCCGTTCGCGTGGTGCTGGGCATCATCGCGTTCGTCTCCATCATCTTCGGTAACCTGATGGCGCTGAGCCAGACCAACATCAAGCGTCTGCTGGGCTATTCGTCCATCTCTCATCTGGGCTACCTGCTGGTGGAGCTGATTGCGCTGCAGAGCGGTGAGATGTCGATGGAAGCCGTAGGCGTGTATCTGGCCGGTTACCTGTTCAGCAGCCTCGGCGCCTTCGGCGTGGTGAGCCTGATGTCCAGCCCGTACCGTGGTCCGGATGCCGATTCACTGTTCTCCTACCGTGGTCTGTTCTGGCACCGTCCAATTCTGTCCGCGGTAATGACCGTGATGATGCTCTCTCTGGCGGGTATCCCGATGACGTTGGGCTTTATCGGTAAGTTCTACGTGCTGGCCGTCGGTGTGCAGGCGCACCTGTGGTGGCTGACTGCCGGTGTCGTTATCGGCTCCGCGATTGGCCTCTACTACTACCTGCGCGTGGCCGTGAGCCTGTACCTGAGCGCGCCTCAGCAGCTCAACCGTGATGCTCCAGGCAACTGGCAGTACAGCGCCGGTGGTATCGTAGTGCTTATCTCCGCGCTGCTGGTGCTGATCTTCGGTATCTATCCGCAGCCGCTGATTGATATCGTGCAGCGAGCGATGCCATTAATGTAAAAACAAAAAACCCGCCTCGGCGGGTTTTTTATGGTTTGCGCCCTCTCCCTGTGGAAGAGGGATGGGGTGAGGGCACCAGCCCGCACAGAACCTAAGCCAGCTGCTTCCTGCTTATAAGCGGCCCGCCAATCTTCTTCATCGAACGATCCAGCACTTCCTCAATCACCGACGACAGCTCGTTCAGCTCAAACTTCGCCACGTACCCGTCCGCCTTCACCTTGCGAATATGATCTTCGTTGGCGTTGCCGGAAAGGGAGGAGTGGATCACTACCGGAATATCCTTCAGAACCGGGTCGGTTTTGATTTTGCGCGTCAGCGTAAATCCGTCCATCTCCGGCATTTCGAGGTCGGTCAGCACCAGAGCGATCTTATCGGTGATCGGCACGCCCTCAGCCTGTGCCTGTTCGGCCAGCACGCCAATTTTTTCCCACGCGTCTTTGCCGGTGATGTGCAGCTGCGCTGGGATCTCCATCGCCTGCAGACCTTTCTCCAGCATCGAACGCGCCACTTTGGAATCTTCCGCCACAATCGCGACTGCGCCCGGCTTGATGTTGAACTTGGTGGTTTTCAGATTGGTGGCGTGCAGATCGTGGTTGGCCGGGGTGATGTCATAGAGGATCTGCTCAACGTCCAGCACCATCGCCAGATCGTTGGTATCCGTTTTCTCATCCAGGCAGGCAATGCTGGTGATATAGCGGCCGCTGACGGCGGTCTCCGCGGCGTGCACCTGCTTCCAGTCCAGACGCATGATGTTTTCAACCGACTCCACGGCAAAGGCCTGTACGCTGCGGGCATATTCGGTGATAAGCAGGATGTTCAGCCCGGTGGTAGGCTTACAGCCCGCCACGGCGGCCAGATCGATCACCGGGATCACCTGATCGCGAATATTCACCATCCCCATCAGCGGTGATTTCATCCCGGCGGGTTTTGTGAATTCCGGCATCGGCACAATCTCACGCAGCTTAAAGACGTTAATGCCAAACAGCTCGGATTTATTTTCGTTCAGAGAGGTGCCAAGACGGAACAGCAACAGTTCAAAACGGTTCGACAGGGTGAGATTCGCCCTGTCATCAATATCTTTCTGGAAATTATCCATTCTACCCTCGAGAGAAATGCTGACCTTTTAATCGTTATCGGCATCCTGAGAGAAAAATGAAGGGCTAAACGCTGACCTTAGCGAAATCTTCGGCCAGCTCACACGCCGGGAACACCGCCAGGCACTCTGCCAGCAGGCTTGCACACCCCCGCGCGTCGTAGCGGGAACTGACGTGAGTGACGATCAGCCTTCCGACGCCTGCGTCGCGGGCAAGCTGCGCCGCCTGACGCGTTGAGCTATGGCCGCGGCCGTTGGCTTTCTCTTCCATCGCCGTTTCCAGTGTGGCTTCGTGCACCATCACGTCAACGCCCCGGGCAAGCTGAAGGGCGGCAGGGCACGGGGCCGTGTCGCCAAAGATAGCCAGCTTCTTGCCCGGCTCGGGCGCGGCGAGATAATCCTGACCGTTGATGACACGACCGTCCTCCAGCGTGACGGTCTCGCCGTGCTTCAGGCGCTGGAACAGCGGTCCGGGTTTTACGCCCGCGGCCATCAGCGCGGCGGCGTCCAGCGCGCCGGGTTTGTCATGCGCTTCAATGCGATAGCCATAGCACTCAACGGGATGATTCAGCGGCTGAGCGCTCACCTTATAATCACCGTCATCGAAAACCAGGCCTTCGCTAATCTCAACGATCTCCAGCGGATAATCCGTCCATGACCCGCTCAGGCGCAGCGCGGTTTCAACAAATTCACGCACACCCGCAGGCCCGTAAATCGTCAGCGGATTGGCGTTGCCGGCCATGGAGCGGCTGCACAGCAGGCCCGGCAGGCCAAACAGATGGTCGCCGTGCAGGTGAGTAATAAAAATTTTATCCAGCTTGCCGGGGTGATACGCGGTGTGCAGCAGCTGATGCTGCGTCCCTTCACCGCAGTCAAACAGCCACAGCCCGCCGCGGGTGGGGTGCTTAAGATCCAGCAGAATTGCCGTCACGTTTCGTGAGCGGGTTGGCACGCCAGCGGACGTACCCAGAAAAATCAGTTCCATAACGCAATCAGCCCTTTGCCGAACGGGGAGGGGTTTAGTATAACGTGGTGAACCCCAGGAAGGAGAAAGAGATGATCCAGTGGCAAGATTTACATCATAGTGAGCTCACCGTTCATTCGCTCTACGCGCTGCTTAAACTGCGCTGCGAAGTGTTTGTGGTTGAACAGACGTGCCCGTATCAGGACATCGACGGCGATGACCTCGTTGGCGAAAACCGCCATATCCTCGGCTGGAAGGATAACGAGCTGGTGGCGTATGCGAGGATTCTGAAAAGCGAGGACGATGTCGAGCCCGTGGTGATAGGCCGGGTCATTATCAGCGGTCACGCGCGGGGTGAGAAACTGGGCTATCAGCTGATGGAAAAAACGCTGGAGTCATGCCAGAAACAGTGGCCTGACAAGGCGTTATACCTGGGCGCGCAGGCGCACCTGCAATCCTTCTACGGTCATTTCGGTTTTATGCCGGTCACAGACATCTACGACGAAGACGGTATTCCGCACATCGGCATGGCGCGGGAAGCGAAACAGGCGTAATGGCGCGTCGTTGTCTATAGTTAGCGGACTGGTGTACTAACATGGAGAAAAATATGTCATTTCAATCCTGGGATACCCGTATCGACGACGACCTGACCTTACTGAGCGAAACGCTGGAAGAGGTGTTACGTTCCTCGGGCGACCCTGCCGATCAGAAATATATCGAGCTGAAAGCCCGTGCCGAGCAGGCGCTCCACGACGTAAAAAACCGCGTCAGCCATGCGTCTGATACTTACTACTACCGCGCCAAAAAAGCGGTTTATCGTGCCGATGATTACGTCCATGAAAAACCGTGGCAGGGCATTGGGGTGGGCGCAGCCGTAGGGCTGGTGCTGGGTCTGCTGCTGGCCCGTCGTTAAGCCGTTTAACCACTCCCTATACGTGGGTACTGATATTTCTTATGGTACCCCGTATAATATGAGGTTTTAACAGGGAGAGGTTCGCGTGAATTCGATTTTCCTCGCGCTGGAACAATTGCGTAGCCATCTTTCGCAAGCGTTACCTGCCACATCCGGCCTGCGTCATTTCGACGTCTCTTTCCCGTTAAACGATGCCTTCGATCCCCTCGCCTGGCTGGGCGAGCAGCAGTGCTATCCCCAGTTTTACTGGCAACAGCGTAACGGCGATGAAGAGCTGGCCGCGCTGGGAGCGGTGGTCCAATTCTCCTCTCTGGCGTTAGCCTCGCAGTTTTTAAGTGCGCAACACGCCCCTGAAGATACCCGTATCTGCGGCCTGAACGCGTTTAACCCGGAGCAGGGCAGCCTCTTTTTACCGCGTCTGCTGTGGCGACGTACCGCTGGCAACGCCACGTTGCGTCTGCAGCTGTGGAGCGACAGCTCGCTTGAGGACGATGCCGACACCGCGCGGGCGTTCTTACAGCAACTGCTTCCCGCCAGACCGATCCGTCCGCTCTCCGTGCAGGTTGAGCGCGAAACCCATCACCCGGAAAAACCGCAATGGCTTAGCCTTATCGGCAAAGCGACAGAGACGATTGCACGCGGTGATTTCGAAAAGGTCGTTCTCGCCCGAGCCACCGACCTGCAGTGTAAACAGCGCGTTAACCCCGTCGCGCTGATGGCCGCCAGCCGCGCCCTGAATTTAAACTGCTATCATTTCTGCATGATATTCGACGCCAGCAACGCGTTTCTCGGCTCCACGCCCGAGCGTCTCTGGCGGCGGCGCGGCAAGCTGCTGCGCACCGAAGCGCTGGCGGGCACCGTCGCCAGCCATACTGACGATAAACAGGCGCAGCGTCTGGGCGAGTGGCTGTTGAATGACGATAAAAACCAGCGCGAAAATATGCTGGTGGTGGAAGATATCTGCCAGCGTCTTCAACACCATACGCAGACGCTTGAGGTGTTGCCGGCTCAGGTCATCCGCCTGCGCAAAGTGCAGCACTTACGCCGCTGTATCTGGACCGAGCTCAAGCAGGCCGACGATGAGCTGTGCCTGCACGTGCTACAGCCGACGGCGGCGGTTGCCGGGCTTCCGCGACAGCCAGCGCGCGAGTTTATTCAGCACGTTGAACCCTTTAACCGCGAGTGGTACGCCGGTTCGGCCGGGTATTTATCCCCCGAACAAAGCGAATTCTGCGTGGCGCTGCGCTCGGCGCGCGTACAGGAAGACGCTCTGCGGCTTTACGCCGGAGCGGGCATTGTCAGCGGCTCTGACCCGGAGCAGGAGTGGCAGGAGATCGAAAACAAAGCCGCCGGATTGCGCTCTCTGCTCCTAAGGGATTAATACTGATTCGCGCAATCCCGATTCATATCAAAATTCCAATTTTTTCTATTATTTATACTGTGTCGCATTCTTGATACCGGACAATCTCATGTCAGTAAGTTCTTTTAACCGACGCTGGGCGGCGGTGATCCTTGAAGCCCTGACGCGCCATGGCGTCAGGCACGTGTGTATTGCACCGGGTTCTCGCTCAACGCCGCTGACGCTGGCGGCGGCTGAAAACCGGGCGTTTGTTCACCACACCCACTTTGACGAGCGAGGTCTGGGACATCTCGCGCTCGGGCTGGCGAAGGTCAGCAAAGAACCCGTGGCGGTGATTGTCACTTCCGGTACCGCCGTGGCGAACCTCTATCCGGCCCTGATTGAAGCCGGGTTAACCGGTGAAAAACTGATCCTGCTGACGGCCGACCGTCCGCCTGAGCTAATCGACTGCGGCGCCAATCAGGCCATTCGCCAGCCCGGACTTTTTTCTACGCACCCTTCGCAGACGGTTTCGTTACCGCGTCCCACCCAGGATATTCCTGCAAGCTGGCTGGTCTCCACCGTCGATCACGCCATGGCGACATTGCGCAGCGGGGCGCTGCATATCAACTGCCCGTTTGCCGAGCCGCTGTACGGCGAGCTGGACGATACCGGCCTTGACTGGCAGCGGTCGCTCGGCGAATGGTGGCAGAGCGAAAAGCCGTGGCTGCGCGAGCAGACGCATCTTGAGAGCGCGAAACAGCGCGACTGGTTCTTCTGGCGGCAGAAGCGAGGCGTGGTCATCGCCGGGCGCATGAGCGCCGCCGAAGGCAGGCTGGTCGCCGAATGGGCGCAAACCCTCGGCTGGCCGCTGATTGGCGACGTGCTTTCCCAGACCGGCCAGCCGCTGCCGTGCGCCGATCTCTGGCTGGGTAACGCGAAAGCGGTTACTGAGCTTTCGCAGGCGCAGATTGTGGTCCAGATCGGCGCAAGCCTGACCGGAAAACGTCTGCTGCAGTGGCAGGCGACCTGCACGCCGGAAGAGTACTGGGTGGTGGACGCGCTGGAAGGGCGGCTCGACCCGGCGCACCATCGCGGCCGTCGTCTGGTGAGCAAAATTGATAGCTGGCTGGAACTGCACCCGGCGGAAAAACGTCAGCCCTGGGCGGTGGCGATCCCTGAGCTGTCGCGTCAGGCGTGGGAAATCACCAAAGCGCGCTGTGAGACATTCAGCGAGGCCGGGCTGGCGCACCGTATTCGCCAATACCTGCCAGAACAGGGGCAGCTGTTTGTCGGTAACAGCCTGGTCGTGCGGCTGATCGATGCCTTTTCGCAGCTGCCGGTGGGCTACCCGGTGTACAGCAACCGCGGTGCCAGCGGCATCGACGGGCTGATCTCGACGGCGGCGGGGGTGCAGCGCGCCAGCGCGAAATCGACGCTGGCGATCGTGGGCGATCTCTCCGCGCTCTACGATCTTAACGCGCTGGCGCTACTGCGTCAGGCGTCCGCGCCGTTTGTGATGATTGTGGTCAACAACAACGGCGGGCAGATTTTCTCCCTGTTGCCAACGCCCCAGAGCGAGCGCGAGCGCTTCTACCTGATGCCGCAGAACGTGCAGTTTGAACACGCCGCGGCGATGTTCAGCCTGAAATACCATCGCCCGGAAAGCTGGGAACAGCTGGAAGCGGCGTTAAGCACCGCCTGGAAGCAGCCGGGCGCGACGCTGATTGAGCTGGTGGTGAACGAGGCCGACGGCGCGCAGACCCTGCAAAGCCTGCTGGCGCAGGTGAGCCAGCTGTGATCCTATCGGGTGTGCAGCAGGCCGGAACACCGGGCTATCCCTGGCTGGTCTTTTTGCACGGTTTTTCCGGCGACTGCCGCGAGTGGCAGTCTGTCGGGAAGCCACTCGGCGAGTATTCCCGGCTCTATCTTGACCTGCCGGGCCACGGTGCGTCCGGGGATATTGCCGTGACGGGGTTCGACGAGATGAGCACGTTACTTACCCGAACTCTGCTTAGTTACAACATACTGAACTACTGGCTGGTGGGGTACTCCCTCGGCGGCCGCATTGCGATGTTTCATGCCTGCCAGCAGCCAAAGGGGCTGCTGGGGGTGATCGTTGAAGGTGGACATCCGGGCCTGCAGGATGAGGATGAGCGTCACGCGCGGTGGACATCCGACCGCCGCTGGGCGACGCGTTTTCGCACCGAACCGCTGGAAAAGGTCTTTACCGACTGGTATCAACAGCCGGTATTTGCTTCCCTCACTGACCACCAGCGCAAGGCGCTTATCGCCCTGCGCAGCCAGAACAACGGCGCGACGCTGGCGAAGATGCTCGAAGCAACGTCGCTGGCCGTGCAGCCCGATTTGCGTGCCGCGATTAGCGTATGCAATTTCCCTTTTGACTATCTCTACGGTGAACGTGACCAGAAGTTCGCGGCCCTGGCCGCTGAACTGGACGCCGTTCGCCATGCGATTCCAAACGCCGGACACAACGCCCACCGGGAAAACCCCGACGCGGTTGCCGCGAGTCTGGCTCAGATACTGCGTCTTCGAATAAAGGACACTCTATGATCTATCCTGATGAACACATGCTTTATGCGCCGGTTGAATGGCAGGACTGCTCCGAAGGCTACACCGACATTCGTTACCACAAATCCGCCGACGGCATTGCCAAAATCACCATCAACCGTCCGCAGGTGCGTAACGCCTTCCGTCCGCTGACCGTCAAAGAGATGATTCAGGCCCTGGCGGATGCGCGCTACGACGACAGTATCGGCGTGATCGTGCTGACCGGTGAAGGCGAGAAGGCCTTCTGCTCCGGTGGCGATCAGAAGGTGCGCGGCGACTACGGCGGATACCAGGACGATGCGGGTACGCACCACCTGAACGTCCTCGATTTCCAGCGCCAGATCCGCACCTGCCCGAAACCGGTGGTGGCGATGGTGGCGGGCTATTCCATCGGCGGCGGCCACGTGCTGCACATGATGTGCGACCTGACCATCGCTGCTGAAAACGCCATCTTCGGCCAGACCGGCCCGAAAGTGGGCTCCTTCGACGGCGGCTGGGGTGCCTCTTACATGGCGCGCATCGTCGGGCAGAAAAAAGCCCGTGAAATCTGGTTCCTGTGCCGCCAGTACAACGCACAGGAAGCGCTGGATATGGGCCTGGTGAATACCGTGGTGCCGCTTGCCGATCTCGAAAAAGAGACCGTGCGCTGGTGCCGCGAGATGCTGCAAAACAGCCCGATGGCGCTGCGCTGCCTGAAAGCGGCACTTAATGCCGACTGTGACGGTCAGGCGGGTCTGCAGGAGCTGGCGGGTAACGCCACCATGCTGTTCTACATGACCGAAGAGGGTCAGGAAGGACGCAACGCGTTTAACGAAAAACGCCAGCCGGACTTCAGCAAATACAAACGGAACCCGTAATGCGTCGCGCGCAGGTTTACCGCTGGCAGATACCGATGGACGCGGGCGTGGTGCTGCGTGAACGGCGTTTAAAAACCCGTGACGGCTTCTTCGTGCATTTGCAGCAGGACGAGCAGGAAGGCTGGGGCGAGATTTCGCCTCTGCCGGGCTTTAGCCTGGAGTCGCTGGATGAGGCGCAGTCTGCATTGCTGACGTGGGTAAAGGCGTGGCGTGAGGGCGCAAACCCGGCATTACCGGACGCGCCTTCCGCCGCCTTTGGCATCAGCTGCGCGCTGGCGGAGCTGGACGGTAGCCTGCCGGAAGAGGCTAACTATCGCGCGGCACCGCTCTGCACGGGCGACCCGGACGAGCTGTTCGCGCTGCTCGCCGCCATGCCGGGCGAGAAAGTGGCGAAAATCAAAGTCGGTCTCTACGAAGCGGTGCGTGACGGCATGGTCGCCAACCTGCTGCTGGAAGCAATCCCCGATCTGCACCTGCGTCTGGATGCCAACCGCGCGTGGACGCCGCTTAAGGCGCAGCAGTTCGCCAGGTACGTCAACCCGGCGTACCGCAGCCGCATTGCCTTCCTTGAAGAACCGTGCAAAACCCGCGATGATTCGCGCGCCTTTGCCCGCGAAACGGGGATCGCCATCGCCTGGGATGAAAGCCTGCGCGAGGACGATTTTGAATTTGTCGCCGAGCCCGGCGTCAGCGCGGTGGTGATTAAGCCGACGCTAACCGGCAGCCTGGCGAAGGTGCGCGAGCAGGTCTCGGCGGCGCACGCGCTGGGGCTGAAGGCGGTGATCAGCTCGTCGATAGAGTCCAGCCTGGGGCTGACCCAACTGGCGCGCATTGCCGCCTGGTTAACGCCGGACACGGTTCCCGGCCTCGACACGCTGAACCTGATGCAGGCTCAGCTTCTCCGCGAGTGGCCTGCCAGCACGCTGCCGTGCCTCGACGCAGAGGCGCTGGAGCCGTTGCTATGAGTTTTACCGACTGGCCCTGGCGTCACTGGCGCGCGCTTTTTGCCGATAAACCGGCCCTGAGGCTGAATGATGAAGCGCTTACCTGGCAGCAGTTGTGCGCGCGCGTCGAGCGCCTTGCGGCAGGGTTTCACCAGCAGGGTGTGGCGGAGGGCGACGGCGTACTGCTGCTGGCCTATAACCACCCGCAAACGCTGCTGGCATGGCTGGCGCTGCTTCAGTGCGGGGCACGTATTCTTCCCGTTAATCCGCAGCTGCCGCGCCCGCTGCTCGACGTGCTGATCCCGCAGATGACGCTGCGCTTTGCGCTGGTGCTGGACGGCAGCTACGACGGCCTTCATGGCCTGAGCATGTGCGAGCCAGCGGATGCGTACTGCGCTGCGTGGCAGCCGTCGCGGCTGGCCACCATGACGCTCACCTCCGGCTCCACCGGGCTGCCGAAGGCGGCGGTGCATACCTGCGCCGCCCATCTTGCCAGCGCCCGCGGCGTGCTGTCGCTGATGCCCTACGGGGATAATGACGACTGGCTGCTTTCGCTGCCGCTGTTTCACGTTTCCGGCCAGGGAATTTTATGGCGCTGGCTGCAGGCCGGTGCGCGCTTAACCGTGCGCGAGAAGCAGCCACTGGAACAGGCGCTACGCGGCTGCACCCACGCCTCGCTGGTGCCGACCCAGCTCTGGCGTCTCCTGAATAGCGAAAGCCACATCGCACTGAAAGCGGTGCTGCTCGGCGGGGCGGCCATTCCCGTGACGCTGACGCAAAAGGCCCGGGAACAGGGCGTTCGGACGTACTGCGGCTACGGCCTCACCGAGTTTGCCTCTACCGTCTGCGCAAAAGAGGCTGACGGCGATCCGGACGTGGGCCGTGCGCTGCCGGGCAGAGAGGTGCAGGTCGTTAACGGTGAAGTCTGGATCAAAGCGCAGAGCATGGCTTCCGGCTACTGGCGGGACGGCGCGCTGATACCGCTGACCAACGCGCAGGGCTGGTTTGCCACTCGCGATCGCGGGGAATGGCATGGCGATCGTCTGACGATTTTAGGCCGCATGGACAATCTCTTTTTCAGCGGTGGAGAGGGGATCCAGCCGGAATCGCTGGAGCGCGTTATCGCCGCGCATCCGCAGATTAATCAGGTGTTCATCGTCCCGCTGGATGACGCCGAGTTTGGACAGCGTCCGGTGGCGGTGGTGGAGTGCGAGCCGGGAACGGATATCACCCGTTTCCCGACCTGGGTACAGGGCAGGCTGGCGCGCTTTGAGCAGCCCGTTCACTGGCTGGTGCTGCCGGCTGAGCTAAAAAATGGCGGGATTAAGATCTCCCGCCAGGCGTTAAAGCAGTGGGTCAATGCCCAGCTGTCCGTATAGTTAGCCGATATCCGGCTCCGGTTTGCGCTGGCGACGACGCAGCAGGCGCAACACCGGCGGCACCACAATAACCATGACCGCGAGCGCTAACAGAACCTTCGCGACGCTGCTGTCCCACAGTATCGACACATTACCGTTGCTGATGGACAGGGCGCGGCGCAGGTTCTGCTCCAGCATCTCACCCAGCACAAAGCCCAAAATCAGCGGAGACATTGGGAAGTGCATTTTTCGCAAGATGTAGCCGAACACGCCGAGGACCACCATGAGCACCAGGTCAAACGTGGTGCTGTGCACCGCGTAAACCCCCACCGCAGAGACGGCGGCAATGGCGGGCACCAGGAACCACAGCGGAATCGTCAGCATGCGGGTGAACAGCCCAATCAGCGGGATATTCATCACCAGCAGCATCACGTTAGCGATCAGCAGCGCGGCAATCAGCCCCCAGACAATATCAGGCTGCTCGGTAAACATCGCCGGGCCGGGCGTAATGTTATAGAGCGTCAGCGCGCCCATCATCACCGCCGTGGTGCCGGATCCCGGCACGCCCAGGGTCAGCATCGGGATAAACGAGCCGCAGGCCGAGGCGTTATTGGCCGCCTCAGGCGCGGCGACGCCGCGAATATCGCCTTTACCAAAGCTGTCGCTATTGCCGCTGAGCTTCTTCTCGGTCATGTAGGTGATGGCGCTGGCGATAGTGGCCCCGGCGCCCGGCAGGATGCCGACGAAGAAGCCAATCACCGACGAGCGCAGCGTGGCGCCGATGCACTGCGCGCCCTCTTTAGCGCTAAAGAGCATCCGGCCGGTTTTGCGCACCAGCGTCTGCCCGCTGCTGGTATGCTCCAGCATCAGTAAGATCTCAGAGACAGAGAACAGGCCGATCACGACGACAATGAACTGCACGCCATCGGACAGGTGAACGCTGTCGAAGGTAAAGCGATAGACCCCGGTGTTGGCATCCACGCCGACGGTGGCTAACCCTAAGCCAATCAGCGCGGATAAAAACGACTTCAGCGGATTTTGCGCCATCATGCTGCCGAGGCAGGCAATGGCGAACACCATCAGGGCAAAATATTCTGCCGGACCAAACGCCAGCGACCACTGGGCCAGCGCAGGAGCGAACAGAATGATGCCGCCAATGGCAATCAGTGAGCCAAAGAATGAACTGACCGCAGAGATGGAGAGCGCCACGCCGCCGCGTCCCTGCCGCGCCATTGGGTAGCCGTCCAGCGCGGTCATGATCGCTGCCGCATCCCCCGGCACGTTAAGCAGGATCGACGAAATGCGTCCGCCATATTCACAGCCGATGTAGACCGTTGCCAGCAGGATCAGCGCCGATTCCGCAGGCAGATGCAGGGCAAACGCCAGCGGGAGTAAAATCGCCACGCCGTTGATCGGCCCAAGGCCCGGCAGCAGGCCGACAATCGTGCCCACGAAACAGCCGATCAGGGCGATCACCAGGTTTTCCGGGGTCATCGCCACGGCGAACCCCTGCGAGAGGTAAATCCAGGTATCCATAGCGTGCTCCGTTAATTAAGCCAGGCGCCGAGCGGTAACGTCACGTCCAGCAGGCGGTCAAAGGCGTACCACAGTAAAATCCCCATCACCACGCCTGAGATCCCCGCCGCGGGGAGGGTGGCGTTAAACAGCATGCCGATGACCATCGCCAGAATGGTGGTCGCCACCGGGAAGCCGAGCCACTCAAAGCCCCAGGCATACATCAGCAGGACAATCACCATCACCAGCAGACGCTGCAGAATGCGACGCGGCGGCCACTCGACGGTATCAGGGTGGCGAAGCAGCAGCGCCACCGAGCAGAGCAGCATCAGGCCGACGATGCCCATCGGGAAGGGGCGGGGTCCCACGGGTTCATAGCTGTATTCGCTGTGGATCTGCCAGGCGACAAACATCCCGCCAACGCAGAGCAGCAGCCATATCCCGGCAAAAATACGATCGCTCATAGCGCCTCCGGTTATTTCGCCAGGCCAAAGGCTTTCGCCTGTTCGCGGTAGCCATTCACCTGTTTTTTGACGTACTCATCCAGTGGCTTACCGGTCAGGTTAAACTCAAACAGTCCGCGCAGATCGCGCTGTTTCTTAAACTCTTCGGTCTGCTGGAGCTTGTTGAACGCGTCGACCCACCACTGGTACTCGGCGTCGGTCACTTTTGGCCCGACGAAGAAGCCGCGGATGATCGGCCAGACCAGGTTATAACCCTGTTCTTTGGCGGTCGGGACGTTCGCCAGCTGGCCCGGCAGACGGTTTTCCGAGAAGACCGCCAGCACGCGGATTTTATCCCCGCTCAGGTACGGCACCATCTCGCTGAGATCGCCGGAAACGGCCTGAACGTGGTTGCCCATCAGCGCCGTGACCGGTTCGCCGCCGCCCTCAAAGGCCACGTAGCGCATCTTGTGCGGGTCAACCTTCGCCTGCTGGGCGAGAAGGGCCGCTTTCATCCAGTCCTGGCTGCCGATAGACGCCCCTGCGCCAATCACCACGCTGTTCGGATCTTTTTCCATAGCGGTCAGCAGATCTTTCAGGGATTTCCACGGGGAATCGGCACGCACGGCAATCATTCCGTAGTCGGTGCCGACGGTCGCCAGCCAGCGCACGTCGTCCACACCGTAGCGGCCAAACTTGCCCTGCGACAGGTTCAGCAGCGAGCCGCCGGAGAAGGCCACCACCGTTCCCGCTTCCGCCGGACGTTGCGCGACTATCGCGTTATAGGCCACCGCGCCCACGCCGCCTGGCATGTAGGTGACGCGCATCGGTTTCTCAATGGCCTTCGTCTCCAGCAGGCTGACCTGAATAAGCTTGCAGGTGAGATCGAAACCGCCGCCCGGTTTGGCCGGGGCGATACATTCGGTACGGGACGGAGCGTCCTGGGCCTGAACGACAGAGGTACTCAACAGCAACACGCTTGCAGCAAGGGTAGAAAGTAATTGTTTTTTCATCGTTTATCCTCACGCCGGGGGTACGGGTCTTTTTTTCTGATTATGTGAACCACCTTGTAGCGGTTCCGTTGCGTGATTGTTAAAACAATAACCTTTCATTTCCCTTTCAACGGGACACCAACTTTACAGGATGTGACATGCGTCTCTTACTCGCAGAAGATAATCGTGAGCTGGCTCACTGGCTGGAGAAAGCGCTGGTGCAGGAAGGCTTTGCCGTGGACTGCGTCTCCGACGGACGTGCCGCCGACCATCTGCTGCAGGGTGAAAACTACGCGGTCGCTATTCTGGACATCGGCATGCCCGGTTTTGACGGCCTGGAAGTGGTCCACCGCCTCAGAAAACGGGGGCAGACGCTGCCGGTGCTGTTTCTTACCGCCCGCAGCAACGTGGCGGATAGGGTGAAGGGACTTAACGCCGGGGCAGATGACTATCTGCCAAAACCGTTTGAGCTGGAGGAGCTTGACGCGCGTCTGCGCGCCCTGTTGCGCCGAAGCGAGGGTCGAACGCAGGAGCGCCAGCGCCTTGGGGAGCTGGAGTATGACGACGAGGGCTTTTTCCTGCTGCGCGATGAACCGCTTTCCCTGACGCCGCGGGAGCTCTCCCTGCTGAAAGTGCTGATGCACCGCCGGACCCGTCCGGTTTCACGACAGCAGCTTTTCGACCAGGTGTTCAGCCTGAACGACGACGTCAGCCCTGAAAGCATCGATCTCTATATTCACCGGCTGCGTAAGAAGCTGACCGGCAGCGGCGTGCGGATCACCACCCTTCGGGGGCTTGGGTACGTGCTGGAGTGCGGCGATGAGGTGGGTTAAGCCGCAGTCGCTCTATCTGCAGCTGCTGCTTTTCCTGGGTCTGCCGCTGCTGCTGCTGTGGGGATTGTCGGCCTTTAACAGCTACGTTAGCGCGCTCCAGGCGGCCACGCAAGCCTACGATCGCACGCTGTTATCCTCTGCCCGCACCATCTCCGAGCGGCTGGAGGTGCGCAACGGCAGGCTGGCGGTCGACGTGCCCTGGGTGGTGCTCGACAGCTTTGAGCTCAACATGAACGACCGGCTCTACTATAAGGTGGTCGACCCCGACGGACGGGTGATCTCCGGCTATGACGATCTGCCGAAGATGCCGCCTGCGACGTCGCGCACCACGCTCTATCCGGCGCTGGCCTGGTTTTACCACACCGAATATCGCGGCCAGGCGATTCGGGTGGCGCGCCTGCTGCAGCCCGTCAATGAAGATAATGTTTTTGGCATGGCGGAGATTTACGTCGCCGAGACGCTCCAGTCCCGCCGCTATCTCGCCAGCCAGCTGCTCTTTTCATCCTGGGTTTCACAGGGGTTGCTGGTGCTGCTGACGCTGGTGCTGACCGCATGGCTGCTGCGCCGCGCGCTGCGCCCAATGCGCCAGCTTTCGTCACTGATGGTGCGGCGCGAGCCGGGCCTGCTCGCACCGCTGCCGGAGCTGCTGCCCTGGTCCGAGACCCGGCTGCTCATAGTCGCCTTTAACCGCTATATCGACCGGCTGCGCGGCGTGCTTTCGCGTCAGGAACGCTTTAACGCGGATGCGTCGCACCAGCTCAAAACGCCGCTGGCGGTGCTTAAAACCCAGGTCTCCGTGGCCCTCGCGCGTCAGGATCCCGCCCTGTGGCAGGAGAGCCTGCGGGCAATGAATGTCACCCTGGACGACACTATCGTACTCACCGAGCGGCTGCTGCAGCTTTCAGCGGTGAAGGGAAAAGAGCAGGGGGATCGTCATTTTACGCCTGTGGATCTGGTTCAGGTGGTGCAGAACTGCTGTTTTTCCCGGCTGGCGCAGGCGCGGAGCAAGGCGATCGATTTGGGATATGACGGTGTACAGCAGCCGGTCACGATCGAAGGCGATGACGTTCTGCTGGGCGAGCTGTGCGCCAACCTGCTGGAGAACGCGATTAAATATACGCCTGCAGGCGGGACCGTGACCGTTTTCCTGCGCGTGGATGGCGGCGCCGTTGAGCTGAGCGTTGAGGACAGCGGCCCCGGCATTGAAGAGGATCAGATCTACCAGGCGATGCAGCCTTTCCACCGTCTGGACAACGTCGGGAACGCCGCCGGTTCCGGGATTGGGCTGGCGCTGGCGGCGGATATCGCCCGGCTGCACCGCAGCCATTTGCAGCTGACTCGCAGCGAAACGCTGGGTGGCCTTTGCGTCAAAATGCGCTTTCTGCTGCTTACGTAAAAAAGCCGGGGGTTTCAAATCGTTACAATCTTCCTGTCCGCCGCACGCAGAGTGCTTGATCCCCCGGAGACTCAGGTTAAAATCTCGCGGTTTTGGGGACTTCTCTATAATTATGCAGGATCGCGACAATGAAAAAAGTGGCATTACTGGGCCTCGGCCTGATGGTTGTATCTGCGGCGGCTAACGCCATTAGCATTAATGGTTCGGCGGGTCAGGACTATACCCACCTCGGTTTTGGCATGGGTACTGACACCTCCGGTCTGGCAATGACCGGCGGCTGGACGCACAACGATGACGACGGCGACGCGGCAAGCCTCGGCCTCGGTCTGAATATTCCTCTTGGCCCATTCCTGGCCACCGTTGGCGGTAAAGGTATCTACACCAACCCAAATGACGGTGATGAAGGGTACGCAGCGGCAGTGGGCGGCGGCCTGCAGTGGAAAATTGGCGACAGCTTCGGCCTGTTTGGCGAGTACTACTACTCTCCGGATTCCCTCTCCAGCGGTATCGACAGCTATGAAGAAGCCAACGCCGGCGCGCGCTGGACCATCATGCGTCCGATTACCATCGAAGCGGGCTACCGTTATCTGAACCTGGCCGGTAAAGACGGCAACCGCGATAACGCGCTGGCTGACGGCCCGTACGTGGGCGTGAGCGCAGGCTTCTAATCGTTCCGGCGCGGCGTTCCGTCGCGCCAGTTTCTCTCATCTCCACCCCGCGTTTGCGCTATAGTGTTTTGACCAAATAAGCGGGAGAACACAATGATTAACGTGGAGATGTTATCCACCGGCGACGAAGTGCTGCACGGACAGATTATTGATACCAATGCTGCCTGGCTTGCCGATCTTTTCTTTGAGCAAGGATTACCGTTAACGCGCCGCAATACCGTGGGCGACAATCTGGAGTCACTGGTCGCTGTTCTGCGCGAGCGCAGTGAACAGTGCGACGTGCTGATCGTGAACGGCGGGCTCGGCCCCACCGGTGACGATCTCAGCGCGCTGGCCGCCGCGACCGCAAAAGGCGAAGGGCTGGTGCTGCACGAGGCGTGGCTTTCGCAGATGGAACGCTTCTTCTCCGAACGTGGCCGCGTCATGGCCCCCAGCAACCGCAAGCAGGCTGAAATTCCCGCCAGCGCCGAGCTGGTTGATAACCCGGTCGGTACCGCCTGCGGGTTTGCCATGCAGCTGAACCGCTGCCTGATGTTCTTCACGCCGGGCGTGCCTTCCGAATTTAAGGTGATGGTTGAGCAGCAGATCCTGCCGCGCCTTCGCCAGCGTTTTACTCTGCCTGAACCTCCGCTGTGCCTGCGCCTGACCACCTTTGGCCGCTCGGAAAGCGATCTGGCCCAGAGCCTTGACCACCTTCCGCTGCCGCCGGGCGTCTCCATGGGTTATCGCTCCTCTATGCCGATCATTGAACTCAAATTAACAGGACCGGCCACGCAGAAAGAGGCGATGCTGGCCCTGTGGCCTGAGGTGCAGCGCGTGGCGGGCGAAAGCCTGATTTTTGAAGGGACGGAAGGGTTGCCTGAGCAGATTGCAAAACATCTGCAGACTCGCCAGCTCAGCGTGACCTTAAGCGAGCAGTTCACCGGTGGCCTGCTGGCGCTGCAATTGTCGCGCGTCAACGCCCCGCTGCTCGCCAGCGAAGTTGTTCCGTTTCAGCAGGAGACCCTGGCGCAAACCGCCCGCTGGGCTTCCGAAAGAAGGGTGAAGCATTTTGCCGGTCTGGCGCTGTTTGTCGGCGGGCTGGATGAGGATTACCTCAACTTCGCGCTGGCGACGCCGGAAGGCACCTGGGCGCTGCGGGTAAAAATGAGCATCACCCGCCACAGCCTGGCGGTGCGTCAGGAGGTGTGCGCCATGATGGCGCTGAATATGCTGCGCCGCTGGCTCAACGGCAAAGAGGTCGCCAGCGAGCACGGCTGGATTAACGTTGTCGAGTCGCTGTTCGTTGAGTAATGCCTGTGCCGGGGTCTTTCGCCCCGGCAACGTTCAGCCCAGCGCTTTCGCCAGCAGGGTAATCGGATGTTCGCAGCGCTTGCTGGTGGACATCTCAATCTGCCATTTACAGGTTTCGCAGTCCGTCACCACGATATCCGCGCCGCTCTCTTCAATCTGGCGGAACAGCGGGGCGCCAATTGCCTGCGAGGTTTCGTAGTTTTCACGCTTAAAGCCGTAGGTGCCTGCGATGCCGCAGCAGCGCGAATCCAGCACCGTCAGCTCCAGCCCCGGAATTAACCGCAGCAGCTCCAGCGTATAAAGCGACCAGCCCATTTTCTCCATATGACACGGGGTGTGATAGACCACCTTCAGCGGCAATGTTCCCAGCGGCAACGTCTTTCCGCTGTCCAGCTTGCGCCAGAGGAAGCGCGTCGCCAGCTCGATATGCTCGCGCAGTCCGGCGTTATCCACGTCCAGCAGGTGCGGATACTCATCGCGCAGGGTGAAGGTGCAGGTGGACGACGTCGCCAGCACCGGCATGCCTTTATCGACAATCGCTTCGCGCAGGGAGGTGACGTTGCTTTTGGCCTGCCTGCGCGCTTTATCGGTAAACCCGTTGGCAATCAGCGGCACGCCGCAGCACTTCTCTTTGCTAAGCAGCTGTACGCCGGTTCCCATGGCGTTGAGCACCTTCAGCAGGTCTTTTCCCAGCTGCGGGTGGTTGTAGTTCACATAGCAGCCGTGGAAAAAGGCTACCCGATCGTCGTACTGCGCCTGCTGCTCCGCGACGGTTTTATACCAGCGACGGAAGGTGCCGTGAGAATATTTTGGCAGGCTGCGGTGATGGTCTATTTTAAGCGTGGCATCCAGCAGCTGACGCACCGGCTTGAGTGAGGTTGCGGCATTCACCAGCGGGGCAAACGGCGTGGAGACGCTGCCCATCAGATCGGTATGGCTCAGGATCGCATCGCGCAGTGTCGGCTTTTGCGTGCTGTAGCGCGCCCGGGCGCGCTGGATGATGTCGCCGATTTTCACGTCCGACGGGCAGGCGACCTCGCAGCGCTTGCAGTTGATGCAGTATTTCAGCGCCTCGTCGTACAGCCTGCCGTCCTTCAGGCGCAGGCGCTCGCCGTCAGGCCCGGCCTGCTTTGGCCCCGGGTAGCGCGGGTTTACGCCGCTGACCGGGCAGACGGTGGTACAGACCGTGCATTTAATGCAGCTTTCGAAACGGGTGTCGTTCATTGTTCAGCCTCCACGCGCTGGATAATCTGCTCGGCTACATACAGCGCCGTGACGGCGCAAACCCCGCCGCCGCATCCCTGGGGGATCGGATCGTATCCGCCCAGCAGCGAGCCGATGGCAAAAAGATTACCGACGGGCATACCGGAAAGCTGCGGATGTAGCCGGTTATCGACAATTACGCCAAACTGCTGCCAGGGCTGCGGCGTGAAGAAATCACACTGATACCAGTCCGCGCGGGAAGCGGTTTGCCGCACATCCAGCCCCATAATCGCTTCCCGGATGCCCTCCCGGCTGCTCAGCAGCCCGTTGCTGAAGAAGCTCCCGCTCGCCAGCACCGTATAGCGGGCGCGAAGCGGAATATCCTCGTGGTTGCGCGTCCAGATTTCGTTCACCGCGCCGTCGGTCAGGGTGATTTTTTTCACCTCGTCACCCGCCATCCACACGCCGCCCTGCGCAACAAACTGGCGCTGAAGCTGGGTGTGCAGACGAATGCCGGGTACGGAAGGGGGAAGCGTCGGCAGTAAACCGAGAGTGCAGGGCAGACGATCTGAGAGCCAGCGCCAGAGCCGGTTGTCGTTTAAACCAAAGCAGGCGGGCATTAACAGGGCATCGCAGGTTTCACCGAGCGGCCTGAGCGCGTCATACAGCAGCGGCCATTTGTCCTCGTTATCCAGAAAACGGGCGATATTCACCGCGCGAAACTCGCTCGGGTTATCGCGCAGGATATCCAGCTCGGGCAGCTCTATTTCTGCCGTGTCGGCGTTGATGCCCTGGCGACAGAGCGAGGCCGCCGCGAGATGGGGTTGAAAATCCAGAAAGCCGCTGATACCCACCACCCGCACTCGTCCCGCGCTGACGGGGGCCACGGGGACTTCCTCCGGGCTGAGCCACGCGGAGCGCAGGGTGCCGAGCGGCGTGATGCGCTGGTGATTTTGCCTGGCGCTTCCCTTCAGACGCGCGCCGCAGCCCGCCAGCAGCGCTTCGGCTTCCAGCGCAAAGCGGTCAATATGCTGCGCGCCAACCAGGTGATAGGGGTGCTCCGGCGGCAGCCTGTCGCGGTACGCTTCGTCCACCAGATCCAGCGATCCCGACGAGAAGTGCAGGGCGCTCTGGCCGCGGGTGATAATGGCGCAGCGCAGCCCCTGCTTCGTGAGTTTGATGCCGCAGAGCAAGCCTGCCAGCCCGCCGCCGACGATTACGGTATCAAATTTCATCGTGTTGCTCCTTCTCCAGGCCGCAAAGCGCCTGATAGACCCAGCGGGTAAATTCGCTTTCGCGCAGGGCATCGCCCCAGGCGACAGGCTGAATGCCTTTCCAGCGCTCGTTCAGAAACGCGCTGAGCTGATCGAGCGACTGGGTGGCGGTGGTGGTATGAAAACGCTGCAGCAGCCCGGCGGCACGGCAGGCGCACAGCTCGCCCTGACAGGTCCCCATTCCGACGCGGGTGCGGCGGCGGAGATCCAACAGGCTGTTGACCGTCAGGTTCTCTACCGCGTACTGCACTTCGCCTGCGGTAACGGCTTCGCACTCGCACACCAGGCTGCGGCTCAGTCGTACTTCACCGAGCCACTGCGGCGTTCTGTCGCCGTGGCGGTAGATGGCCGAACCGCGCAGCGGCGCGGGCAGGGAGATGATTTTTTGCAGCGTTTTTTCGGTAGACTGGCGCGATCCCGGCAACGGCTGTTCTGCGGTAACGCACGGTTCGGTATTTCCGAGCTTGCGGCAGACGGCATCGGTCGCCCACTCGGCCATCAGCCGGTAGGTCATCAGCTTGCCGCCGGTAATGGTGATAAACCCGTCCATGCCGTCGCGCTCGGCGTGATCGAGCAGCACGATGCCCCGGCTGACGTTACGTCCGCTCGGATCGTTATCGCTGGCGACAAGGGGACGCACGCCCGCGTAGGCGCGCAGGATACGCGTCTGCGCCATCACCGGCGCCAGCTTTTCCCCTTCGCGCAGCAGAATATCCACTTCTTCGGCGGTGACCCGGTTGACGTCAATGTCGCTGTAGTCAACGTGCGTTGACGTCGTACCGATGAGCGAAATGGTGTCGCCCGGCACCAGAATGTCGGCGTCAGACGGTTTGCGGCAGCGGTTGATGACGTGGTTATTGATGCGGTGGTCAAGGATCAGCAGCGAACCTTTGGCCGGGAACATGCGGATGGATAAGTCGGCGTATTCCGCGATGCGCTGGCCCCAGATCCCCGCCGCGTTGACCACCACGGCGGCGTGCAGCTCGCTGTGCTCGTTGTACTGTGTATCAAACACCCGCACGCCGCAGATGCGATGACCCTCGCGGATAAGCCCGGTCACTTCATGTCCGGTCAGAATGCGCGCGCCATGCTCGCGGGCGTCCAGCATGTTGGCGGCGGTCAGGCGGAACGGATCGACGGTGCCGTCAGGCACCTTCACCGCGCCGATCATTGTCGGGTTCACCGACGGCTCCAGCCGCCGGGCCAGCGCCGGATCCATAGCCTCAGCCTGAATGCCCGCTGCAGTACAGGCGGTTATGAAGGTTGACTGAAAGGCGAGGTCATCTTCGGGAAGGGTAATAAAGAGGCCGTCGGTCGGCTCTATGCAGTGTCGGGCGATACGCTTGAGGATCTGGTTTTCAGCGATACATTCGCGCGCGGATTCACCGTCGGTGACCGCATACCGCGCGCCGCTGTGCAGCAGGCCGTGGTTACGTCCCGTCGCGCCGGTGGCGATATCGTGGCGCTCCAGAAGCGTGACGCTTAAGCCGCGAAGGGCGCAGTCGCGTGCGATGCCGGCGCCGGTTGCGCCACCGCCAATGATAATCACATCGCTGTAGCGTGGATCGTGAATTGTCATTGCCTTTCCTCTATGTTCGTTTTTTAGCATTTAGCCACATAGATCGTGTGGTTTGTTTGATTTCGAACATAAACGCGCGAAATTCGAAACTGAAACGTGATTTCATGCGCTTTTTTGCGCATTCTGTCATATTTCTGTAACAATCTGTGCGTTGATTCACAGTAACAAACCGCATGTTTTTTTAACATCCCCGCCTCTGTAACCGGGCGCGAGATGCCTGGTCATTTTTTGAAAGGCCACGGAGGCTGTTATGCTCAGTATCTTCAAACCTGCGCCACATCGGGCGCGACTGCCAGAGGCAGAGATCGATCCTCTCTACCGCCGTCTGCGTTGGCAAATCTTCCTCGGGATCTTCTTCGGGTATGCGGCGTACTATCTTGTACGTAAAAACTTTGCGCTCGCCATGCCGTATCTGGTGGAGCAGGGCTTCTCTCGCGGCGACCTGGGCTTCGCGCTGTCGGGGATCTCCATCGCCTACGGTTTTTCTAAATTCATCATGGGTTCCGTGTCGGACCGTTCGAATCCGCGCGTGTTCCTGCCCGCCGGTCTGATCCTCGCGGCAGCGGTCATGCTGTTCATGGGCTTTGTGCCGTGGGCGACGTCCAGCATTGCCATCATGTTCGTGCTGCTGTTCCTCTGCGGCTGGTTCCAGGGGATGGGGTGGCCACCGTGCGGACGTACCATGGTGCACTGGTGGTCGCAGAAGGAGCGTGGCGGCATTGTGTCGGTGTGGAACTGCGCGCATAACGTCGGGGGCGGGCTTCCACCTCTGCTGTTCCTGCTGGGGATGGCCTGGTTCAACGACTGGCACGCGGCGCTCTACATGCCTGCCTTTGGTGCTATTCTGGTGGCGATTATTGCCTTCGCCCTGATGCGCGACACGCCGCAGTCCTGCGGGCTGCCGCCAATCGAAGAGTACAAAAACGACTATCCGGATGACTACAGCGAGAAGCACGAAGAAGAGCTGACCGCGAAACAGATCTTCATGAAGTACGTGCTGCCGAACAAGCTGCTGTGGTACATCGCGGTGGCGAACGTGTTCGTATACCTGCTGCGCTACGGCATCCTTGACTGGTCCCCGACCTACCTGAAAGAGGTGAAGCACTTCGCGCTGGATAAATCCTCCTGGGCGTACTTCCTGTATGAATATGCCGGGATCCCGGGCACGCTGATTTGCGGCTGGATGTCGGACAAAGTGTTTAAAGGCAACCGCGGCGCAACGGGCGTGTTCTTTATGACCCTGGTGACCATCGCGACTGTCGTTTACTGGCTTAACCCGCCGGGTAACCCATCAGTAGACATGGCCTGTATGATCATTATCGGCTTCCTGATTTACGGCCCGGTGATGCTGATCGGTCTGCACGCGCTTGAGCTGGCGCCGAAAAAAGCGGCGGGCACGGCGGCAGGCTTTACCGGTCTGTTTGGCTACCTCGGTGGTTCCGTCGCGGCGAGCGCTATCGTGGGCTACACCGTTGACTTCTTCGGCTGGGACGGCGGCTTTATGGTGATGATCGGCGGCAGCGTGCTGGCGGTTCTGCTGCTGGTTGTTGTGATGATCGGCGAGAAACGTCACCACGCGGAAGTGCTGGCGCGTCGTCAATAAGGAGCATTGCGATGAAATTAACTCCATTAACCACCGGCCTGCTGCTGGCAGGCCTGATGACTGGCTCTGCCCTGGCGGCCGATAAAATCGTTATCGCCCACCGCGGTGCCAGCGGCTATCTGCCGGAGCATACGCTGCCGGCGAAAGCGATGGCCTATGCCCAGGGGGCGGATTACCTGGAGCAGGATCTGGTGATGACGAAGGACGACCAGCTGGTCGTCCTGCATGACCACTATCTTGACCGCGTCACGGACGTGGCGGAGCGTTTCCCGGACCGCGCGCGCAAAGACGGTCGTTACTACGCCATCGACTTTACCCTGGATGAAATTCGCTCTCTGAAGTTTACCGAAGGCTTTGAGATTGAAAACGGCAAGAAGGTGCAGGTCTACCCGGGACGCTTCCCGATGGGCAAATCTGACTTCCGGATCCATACCTTCCAGGAAGAGATTGAGTTTGTTCAGGGGCTGAACCACTCGACCGGTAAAAATATCGGTATCTACCCGGAAATCAAAGCGCCGTGGTTCCACCATCAGGAAGGGAAAGACATCGCCGCGAAGACGCTGGAGGTGCTGAAACAGTACGGCTACACCAGCAAGAAGGACAAAGTCTACCTGCAGTGTTTTGATGCCGCCGAGCTGAAGCGCATCAAAACCGAGCTGGAGCCAAAGATGGGGATGGATATCAATCTGGTGCAGCTGATTGCCTACACCGACTGGAATGAAACCCAGGAGAAGCAGCCGGACGGGAAGTGGGTGAACTACAGCTACGACTGGATGTTTAAGCCGGGTGCGATGAAGCAGATTGCGCAGTATGCCGACGGCATCGGGCCGGATTATCACATGCTGGTGGCGGAAGGCTCAACGCCTGGCCACGTGAAGCTGACGGCGATGGTGAAAGAGGCGCACGCCAGCAAGATGCAGGTGCATCCGTACACGGTGCGTGCCGACCAGCTGCCGCCATATGCCACCGATGTGAATCAGCTTTACGAGGTGTTGTATAAGCAGGCGGACGTGGACGGGCTGTTTACGGATTTCCCGGATAAAGCGGTGACGTTCTTAAAATAGAAAAAGGGCCGTAAGGCCCTTTTTTACATCTCAATCTCAATATCGCCTTTTGCCCGGCAGCAGCAGGGCAAAATTTCCCCTTCACTGATAAAGGCCAGCGGTTCGGTCAGCCAGTCCACCTGGCCTGCGACCAGACGGCAGCGGCAGGAGCCGCAATAGCCTTCACGACACTGGTACTCTACCTCCACCTGATGCGCTTCAAGCGCCACCAGCAGGGAAGGGTGCTCTTCCTGGCACAGCACTTCGGTGCCAGAAAGGCTCAGCGTTACGCGCGTCATCAGAGCTGGAAGTCGCTCAGGTCGTCGGTGTTGACTTCAGAATCAATCTGACCGACCAGATAAGAGCTCACTTCCACTTCCTGCGGCGCAACCTGCACGTTATCGGATACCAGCCAGGTGTTGATCCACGGAATCGGGTTAGAGCGCGTCTGGAACGGCAGGTCCAGACCAACCGCCTGCATGCGGATGTTGGTGATGTACTCCACGTACTGGCACAGAATATCTTTGTTCAGGCCAATCATGGAGCCATCGCGGAACAGGTAGTCTGCCCACTCTTTCTCCTGCTGAGCCGCCAGCACGAACAGGTCGTAGCACTCCTGCTTGCACTCTTCAGCGATTTCCGCCATCTCCGGGTCGTCCGTACCGCTGCGCAGCAGGTTCAGCATGTGCTGGGTGCCGGTCAGGTGCAGGGCTTCGTCACGAGCGATCAGACGGATGATTTTGGCGTTGCCTTCCATCAGCTTGCGCTCGGCAAAGGCGAAGGAGCAGGCGAAGCTCACGTAGAAGCGGATCGCTTCCAGGGCGTTAACGCTCATCAGGCAGAGGTACAGCTGCTTTTTCAGCGCGCGCAGGTTCACGGTAACGGTTTTGCCGTTCACGCTGTGGGTGCCTTCGCCCAGCAGATGCCAGTAGCTGGTCATCTCGATCAGCTCGTCGTAGTAGTGCGCAATGCCTTCCGCGCGCTTCTGGATCTGCTCGTTAGTGACGATATCGTCAAACACCACCGCCGGATCGTTCACGATGTTGCGGATGATGTGGGTGTAAGAGCGGGAGTGGATCGTCTCAGAGAACGCCCAGGTTTCCACCCAGGTTTCCAGCTCAGGAATCGAGATCAGCGGCAACAGCGCCACGTTCGGGCTACGGCCCTGAATGGAGTCCAGCAGCGTCTGGTACTTCAGATTGCTGATGAAAATATGCTTTTCGTGATCCGGCAGCGACTGGTAATCAATACGGTCGCGGGAAACGTCAACTTCTTCCGGACGCCAGAAGAAGGAGAGTTGCTTTTCAATCAGCTTTTCGAAGATGTCATATTTTTGCTGATCGTAGCGTGCCACGTTGACCGGCTGGCCGAAGAACATTGGCTCTTTGAGCTGGTCGTTTTTCGTCTGTGAAAAGGTGGTATATGCCATGAGTGTGTCCTGTCTTACGAAATAAAGGCGGGGATATCCCCGCCCTTCATTAGATCTTACATGCGCCGCTTTCGCAGCCATCGTCCTGAATTGACGGTACCAGGTCGTCCTGCGCGTCTTCTGCACCGTCACGGGTGTTGTGATAGTACAGCGTTTTCACGCCAAATTTGTAGGCGGTCAGCAGGTCTTTCAACAGCTGCTGCATTGGTACCTTGCCGGACGGGAAGCGCGTCGGGTCGTAGTTAGTATTGGCAGAGATCGACTGGTCGATAAACTTCTGCATGATACCCACCAGCTGCAGGTAGCCGTCGTTGTTTGGCATCTCCCACAGCAGTTCGTAGTTGTTGCCCAGCGTTTCGTAATCCGGCACCACCTGACGCAGCACGCCGTCTTTCGACGCTTTAATGCTGACGTGGCCGCGCGGTGGCTCGATGCCGTTGGTGGCGTTGGAGATCTGCGAAGAGGTCTCGGACGGCATCAGGGCAGAGAGCGTGGAGTTACGCAGGCCGTGCGTTTTGATGGACTCGCGCAGGCCTTCCCAGTCCAGGTGCAGCGGCTCGCTGACGATCGCATCCAGGTCTTTCTTATAGGTGTCGATCGGCAGAATGCCTTTTGCATAGGTGGTTTCGTTGAACCACGGGCACGCGCCTTGCTCTTTCGCCAGCTCGTTAGAGGCTTTCATCAGGTAGTACTGAATCGCTTCGAACGTCTGGTGCGTCAGGTTGTTAGCGCTGCCGTCGGAGTAACGCTTGCCGTTTTTCGCCAGCCAGTAGGCGAAGTTGATCACGCCGATACCCAGGGTACGACGGCCCATTGCGCCGCGTTTAGCGGCCGGGATTGGGTAATCCTGGTAGTCCAGCAGGGCATCCAGCGCACGTACCGCCAGCACGGCCAGCTCTTCCAGCTCGTCCAGACTTTTAATCGCACCCAGGTTGAACGCGGAGAGCGTACACAGGGCGATTTCGCCGTTTTCGTCGTTCACGTCTTCCAGCGGTTTGGTTGGCAGGGCGATCTCCAGGCACAGGTTAGACTGGCGCACTGGCGCAACCGCCGGATCAAACGGGCTGTGGGTATTGCAGTGGTCAACGTTCTGGATGTAGATACGGCCGGTAGAGGCGCGCTCCTGCATCATCAGGGAGAACAGGTCTACCGCCTTCAGGCGCTGTTTACGGATGCTGTCGTCTTTTTCATATTTGGTGTACAGACGCTCGAACTCGTCCTGATCGGCGAAGAACGCGTCATACAGGCCCGGGACGTCGGACGGGCTGAACAGGGTGATGTCTTCCCCTTTCAGCAGACGGGTGTACATCAGCTTGTTGATCTGCACGCCGTAGTCCATGTGACGCACGCGGTTGCCTTCCACGCCGCGGTTGTTTTTCAGTACCAGCAGGCTTTCCACTTCCAGGTGCCACATTGGGTAGAACAGGGTCGCTGCGCCACCGCGCACGCCGCCCTGAGAGCAGGATTTTACCG
Source organism: Enterobacter cloacae complex sp. P27C (assembly GCF_014895705.1). Lineage (NCBI taxonomy): Bacteria > Pseudomonadati > Pseudomonadota > Gammaproteobacteria > Enterobacterales > Enterobacteriaceae > Enterobacter > Enterobacter cloacae complex sp. P27C. The sequence goes on from NZ_JADBQB010000003.1 coordinate 326,614, forward strand.
CCGTCTGGAAGTGCTTATAGAACGGGATACAGCCGGTGTGGAACGCTTCACCGCCGCGAATCGGGCTGCCCAGCGCGCGGATGCGACCGGCGTTGATGCCGATACCGGCACGCTGGGAGACGTATTTCACGATGGCGCTGGAGGTGGCGTTGATGGAATCCAGGCTGTCACCACACTCGATCAGTACGCAGGAGCTGAACTGACGGGTAGGAGTGCGCACGCCAGACATGATCGGCGTTGGCAGAGAAATTTTGAACGTCGATACCGCATCGTAGAAACGCTTCACGTAGTCCAGACGGGTGTCGCGCGGATAGTTTGAGAACAGGCAGGCAGCCACCAGAATATAGAGGAACTGGGCGCTTTCGTAGATCTCACCGGTCACACGGTTCTGAACCAGGTATTTGCCTTCGAGCTGCTTCACCGCCGCGTAGGAGAAGTTCATGTCGCGCCAGTGATCGATAAACCCGTTCATCTGCTCGAACTCTTCTTCCGTATAGTCTTCCAGCAGATGCGTGTCGTATTTGCCCAGCTCAACCATTTTCACCACGTGATCGTAAAGCTTCGGCGGCTCGAACTGGCCGTAGGCTTTCTTACGCAGGTGGAAAATCGCCAGACGCGCAGCGAGGTACTGATAATCCGGTGCGTCGCGGGAGATCAGATCCGCCGCTGCTTTGATAATGGTTTCGTGGATATCAGACGTTTTGATGCCGTCGTAGAACTGAATGTGAGAACGCAGTTCAACCTGGGATATAGATACGTTATTCAGTCCTTCTGCTGCCCAGTCGAGAACTCGATGGATTTTGTCCAGATTGATACGCTCGGTAGTACCGTCGCGCTTTGTCACCAGCAGACTCTGATTCATGTGGGTTTTACCTGTCCGTGAAATAAAAAATATCCCCCGCTTATCCACAGATCCGTCTTGTGACTAACTCTGTGGATAAATACTACATATAGGGGGTTTGCGATAAGAAAAACGCTATATGGTGAGTATTCTAGTATCGAATCTTTTCAGCACAAGGGTTGATTTTGAGGTTAAATTGAGGTTGTGAAAGGGTAAAAAAGCGTAAGTCCTCGTACCGTAAGGCCTGGAAGAGATGTCAATAATTAAGAAAAAAAATTCAAAATTTGATCGAGTGCTGATTTCTTCAACGGGCGGTCAGAATTGCGCAACATGATGTCGCGCAATCTTTATAAGAATAACGAATGACGTTAGTCGTTTTTGGCGGTTGTGTGCAACATATAGTTAACATCTACGCCCGGTGCGAGTTTGAATTTATCCGTTAGCGGGTTGTAGTGCAGGCCCGTGATGTGCTGCTCCTTAAGCCACGTCTGGTCAACCCAGCCCAGCAGTTCAGCAGGCTTGATAAACTTCTTCACGTCGTGCGTCCCTTTCGGCACCATGCGCAGCACATATTCTGCGCCGACCACGGCCATCAGCCAGGCTTTACCGTTGCGGTTAATTGTCGAGAAGAAGACCTGGCCGCCCGGTTTCACCAGTTTTGCACAGGCGTTTACCACGGACTGCGGATCCGGAACGTGCTCCAGCATCTCCATGCAGGTCACCACATCATACTGGTGGGCATGTTTTGCCGCGTGCTCTTCCACGGTTTCCTGCACATATTCCACCTGTATACCGGACTCCAGCGCATGAAGACGGGCAACCTGTAGAGGCTCGAAGCCCATGTCCAGGCCGGTGACGGTGGCCCCTTCGCGCGCCATGCTCTCCGCCAGGATGCCGCCGCCGCAGCCGACGTCGAGCACTTTCTTACCGAACAGACCGCCGGAACGCTCCGCGATATAGCCCAGACGCAGCGGGTTAATGCGATGCAGCGGTTTGAACTCACCTTCGAGATCCCACCAGCGGGACGCCACCGCTTCAAATTTGGCAATCTCTTCGTGGTCAACGTTGTGTGCCACCGGGGATTTTTCGGCATTCATGGGCGCTTTTACTCCTTATTTAGCAAGACAAATGAGTATATCAGGCAATCCCTGTGAATAAAGCGTATAGGTTTACCTGTATCACCGCGGCTGTGTTATAATTTGCGACCTTTGAATCCGGGATACAGTAGAGGGATAGCGGTTAGATGAGCGACCTTGCGAGAGAAATTACACCGGTTAACATCGAGGAAGAGCTGAAAAGCTCCTATCTGGACTATGCGATGTCGGTCATTGTTGGCCGTGCGCTGCCGGACGTCCGCGATGGCCTGAAGCCGGTACACCGTCGCGTACTATACGCCATGAACGTATTGGGCAATGACTGGAATAAAGCCTACAAAAAATCTGCCCGTGTCGTTGGTGACGTAATCGGTAAATACCATCCCCATGGTGATTCCGCGGTGTACGACACCATTGTCCGTATGGCGCAGCCGTTCTCGCTGCGTTACATGCTGGTAGATGGTCAGGGTAACTTTGGTTCTATCGACGGCGACTCCGCCGCGGCAATGCGTTATACGGAAATCCGTCTGGCGAAGATTGCCCATGAGCTGATGGCCGACCTGGAAAAAGAGACGGTTGATTTCGTTGATAACTACGACGGCACGGAAAAAATTCCTGACGTTATGCCAACGAAGATCCCTAACCTGCTGGTGAACGGCTCGTCCGGTATTGCCGTGGGTATGGCGACCAACATTCCGCCGCACAACATCACGGAAGTGATCAACGGCTGCCTGGCCTATATCGACGATGAAGACATCAGCATTGAAGGGCTGATGGAACACATCCCGGGCCCGGACTTCCCGACGGCGGCGATCATCAACGGTCGTCGCGGCATTGAAGAAGCGTACCGCACCGGTCGCGGCAAGATTTACATCCGTGCCCGCGCCGAAGTAGAAGCGGACGCCAAAACCGGCCGTGAAACTATCATTGTTCACGAGATCCCGTATCAGGTGAACAAAGCGCGTCTGATTGAAAAAATCGCCGAGCTGGTAAAAGAGAAACGCGTTGAAGGCATCAGCGCGCTGCGTGACGAGTCTGACAAAGACGGTATGCGCATCGTGATTGAAATCAAGCGCGACGCGGTGGGTGAGGTTGTGCTGAACAACCTGTACTCCCAGACTCAGCTTCAGGTCTCCTTCGGTATCAACATGGTTGCGCTGCACCATGGTCAGCCGAAGATCATGAACCTGAAAGAGATCCTGAGCGCGTTCGTGCGTCACCGCCGCGAAGTGGTGACCCGTCGTACCATCTTCGAACTGCGCAAAGCGCGCGATCGTGCTCATATCCTTGAAGCGCTGGCGGTTGCGCTGGCGAACATCGACCCGATCATCGAGCTGATCCGTCGTGCGCCGACGCCGGCAGAAGCGAAAGCGTCGCTGGTTGCGCGTCCGTGGGATCTGGGCAACGTGGCGGCGATGCTGGAACGTGCGGGCGATGACGCCGCGCGTCCTGAGTGGCTCGAGCCTGAATTCGGCGTGCGTGACGGTCAGTACTACCTGACTGAACAGCAGGCCCAGGCGATTCTGGATCTGCGCCTGCAGAAGCTGACCGGCCTTGAGCATGAAAAACTGCTCGACGAGTACAAAGAGCTGCTGGAGCAAATTGCTGAGCTTCTGCACATCCTGGGTAGCGCCGAGCGCCTGATGGAAGTGATCCGCGAAGAGCTGGAGCTGGTCCGCGATCAGTTCGGCGACGAGCGCCGCACCGAAATCACCGCCAACAGCTCTGATATCAACATTGAAGATCTGATCAACCGCGAAGACGTGGTAGTGACCCTGTCTCACCAGGGCTACGTGAAGTATCAGCCTCTGACCGACTACGAAGCACAGCGTCGTGGCGGTAAAGGTAAATCTGCGGCACGTATTAAAGAAGAAGACTTCATTGACCGTCTGCTGGTGGCTAACACCCACGATACGATCCTCTGCTTCTCCAGCCGTGGCCGTCTGTACTGGATGAAGGTCTATCAGCTGCCGGAAGCGAGCCGTGGCGCGCGTGGACGTCCAATCGTCAACCTGTTGCCGCTGGAAGCGAACGAACGTATCACCGCCATCCTGCCGGTACGCGAGTACGAAGAGGGCGTGAACGTCTTTATGGCGACCGCCAGCGGTACCGTGAAGAAAACCGCGCTGACCGAGTTCAGCCGTCCGCGTTCTGCCGGTATTATTGCGGTGAATCTGAACGAAGGCGACGAGCTGATCGGTGTGGATCTGACCTCTGGTTCTGATGAAGTGATGCTGTTCTCTGCGGCTGGTAAAGTGGTGCGCTTCAAAGAGAACGCCGTGCGCGCAATGGGTCGTACGGCGACCGGCGTGCGCGGTATTAAGCTGGCGGGTGAAGACTCCGTTGTTTCCCTGATCGTTCCACGTGGCGAAGGCGCAATCCTGACTGTCACCCAGAATGGCTACGGTAAACGTACGGCGGAAAGCGAATACCCGACCAAGTCACGCGGCACGCAGGGCGTTATCTCCATCAAGGTAACCGAGCGCAACGGTTCTGTTGTGGGCGCGGTGCAGGTGGACGATGCCGACCAGATCATGATGATCACCGATGCCGGTACGCTGGTGCGTACGCGCGTATCCGAGATCAGCGTGGTGGGCCGTAACACCCAGGGCGTTATCCTCATCCGTACGGCGGAAGATGAAAACGTGGTCGGTCTGCAACGCGTTGCTGAGCCGGTGGACGACGAAGAGCTCGATTCCATCGACGGCAGCGTCGCGGAAGGTGATGATGAAATCGCACCGGAAGCAGAGAGCGACGACGACGCAGCGGATGACGCTGACGAGTAATCTCTTCTGACGCATAAAGGGCCGGATTCCGGCCCTTTTCTTTTGCAGATGCAGATACGTGAACGTTGCGACAAGCCGCGTTTACCGCTACCTTAACCACATTCTTTTGACCCCGACGGCGGAGCCTCGCCCCTTTGAAATACCTCGTCTCCTTTCGTACCACGCTGAAAGTTTCTCGCTATCTGTTCCGGGCGCTGGCGCTCCTGCTTTGGCTGCTGGTGGCCTTGCTGTCGGTGTTTTACATCGTCAATGCGCTGAACCAGAAAGAAGCGGAGATCCGCCAGGAGTTTAATTTAAGCTCCGATCAGGCCCAGCGCTACATTCAGCGAACGTCTGACGTGATGAAGGAGCTGAAGTATATTGCCGAAAATCGGCTGACGGCAGAAAACGGTATCCTTGCCCTGCGCGGGCGCAATGACAAAACCGAAGTGCCGGACTTCCAGCCGCTGTTCCCGGACTCTGATTGCTCCACCATGAGCAGCACCTGGCGCGGGTCGCTGGAATCTCTCGCCTGGTTTATGCGCTACTGGCGCGACAACTTCTCCGCCGCCTACGACCTTAACCGCGTATTCCTGATTGGCAGTGAAAACCTCTGCATGGCTGACTTTGGCCTGCGCGATGTGCCCGTCGAGCGCGATGATGCGCTGAAAAGCCTGCACGAGCGTATTGTGAAATATCGCAATGCGCCGCAGGACGAGCGCGGGAACAACATTTTCTGGATTAGCCAGGGGCCGCGCATGGGCGTGGGCTATTTCTACGCGCTGACGCCGGTCTACCTGGGCAATCGTCTGCAGGCGCTGCTGGGGATTGAGCAGACCATCCGCATGGAAAACTTCTTCACGCCGGGCAGCCTGCCGATGGGCGTGACCATTCTGGATGAAAACGGGCATCAGCTGATCTCACTCGCCGGGCCGGATAAAAGTTTGAACGTCGATCCGCACTGGATGCAGGAACGCTCATGGTTTGGCTACACCTCCGGCTTCCGCGAGCTGGTGCTGAAAAAAAGCCTGCCGCCATCGTCGCTGAGCATTGTTTACTCGCTGCCGGTGGATATGGTCCTTGAGCGGATACGCATTCTTATTATGAATGCGATCCTGCTGAACCTGCTGGTGGGTGGGGCGCTGTTTACGCTGGCGCGGATGTATGAGCGGAGAATCTTTATTCCCGCCGAAAGTGACGCCCAGCGTCTGGAGGAGCACGAGCAGTTCAACCGCAAGATTGTCGCTTCGGCTCCGGTGGGGATCTGCATTCTTCGTACCCAGGACGGGACCAACATCCTGAGTAACGAGCTGGCGCACAACTACCTGAACATGCTGACGCACGAGGACCGGCAAAGGCTGACGCAAATCATCTGCGGCCAGCAGGTGAATTTTGTCGACGTGCTCACCAGCACCCACACTAACCTGCAGATCAGCTTTGTACATTCCCGCTATCGCAATGAAAACGTAGCGATTTGCGTGCTGGTGGATGTCTCCGCGCGCGTGAAGATGGAAGAGTCGCTGCAGGAGATGGCGCAGGCCGCGGAGCAGGCCAGCCAGTCGAAATCCATGTTCCTGGCTACCGTCAGTCACGAGCTACGTACACCGCTGTACGGGATTATCGGTAACCTCGATCTGCTGCAGACGAAGGAATTGCCGAAAGGCGTCGACCGGCTGGTAACGGCGATGAACAACTCCTCCAGCCTGCTGCTGAAGATCATCAGCGATATTCTCGACTTCTCTAAAATTGAGTCTGAGCAGCTGAAAATTGAGCCGCGTGAGTTTTCGCCGCGTGAGGTCATGAACCACATCAGCGCCAACTATCTGCCGCTGGTGGTGCGTAAACAGCTGGGGCTCTACTGCTTCATTGAACCGGACGTGCCGCTGACGCTGCACGGCGACCCGATGCGCCTGCAACAGGTCATCTCTAACCTGCTCAGCAATGCCATCAAATTCACCGATATCGGCTGCATTGTGCTACACGTCTGCCGGGCGGGAGATTACCTCAGCATCCGCGTGCGCGACACGGGGGTGGGCATACCGGCCAAGGAGGTGGTGCGTCTGTTCGACCCGTTCTTCCAGGTCGGCACCGGCGTGCAGCGTAACTTCCAGGGCACCGGTCTGGGGCTGGCGATTTGCGAGAAGCTCGTCAGCATGATGGACGGCGACATTTCCGTGGATACCGAGCCCGGCATGGGCAGCCAGTTCACGATCCGCATTCCGCTCTATTCCGCGCAGTATCCGGCAAAAGCCACGGTTGACGGGCTGAACGATAAGCGCTGCTGGCTGGCGGTCAATAATGCCTCTCTGAATGACTATCTGACGGCGCTGCTCGCCCATAGCGGCGTGAGGGTCTGCCGCTATGAAGGCCAGACGCCGGACGTGGACGATGTGCTCATCGCCGACGAGATGCCGGAACAGCCGTGGCAGGGGAGAGGAACGGTGCTCTTCTGCCGTCGCCACATTGGCATACCGGTTGAACGTGCGCCGGGGGAATGGGTGCACAGCGTCGCAACGCCGCATGAGCTGTTGAGCCTGCTGGCCCGTATCTATAAAGTTGAGCTGGAAGAGAACGACGGTGCAGTCGCGCTGCCGTCACCGGAAGGTCTGGCGTCAGTGAATGACGATATGATGATTCTGGTGGTGGATGACCATCCGATTAACCGCCGCCTGCTGGCTGACCAGCTCGGATCGCTGGGCTATCAGTGCAAAACCGCCAATGACGGCGTGGATGCGCTGAATGTGCTGAGTAAAAATCATATTGATATCGTGCTGAGCGACGTCAACATGCCTAACATGGACGGCTACCGGCTGACGCAGCGCATCCGACAGCTTGGCCTGACGCTGCCGGTCGTGGGCGTAACGGCGAACGCGCTGGCGGAAGAGAAACAGCGCTGTCTGGAGTCAGGCATGGACAGCTGCCTGTCGAAACCGGTGACGCTGGACGTGCTCAAACAAACGCTGTCTGTTTATGCGGATCGCGTGAGAAAAACCAGAATATAAAAAAGGCCCGTAAGGGCCTTTTTTATTTGCCCGGCGGCGCTGCGCTTGCGAGTGCCTACGGGTTCTGTAGGCCGGGTAAGCGTGAGCGCCATCCGGCATTTACAGTGGGGGATCAATCCTTATCCGATGCGCTCAGCGTAACGGAGGAGAGATAGTTCAGCAGGGCAATATCGTTGTCCACGCCCAGCTTCATCATTGCTGATTTTTTCTGGCTGCTGATGGTTTTAATGCTGCGGTTCAGCTTCTTGGCAATCTCGGTCACCAGGAAACCTTCGGCGAACAGGCGCAGAACTTCGCTCTCTTTCGGCGACAGGCGTTTGTCACCGTAGCCACCCGCGCTGATTTTTTCCAGCAGACGAGAGACGCTCTCAGGCGTGAACTTCTTGCCTTTCTGCAGCGCAGCCAGCGCTTTTGGCAGATCGGTCGGGGCGCCTTGCTTCAGCACAATCCCTTCGATATCCAGATCCAGCACGGCGCTCAGGATCGCCGGGTTGTTGTTCATGGTCAGAACAATAATCGAGATGTCCGGGAAGTGACGTTTAATATATTTGATGAGCGTGATCCCATCACCGTATTTGTCTCCAGGCATAGAGAGATCGGTAATGAGCACGTGCGCATCAAGCTTTGGGAGGTTATTGATCAGTGCTGTAGAGTCTTCAAATTCACCGACTACATTCACCCACTCGATCTGTTCAAGTGATTTGCGAATACCGAACAGTACAATCGGATGGTCATCGGCAATAATTACGTTCATATTGTTCATGTATAAGGCTACCTTGCTACAGCAAGCTTTTGACGTAGGCGTCAATGTCGCTGATGTATTTTTCAATGCCAGAGGCATCTTTCTCACGAATTAGATGTTCCAGCGTTTCACATAACTGCTTGCCGGGAACCAGATTAAGCATGGCAAACACCCCTTTAAGCCGGTGTGCTGTCTGTGCCAGCGCTGCAAAATCATTCGCAGCGGACTCAGTATACAACCGCTTCACATCATCTGGTACTGTATCAACAAAGAGGGAATAGTATCCGCTGGCGTGAAGCTCGGCATTTTCATTACCGCCTAACGGGGATTCCGTTATCTCTTCCTGCGCCAGCTGCTCTTCTATTAGTTGTAGTACAGCTTCCTGCATCGCATTGCTTATATTAAAGTTGACGCGCAGCTGGCCAGGGCCGATTTTCCGCACGCGTGACTCATCATCGCTTAAAAGCAAGCCCGAGGCAGTAAGATTAGACGGATTATCAGTTAAAAACAGATCAAATTCTTGACTTGCCAGCCTTTCATCCGGCGTGATGCAGGCCGCGCCCCAGTTTTCGAGCTGACGAACCACAATATTGCGGATCTCGTTTGAGGTCACATCCACCATCACCACGACGTCATCCAGCAGGCGTTCTTCATCTTCTTCCTGCGGATTGGCGGCCATTTTCACGTGGAGAGAGTAACGGGTGCCGAGCGATTCACGGGCCTTGATATTCAGATGGCCGCCGAGCTTACGCGCCAGCTGATCGCACAGCCAGAAGGTCAGGGCGTTAGCCTTGCCGTAATGATCGCTTTGCGTGTCATTCAGGAACGGGAAGTGCAGATTATCAATTTCACTCGCCGTCACGCCTTCCCCGGTGTCCAGAATGCGGAACGTCAGGCGATCTTCCGCCGACTCGTCGGTGCTCACTTCAAGGGTGATCTTGCCGATCTGCGTGGTGGTCACGGCGTACTGAATAATCATCAGCAGAATACGACGCAGCGCCTCGCGGTCGCCGTGACGTTCGTCATTGGCGGCTAAATGGTTGTTGATTAGCAGCTGCAGCCCTTTGCGCTTAATTACGGGCAGGACTTCGGGAACCACTTCATCGATCAGATCCTGAATGGAGAAGAGAGAAGGGGTGCCTTTCCAGAAATCATTCTCCAGCATGTTTGCCAGCTGGATCTCATCCACCATGCGGACCAGCGAGTCGGCCTGGCAGGCGAGCTGGTGGCTTTCAGACGTGTTTAACGCCGCCGCCTGGGTCGCCAGCGTTTTTAACGGCTGCTTGAAGGCATCGCCAATATTCTGCATGAATGCCGCGCGCCCCTGCTGGTTCTTCTCATACAGCCTTTGCGCCTGCTTGAGCTTTTTATTCACCAGCACTTCGCGATCCTGATCGCGAATGATGAAGATTTGCGTACGCGGTGCCACCTGGCTGCGGAACTGACGGATCTCGTACAGTTCATTGTTAATGGTGGCCTGAATAACCCCCTGGTGCTGATCCGCCATAGTGGTGATGTTTTGCAGGTTAAGGTGCGGCAGCAGATGGTCAGCAATTTTATTGCTCATCACCGTGCGATTCGCTTCCTGATCGTGAACTAACACCCCTAGCGGTAGCACGGAGACAATCTCTTCATTGAGCGCGCGCAATACGCGCAGCTCGTTGGTGTTGCCTGCGGAGACCGCAGACGCGTCGCTCTGGCGTCCCGGCTGGAAGCGGAATGTGCTGTAGCCAAACAGGGCCAGCGCCAGCAGACCAATATTCAGCAGCAGCGGCAGCAGAATATTTTGCAGGGTATCAAGCAGTAGCGTGCCGAACGGTACCTGCCACACCAGACGCATGCCGGTTGAGTTCAGCGACGAGGCAATTTCAATTTTCGAGCCGTTAAAGGAGATGGTGACGCTCTCTGCGGCCTCTTTGTCGGACGCCGCACGCATGTTCTGGGTGCTGCTGTCCGGCTCCAGACGGAAGCTGTCGAGCGGCATATCCGGCGGGATCAAATCATTAATGGGTAAATCGAAGGCCACGACCGTCGCCAGATGGCCCGGCTGGTTAAAGGTGGTACGCAGGGTAAAATAGTGACCATTCTGCCAGGCCAATCGGCGCAGCGATGAGAAGCTCTCACGTTCATCAAGGGCGTTGGCCTGCTGCAGCATTTCTGCCCGGCGGGAGTCGACAATGCTGCCGACCGTCGTCTCTTTAAATCCGGAAGAGAGATCTTTCAACGGCAGCGTCGAGATCAGGATCATGCTGTTGTCCTGACCGTTCAGATAGTACATCGACCACGGCACCGTTTCGGCGCCCCAGAGGGTATCCAGGTAGGTCGAAATACGCTGCGTCATCTCAAGGGTCGCGCTGTCGTGAGAGCCAAAGATAAGCGCTTCAGTCTTACGCTGCGGTTTTTCGAGATAGTAGACATCCTGCTTCAGCCGCGTCTCCTGAAGTCCATCTCCGGATGAGCTGGCAGGCGCTGCCGCAATGTTGTCATAAATCTGCCAGGTGGCGTAGCGCCAGGTATCAATGCGCTTGTGTACGGCGTGGGTAATATCCACCACCTGATAGCTCTTATCCTTCAGCCAGGCGTTAACCGCGCTCTGCACCATCACGCCCATTGTGACTAACAGCACCACGATCAAAAGAAGAAAGAAACGGGTGATGCTCCCGGGCAGAAGGGAGAATTTGCTTTGGGCGGTAGTTTCAGTCTGACTCATTGATATCTTTAACCCGTGATGGTCGTGCTCTGTGGCGATAGGGCAGTATAAAGGGTAATAACTGAATTTCCAGCGCCACTGTCCTTGAACAAGCGACTTTTTCGATGGCCCGTGCGAGAGAGGAAGTACGTCTTAAATGTGTACAAGAGCATAATGCATGTACAAATAAAAAATGCATTTCGTCAGAAAATAGCACGAATTAACAAGAAATTAAGTTTTGAGCGAATTTTTCCGTTATGTACAGGGGCGAGCGTGAATTTAGTTAATAGTCGTTACAATTACGCGGCGGTAGCACAAAAAAGGAAAAGTTACGTAAAGAAGGGTAAAAAAAAACCGAATGCGACGCATCCGGTTGAATTAGGGATAAACAGACATTCAAAGCTGAATGACGGTAATAAATAAAGTTAATGATGATAGCGAGAGTTATTTTAGAGACTGGAGTCGATCTTGTTTTGTCATTCAGTGCGGTAACGTTTTTTATTTTAACTCTTTGATATGTATTGGGTCATTTTTCGTTTTGATTATAAGTGCTAAATTTATAAGCTTTTTGTGCTTTGTAAAAGTTCCTTCTCATTTACATTTTGAAACATGTTGATGGATAAATGAAACATCTTCAAAGTTTTCGTATCATATTCGCATTGGATTATTCTGTAATTTTGCGGAGAATGAATTTGCCGACTGGTTAATGAGGGTTAACCAGTAAGCAGTGGCAATTATAAGGCATATAACAGAGGGTTAATAAAATGAAAGTTAAAGTACTGTCCCTCCTGGTACCAGCACTGCTGGTAGCAGGCGCAGCAAATGCGGCCGAAATTTATAATAAAGATGGCAACAAATTAGATCTGTACGGCAAAGTTGATGGTCTGCACTATTTCTCTGACGACAAGAGTGCTGACGGCGACCAGACCTACATGCGTCTTGGCTTCAAAGGCGAAACTCAGGTTAACGATCAGCTGACCGGTTACGGCCAGTGGGAATACCAGATCCAGGGCAACACGACTGAAAGCGACAACCAGTCCTGGACACGTGTGGCGTTTGCTGGTCTGAAATTCGCTGAAGCGGGCTCTTTCGATTACGGTCGTAACTACGGCGTGATCTACGACGTAACTTCCTGGACTGACGTTCTGCCAGAATTTGGCGGCGATACCTACGGCTCAGACAACTTCCTGCAGTCTCGTGCTAACGGCGTGGCGACCTATCGTAACCAGGACTTCTTTGGTCTGGTGGATGGCCTGAACTTTGCGCTGCAGTATCAGGGTAAAAACGGTAGCGTAAGCGGTGAAAACGTCGGTGGACGCAGCCTGCTGAAACAGAACGGCGACGGCTACGGTGCATCCGTAACCTATAACCTGGGCGAAGGCTTCAGCGTGGGTGGTGCGATGTCGTCCTCCAAACGTACCGCTGACCAGAACGCACCGGGCGTTTATGGTAACGGCGATCACGCAGAAGTCTATTCTGGCGGCCTGAAATATGATGCCAACAACATCTACCTGGCTGCGCAGTACTCTCAGACCTACAACGCAACCCGCTTCGGTACCTCTAACGGCAGCAGCCCGACTACCGCTTACGGTTTTGCTAACAAAGCGCAGAACTTCGAAGTAGTTGCTCAGTACCAGTTCGATTTCGGCCTGCGTCCATCCGTGGCTTACCTGCAGTCCAAAGGCAAAGACATCGAAGGTTACGGCGATCAGGATCTGCTGAAATATGTTGATGTGGGTGCGACTTACTACTTCAACAAAAACATGTCCACCTACGTGGATTACAAAATCAACCTGGTTGATGAAAATGAGTTCACCCGTCAGGCTGGTATCGGCACTGATGATATCGTCGCGCTGGGTCTGGTTTACCAGTTCTAATCGCGTCATCGTGTGACTAAGGGGCCTGAAGGCCCCTTTTTTGTGCTTTTTTTTGGCCTCACAATGCAACCGTTTTGGTGTACTCTTGCCGCCCTGGCATGAGGATAATAATGAATGGACATGACTTTTTTACGCGCCAGCTTTCTGGCTATGCTTTTTTTCCTGACCGCGTGTGACGATTCCGCGCCCGTGGCGAAAACCGATGCACCCGCCGCGACGGTGCTCGAAGGCAAAACGATGGGCACCTTCTGGCGCGTCAGCGTGATGGGCCTGGATAAAACGCGCGCTGATGAACTTCGCGGTAAAATCCAGTCTCAGCTGGACGCCGACGACCAGCTGCTCTCAACCTATAAAAATGACTCGGCGCTGATGCGCTTTAATCTTTCCACCAGTACCTCCCTGTGGCCGGTGAGCGAAGCGATGGCTGATATCGTCACCGAATCAATGCGCGTGGGATATAAAACCAACGGCGCGATGGATGTCACCGTCGGGCCTCTGGTCAATCTCTGGGGATTTGGCCCGAACAAACAGCCGGATACCACACCCGATCAGGCGGCCATTGATGATGCCCGCGCCCGGACAGGGCTAAAGCATCTGACGGTGATCAACCAGTACGGCCAGCAGTATCTGCAGAAAGATATCCCCGATCTGTTTGTCGATCTGTCGACGGTAGGTGAAGGTTACGCGGCGGATCACCTTGCCGCGCTGATGACGCAGGAAGGGATATCGCGCTACCTGGTCTCCGTGGGCGGCGCGTTAGTCAGCCGGGGCATGAACGCCAGCGGTAAACCGTGGCGCGTGGCGATTCAAAAACCGACCGATCGCCAAAACGCCGTACAGGCCATTGTGGATATTAACGGGCACGGCATCAGCACTTCCGGGAGCTACCGTAACTATTACGAGCTCGACGGGAAGCGTATTTCGCACGTGATCGATCCGCTGACCGGACGTCCCATCACGCATAACCTGGTCTCGGTGACCGTGATTGCGCCGACTGCGCTGGAAGCCGACGCCTGGGATACCGGATTAATGGTTCTCGGTCCGGAAAAAGCCAAAGAGGTGGTTCGTCAGGAAGGGCTGGCGGTTTATATGATCACTAAAGAGGGCGACGGGTTCAAAACCTGGAGCTCGCCGCAGTTCAACAGCTTCCTGGTGAGCGACAAAAATTAAAAAGCAAGGTTGCGGGTTTTTTATCACTGGCACTCGGGCACGCTAAAGGTATGCTTGTAAGAGGAGCTGATGATGAAAAATCCAACCTATATGAATGATGAGGATCGCTGGCAGGCCGTTCTGGCTCGCGATCCGCGCGCTGACGATCGGTTTGTCTTTGCCGTGCAGACGACGGGGATTTTCTGCCGCCCGTCATGCCGCGCCCGTCACGCGCTGCGTAAAAACGTCTGCTTTTATCCCGATGTCCAGCATGCCGTTCAGGCAGGGTTTCGCCCGTGCAAGCGCTGCATGCCGGACAAACGCGATCCGAATCAGCAAAAGCTGGCGAAAGTGGAGCACGCCTGTCGCCTTCTGGAGCAGGATCCCGCGCTGACGCTTGAAGGTCTGGCGCAGCAGGTCGCCATGAGTCCTTTCCATTTCCATCGGCTGTTTAAGTCCGTCACCGGGATGACCCCAAAATCCTGGCAGCAGGCGGCGCGGGGGCAGCGTCTGCGCGCGGCGCTTGCGCAGGGAAACAAAATTACCGATGCCGTGCTGGCGGCAGGGTTTCCCGACAGCAGCAGCTATTACCGCAAAGCTAACGATGCGCTGGGCATGACGGCGAAGCAGTACCGCAAAGGCGAGGTGGCGGTGCGTTACGCCATCGGCGACTGTTCGCTGGGACGCTGCCTGGTTGCGGAAAGCGAGCGGGGGATTTGCGCGATACTGCTGGGCGACAACGATACCAAACTGGCAGAAGAATTTGCGACGCTGTTTCCAAACGCGGAGCCTGCCCCGCAGGAAGATGCCTTTGCCCAGCGTATCAGACAGGTCATTGCCAGTATTGATAACCACGCGGTGCCGCTGGCGCTGCCGCTGGATATACGCGGCACCGCGTTCCAGCAGCGGGTCTGGCAGGCCCTTCGTGACATCCCCTGCGGGGAAACGGCCAGCTATCAGCAGGTGGCGAAGGCGATTGGCCAGCCCAACGCGGTGCGTGCCGTCGCGGGTGCCTGTGCGGCAAACAGGCTGGCGATTGTGATCCCCTGTCACCGCGTGGTCCGCACCGACGGCGCGCTGTCGGGCTATCGCTGGGGGGCGGCGCGAAAAGCGCTATTACTGAAACGTGAGGCGAAACGCCGGGAGGGATAATGCTCGATCTTTTTGCGGATGCTGAACCGTGGCAGGAGCCGCTTGCGCCCGGGGCAGCGATCCTGCGCCGCTTTGCACTCTCCCGTGCGGCGGCATTGCTTGCCGGTATTGAAGAAGTCACGGCGGTTTCACCGTTTCGCCATATGGTGACGCCGGGCGGCTACACCATGTCGGTGGCCATGGCCAACTGCGGCGAACTGGGGTGGGCGACGAACGAACGTGGGTATGTGTATGCCCCGAACGATCCCACGACCGGCCGGCCGTGGCCTCCCATGCCTGCGGTGTTTCAGGCGCTTTGTCACGAGGCTGCCGTTGCAGCAGATTACCCTGACTTCCGGCCGGATGCCTGCCTGATTAACCGCTACGCCATCGGCGCGAAGCTCTCCCTGCATCAGGACAAAGATGAGCCCGATCTGCGCGCGCCCATCGTCTCGGTATCGTTGGGTCTGCCCGCCGTCTTCCAGTTTGGCGGATTGCGCCGCAACGATCCGCTCAGGCGCATTATGCTGGAGCACGGCGACGTGGTGGTGTGGGGCAGGGAGTCACGGCTGTACTATCACGGCATTCAGCCCCTGAAGCCCTGGGTTCATCCCCTCACTGGCGAGTACCGCTATAATCTGACTTTCCGTCAGGCGGGATTGAACAAACAAAAATAAGAATTATTCTTGATGTCCGCTCAGGGCAGTTTACACTGCTGGCTGATTTTTATTGTCCGGATTGCCTGCATGCAACTACTTCTTCTTGTCTGGCGTCAGTACCGCTGGCCCTTCATTGCCGTAATGGCCTTAAGCCTTGCCAGCGCGGCGCTGGGTATTGGCCTGATCGCGTTTATAAACGTGCGGCTGATCGAAATGGTCGATACCTCACTCTCGGTTCTGCCGGAGTTTCTCGGCCTGCTGCTGCTGTTGATGGCGGTTACGCTCGGCTCTCAGCTGGCGCTGACCGCGCTTGGTCACCATTTCGTTTTCCGCCTGCGCAGCGAGTTCATCAAGCGGATCCTCGACACGCAGGTTGAGCGCGTGGAGCAGCTCGGCAGCGCCTCCCTGCTGGCGGGGCTGACCAGCGACGTGCGCGCGATTACCATCGCGTTTGTCCGCCTGCCGGAGCTGGTGCAGGGGATCATCCTGACCTTTGGCTCGGCGGCCTATCTCGCCTGGCTTTCGACCAAAATGCTGGCGGTGACCGCGGTGTGGATTGCCATCACCATCTGGGGCGGTTTCATGCTGGTGTCGCGCGTCTATAAACACATGGCGGTTCTGCGCGAAACGGAAGATAAGCTCTATAACGATTACCAGACGGTGCTGGAAGGGCGCAAAGAGCTGACCCTCAACCGCGAGCGTGCCGAGCATATCTTCAATAACCTCTATATCCCGGACGCACGCGAATACCGGCACCACATTATTCGCGCCGATACCTTCCACCTGAGCGCGGTGAACTGGTCCAACATTATGATGCTGGGCGCCATTGGCCTGGTATTCTGGATGGCGAACAGCCTGGGCTGGGCGGACACCAACGTGGCGGCGACCTACTCGCTGACCCTGCTGTTCCTGCGTACGCCGCTGCTCTCGGCCGTCGGCGCATTGCCCACCTTGCTAAGCGCACAGGTGGCGTTTAACAAGCTTAAGAAGTTCGATCTGGCGCCATTTAAGGCTGAATTCCCGCGCCCGCAGGCCTTCCCGAACTGGCAGACCCTGGAGCTGCGCGACGTGACGTTCCGCTATCAGGACAACGCCTTCTCCGTAGGACCGGTCAACCTGACGATTCACCGCGGCGAACTGCTGTTCCTCATCGGCGGCAACGGTAGCGGAAAATCCACGCTGGCGATGTTGCTCACCGGACTTTACCAGCCGCAGTCGGGCGAGATCCTGCTGGACGGTAAGGCGCTGAGCGCGGAGAAACCCGAGGATTACCGCAAGCTTTTCTCAGCGGTATTCACCGATGTCTGGCTGTTTGACCAGCTGCTGGGGCCGGAAGGGCAGCAGGCCAATCCGGCTCTGGTTGAGAAATGGCTTGCGCAGCTGCAGATGTCGCACAAGCTGGAGCTCCAGGACGGCAAAATCCTGAACCTCAAGCTCTCTAAGGGTCAGAAGAAGCGCGTGGCGCTGCTGCTGGCGCTGGCGGAAGAGCGTGACATCATCCTGCTGGATGAATGGGCGGCGGATCAGGACCCGCACTTCCGTCGCGAGTTTTATCAGGTGCTGCTGCCGCTGATGCAGGAGATGGGCAAGACCATTTTCGCCATCAGCCACGACGATCATTACTTCATTCACGCCGACCGTCTGCTGGAGATGCGCGACGGCAGGCTGAGCGAGCTGACCGGCGACGAGCGCGATGCGGCGTCGCGTGACGCGGTGGCGCGCACGGCCTGATGCCCTCACTCTAACCCTCTCCCACAGGGAGAGGGGATAATCGTGGCCTTAATGCCGCTTTTTTCTCCATCCCGCCTCGCTGTTTATTCTTATTTACATATCCTCGCGCTATGCTTAGTCTCAACTCATTTAATGGATTTATGATTGATGTCGGTATTAAAGAAAAACAGCGCCAGGCAGCGTGACCAGGAACGTGCGCGACTCATCTGGCTTCTCACGACCGATAAAGCGGTCACGTCTACGCTATTAGGCAAACTGACCCTGGCTGAGCAATATGATGTCGGCACCTTAGCCGACGATATTGCTGAGGTAGGTGCGCTGGTTGCTCATTTACCGCCGCCGGATCTGGCGGATACCCTGGAAGCGCTTCCTTCGGAAGAACGTCACGCCCTATGGCGCCTGGTACAGGATCACGAGCGCGGCCAGGTTCTGCTTGAAGCCTCGGAAAACGTCTGGGATGACCTGATCGACGAGATGAGCGATCGGGATATCCTCGACGCCCTGCAAACCCTGGATATCGACGAGCAGATTTACCTTGTACAGCATCTGCCGCGTAACCTGACCGGCCGCCTGCTGGCCTCTCTGCCTGCCGATGAACGCGCGCGCGTGCGCCAGGTGATGCACTACGAGAAAAACAGCGTCGGCGCGATCATGGAGTTCGGCGTTATCACGGTACGTCCGGACGTCACGCTCGGTACCGTGCAGCGCTATCTGCGCCGCCTGGGCAAAATGCCGGACAACACCGATAAGCTGTTTGTCACCTCGCGGGATAAAACCCTGCTTGGCGAGCTGGAGCTGAAAACCATCCTGCTCAACAGCGCCCAGCAGCGGGTGAGCGAGGTGATGGAAAACGAGCCGATGGTCTTCTCCCCGGAAGACGATGCGGAAAAAGCGGCGCGTACCTTTGAACGTGATGACCTTGTGAGTGCGGCGGTCGTAGACTCCGTTGGCAAGCTGATGGGCCGTCTGACCATCGATGAAATCGTTGACGTGGTTTATGAAGAGACCGATAACGACCTGCGCGCGCTAGGCGGGATCAGCGCCGAAGATGACGTCCACGCCTCCGTCGGTAAGGCGGTGAAAACCCGCTGGGCCTGGCTGGCTATTAACCTGTGTACCGCCTTCATCGCCTCCCGTGTGATTGACGGCTTTGAACACACCATTTCGCAGCTGGTGGCGCTGGCCTCGCTGATGCCGATTGTGGCCGGAATTGGCGGCAACACCGGAAACCAGACCATCACCATGATCGTCCGCGCGCTGGCGCTGGAAAATATTCAGCCCGGTAACTTCGCCTTTCTGATCTTCAGGGAAATGGGCGTGGCGCTGATTAACGGCCTGGTATGGGGCGGCATTATGGGCGGCATCACATGGTGGCTGTATGACGATATGGCCTTAGGCGGCGTGATGATGCTGGCGATGGTGCTGAATTTGCTGGTGGCATCGATGATGGGCGTCATTATCCCGCTGACGATGACCAAACTGGGGCGCGACCCCGCGGTGGGGTCGAGCGTGATGATCACCGCCATCACCGATACCGGCGGTTTCTTTATTTTTCTTGGGCTGGCAACGATTTTTCTGCTTTAACCCGACGCTTAATGCGGGCGGGGATCAGTGCCATGACGATAATCCCGCCCAGCACGCCAACCGCCAGATTGCCGGTTGATACCGTGGCGGCTACCGTCACCAGCATCACCACCGTTTCGGCAACCGGGGCATTTTTTATCGTGGCGGGCTGAAGGCTGTGCCAGCTGAAGGTTTTGACGGCAACAATCGCCATAATCCCCGCCAGCACCGCCATCGGGATTTTGGCCATCACTTCGCTGAGTGCCGTCACCAGGAGCAGCAGCACGATGCCCGCCGCAATGGTTGAAATGCGGCTTCGTCCTTTCCCCATCTCCACGTTAACGATGGTTTGTCCGATCATCGCGCAGCCCGCAATGCCACCGTAGAGCCCGGCCATGATATTCCCCACGCCCAGCCCGATGCTCTCGCGACGCTTGCTGGAAGGCGTAACCGTCAGTTCGTCCACCAGTTTTGCCGTCAGCAGGGACTCCAGCAGACCGACGAAGGCAATACTCAACGCGCACGGCCAGATAATGTTCAGCGTCTGTAAATTAAGCGGCACCAGCAGCTCGGTTAATCCAGGCAGACCGCCAGTCATTGAGCCTTTATCACCGACAGTCGGCAGGATCTGACCGGTGGTGACGGTGAAAAGGGTTAACAGCACAATTGCAATCAGCGGGGAAGGGACGCTTTTAATATAGCGCGGCACCCACAGCACAATCAGCAGCGTCAACACGAACAGGCCCACAATCAGCGGGCTTCGGCTCCAGAAATGCGGCACCTGAGCGAAGAAAATCAAAATGCCAAGGGCGTTAACAAATCCGGTCATCACCGACTGGGGAATAAAGCGCATCAGCCTTGCCATGCCCAGCACGCCAAACAGAATCTGGATCACGCCAGCCATCAGCACGGCGGGAAGAATGTATTGCACCCCGTGCTGATGCACCATCGGGCCAATCACCAGCGCTACGGAACCGGCCGCAGCCGTGACCATCGCCGGACGACCGCCCAGCACGGAGAGAGCAAGACACAGCACCACGGAGGCGATCAGGCTGACCTTCGGGTCAACGCCCGCCACCACGGAAAATGAGATCACTTCGGGGATCAGCGCCAGAGCGGTAATCACGCCCGCCAGCGTTTCACGCGCCAGTTGTTTAGGGGAGTGCAGCACGCTGGCTACACTGTCTTCAGGGGATACGGCAGAATGAGGTAGGGACATAACAGTTCGCTGGTTAGGGCAGGCTTCCGTGCGCGCGATCACAAAGTGCAGCATAGTAGCCATAAATTCCTCCTTATACCAGTTGCGCGCCGCAATCCCCTACAAACAATCCATCATTAAATTTCACAATTACAATAATTTCGTAACCTTTAAACAATATTTAAAAGTTGTTACCGTGCCCACGCAGCTTTTTTCACCTGCAATTTCCACGCATCAAGCACTTTTACACTAAGGCATAAATTATGAAAAAAATGACTGCCATGCTCTTTTCTCTGGCCGTCGGGCTCAACGCCGTCTCAATGGCAGCGAAAGCAGACGCACCAAAAGAGCAGGAAACGGACGTCCTTTTAATTGGTGGCGGCATCATGAGCGCCACGCTGGGAACCTATCTGCAAGAACTGCAGCCGGACTGGTCCATGACCATGGTCGAGCGCCTCGATGGCGTGGCGCAGGAGAGTTCGAACGGCTGGAATAACGCTGGTACGGGCCATTCGGCACTCATGGAACTGAACTATACGCCGCAGAAAAAGGACGGTTCCATTAGTATCGAGAAGGCGGTAGAGATCAACGAAGCGTTCCAGATCTCGCGTCAGTTCTGGTCCCACCAGGTCAACAGCGGTGTGATGCACGACCCGCACTCCTTCATCAATACCGTGCCGCACATGAGCTTTGTGTGGGGCGAGCAAAACGTGAATTTCCTGCGCGCACGCTACGCTGCGCTGCAGCAGAGCACCCTGTTCCGCGGGATGAAATACTCCGAAGACCACGCGCAGATTAAAGAGTGGGCGCCGCTGGTCATGGAAGGCCGTGACCCGAACCAGAAAGTGGCGGCGACCCGTACCGAAATTGGCACCGACGTGAACTACGGCGAAATTACCCGTCAGCTGGTGGCGTCCCTGAAGAAGAAAGATAACTTCAATTTGCAGCTCAGCACCGAAGTGCGCGGCTTTAAGCGCAATGCGGACAACAGCTGGAGCGTGACGGTTGCCGATCTGAAAAACAATGAAGCCGAGCACGTCATTAAGGCGAAATTTGTCTTCATCGGTGCGGGCGGCGCGGCGCTGAAGCTGCTGCAGGAGTCCGGTATTCCTGAAGCTGACGACTACGCGGGCTTCCCGGTCGGCGGCCAGTTCCTGGTGTCCGAGAACCCGGAAGTGGTGAACCGTCACCTGGCAAAAGTGTACGGTCAGGCTTCCGTCGGTGCGCCACCGATGTCCGTCCCGCATATCGATACCCGTATGCTTGACGGTAAACGCGTGGTGCTGTTCGGACCGTTCGCGACCTTCTCAACCAAGTTCCTGAAAAACGGCTCCCTCTGGGATCTGCTGAGCGCGACCACCACCTCTAACGTCAAACCGATGATGGACGTGGGCCTGGATAATTTCGACCTGGTGAAATACCTGATTAGCCAGGTGATGCTTTCTGATGAAGAACGCTTCGAGGCGCTGAAAGAGTACTATCCGCAGGCGAAGAAAGAAGACTGGCGTCTGTGGCAGGCGGGTCAGCGCGTGCAGATCATCAAGCGCGATCCGAAAGAGGGCGGCGTGCTGCGTCTGGGTACCGAAGTGGTGAGCGATAAGGATGGCACGATTGCCGCGCTGCTGGGTGCGTCACCGGGTGCATCTACCGCTGCGCCAATTATGCTGCACCTGATGGAAAAAGTGTTTAAAGACAAAGTCGCCAGCCCGGAATGGCAGGCGAAGCTGAAAACCATTATTCCATCCTACGGCACGAAGCTGAACGGTAACGTGGATGCGACGGAACAAGAGCTGGAGTACACCAGCCGCGTGCTGCAGCTGCAGTACGTGAAGCCGCAGGCTGCGGATGCTGCGCCGAAGGCGGAGCTGAAGCCTCAGCCGGAAAACAAGCCGGTTGCGGATATCGCGCTGTAAGGTAAAAGCAAAACGGTAACATCTGTTACCGTTTTTAGTTTAGCAGGTCGGGTAAGGCGAAGCCGCCACCCGACTTGTTTTTAACGTACTACCGCTTGTCCGACCGTCTCTTCTGCCTTCCACACGCGATATTTTACTTCCACGTTTTCAGGCGTATATACCACGATCGGCAACTTGCTGTTGTAGCGCAGCAGGCTGTTGTCGCCCAGATAGGCCGTCACAAATTTCTTCTCTTTCTTGCCGTCCGGGCAGGCCATCATGGTAGAGACCGGAGAGGTCACTTTATCAAAGACGTAATAGTCATAACCCCAGCCTTCCAGGGTTTTGCTTTCCAGCTGGCCGCCCAGACGATGCTGATTGCAGTCCACTTCCAGCGTCTTGCCAATTAACAGTTCGACTTTGTAATTCGCTTCGTCCTGCTGAACCGGCAGTTGAATCACCTGACGCTTCATGCCTTTTTCCGCTTGCGGATAGGGTGCAACTTTTTCCAGCGGCTGCGCTTTTTGGGCGTCGCTGGCGAAAGCGCTGGTGCTGACGCACGCGGCGGCGAGAAGCGCGATGGCAAATTTAGGTGCGTTTTTCATTGTCATTCCTTTATGTCAAAACGGTCCTGAACAGACTAACATAACGAGTGTGAATGATTGGTGTGATTTACTTACATTTTAATTATATGCAGCGTAATAAACTTAGAATTAACCTTTTTGGCAGGTGTTTGTACTGGTGTGGAGTGTGACGGGCGTTCGTGTTATTTTAGTCCATCGATAATGTTATTCATCTGTGAAAGGGAAGAGAGATGGTTCGTGCAAAACTGAAAACACCTGAAGGCCGCAAGTTCCTCCTGGCGCTACTCGTCGTGTTTATGATTGCTGCCGCGTGCGTCGGGCGGGCCACCATTGTTGGCGTCATTGAACAGTACAACATTCCTCTCTCCGCCTGGACTACCAGCATGTATGTGCTGCAGTCGGCGATGATCTTCGTTTACAGCCTTGTCTTCACCGTTCTGCTGGCCATCCCGCTGGGCATTTTCTTCCTGGGCGGACGTGAAAAACACTGAGCATTCACCTGCTATAAGAAGCCAGCCTGCGGGCTGGCTTTTTTATATGTGATGATATTTATTCGCATTTCCAGGGTATTCTGTGTCGAACAAGGTCGTTCGACATAAAGCAGGAGATGTTCAATGTTATCCCGGTTTGCAACGCTTAGTCGGATCCCGAAAGGCGTCTGGGTTGTGGGTGGGGTCAGTATGCTGATGGATATCTCCTCGGAGATCATTCACAGCCTGCTGCCGCTGTTTATGGTCACGACACTGGGAGCCAGCGTGATTTTCATTGGCTTGATTGAAGGCCTGGCTGAAGCCACCGCGCTGTTTATCAAAGTTTTTTCCGGTGCCATCAGTGACTACCTGGGTAAACGTAAAGGACTGGCGGTGCTGGGCTACGGTCTTGGCGCGCTGAGTAAGCCGCTGTTCGCTATCGCCTCTTCGTCGGGCATGATTCTGGGGGCACGCTTAATCGACCGGGTAGGGAAGGGGATCCGGGGCGCACCGCGCGATGCGCTGGTCGCTGACGTTACGCCGCCGGAACTTCGCGGCGCGGCCTTTGGGCTGCGTCAGTCGATGGATACCGTCGGCGCATTTCTCGGGCCGCTGCTGGCCGTAGGCTTAATGCTGCTGTGGAACGATGATTTCCGTACTATCTTCTGGATCGCAGTGATCCCCGGCGTCCTCGCCGTGGCGCTGCTTTTCTTCGGCCTGCATGAGCCGAAAACGCCCGTCGAACATAAACGCACGAACCCCATCAAAAAAGAGAACCTCAGGCGCCTCGGGAAAGGCTGCTGGTGGGTTATTGGCCTGGGCGCCATCTTCACGCTCGCACGTTTCAGTGAAGCCTTTCTTGTCCTGCGCGCACAGCAGTCGGGGGTGCCGCTGGCGCTGATCCCGCTGGTGATGGTGGCCATGAATTTGCTCTATTTTCTGTCAGCCTATCCGTTTGGCAAGTTATCGGACGGGATGAGCCACTCCCGACTACTGCAGTGGGGCCTGGTGATGCTGATTGGGGCAGATATTGTGCTGGCGCTAAGCACCCACTGGGCTGGAATGCTTCTGGGCGTTGCGCTTTGGGGAGTGCATATGGGGATGACGCAGGGGCTGCTGGCGGCAATGATCGCAAAAACGGCACCTGCGGATCTGCGCGGTACCGCCTACGGCATTTTTAGTCTGGTCAGCGGCGTGGGATTGTTAGTCGCCAGCCTGGGCGCCGGGGCCATCTGGGAAAGGTTTGGCGCGGAATATACGTTTTATGCCGGAGCCGTGATTTGTCTTGTTACGCTGATGTACCTGTGCAAAACACCGGACGAGGCAAAATAAAAAACCAGCCGTAATAGGCTGGTTTTCAATGTGTTTTTGGTCGGCACGAGAGGATTTGAACCTCCGACCCCCGACACCCCATGACACCGTTTGTAAAACGTTTAAAGCCGCGTCATTTCTGGTGTTTTACGTTATTTGACTGTATAAACAAACAGTGCTTTATTTGCAAAATTTGCGTTATATACATCAACAAGTTAGCTGTTAGTTTTTCCCCATGTTAATTGCAAAAATCATTCTTGCTTCGGGCTGTTTTTTTATTTAAATTACTCAGGCCTATTTATCTATTTGAAGCGTATAAAATTTATTTTTTTAAATTTCGCTTAATTTTTTTTTGAGTTCAATCAAACATATGAAAAAATTTAAGAAACACTGCATTGGTTGTGATAAGAAAATGAAAAATCCTACTAAGGAACATTTCTGGCCAAAATGGCTTATTAAGCATACCAAAATGGAAAAACACACTATAGTTTGGCTCAACGAAAAGAGAATACCGCCTTTAACTGCTACTATTCCTCTATGTGCTGAATGCAATTCAGAATTAGGAGCTAAGTTAGAGGATCCTATGAAGAATATCTTAAGTGACATTGAGGCTGGCAAAGGGATATCAGATAATGAAGCTGAGTTATTTATTCGTTGGGCATGGAAAATGGAGGGTTTTTCATGGCGTTTAGTTTCGCCAGATGGAAATTATTCATCAGTCTATACAGTTAAAGAAAGAGTACTGAAAAAGATTGATCAAGTTAGAGGAAGCTTAGTTTTAGCTATAGCATTAGTCGAAGATGCTTACGAAGGAAGAGATTTTCTTCCGATGGGTTTGTGTAACTTCAACGAAGTTAATGCAATCATTGTATCAGGCGTTATTGGTCATGTGGCTTTTATTGTTCTTACTGATGATCAAATTGGTAAGTTACCGATAAATTATTCTTATTACAGGTTAAACCCATTACGTGATAATTTAGGTGACGCAAAGTTGTACCATCCCACTGTTGGATTTAAAACATTTAGACAGGCACAAGATTTAACTAGAGACGCTGCGAGTTTAATATCATATTCTTTTGATAAAGAGAATAGTGAAATTATGAAAAAGGCAGAAAGAGAAGTAAAAGGGAATGTTATCCTTTTATAAGAATGATATTGTCGGTGGAAAATTTAATTTAAATAGTAAAAGGATATCAGTATTATTTTTATTAATGTTTGCATGGTTAATTGCAGTAAATGTATTTTGGCTAGGTTGATATTCATAGCTTAATATGAGTATTAATTTCAAATATCATTGGTTGGCACGGAGCTAGCTATATGTTTAAGGCTAGCTCTATGCATTGATGATAATTTTAAGTTATAAAAATTTGAGTAAAATATTCCCATCAGAGGTCTTGGATTTCTCCATGGGGAACTAAAACCCAATTAATATGGTTTTTTGTATATATTTTTGTAGATTTCGCGTCGCTGTGAGCCATTCGTCCTTGAGGATCTATACCCTGCATATCGAAAAGATGCGCTGCCAATGCTCTGATTTCATGAAATGTTGGTCTTTCTTCCATAGGTAAATGGTTGTATAAACCAAGTTTATCGCGAGTAATAGAAAAAGACCGACTTAAATAATCCGGTGCAACTTGGGTGGGGTGTGAAACCTCTTTGCTGCGTTTTACTTGCCGTTCTGGGATCCTGTGAACGATAAAGGGACTGGCTACATTATCTCGGCTGGAATCAATTATGCGTTTTAGCTCATTACCAATAGGGATCGCAACATGTGAGGCCTCCTTCTTTTGTACCTTTTGGCGGTGGATGTAAAGCGTTCCATAGATACCATTCTCTGGCTGTTCGAACCAGACACAACCACAAACGCCATTTTTCGGTTCGCGAATTGAATACCTAATCCTGGATACTTCAAGGCGAGCATGTGTCGTCTGTAAGGCCAAATCCATCGCAGTTCTTAACCACGTCGCCGCTGCACGACGTATAGCCATGAAATTCTCTAGCGACAGTCGTTGCCTTTTCTTTTCTTCGGTTCTGCGCATTTTCTTCCTGGTTGCCGGGTTATCAAGCATCAAGGATTCATCGACCGCATACGAAAAAAGCTTTTTGAGAAAGCTGACTTTTCTGTTTTGCACGTTCGCGGAAGCGCTGGCATGGTACTTGTTGATGTAGGCGTTAACGTGCTCCAGTTCGATATCGCAAGCCGGTATGTTAATGAAAAACTCTTTCACGCGTAGTGCGTCATTGTTCCAATCATCTAAAGTACTCTGAGAAGGGCATTCGTCTTCAACAGCCCGAGCCATGATGTGATCCACGTGATCTGCAAATGGTTTGGCTTCTCCAGCAACCCCGCCGGATTCTCTAATGAGATTATCAACCGATGGGGAAAGTTCAGGTCTCATTCTAAGGTTGTACTCACGGGCAATAGCTATGGCCATGGCCCGATCCTTACCTATATTCTTCTTCTTTCCTGTAACAAGCGTGAATTTATAAACACCGCGATCTTTATCAAAAAATAAATAATCTGGCAGGTGTCGGTATTCTTTTTTTCTTGGCCTTGCCGCCATGGTTAGCCCTCATTAATCAACTGGCGAACTGCTTGACTAACCATTGAGTCGACGCCCCATTTTTCTGTTTCGCAGACAAAAACAGATCCGTCCACGATACGCCCCATGAGTAAACCATTCTCGACCCAACGTTTAATCGTTCGGTTATCAGGAACAGAGTCATCGGTGAACTCTCGGCGTCCCCATTGACTCGCCTTCATCAGCTTTGCCATGGTTTCCTTCTCCATAAGCCCGGCTGCACCCGGGCTAATAGTATTGTTACTCGCTACTGGTAGTGATGTTCAACTTCGGTGCTGCAAAAATCTTAATGCCAGCCGTAAGAATCTCGTGAATAGCGTTGTCATTACCAGAACACCAGCCTTCTGCATATTCGCGGCTGAACCCGCTAATGTGCATTACTTCGCCTACGCTACGTTGTGGAAGATTTACCTCCCGCGCCTCCAGTACAGCACTTCGCTTTTCCGCGTTTGCCAGTTGTTCGATGAGTTCTTCAACTAACGTCACACGCATCACTACCTTCTGATAGTCGTGGCGTTTGGCTCTGGCGATTGTGGCGCGCAGAGTCGCATATTTGTTGGGGGTCATTGGACGGACTCCTGACGAAGATGGTTTATTTCGGCGTCAAGGCTCATTCGCTGGTCCATCGATTCCGTCAAGGCGGCAAATGTCACGTCCAAGCGAGTGGCTACCTCACGCATCAGGGAAGCTTCTGCTGGTGGCAGTTTCCCCGCCGCAGCATGGGCTGCGGCTACCAGTTCTTTTATCTTCATGCGAGGCATGCGCGTGATTCCGTAAGCTCAATGAAACGGTTAATGAACAAACCATATGCCTGGCCTGGGCGAAGAGGAACGATCTGGATAATGTCGCTGGCCGGAATACCTTCGAGGCAAGGCCAGAGTGAGCCGTCGTCGATATCCAGATCGCGGCGTTCCGTGGCAAGCATCACCAGATCGGCGTATTTCACTACCGCTGACATATCAGGGGTGATGCTGAATTTGGCCCGGAGCAGCTGTTCTACCCGCTCTTCAATGCGGCGGTAATCTGGAAGCAATGCTTTCAGGGGGGCAGGGATGTCCTGGCAACAGGCTTCAGCTGCGTCATGCATCAGGGCTTCAAAGGCAAACTCTGGCGGCACAACTTGGCTGCACAGTACCGAGTGCTGGGCCACGCTGTAAAATTCCGGCAGATGACCACTGAAGCGGCAGATGTGGGAAAGTGCGGTCGCAATATCCTCGATCTCTACGTCGTCAGTGGTTGAATTGAGGTAATCGAATTTCTTACCTGAAAGTGTCTGGATATAACTCATCGTATCTTCTTCTCCATTCACCAGGCTGCACCCTGGCTGCTTGTTAAGTGCCCATTGGTTGTGTTATCATTTGAAAACGGATTATTCCAAACGAACTCTGGTTGTTCGGTGCCAATCTGTCCTCTATTTCAGTAGCTGCATTAGCGTTAGTAGCCGACGTTTTGACCGTCTATCCATTCATCAAAACAGGAGAAATCGCTATGAATGCAACTGTATTCACTGAAATCTTTGTATTAGTAACTTGCGGGTATGCGCTGCGGGCTGCAAACCTGATGCAAAGCTGAGTAGGGGCTTTAAACACCGTCCGAACCATACTCTTCGATGAGATGAGTAGCCCATGCCCGCACCAATTTAAGAACCTCGCTTAGGCGGGGTTTTTTTATATCCGCAAAATTGTGTCGGTGGTGCCTCCACCTGCCGGACCGGCCAGAACCGGCGACGCTACACCTCAAGAAACGTATTCATTTCAAAAGTTGAAATAAAAACTTGTTGGCCTCGTCACTTGCGCAGAGCCGCATTACCACAACTGAAAGCCCACTCCTTCGGTAACAAACCTGCCCCCGCAGTGAAAGAGAGAAGGAGTGCGCTTTCACGTTGTGCCCTTAAAAAGCTGGCTGTCACCCTCAAGGGGAAAGTGAGCAGCCAGAACAGGGATCACTTCTTATTGCTTTGGCCTGCTTTTAACCACATCAGGCGCGGTGGTAAGCCATTTGCGAATCATCCGGTCATTCATACGCCACTGGCGGCTACTTCGTGGGCTTCCTGCCTGTTCGCTGTTGATGAAAATGAAGATAAAAGATATTTGCGAAATGCGCAAGAAATAAAATGCGTAAAACGCAAGTTAATGGGCGTAAAAAAACCGCCGTGTAGGCGGTTATTTGTTCTTTGGGGATGTTATCCGTGCCGTTTAACTGACTGCGACTGGCTGATCATTACCTTGCCGAAAACGTAAAATCTGTCTTCATTGGACTTATCCACTGACCACTCCCGATATTTAGGGTTATCAGAAATGACAAGAATTTTATCGGGGATCATCTGTAATCTTTTGACGTAAATTTTATCATCAAAACCAAAGACATAAATCCCATCACCATCAAACTCATTGATCGAAATATCTACGAATATCAAATCACCTGGTTCAATGGTATCAGCCATGCTGTCGCCACGAACGTTTATCACTTTGACAGTATCAGGTGTTCTCCCACCAAATAATGCGGCAGCTCTTTTGTTGTTGTACTCAATGGACCTAATGACATCGACAACATCACTACCTTGTATATGGCCCATGCCAGCACTGGCGCTGACATCGAGCAACTCGACTCTAAACACAGGGTCACCCTCTCCATAAGCTGGATTTTTACCACTGGATTTACATACAGTAGTTTCGTTTGGAGACGGTGTAAAGAGTTCTGCCACGCTAACACCAAGTGCCGTAGCATATTTGCTAAGCGATTGTTCAGTAAATGACTTTTGCTTTCCTGTCTCTACACGTGAGACGTTCGCACCGTCAATACCTACAGCTTCAGCAAGATCTGAAATTTTCATGCCCTTTTCGAGGCGTAATTCTCTAATGCGGTTTCCTATGTTCATGCGTCCATTACAGGTTGTTTTTGCGTGATATGCAAAGCAACTTGCGCAAGTCGTAACTACACATTAATATGCGTATTACGCAATTAAAGGGGGCTTTATGCAATCACCGTTAAGAAATTTGCGAAAATCGCAAGGTTTTACTCTCTCTCATGTGGCAAACGTGGTGGACATTGATCCAGCCAACCTAAGCCGAATTGAAAGGGGCCAACAAATCGCATCACTCGATGTAGCTGAAAGGCTTGTGAAGTTTTATTCGGGCCAAATTGATGAGCTCCAAATCTTGTACCCGCACCGTTATACGCAGGCTACAGAAACCGGTGCAGCATCGGTACCACAGGAAAAAGGAGAAAGCCGTGGGTAATGAACCGGAATGGAAAGTAGATAAGCAGCCAGCCTGGCTGGTGGCCGCAATCAAAAAAACGATAACCGAGCTTCCGGGCGGATATTCCGAAGCAGCTGAGTGGTTGGGTGTGACCGAGAACGCGCTGTTTAACCGGCTGCGTACCGATGGTGATCAGATCTTCCCGCTCGGTTGGTCGATGGTGCTTCAGCGTGCTGGTGGTTCAAACCACATAGCGAATGCTATTGCTCGTCACTCGAACGGTGTTTTTGTGCCATTGGCTGATGTTGAAGAGATTGAGAACGGCGATATCAACCAGCGTCTCATGGAGTCAGTTGAGTGGATCGGCAGGCATTCGCAATACGTTCGTAAAGCTACCGCTGACGGCGTTATTGATGCTCAGGAACGCGCCCAGATCGAAGAGAACAGCTATCAGGTGATGGCTAAGTGGCAGGAACATTTGACGCTGCTTTTCCGTGTGTTTTGCGCGCCGGAAAAGAGTGACGCCCGCGAGTGTGCAGCTCCGGGCGTCGTGGCAGACAAATCTTGTATGGAGAAGTAATCCGCATGACCAGTTTATCGGCTTTTAACCGTTTACCGCAACTCAGGATGATCCCGGTACCGGGCGCTCCGTTGTTTCGGTATGAACGCAGAATAGCAAACCGCTGGGTGCCATGTAACCACAGTCGGGCGGTCGCAATTGTGGGGGTTTACTACAGGAAGGCGAAACGCTTATGCGCGAAGTTAACCGAAGGTACAAAGACCACAGAGGGATCCCCGTTCGGGTTATCCGGTGGGAGCCAGAGACTCAACGAGTTATCTACCTGCGGGATGGTTATAACCACGAATGTTTCAGCCCGCTCGAACAATTCAAGCGCAAGTTTACAGAGTTAAAGGACGACCATGAGCACTAAATTAACGGGTTACGTTTGGGACGCTTGTGCCGCTTCTGGCATGAAGCTGTCCAGCGTTGCCATCATGGCGCGTCTGGCAGACTTCAGCAGTGATGAGGGGGTTAGCTGGCCTTCCATCGCTACCATCGCGCGCCAGATTGGTGCCGGTGAGAGCACGGTTCGCACAGCCATATCTCAACTGGAAAAAGACGGGTGGTTAACCCGTCAGCAGCGCCGTAAAGGCAACCGCAATGCATCGAACGTTTACCAGCTCAATGTTGCGAAATTACAGGCTGCTGCCTTTTCTCACCTGTCAGATTCTGACGCATCAAAATCTGATGCCTCAAAAACCGACGCGTCAAAATCTGAGGCATCAAAAAACGATGAAAAAGGCGGTTTTCACCCGTCAGAATCTGGGGGGGATCCGTCAGTAAATACAACTACTGATCCATCAGATAAAAAACATTCTTGTCCGGTTGCTGCGCAACCCGACCCTGTGGTGGTTATCACCGATCAGGCGAAGCAGGTTTTATCACATCTGAACAAGACCACCGGATCACGGTATCAGGTCTGCAAATCGTCCTTGGAAAACATCCGGGCTCGCCTGGCTGACGGGTTTACGCCCGATGAGCTGCTGTTGGTGGTGGATTACAGCGTCGAAAAGTGGGGCGAAGATCTGAAAATGGCCGAATATCTGCGCCCAACAACGTTGTTTTTGCCATCTAAATTCCCAGGTTACCTGCAATCCGCAAATAAGTGGAACGCAGCAGGACGCCCAGAACGACAGTACTGGGGCTCAATTCGTAAGCATGATCCGATGAAATTTGGTGGGCCAGATAAAGCCATCCCAGCTGGCTTCAGGGGAGCGAAATGATGAGCATGAATGATGATAACAAATATTGCCGCGCGCTGGCTGAACTGCGCTCAAAGCCAGCGCATGAATTGAAAGAGGTTGGCGATCAGTGGCGCACTCCGGATTTGTTGTTTTGGGGCATCAATTCGATATTTGGGCCGATGGTTCTGGATCTGTTTGCAGACGATAGCAATGCTAAATGCCCTGCATGGTATACCGCCGAAGATAACGCGCTGACGCAGGACTGGTCAGAACGTCTGGCAGAACTCGGTGGCGCCGCGTTTGCTAACCCGCCATACAGCCGTTCTCAGTACCATGAAAAGCAGGCCATCACTGGCATGACCCACATCATGAATCACACAATGGCTATGCGTGATAAAGGTGGTCGTTACATATACCTCGTGAAGTCAGCCACAAGTGAAACATGGTGGCCGGAGGATGCCGATCACATCATGTTTATTCGTGGTCGTATTGGGTTCGATCTTCCTGTTTGGTTTGTTCCCGCTGACGAGAAGCAGCAACCCACCAGCGCATTTTTTGCCGGGGCAATAGCTGTTTTCGACAAAACCTGGCGTGGTGAAAGCTTCAGCTATATCAATCGCACCGAACTGGAAGAAAAAGGGCGTGCAGCATTGTCATTGGCTCAATTCGCCGCGGCAAAAATGGCCCTTCCGCCGGTGCCGGAAAAAGCAATGCCTACTCCCATTGCAACGCCTGATACAGAGTCGCGCATCTGGCCTCTTGAGGTTGGACTGGTGTTTAACCAGATTGAAGGGGCTGACGCTCTACCTGTTTCACAGCAGAACAAGCTGAAAGCCAATATCAACCAGCTGTGGCTCGAACGTATGCCGACGAGTGAAATTATCACGACCGCTGGTGGTCTCTTCAACAGCATACAGGGGGCCGTCAATGCGTGAAATTATCGTTGATAACTTTGCTGGTGGCGGCGGCGCGAGTACCGGCATAGAACTGGCGATCGGGCGTAGCGTGGATATCGCTATCAACCACGACGAAAACGCTATTGCGATGCATAAGACGAATCACCCTGACACGCTGCATTATTGCGAGTCGGTGTTTGACGTTGATCCAAGCGCAGCCACCAGCGGTAAACCTGTCGGCCTGGCCTGGTTTAGCCCTGACTGCCGCCATTTTTCCAAAGCGAAGGGCGCTAAGCCAGTCAAGAAAGAGATTCGAGGGCTGGCGTGGATTGTCCTGCGCTGGGCGCTGGCAGTACGTCCCCGAGTCATGATGCTGGAGAACGTCGAAGAATTTAAGACATGGGGCCCGCTGCTGGATGAAGAATTACGCCCGGATCCTGAGCGTGCTGGTGAAACATTCGAGGCATTTGTCGGCATGCTGTCGACTGGTATCGCGGCGAATCATCCAGCACTGGCTGAGGTTTGTGAATTTCTTGCCATTGAGCCGCACGGCCAGCAGGCGCAACAGCTGATCGCCGGGCTTGGCTATGAGGTCGATTATCGTGAGCTGCGCGCTTGTGACTACGGCGCGCCAACGATCAGAAAGCGTTTCTTCATGGTCATGCGCTGTGACGGCCGCAAGATTCATTGGCCTGAAGCGACTCATGGGGATCCAAAATCGCTGGAAGTACAAAGCGGCAAGCTGGCGCCATGGCGTACCGCGGCGGAGTGTATTGACTGGAATATCCCGGCCCGGTCCATCTTCGATCGCAAAAAGCCGCTGGCGGAAAATACGCTCAAACGTATCGCGCGCGGCATCCAGCGTTTCGTTATCGAGAGTGCTTCGCCGTTTATCGTTAAGTGCAACCATACCACGTCACACGGCAAATATGATTGTTTCCGTGGGCAGGAGCTCGAGGCTCCATTACAAACCATCACGAAAACCCACGGCTATGCGCTGGCGGTGCCGCACCTGACTAAATTCCGCACCGGAGCCACCGGGCAGCCATTAACTGAGCCGGTACCAACTGTCACCGCTGGGACATCGGCGCGCCCGGGCGGGAATGGGCATGCGCTTGGCGTAGTTGAGGCCGCCCTGACACCGTTCCTGGCAGGCAACGGCGGCAGTGAGTACCAGGCTAAGCCGCGCCCGCTGGATAAACCCGCTCATACAATCCTCAAGCAGTCCCGCTCGTGTGTGGTTGCGCCGGTCATCACCCGCCAGTTTGGTGCCAGCGTTGGGCACAGGGCTGACGAACCGAGCGCGACGATTACTGCAGGTGGTGGCGGTAAGTCGCAGCTGGTAACTCCAACACTGATCCAGATGGGGTACGGCGAACGCCCAGGGCAAGAACCGCGTGTTCTTCAACTGAATAACCCGCTCGGCACAGTCACTGCTGGTGGTAATAAGTTTGCGACGGTGAGCGCGTTCCTGGCGAAGCACTATGGTGGGAATTACACGGGCCCGGGTGTTGGTCTGGATGAACCCGCACATTCCGTTACCACTGTTGATCACCATGCGGTTGTCGCGTCTCACCTGGTGAAGCTGCGCGGAACCTGCCGCGACGGTCAGACGATGGATACTCCTATGCCGACTATTACCGCTGGTGGCCAGCACGTTGGCGAGGTCCGGACATTCCTCGAAACATACTGCGGTGATAGCGAGGATGAATGGCTGGTGACGATCGAGGGGGTTAAGTACCAGATCGTCGATATCGGAATGCGCATGCTGCAACCGCATGAGCTTTATAAGGCGCAGGGCTTCCCTGACGGCTACGTTATCGATCAGGACTATCGCGGCAATCGTTACGCCAAAGACAAGCAGGTAGCGCGCTGCGGTAACGCAGTACCGCCGCCGTTCGCTCGTGCGCTGGTAGAAGCAAATCTTCCTGAATTATCTGCAAATCAAAAGGCGGGTGCAGCCGCCTGATATGGAGAAATAGCATGAATCAGTTAACCGCAAAGGGTGTTGTGACAATGTCCAGCCGTGAAATTGCTAGGCTGGTGCAGAGCAAACATGGTGATGTGAAGCGCTCAGCTGAGCGCCTTGCATCTGCTGGTATTTTAACCGCGCCGTTGGCGCACACCCCCTACACACACCCGCAAAACGGGCAAACCTACGAGGAGTATTGGTTCAACAAACGTGATTCTCTGGTGATCGTCGCCAGGCTGTCGCCAGAATTTACCGCCGCTGTTGTCGATCGCTGGCAAGAGCTGGAGAACAGCCAGGCCGTAAGTGTCCCGCAAACATTGCCGGAGGCATTACGTCTCGCCGCGGATCTGGCCGAGCAGAAAGAACAACTCAGCCAGCAGTTAGCCGCTGCCGCGCCGAAAATTGAGTTTGTCGATCGGTATTGTACTGCCAAAGGCTCAATGTCTTTCCGCCAGGTGGCAAAGCTGTTGCAGGCCAAAGAGACCGATTTCCGCTTGTTCCTCATTGAGAGCGACATTATGTACCGGCTCGGCGGAGTGCTGACACCGCGGCACCAGCACATTGCAGCCGGGCGGTTTGAAGTTAAAACTGGCACTTCGAGCGAAACAAACTACGCCTTTAGCCAGGCACGTTTTACACCCAAAGGCATCGAGTGGATCGGCGGCCTGTGGACGGCACACATCGCTAAGGGGCATGCCGCGTGAGAGGACTGTTTACAGCTGAGACTGTTCCGCGCCTTGGGCTTGTGCTGTTAAAGCCGGGTAGCGAACTGATGTCTTTGTTTCAACAGGGGCGTGTGCTGGTGGAGCCTCAGCCAAAAAGTATGGCTGGGCTTCCGTCGGGGCTCATCCCTGATGCCAGGCAGCCGCTGGCAGAAGATAAGTCCCTCGAGGAATTCTTCACCGACGAGAGAGTTATCCGTGCAGCAGGCGGTTTGACCGCGTTGGAATCCTGGTTAGAGCGTAACATTAAGGAATGCCAGTACCCGTACACTGATTATCACCATCATGAGCTGGTAACGATGCGACATCCCCCTGGATCAATGTTGCTCTGTTGGCATTGCGATAACCAGCTGCGCGAGCAAACCACTTCGGCGCTGGCAGAACTGGCCCGGCGTAATCTCATTAACTGGCTGATCAATTCCATCCTGTCTTCGCTTGGCTACAACAACGAGCGTGAACTATCCCTCGGTGAATTGTGCTGGTGGGCCGTTTATTCAGGCATTGCTGATGCAATCACGGAAAGGATGGCCCAGCATGCGCTTCGCTTACCGGATGAGCCGTTTTTATCCGTATATCGAGAAAGTGACATTGTGCCGATGCCCCCTGCTAAAAGCATTTTGCAGAAGAAGGCCACCCCTGCGGTCACGGCTGCGAAATTAAAGCATGGAGCAAATCAGGAAGTGGCCTATGACCAGCCAAAGGTTCTGGCTCTGCATGCGGATCCTGAATCCCCTGAATCATTCATGTTGCGCCCAAAACACCGCAGGTGGGTGAATGAAGACTATACCCGGTGGGTTAAAACCCAGCCCTGTGAAGGTTGCCGGCGGCCAGCGGATGATCCACACCATGTCATTGGTCACGGCATGGGCGGTACCGCCACTAAAGCCCACGATTTGTTCGTGATCCCTCTGTGCAGAGAGTGTCACGACAAATTACATGCTGATGTTGCAGCGTTCGAGAAAAAACACGGTACCCAGCTAGAACTGCTATTCCGGTTTATGAATCGAGCGCTGGCGATCGGCGTAATAACAAAAGCGTAATTGTATGGAGCGCTGAGCATTATGAATTTACAAGAACTCGAATATACCCGTATTGAATTGCGCCGCGCGCTGACCGATTTCTCAGGGGCGACGAAGGGACAGCTGCAGGCGTTCAGTGAGCATCCACCAGCAGATAAAAATAAGTATCCCCGGCACCATCCAGAAATCGTCATGGGGGGTGGGGAAGGTTGTGGATCGAAGGTTGTAAAAACTCTGGCCACTCCGCTTTATATTCTGGAGACAAGAAGCCGTCGACGCCCATTACCCCCTATGAAGGATGCCGAGTTTGCTAGTTCTGCGTGGCGCCGCTCGGTAAATGGCCTTGGAGAGCATCTGCAGGCGTGGGTCCGGTACTGCTATGGATATGATCTGTCTTTCCGGTACCAGACATTAATGTGCCAGTACGTTTGGGCACAGTTTCAGCATCAGCAGGGAAGTAAGAAGCTCCAGGACAGGGTCACAAAAAAATTAGTGGGGCTGGTCTGGCTCGCGGCCCAGGAAGTTGCGGCATCACGCAATAACGATACGTACCAGGAGTATGCGGGGGCGGCACTGGCCCGCATGGTTAGCGTGGAGCGTTCAACCTGGCTCAGGGTATACGCTGTTCACTGGGCTGCATTTAAAGCAGCTTTCGTGGAAATGGACATGCTGGCGTTATGCGAAAGCCTGGCGCGGTACGAAGAGTATGAAGAAGCGAAAGTGGTGGAAATGTGAAGTAAATTTCACTAACTCCTTCAATCAGGCTTGCAAAATGCAACAAATTAAGTCATATTTGAAGCTAATTTGATATGCTGCCAAATCTTTACCCAACCTCGCTCTTGCGGGGTTTTTTGCTATGATGTATTTCTTTTTTTTGGGAATTCATCATGGATATACTGAATCTTTTGGAGGTTTTGAAACCTGCCAGTAATCTTGTTACGGTAAAAATAGAGAATAGTTCCACTTTTTGGGATTCATTGAGCAAAATTTTAATAGCAATTTTACCTGCATTTATCTCTTTTGTTGCCTTATTGTTTTCTTATTTTCAATTCAAGGCTAGTATGCGCAAGCAAAGTGAGCAATATGCTTTAGGTATTGAGCAGCAGTTATTGACCTTAAAGCTTAATACTCGTCTTGCAACTGAGATTGAACTTAAAAAAGATGTGTGTAAAGAAGTAAGAACGGCATTTGTTGGTTTTATGAAATATCATGCAGAGTTATATCAAAATAAAGTCAGATATTCTAAACTCATTAAGAGTAATAATGGCGAAAGCACCGATGAAAGTCGCGAATTGCACAATGTTATTATTGCCAGGACGCAATCAATGATAGAAAGTAAAATGCTTCTTGACTCATATTTCGACTTGGATGATCCAGAAGATAAAGAATTTTATGATCATATTAATGATGCTACAAGCATTGCTCTTAAAGGGGGTGATGGTTCTGGGTATGACTTAGGATATTCACAAGGTAAATGTAGTCGACTATGTTTCAAATATATTGAAAGAAGACGGAAAGAAATAACAGGCCTAGTACATACTATTGGGAACTGATCTCTCGCTCCAAAAAGGAGTCCCCTTTGTGGAAATGGGCGGCTGGTGGGTGTTGTAGCACTCTGCCAGCCATCAGCTCATGCTTTCAGGTCACAAGCTAACCAAGGCCCATTGCTTTAGCGCAAAAGCAAAGAGAGCCTATCAGAGTTACGCTTATTGATCTATGAAAAATACTGTAAATATAAACAGTGTTGAGTTAGTCAACGCTGATAGCCTGCAATACCTCGCAACCCTCCCAGATAACACCATTGACCTTATTGTTACGGATCCTCCTTACTTTAAGGTGAAGCCGAACGGCTGGGATAATCAGTGGAACGGTGACGCCGACTATCTTCGCTGGCTTGATATGTGTCTTGCCCAGTTCTGGCGAGTGCTTAAGCCTGCCGGCAGCCTGTATTTGTTTTCAGGTCACCGACTTGCATCCGATATTGAGATCATGATGCGTGAACGCTTCAACGTTATGAATCACATTATCTGGGCGAAGCCATCAGGGCGCTGGAACGGGTGTAATAAAGAAAGCCTGCGCTCTTACTTCCCCGCGACGGAACGCATCCTTTTCGCTGAGCATTATCAGGGGCCATATAAGCCGAAAAGCGACGGATTTGCTGAGAAAAGCAACGAGGTCAAACAGCACGTCATGGCTCCGTTAATCACCTACTTTAGGGATGCACGAGCTGAACTGGGGGTCACGTCCAGGCAAATAGCTGACGCCACCGGAAAGAAAAATATGGCGTCTCACTGGTTCGGTGCCAGTCAGTGGCAACTACCGAACGAGCAGGATTACGAAAAGTTGCAGGAATTGTTCACTCAGATCGCCATTGAGAAGCACCGCGCCTCTGAACTCAAAGCACCGCATCACCAGCTGGTGGCCACATGGCATTCGTTGAACCGGAAATACCTTGATCTGCTGGAAGAGTACAAATCTCTTCGGCGGCATTTCTCTGTGACAGTAGCCGTGCCCTATACAGACGTCTGGACACATAAACCCGTCCAGTTCTATCCAGGTAAACACCCGTGCGAAAAGCCCGCTGATATGTTGCGGCAAATCATCAACGCCAGCAGCAGGCCCGGCGATGTGGTAGCTGATTTCTTTATGGGCTCGGGATCAACTGTTAAAGCAGCCATTGAACTGGGCCGCCAGGCTATCGGCGTAGAACTGGAAGAGGAACGTTTCAACCAGACGGTAAGTGAGGTAAGGCAGCTGGCAGGGGAATAAAAGCTTGGGTCGCTATCGCGGCCCTTTTTATTACCTCAACTGGACACCCGCAACGTAGCGAGGTGAGAGCATGTATCGAATGGAAAAAATCACGACGGGTATTGCATACGGCGCATCGGGAGGGGGGACCGGATACTGGTTGCTTCAGCTCCTCGATAAAGTCTCCCCATCTCAATGGGCGGCCATTGGTGTGCTCGGTAGCCTCATGTTTGGTTTGCTGACGTGGTTAACGAGTCTGTACTTCCAAATCAAAGCGGATCGCCGCAAAGCTGCGCGGGGTGAATGATGTCGAACAAAGCAAAACTCAGCGCAGCAGTGCTGGCGCTAATCGCGTCAGGGGCATCTGCTCCACTCATTTTCGACCAATTCATCAGCGAGAAAGAAGGCAATGCGCTGGTGGCCGTTGTTGATCCGGGTGGGGTCTGGTCATTATGTCACGGCGTGACCGTTATCGATGGCAGGCGTGTTGTTAAAGGCATGACGGCCACTGAGGAACAATGCCGGAAGGTTAACGCTATTGAACGCGATAAGGCATTAGCCTGGGTTGATCGCAATATCAAAGTGCCTCTGACAGAGCCACAGAAGGTGGGTATCGCATCCTTCTGCCCGTATAACATCGGCCCCGGTAAATGCTTCCCATCGACCTTCTATAAGCGCATCAACGCAGGTGACCGCATCGGTGCATGCGAGGCAATCCGCTGGTGGATTAAAGACGGTGGCCGCGATTGCCGTCTAACCAAAGGCCAGAAGAATGGCTGCTATGGGCAGGTTGAGCGACGGGACCAGGAAAGTGCTCTTGCATGCTGGGGGATAAGCAAGTGAGTCGATTAACCTCTATTATTACCGCGGTGGTTATCTGCTTTTTGGTCTCTATGGCATGGGCTGTTTACCACTATCGCGGCAACGCCATCACCTACAAAGACCAGCGCGATAAAGCCATTGAAAAGCTCAGCCTAGCGAGCGCCACTATAAAAGACATGCAGACCCGCCAGCATGACGTCGCTGCACTGGATGCCAAGTACACTGGAGAAATGGCTAATGCTAAAGCTACTATCGATCAGCTTCAACGTGATGTTGCTTCTGGCAAGCGTCGGCTGCAGCTCAACGCCAGATGTACCACGAACGGAGCGACCAGCACCGGCGGCTTGGGCGATGCTTCCGGCCCCCGACCTTTTGACTCCGCTGAACGGGATTATTTCACCCTCAGAGAACGAATCGTCACAGTGACGAAGCAGGTAGACTATCTGCAGAATTACATAAGAGAGCAGTGCTTTCAATAGATTACAGCTCATTACCTTCTGATATTTTCTCTCCTCTAAATGGATTTCCTGCTAATATAGTCCAGTCATTCACGGTTTAACGTGCCTTGACTATAGAACTATTTACGTTGAAAATTTCTCATTTTCTACAAGCAAGTTCATTGATGAATGTGAGAAAAATAATATCTTCAAAGTCAAAAGGGGATGAGAAAATGATATCGTTACTATTTGGCGCCGGAGCCAGTTTTGGTGCCGAGTTACATAAGCCTGTTCCTCCTTTAGGAAATTACTTATTTGATAAACTTGTGGAACTGGGTGGCGCGTTTTCTGAATTGCCGGATGATATTAAGCAGGAGTTCAGACTACACGGATTCGAAAAAGGTATGTTGAGTATACCTAATGACAGTAGAGTCATTAACCCCCTTCAGAAGGAAATAGCAAAATACTTATCCTCATTTAAACCGAGCAATGAAAATGCTTATGTAAGACTATTTCGTTCGCTGAGAGAGTATGCGAAGCATGTTAATGTCATCACACTGAATTATGATTTGCTTATTGAGCATGCTATGCTTATGTCTGGCGCACAAAAAGTTTCATATGGTCTAGATGCCAATGAGCAAAATTATAGTGTTTTGAAAGTTCATGGCTCTGCTAATTTTGTGCCAGTACTAGCACCTAATGTTATCTTTGAGGGTAATGTATCCATTGGTTGTGGTGCATTTATTGAAACTAATCAGATACTTTCATTAAATAGCCATGAAGAAATCATAAAATGGTGTGATTCACGCCAAAACTCGGATCTCAGTCCGATAATGTGTATGTATAACAAAGAGAAACGTGTGGTGATTAACCCTAAATACCTTGAGTCAAAGAGGAAGGAATATGCAGACGTTGTCTCAAATACTAAGACGTTAATAATTGTTGGGGTTAAATATATTGCGCATGATAACCACATATGGGATGTAATACTTGATTCAGCCCCGGAATTAATAATTGTCGATCCATACCCATCTGAAGAGTTTTTATTGTTATTGCAACAAAGAAACATCACTCATACTCTGATGCGTGATTCATTTTATAAAAGCGTACTAAAGTTATCATTATATATAAGGAATAGAGTTAAAATTTACCCTCAAATTTAAAATCTTATCTATCAATGAGTTGGCAGTTCGTTTTTTAGTAAAGGGGAGGTTGCAAATAGTGTTTCGCTAAGGTTTATGAGGAAAACAAACATTGTTATGTATGTAGGGAAGCTCTGTCAAAATGAATGCAGGGAGAGTTGTAA
The DNA here is from genome assembly GCF_014895705.1 of Enterobacter cloacae complex sp. P27C. Taxonomy (NCBI): domain Bacteria; kingdom Pseudomonadati; phylum Pseudomonadota; class Gammaproteobacteria; order Enterobacterales; family Enterobacteriaceae; genus Enterobacter; species Enterobacter cloacae complex sp. P27C. The sequence goes on from NZ_JADBQB010000003.1 coordinate 368,762, forward strand.
TCGTTATTTCAGGTGATGATCATGTCCAAAAGTTATTCGGTAAAAAATATTTAAAACGCCCTTTTAATTGGGCTTTTTTATGTGCTGGATACGCGAACCTATACCTTGCTGACTAATTTTGAAAAGAGGTTAGCAGCTAATCACATTATGCAAATGATATTTGTTATCTTTTACGGGTCCTTTCCGGCGATCCGCCCTGTTACGGGGCGGCGACCTCGCAGGTTCTCGCTATTTATGAAAATTTTCAGGATTTTTCCTTTTCCGTTCTTCTTCTTGCTAAGTATCTGTCTTTGCTGGGTATAACCCACCACAAGAAAGGAAGTGTTAAAGCCTGGTAGTAGTCATTTTACCTGGCATGGTTTCCTTACCCTGTGTTTCGCCTGGAGTTCGTCATGGAGGTCAATAAAAAACGCCTTTCAGAGATTTTTGGTGTCAGCATCCGCACGGTCCAGAACTGGCAGGATCAGGGAATGCCAGTTGCGCGCGGTGGTGGAAAAGGTAATGAAGTGCTTTATGACTCTGCCGCCGTAATCGAATGGTATTCCGCCCGTGACGCAGCGATAGAAAACGAAAAGCTGCGAAAAGAGGTTGAACAGCTGAGAGTTGATTCAGAATCAGACCTTGTGCCTGGCACGATTGATTATGAGCGCCATAGGCTTACCCGAGCCCAGGCTGATGCTCAGGAACTAAAAAATGCAAAAGAGTCCGCTGAGGTGGTGGAGACCGCATTCTGCACGTTCGTGCTGTCGCGGATAGCCGGAGAAATTGCCAGTATCCTTGATGGAATACCTCTGTCGGTTCAGCGGCGCTTTCCGGAACTGGAAAATCGACATATTGATTTCCTCAAGAAGGACATCATAAAAGCCATGAACAAAGCAGCTGCGCTGGATGAAATGATACCGGGGTTGCTGAGTGAATATATCGAACAGTCAGGTTAAGGGGCTACAGCACTCCGCGCGCTCGGGGCTCCGTTCGTTGTACCGGCCAGAACCGCAAACGGCGGTTGAGTGGGCAGACGAAAATTATTACCTTCCAAAAGAGTCTGCTTATCAGGAAGGGCGCTGGGAAACGCTGCCGTTTCAGCGTGCGATAATGAATGCGATGGGTAATGACTATATCCGCGAGGTCAATGTCGTTAAGTCTGCCCGAGTAGGCTATTCAAAAATGCTGCTCGGCGTGTATGCGTATTTCATCCAGCACAAACAGCGTAACTCGCTTATCTGGTTACCTACCGACGGTGATGCAGAAAACTTCATGAAATCCCATGTTGAACCGACAATCCGGGACATCCCCTCACTGCTGGCGCTGGCGCCCTGGTACGGTAAAAAGCACCGGGACAACACGTTGAGTATGAAACGTTTCTCGAATGGGCGAGGTTTCTGGTGCCTCGGTGGTAAAGCTGCAAAAAACTACCGTGAAAAATCTGTTGATGTGGCGGGTTATGACGAGCTGGCGGCATTTGACGATGATATCGAGAAAGAGGGCTCTCCAACGTTTCTGGGGGATAAACGTATTGAAGGGTCGGTCTGGCCTAAATCGATACGAGGATCCACACCCAAAATTAAAGGGACATGCCAGATTGAACGTGCCGCCAAGGAGTCTGAGCATTTCTTGCGCTTCTATGTTCCCTGCCCACATTGTGGGGAGGAGCAGTTTCTTAAATTCGGCGATAAAGAGACGCCATTCGGGTTCAAATGGACGCCGGGCGATCCTGCCAGCGTTATATATCTGTGTGAACACAATGCCTGCGTAATTAAACAGCAGGAGCTCGATTTTTCGCAGGCGCGGTACATCTGTGATGAAACCGGGATCTGGACGCGAGACGGACTTTGCTGGTTTTCATCATCGGGTGCAGAAATTGATCCGCCTGACAGCGTAACCTTTCACATCTGGACGGCCTATAGCCCCTTCACAACCTGGGTGCAAATCGTCAAGGACTGGATCAAGACCAAAGGGGACACGGGAAAGCGTAAGACGTTCGTCAACACAACGCTTGGTGAAACGTGGGAGCCTAAAATTGGTGAGCGTCCTGATGCTGAGGTGATGGCCGAACGTATTGAGCACTTCGGTGCCAGGGTGCCGGAGCGCGTGGCCTATCTTACTGCCGGTATTGACTCCCAGCTTGACCGTTACGAAATGCGTGTCTGGGGCTGGGGGCCTGGTGAGGAAAGCTGGCTTATCGACAAAATTATCATTATGGGGCGACATGATGATGAATCCACGCTTCTGAGGTTGGATGAGGCGATCAACAAAACCTATCCGAGGCCTAACGGCGTTGAGATGCTTATTTCCCGCATCTGCTGGGATATCGGCGGCATAGACCCAACGATTGTTTATAACCGCTCGAAAAAGCATGGTCTGTTTCGTGTCATCCCCGTTAAAGGCGCATCTGTCTACGGCAAGCCCGTGGCGAATATGCCTCGTAAGCGTAACAAGAACGGCGTTTATCTCACTGAGGTAGGAACAGACACCGCGAAAGAGCAAATTTATAACCGTTTCACGCTGGTGGCAGAAGGCGACGAACCGCTGGCGGGAGCGGTTCACTTCCCTAATAACCCTGAAATATATGATTTAGCTGAGGCTCAGCAGCTTACGGCTGAAGAGCAGGTTGAGAAGTGGGTAGACGGGAAGAAAAAAATCGTCTGGGACAGTAAAAAACGACGAAATGAGGCGCTTGACTGTTTTGTCTATGCACTTGCAGCTCTGCGGATAAGTATCTCCCGCTGGCAGCTGGATCTGGATTCTCTTCTGGCCAGCTTACGGGAAGAAGACACTGGCCGTAAAAATAATAAATCTCTGGCGGATTATGCCAGGGCATTAGCGGGAGATGAATAATGGCAACACAGGCTGAACTGGATGCCGCGCGCGCAGCGTTACATGATCTGATGATGGGAAAACGGGTTGCGACGGTACAGAAAGACGGTCGAAGGGTGGAATTTACGGCGACGTCAGTCAGCGATCTGAAAAAGTACATCGCCGATCTAGAGTCACAGGTCGGTACCACTTCACGACGCCGCGGGCCGGCAAGGTTCTACGCATGAAAATTCCTTCTTTAGTTGGCCCCGACGGGAAAACCTCCCTGAGGGAATATGCAGGCTATCACGCCGGTGGCGGCGGATTCGGTGGGCAGCTAAATGCCTGGAATCCCCAGAGTGAAAGTGCCGACGCCGCACTTCTGCCGAACTTCGCCCGGGGGAATGCCCGTGCTGATGATCTGGTCCGTAACAATGGTTATGCGGCAAACGCCGTTCAGCTTCACCAGGATCACATCGTCGGGTCTTTTTTCAGACTGAGTTACTGCCCGAGCTGGCGTTATCTCGGCATTAAAGAAGAGGAAAGCCGAGCATTTGCCAGGGAGGTGGAGGCCGCCTGGTATGAATATGCGGAGGATGACTTTTGCGGGATTGATGCCGAGCGCAAGCGTACCTTTACGATGATGATCCGTGAAGGCGTTGCGACACACGCATTTAACGGTGAACTGTGCGTCCAGCCCACCTGGGACAGTGATTCATCGCGACTTTTTCGCACGCAATTTAAAATGGTTAGTCCAAAACGCGTGAGTAATCCCGGTAATACAGGTGACACGCGTAACTGTCGCGCGGGTGTCAAAATCAGTGATAGCGGCGCAGCGCTGGGGTACTACGTCAGTGAAGACAGCTATCCTGGCTGGATGACGCAAAAATGGACCTATATACCACGGGAACTGCCGGGCGGAAGGCCATCATTCATCCATATTTTTGAACCGCTTGAGGATGGACAGACCCGCGGCGCAAACGTGTTTTACAGCGTGATGGAGCAGATGAAAATGCTCGACACCCTGCAAAATACTCAGCTCCAGAGCGCAATTGTAAAAGCTATGTATGCGGCGACAATCGAGAGCGAGCTTGATACCGATACGGCGATGGACTTTATCCTCGGCGCGGATAGTAAGCAGCAAAATAAGCTGACGGGCTGGCTTGGCGAAATGGCAGCATACTACGCTGCAGCGCCGGTTCGCCTCGGTGGCGCGAAAGTGCCTCATCTTATGCCGGGCGATTCCCTGAACCTTCAGTCAGCACAGGATACCGATAACGGTTATTCCACCTTTGAACAATCACTCCTGCGCTATATTTCGGCCGGTCTTGGTGTTTCGTATGAGCAGCTTTCCCGTAACTACTCTCAGATGAGCTATTCGACGGCGCGCGCCAGCGCCAATGAATCCTGGGCGTTCTTTATGGGGCGTCGCAAGTTTGTCGCGGCCCGGCAAGCCTGCCAGATGTTCGTCTGCTGGCTCGAAGAGGTGATTGCGCGCCGGGTTGTCACGCTCCCGTCCAAAGCCAGGTTTAGCTTCCAGGAGGCGAGAACTGCCTGGGGTAACGCCAACTGGATTGGCTCGGGGCGCATGGCTATTGATGGGCTGAAGGAGGTGCAGGAGGCCGTGATGCTGATTGAGGCTGGTCTCAGCACATATGAGAAGGAGTGTGCCAAACGCGGAGATGACTATCAGGAGATATTTTCTCAGCAGGTACGTGAAACTATGGAGCGCCGGAGCGCGGGACTTAAACCTCCGGCATGGGCGGCAGCTGCATTTGAATCTGGGCTGAAAAAATCAAACGAGGAGGTAAAAGATGACGCCAGAGCTGCGTAATCTCCCGCATATTGCCAGCATGGCCTTCAATGAGCCGCTGATGCTTGAACCCGCCTACGCGCGGGTTTTCTTTTGCGCGCTGGCAGGCCAGCTGGGTATCACCCGACTGACTGATTCCGCTTCTGGCGTCTCGCTCGGCGCTGAACAAATTGCAGAGCCGCTGGCGCTGTTTGGCGATGACGAGGAAATGGGGCCCCGGCTCGCGCGGAGCTATCAGGTAACAAACGGGATCGCGGTGCTGCCCGTTTCCGGGACGCTGGTCAGCAAAACCCGGTCACTTCAGCCTTATTCCGGTATGACGGGCTATAACGGGGTCATTGCCCGACTGCAGCAGGCAATGAGCGATCCAGGCGTAGACGGTATTCTGCTGGATATGGACACGCCGGGCGGGATGGTGTCCGGGGCTTTCGACTGTGCCGACATTATTGCCCGGATGCGGGATATCAAGCCCGTCTGGGCGCTGGCAAATGATATGAACTGCAGCGCAGGGCAGTTAATTGCCAGTTCTGCATCGCGACGACTTGTCACGCAAACGGCCAGAACCGGCTCCATCGGCGTCATGATGGCGCACAGTAATTATGGCGCTGCGCTGAAAACTAACGGCGTTGAGGTCACGCTGATTTACAGCGGCGATCATAAAGTCGACGGCAACCCCTACGAAAAACTACCAAAGGACGTTCGCGCTGATTTTCAGACGCGCATCGATGCCACTCGTCAGATGTTTGCCGAAAAGGTTTCCGCTTATACCGGAATGTCAGTGCAGGCCGTACTGGACACCGAGGCGGCCGTCTTCTCCGGCCAGGAGTCCGTGGATAGCGGTCTGGCGGATGAACTTGTTAACAATACCGACGCGCTCAGCGTGATGCGTGAAGCACTCGACAGACGCAAAAAAACAACCACTGGAGGAACTATGCCATCACCTTCTGCATCTGCAGCGACCAATCAGCCAGCTGACCAGGCAGCAACACAGACGACTGCACCGGCTGAGCAGGTCACCACCGTTGACACAACAACTGCTGCCTTAACGGCCCCGGCAGACCTCAGCGCTCAGGTTTCGGCAGCCGTAGCCGCCGAGAATGGTCGCATCATGGGTATTCTGAACTGCGAAGAGGCAAAAGGTCGTGAATCACAGGCCCGTGCGCTGGCCGAAACGCCGGGCATGACGGTTGAGAGTGCACAGCGCATTCTTGCCGCGGCGCCGCAAAGCGCCCAGGCGCGTACCGATACGGCGCTGGATCGCCTGATGGAAACCGCACCAGGCGCTCTTTCAGCAGGGAATGCCTCTGCTGAAGCCGGCGACGATTTGTTAAACACCCCCGTTTAAGAGGCTAACATGGCAATCACCGAAGTATTTACTCATCACCAGCCGCTCGGTAACAGCGATCCGGCACACACCGCGTATGCACCGGGCGAACTGACAGCATCCACCCCGGCAATGACCCCGCTCATGCTCGATGCTACGTCCGGCAAGCTAACCGTCTGGGACGGCGAGCATGCAGGTGCAGCAACCGGCATTCTGGCGGTTACCGCTGACCAGAGCAGTGCTGAACTGGCATTCTATAAATCCGGTTCTTTCCGCATCGAAGATGTGCTCTGGCCATCTGCCGTTACCGACGAAAATATCAAGCGTAACGCGTTCGCCGGTACTGCGATCAGCATCGTTTAAACACCCTCAACTTTCATAAAAGCCGCTTATGCGGCTTTTTTTACGGGAAAAATCTATGTCAGTTTACACAACAGCCCAGCTTCTGGCGGTCAATGAGAAGAAATTCAAGTTCGATCCGCTCTTCCTGCGTATCTTCTTTCGCGAAACTTATCCCTTCAGTACAGAAAAAGTCTACCTGTCGCAAATTCCGGGCATGGTCAATATGGCGTTGTACGTATCGCCGATTGTCTCCGGGAAAGTGATTCGTTCCCGTGGTGGCAGCACGTCGGAATTTACGCCGGGGTATGTGAAGCCAAAACACGAAGTGAATCCGCTGATGACCCTCCGCCGCCTGCCTGATGAAGATCCACAGAATCTGGCCGACCCTGCCTATCGCCGCCGACGCATCATTCTTCAGAACATGAAAGATGAAGAGCTTGCAATTGCGCAGGTAGAAGAAAAGCAGGCCGTTGCTGCAGTCCTCAGTGGTAAATACACCATGACCGGGGAAGCGTTTGAGCCGGTTGAAGTTGATATGGAACGCAGTGCCGGTAACAACATCACCCAGGCGGGTGCAGCTGCCTGGTCTTCTCGCGACAAAAAAACGTACGACCCGACCGATGATATTGAAGCGTACGCGCTTAACGCCAGCGGTGTGGTCAACATTATTGTCTTCGATCCAAAGGGCTGGGCGCTGTTCCGCTCCTTTGATGCGGTGAAGGAAAAGCTGGATACGCGTCGCGGTTCAAGCTCTGAGCTCGAAACCGCCGTGAAAGACCTGGGAATGGCCGTCTCTTATAAGGGGATGTATGGCGACGTGGCCATCGTTGTTTACTCCGGTCAGTACATCGAGGATGACGTCAAAAAGAACTACCTGCCGGATCTGACAATGGTGCTGGGAAATACCCAGGCGCGCGGTCTGCGTACCTATGGCTGCATTCTGGATGCAGATGCACAGCGCGAAGGCATTAATGCTTCAACGCGCTATCCGAAAAACTGGGTGCAAACGGGCGACCCGGCTCGCGAGTTCACCATGATTCAGTCAGCTCCGCTGATGCTGCTGCCAGATCCGGACGCGTTCGTGTCAGTCAAGCTGGCATAACTTTCCCCAGTGGCCCTGTTGGGCCACATTTCTGGAGTATTTCCCATGACAGAAAAAGAAACCCTTATCGCCCGACTGAAAGAGCTGGGCGTAAAGCTTGATCGTGAGGTCAACGTCACAGGCACCATCCAGGAGCTTACGTTACGTATTTCTGAGCTCGAAGAGGAACTCGACGAAGACGGAGAAGAGGGCGCTGAGGTGTCCGTTGCCAGCACTACAGCTATCAGCACCTCGGGCCAGCCCGGCCCAGAGAACACCTCTGGCTCTATTACCGAGAATCCTGCGTCAAATGAGCCCGGCGAGCTGGTGGCGGTTGAGACACTGGTGACCTTGCACATTGATGCACTTCACGCCACACGCAACGAGTCCCTCTCTATTGTTGAGCCTGGTGTCGTTATTCGCGTGACCGACGCGGAGGCTACCGAACTGATTTCTCAGGGGCTGGCCCGGGAAGTCTGACAGGGGGCTTAATGGCTGATTTCGATAATCTTTTTGATGAAGCGATGGCGCGCGCGGATACCACTATACGTGGAGTGATGGGCGCAGAGGCAAGGATAACCTCTGGATCTTTATCCGGCGTCACGCTCCGCGGGGTCTTTGACGATCCAGAGAACATCGGTTTCGCAGAAGCGGGGATCAGAATTGACGGAACCAGGCCGACGTTTTTTGTGAACTCATCAGATGTAAGCGGGCTGGAACGTCTGGACACACTGAAGGTAAACGGGCGTGAATTTTGGGTTGATCGCGTGGGCCCGGATGATTGCGGTTCCTGCCATGTATGGCTGGGTAGTGGATCACCTCCCGGCGGATCGCGGCGTCGTTAAGGAGCATTCATGTCGATAAAAGGTCTTGAGCAGGCGATTGCTAACCTGGATAGCCTGGACAGAAATATGGTTCCCAATGCCAGCGCATGGGCTGTGAACCGGGTTGCTGCTAATGGCGTCTCGGTTGCCGTCCGAAGAGTGGCGAAAGAAACGGTAGCCGGTGATAACCGCGTTTCGGGGATACCTGTAAAGCTGGTCAGACAAAGGGTGAGAATCAACAAAGCCTCGGCGTCAGGGCACTCAGCGGCCCGAATTAAGGTTAACCGAGGCAACCTTCCCGCCATCAAACTCGGTGCCGCGCAGGTCAGGGCTACGAACCGAAAAGGCCCGCTGGTTCGAAAAAGTAGCGTGCTGAGAATTGGCCGTTATGTTTTTCGCGACGCCTTTATCCAGCGCCTGGCGAACGGCCGCTGGCACGTCATGAAGCGCATTGCAGGAAAAAGTCGTTATCCCATCGACGTGGTCAAAATCCCATTGTCCGCGCCCCTCACTACTGCTTTCGAAGCAGAGAAGAAACGCATGCTTGAAGAGGAAATGCCAAAACAACTTGGCTATGCCCTCAGGCAACAACTGAGGTTGCATCTGACACGATGAAACACACTCTCATTCGCCAGAAAATTATTGATGTGCTTGAAGAGGCCATCGGGATCGACGTCATGTTTTTTGACGGGCGTCCGGCTGTCATTGAGGAGGAGGATTTTCCTGCCGTCGCGGTCTATCTGACCGATGCGGAGTATACCGGCGAAGAACTTGATGCCGATATGTGGGCGGCAACGTTACATATCGAGGTCTTCCTGTCCTCGCAGGTACCAGATTCCGAACTGGATGAATGGATGGAAAGCCATATCTATCCGGCCCTCGCTGATGTTCCCGGCCTCGATTCACTGTTAACGCTCATGGTTCCACAAGGCTTCGATTACCAGCGCGATGATGGGATGGGGCTGTGGACCTCCGCCGATATGAAATATTCAATCACTTACGAAATGTGAGGAAAACATGCCAACACCAAATCCACTTGCTCCTGTAAAAGGCGCCGGTACCACCCTCTGGCTTTACACCGGAACGGGCAACGCTTTCGCTAACCCACTCTCTGATATCGACTGGAATCGCCTGGCGAAAATCAAAGAACTTACGCCGGGCGAAATGACCGCCGAATCGTATGACGACACTTACCTCGACGACGAGGATGCCGACTGGAACGCGACGGCCCAGGGGGCAAAATCTGCTGGCGATACCTCATTCACCCTCGCCTGGAAGCCGGGCGAAGAAGGGCAAAAAGACCTGGTCGCATGGTTTATTGATGGCTCAGTACGCTATTACAAAATTAAATACCCGAACGGTACCGTCGACGTTTTCCGCGGCTGGTGCAGCAGTCTGGGTAAAGCCATTCCGGCAAAAGAGGTCATTACCCGTACAGCGAAAATCACCAATACCGGCAAGCCGGAGCTGGCTGAAGAAAGCGGGACCCCGAATATCCCCGTGACCGGCGTTACGCTCGATAAAGCCACGGCAAGCGTGATCGTGGGCGCAACCACAACGGTCAATGTGACGGTTAACCCTGCCAGTGCCTCAGATACCTCGTTCCGCGTGGCAACCTCCGACGGGGCAAAAGCAACGGTCACCGTTAGCGGCAACGCGATCACCGTCACCGGCGTGGCGGCAGGTACTGCTGACGTTATTGTTATGACCAGCGATGGTAATTTCGTAGCGGTCTGCAAAGTCACCGTAACTGCAGCGTAAGGAAGGACGCATGTTTCTGAAAAAAGAGAAGTTCACCTGGCAAACAGAATCCCTGACCATCTTTGAGCTGTCGGCGCTGCAGCGTATTGAGTACATCACGTTTATGGCCGCAGAGGAAAAGGCCGTCAGCGCTGATAGCGACGGCATCAGCGATCAGGAAATGACGGCCAGGCTGATTGGCTCAAATATTCGCTGCGGTGCGCGTTTGATCGCGATGTCTTTGTGGCATAACGATCCGGCTGGCTCGGATGTGGAGACGCTTTATCAGCAGGTGCTTAGCGGCTGGCCGCCGGAGGCGATCGGTAAAGCAGAAATGAAAATAAAGCTGCTCTCCGGCATGCTCGTTCCGGTTGAGGATGACAACGTTGCCGATCCGGATGCCTCCGCGGAGGCCGAAAGCGCTGAACCCGTTACGGCGGAAAAGCCCTTGCCAGCGAGCTGAAGTTTGTCCTGAATCTGGCGCGCGAGTTCGGGCGACCCGACTGGCGCGCCATGCTGGCTGGAATGACTTCCAGTGAGCTGGGCGACTGGCACCAGTTCTACCGGGAGCATTATTTTCAGGACGCGCAGCTCGATGCGCATTTCTCAGAGCTGCTTTATTCCATCTCCACTCTTTTCTTCCGCGACCCGGAACTTACCCCCGCACATTTCAGCCTGCTTTCTCCTTCGGATGCCATCATCAGCGATGACGAGCCGGATGATGACACGCTGATGACCGCCGCTGAGGGGATCACAGGAGGTATCCGATATGGCCCAGCAGATTAGCGATCTGGTTATTAAGCTGGATGTTGACCGCGCAACCTTCAGCGAGCAGGTCGCCCGAATCAAAGGGCAACTGACAGGAATGGCGGATGAGTCTGATAAAGTTCAGGCGCGAATGCAGCGTGCTGCGGACCGTCAGAGCGCTGCACTAAAGAGTGTGGGCGACGCTGGCGCGGCGGCCGCCGCAGACATGAAAGCCCGTCAGTCAGCCGCAACGGAAGGGCTGACAAAAGACTGGCAGAACGTTTCCAGGTCCGTTGATGAAACTCATCGCCGCGTGACCGAACTTAACCAACGCATGCGTGAGAATGACGGGCAGGCCGCAGCGCTTGCCCGCCGACAGGATGAACTGGCGGCATCATTTTTCGGCCAGATTGACGGCGTTCGCCAGCTCAATGGTGAAACACAGTCGCTTGCGAACGTGCAGGCGCGCTTTCGCGCAGCCAGGGCACAGGGCAACATCACCCAGCAGGATTATCTCGCCCTTATTTCCCGCACCACGGCCCGGCAAAAAGAACTGCAGATTGTGGAGGAAAAATCGGCCGCAGCGCGCACGCGATTCCTCAGCCAGCTGAAGCAACAGGTTGCAGAGCAAAAGCTCTCCGGTACCGAGCTGCTGCGCATGAAGGCGGCGCAGGTCGGTGCCAGCGATGCGGCTGAGGTCTATATCCGCAAGCTTGAAGCCGCCAAAGTGGCCACGCACGGTCTGGGGCTGCAAAGTGCTGCTGCCCGGCAGGAGCTGGGGGTACTTATCGGCGAGGTCATGCGCGGTAACTTCGGTGCGCTGCGCGGCTCCGGGATCACGCTGGCGAACCGGGCAGGATGGATAGACCAGCTGCTGTCGCTGCGCGGCCTGGGGATCGCCGGCCTGGTTGGTGGGATTGCCGCGGCGGTATTCGGGCTGGGTAAGGCCTGGTATGACGGCAGCAAAGAGTCTGAGGAGTTTAACAGGCAGCTGATCCTGACCGGGAACTACGCGGGGAAAACGTCAGGGCAGCTTCAGGCGCTGGCGCGCTCGCTGGCCGGTAATGGCATCACGCAGCATGCCGCTGCAGGCGTGCTGGCGCAGGTCGTTGGAAGCGGCGCGTTCAGCGGGAATGACGTCAGCATGGTCAGCAATGTTGCCGCCAGGCTGCAGCAGGCTACCGGGCAGGCCGTTGACGAAACCATAAATCAGTTTAAACGCCTGAAGGATGATCCGGTTAATGCGGTCGCTACGCTTAACGATTCACTTCACTTTCTGACAGCCACCCAGTATGAACAGATAGCTTCTGCTCAGGCGCTGGGGGATTCTCAGAAGGCCGCCGAGCTGGCCATGCGGGCATATTCCGACGCGGTCATTCAGCGTGCCGGGGCGGTCGAGGATAATCTCGGATCCCTCGAAAAAGCCTGGAACTGGGTGAAGAATGCCGCCTCCGGTGCGTGGGATGCGATGTTGGGCGTCGGGCGAAATCCTGACACCGCGATGAAGCGCCAGGACTCTTTTGCTGAATGGCAGGCAGCAGAGAAAGAGTACCGCGCGCTGTCCAGCAATCTTAAGGTCGACCCGGATTATGCCGGTAACAACGTTCTGCAGAAAGCTGATGCGGAAAGGTTGAGAAACGCGCGCCAGCAGGTGGAGCTGAAAAAGCAGGCTTACGATCTTGCCGATCAGCAATACGCCCAGGAAGGGCTGGCAGCCGCGCGGGAAAAAATGCGGACGGACCAGCAGGCTCAGGCAATCCGCAACCAGCAGCAGTTTAACCAGCTGGTGGAGTCCGGCGCGACGGCGGCAGAAAAGCGGGCTTCAGCAGAGAAAAAGCTCAGTCAGCTTATTGAGAAAAACCGCCGGGATGCGAAAGACGGTGTCGCCACGCTGTGGACTGAAAAGGACATTGCCGCTGCCCGCGCCGGGATTGAAAAGCAGTGGAAGGATCCAAAAACGCCGAAAGGCAAAAGCTACTCAACGCCCGCCGGGGATAAAGCCGAGGAAAAGGCGCAGGCCGAACTTCTGACCCTTCAGGCCCAGCTTAAAACGCTTGAGCAGCATACCAGCGTGAACGACGTCATAAGCAAACAGCGTCAGGATCTCTGGCAGACTGAAAATCAGTTCACCGTTCTGCAGGAGGCCGCGGGGCGTCGTCAGCTTACGGTGCAGGAAAAATCCCTGCTGGCGCACAAGGAAGAAACGCTCGAGTACAAGCGGCAGCTGGCCGACCTGGGTGATAAGGTTGCCAGCCAGCAAAAGCTCAACCAGCTGGCCGATCAGGCCGTGAAGTTTGAGCAGCAGCAAAAAGCCGCCAGGGCGGGCTTGCAGGCTCAGTCTGAGGGGGTATCCACCCGGGAAGCTGGGCGACAAACTACGCTGCAGCGTCTCAGCGAAAGCTATTCGTACAACCCTCAGGCGCAGCAAAAGGTTCTGGAAGAGCAAAGGGCGACGTTCGAGGCTGAAGATGCTCTGCGCGCAAACTGGCTGGCCGGGGCTAAACAGGGCTGGGCCGAATATCAGGATTCAGCGACAAACGTTTTCAGCTCTGTTCAGCAGATTTCACAGGCAACGTTCAGCGGCCTGGCGGGTCAGCTTACCAGCCTGACGACAACCGGGAAGGCGAGCTTCAGGGACTTCACCAGCTCGATCCTTAAAATGATTGTCTCAGTTATCAACCAGCTGCTGGTGGCTTACACCATCCAGAGCGCGATGGGCTGGGTGAGTGGCGGTACCAATACAGCATCTGCAGGACAGTCATTTTCGGTACCGTCTTTCCGACCTACGGGCTTTGACGCAGGCGGCTTTACCGGGCACGGCGGTAAGTACGAGCCAGCCGGTATCGTTCACCGCGGGGAGTTCGTCTTCACCAAAGAGTCTACCAGCCGTATCGGCGTGGCCAATCTTTATCGGCTGATGCGCGGGTATGCCTCCGGTGGTCTGGTCGGCGGCGGGAGCGCAGCAACTTCTGGGATCGGCGGGATTCACGTTTACGCACCCGTTTCAGTGACTACAGCGCAGTCTAACGATACGAAGCAGCAACAGAGTGGTGATGGTGCACTTGCTCAGGCTTATCAGAAAGTGGTTGATCGTTCGCTCCGAGAAGGCATCGCGCGCGAAACAAGGCCTGGGGGAATCATCTGGAATGCCACTAAACAGAGGTAAATGATGGCCATAGAGCATTTTGCATGGAAGATTCAGGCAGCAAGCCAGCCCACTCTGAGTAGCAAAGATACAGTCAGAACGGCGCAGTTCGGTGATGGGTACAAACAGGTAAGTGGTTCTGGCCTGAACGATGAGGTTCTTAATTATGCCTTTTCTTTTACTGGCGATCCGGTAATAGCCAGGGAGATTCATTCATTTCTGCGGAGGCATAAAACAAAGTCTTTCACATTCACTCCACCTGGTGGTGATTTAGCCCTCTGGCGTGTTGAGGCAGATAGCCTTCAGCGAGTCACCCTGAATAAAAAAGTGGAAACCGTAACCGCAACGTTTGAACAGGCATTTGCACCATGAGCCTTAATGCTGATTATCAAAAACTTGAGCCGGGAAATGAAGTCCGGCTTTTTTCTGTCGATGGTACGGCCTTCGGCATGTCAGATGTGCTTTTCTTCCATGCGCATAATATCGCGCATACACCAGAAGAGATTGATGCTGCTGATGGGGATCAACGTAAACTGCCTGCGAAATCCATCTGGTGGCAGGGGCAGGAATATAAAGCGTGGCCCTGCCAGATTGAGGGGATTGAGGCTTCCACCAGTGGGAGCAGTGCGCAGCCCAAATTATCGGTTGCTAACCTCGACAGCTCTATAACTGCGCTCTGTCTTGCCTATGATGATCTGCTGCAGGCGAAGGTCACGATCCATGATACGTTGGCCAGCTACCTTGATGCCCGAAATTTTCCAGACGGGAACCCAACGGCAGACCCTACGCAGGAAAAGGTGAAAGTATTTTACATCGATGCCAAAAGCGCGGAGACAAACGAGGCCGTGGAGTTCACACTTTCAAGTCCGATGGACCTGCAGGGACTGATGATTCCGACGCGCCAGCTGCATTCGCTCTGTACCTGGTGCATCCGGAACAAGTATCGCACCGGCGACGGCTGCGACTATGCCGGGACCAACTATTTCGACAAAAACAATAACCCGGTCAGCGATCCGTCCCTGGATGAATGCAGCGGCACTCTGACGGCCTGCAAACTTCGGTTCGGCGAAAATAATGAACTCTCGTTTGGTGGCTTCCCGGGGACGTCTTTGATCAGGAGCTGATATGCGTCAGAAAACCATTGATGCCATTATGGCGCATGCTGCAGCTGAATATCCTCGTGAGTGCTGCGGCGTCGTGGTGCAGAAAAGCCGCGTTGAACGTTATTTCCCGTGCCGTAATCTTGCAGCGGCGCCAGAGGACAATTTTGTCCTTTGTCCGGAAGATTACGCAGCAGCTGAAGACTGGGGAACTGTGATCGCCATCGCTCACAGTCACCCTGATGCCACGACGCAACCAAGCGAGCTGGATAAAGCACAATGCGATGCAACGCTTTTACCCTGGCACATCGTGAGCTGGCCGGAGGGGGATTTACGTACCATCCAACCGCGCGGAGAACTGCCGCTGCTGGAGCGTCCGTTTGTGCTTGGTCACTTTGACTGCTGGGGTCTGGTCATGAGCTATTTCCGCCAGAACCACGGCATTGAGCTGCACGATTACCGGGTAGATTATCCATGGTGGGAAAACAATTATCCGGACAACTTCTATCAGGATTGCTGGTACGAGTGCGGTTTCAGAGAGTTCGACGGACCGCCGAGGCCTGGTGATATGGTGATCATGCAGGTCCAGGCAAATAAGTGGAATCATGCGGGGATCTTGCTTGAGGGCAACTTGCTGCTGCACCACCTGTACGGGCATCTTAGCCAGCGCGTGCCTTATGGTGGCTACTGGCAGGAACGGACGATGAAGATTTTACGTTACAAATCTCTGTGCTAACCTTTTGCAAAACCAAAGGGGATAGGGATATGAAAAGAATATTTATTTTAGCTTCCATATTTATAATTGCAGGTTGCGCGACAAAGCCTGTAACAAATGAGCAAGCAAAAGATGTTCCAGCAAAACAGATTATCGACAATACACTGTTAGTTAAAAAAGAAGGGGCAGGAAAGGTAATCATCAAGCGGGACTCTGGTTTTATGGGCAGTGCATGCATGACAAGGGTTTATGTTGATGGGAAAGAAGTTGCAGACTTAGACACAGCTCAAAAGGTAACAGTTTATCCAAAAATTGGAGATCATATCTTTAGCGCTTGGCCCAAAGGTATGTGTGGCGGAGGCATGAGTGAGCAGTCAGGTAAGGTGACAGAAGGCAATGTACTGATGTTTAGGATTGGGTACGGTACTAATGGTGATTTTGGTATTTACCCCACAGCTTTTTGATAAAACAAATCATTTTATAACCTCGCTACGGCGAGGTTTTTTATTTTTGCGAGGTCTTAATGACTGAAGTAATGACTCAAATTGAGCTTGGCGGTGCGCCGGGGAAAATATTTGGGAAAACCCACCGGCGGCTAATCACTAAGGTATCGGAAGCCGGGACGGCTCTAGCAAAAACGATTCCTGGGTTTGAAAGCTATATGATCCATAGTCAACGGCGTGGGTTAACTTTTGCTGTTTTTAAAGGGAAGAAAAACATAGGTGTAGATGATTTGGGATTTCCTGTCACAGGTGAAGTGATAAGAATTGTACCTGTAATCATTGGAAGTAAAAAAGCCGGGGTACTTCAAACGATATTAGGAGCAGTTATTGTGGCAGTCGGGGCTATTGCAACTTTCGGGTTCGCCCAAGCCTGGGGAGTAAACGTAATGATGGCCGGGGGAGCAATGATTGCTGGTGGTGTTGTCCAAATGCTATCTCCTCAGCCAACCGGACTAGCCAGTAAACAAAGCTCAGATAATCGCGCCTCATACGCATTCGGTGGAGTGACAAACACTGCTGCTCAGGGCTACCCGGTACCGCTTCTTTATGGTCGCCGGCGAATCGGCGGAGCGATTATCTCGGCCGGGATTTATGTCGAAGATCAGCAGTAGATAACAAACCTTTTTTCAGGCCACCTTCGGGTGGCTTTTTTATGGGCGCAATATGGCTACAGAAAAAGTGTTAAAGGGCCGCAAGGGCGGCAGTTCCAGTTCCCGAACCCCTACTGAACAGCCAGATGATCTGCAATCTGTAGCGAAGGCTAAAATCCTCGTTGCGCTTGGGGAAGGGGAGTTTGCAGGGCAGCTCACTGGCAAAGATATCTACCTGGACGGAACGGCGCTGGAGAACTCCGACGGCTCACAAAACTTCAGCGGCGTGACGTGGGAGTTTCGCGCGGGAACGCAGGCGCAAAATTACATTCAGGGCATTCCCGGTACCGAAAACGAAATCAGCGTGGGTACTGAAATTTCCAGTGTTACCGCATGGACACGCACTTTCACTAACACTCAGATCTCGGCAGTACGCCTGCGTCTGAAATGGCCGTCTCTGTTTAAACAGGAAGATGACGGGGATTTGGTCGGATATTCGATCAACTACGCGATTGACCTGCAGACGGACGGCGGAACATGGCAGAAGGTACTCAATACCAGCGTGACCGGGAAAACAACCTCTGGTTACGAGCGTAGCCACCGAATTGATTTACCTCAGGCTGGCAGTACCTGGACCATCAGACTGCGTAAAATTACAGCCGATGCTAACAGCGCGAAGATTGGCGACACGATGACACTGCAGAGCTTCACTGAGGTGATCGACGCCAAGTTGCGCTATCCGAACACCGCGCTGCTGTACATTGAATTCGACTCCAGCCAGTTTAACGGCTCAATCCCGCAGATCTCCTGTGAGCCCCGCGGACGTGTTATCCGTGTTCCTGATACTTATGACCCTGAAACCCGAACCTATAGCGGTACATGGACCGGGGCGTTTAAATGGGCATGGACGGATAACCCGGCGTGGATTTTTTACGATCTGGTGGTTACCGATCGTTTCGGCCTTGGTAACCGGCTTACTGCGGCTAACATCGATAAATGGACGTTGTATCATGTGGCTCAGTATTGCGATCAGCAGGTACCGGACGGCAAAGGCGGAAGCGGTACCGAACCACGGTATACCTGCGACGTCTATATCCAGGACCGTAACGACGCTTACACGGTGTTGCGTGATTTTGCCGCTATCTTCCGCGGCATGACTTACTGGGGCGGGGATCAGATCGTTGCCCTGGCTGACATGCCACGTGATGTTGATTACAGCTATACGCGCGCGAACGTTATTGACGGTCGCTTCACCTATTCGAGCAGCACCACGAAAACCCGATACACCACGGCGCTGGTATCCTGGTCCGATCCGGATAACGCCTACGCTGACGCGATGGAGCCCGTATTTGAGCAGGCGCTGGTGGCACGTTACGGCTTTAATCAACTGGAGATGACGGCTATCGGATGCACCCGGCAATCAGAAGCAAACCGAAAAGGCCGCTGGGGCATCCTCACCAACAATAAAGACCGTGTTGTTTCGTTCGATGTCGGCTTGGATGGAAACATACCACAGCCGGGCTACATCATCGCCGTGGCAGACGAACTGCTTTCCGGAAAGGTTATGGGCGGCCGCATCAGCGCCGTTAATGGTCGCGTTATCAAACTTGACCGCGTGGCAGATGCGGCAGCAGGTGATCGCCTTATTCTCAACCTACCTTCCGGAGCGTCGCAGAGCAGGACCATTCAGGCCGTGAACGGTGAATCAGTCACAGTCGCCACGGTATACAGTGAGACGCCACAGGCCGAAGCTGTTTGGGTGGTGGAATCTGACGAGCTTTACGCTCAGCAGTACCGCGTTGTCAGCGTAAGCGATAACGATAATGGCACCTTCTCGATCACCGCTGCATGGCACGATCCGGATAAATATGCCCGTATCGATACTGGCGCAATTATCGACCAGCGGCCAATAAGTGTAATACCTCCTGGTAATCAGTCACCGCCAGCTAACATCGTGATCAGCTCGTTTTCAGTGGTTCAGCAGAATATCAGCGTCGAAACGATGCGCGTCAGCTGGGACCAGGCGCAGAACGCTATCGCCTATGAGGGGCAGTGGCGCCGCAATGACGGAAACTGGGTGAACATGCCGCGCAGCTCCACCACGTCATTTGACGTCCCGGGGATTTATTCCGGGCGCTACCTGGTGCGCGTGCGCGCAATCAATGCCGCGGAAATTTCCTCAGGGTGGGGCTATTCAGAAGAGAAAACGCTGACGGGTAAAGTGGGCAATCCGCCTAAGCCGGTTGGCTTCATCGCTTCTGAAAATGTGGTATTCGGTATCGAGCTGAACTGGGGATTCCCGGTGAATACCGACGACACGCTGAAGACGGAAATTCAGTATAGCCTGACCGGTACCGAAGACGATGCGATGCTGCTGGCCGATGTGCCTTACCCGCAGCGAAAATATCAGCAGATGGGCCTTAAGGCTGGGCAGATTTTCTGGTACCGCGCGCAGCTGGTGGACCGCAGCGGCAATGAGTCAGGCTACACCGACTTTGTGCGCGGGCAGGCGAGTATTGATGTTTCCGATATCACTGATGTGATCCTAGTGGAGATTAAAGATTCCGACGTATTTAAGGATTTGATTGAGAATGCCGTTGCCAGCAGTGACAAACTGGCGGAACTGACCGATGCAATTAAGGAGAACGCCGATGGCCTGGCTGCAGCTGTAGGTTCGAACAAGCAGACTGCAGAAGCAATCATCGGCAATGCCCTGGCTATTGCTGATGTTGTCGTTCGCCAGACTGCGCAGCAGGGCGCAAACTCTGCGACATTCGAACAGCTCAGAGAGGTGATCGCCACTGAGACGGAGGCGCGAGTTACTGATGTTACCCGTCTTGAGGCAAAAACTGCGCAGAATGAAGCCGGTATTACTGATGTTCGCCAGGCATTAGTGACGGAAACTGAAGCGCGCGCTTCTGCGGTAAGCCAATTGACTGCTGCCACGCAGAGCGCCTCTGATAAAGCTGATTCAGCTGCTGCTGTAGGTGCTCAGAATACAGCATCAATCACTGACCTTAGCCAGGTTGTCACAGACCTCGATTCCTCAATGGCATCACGTCTGGAAGAACTGGGTGCACAAACTGATAAGGCCAGCGGCGGTATTCAGAACAATGCTATCGCGCTGATCACCAGTACTCTCGCGCAGGTTAACCAGCGTAACCTTCTGAGCGTGCAATATGGCGATAACAAAGCCGGTATTGAGCGGGTCGATAATGTAATGGCCGATGCCAGTAAAGCTGTTGCTGAGTCTTTGCGTACCCTTGACTCCAGTGCCGGGGGAAACACCGCGAATGTCACTGACCTGTCAAAGACGCTTGCTGACTTCACACAGGCTTCGGCTACTCAGATCAATTCACTGAAGGTCACCGTAAATGGCCAGCAGGCCGCCATTATTCAGAATGCGCAGGTATCAGCAGACATCAACAATAACCTGAATGCGATGTACAGCATTAAGGTGGCTGTTGATGCTAACGGTCGTCAGTATGCTGCAGGCATGGGTATTGGTGTTCAGAACACTCCAACCGGAATGCAGTCGCAGGTGTTGATCCTGGCTGACCGATTTGCGGTGATGTCTCAGCCTGGTGGAGCTGTAAATTTGCCCTTCGTCATTCAGAACGGGCAGACGTTTATCCGTGACACCTTCATTCAGGATGGCACTATCACCAATGCCAAGATCGGAAATGTCATCCAGTCGAATAATTACAGTGCGGGTACAGCAGGCTGGACCATCAACAAGAATGGTTCTGCTGAATTAAACAATGTCACGGTTCGTGGAGGGATTTACGCCCAGAATGGGCAGTTTGGATTTACCAACTCAACAGGAGGAGTCACGATCAATAACAACGGTGTCACTGTCAATTTGTCGAACGGTGGGCGCATTGTTCTGGGAGAGTTTTGATGGCCAGGGGACTCTATATCGATTTGAATGACGGGCGTCCGGCAATGACCATCACTGCCGGAATGAAATGTCCGTCGTATGGTGGGGAGGCTGTGGAGGCATGGGGCCAGCAGACCATGACTGTTCAGGGCTATGTTGCTGGAGCTACCCCTTTTTTCATTCCATCAAATTCGGTTGTGAATGTGACTCGCTCGCCGAATCTGATAACAACGATTATGGTTCTCGATGGGATAACCAATAACGGCAATGGAACTCTTACTCAGAGTGTCTGGTCATCAGATGGCTGGGGGAAAGATAAAACATTTCCCGGCACAGTCTGGCAGATTTTACCCGCCGGGCAGAGTGGAAACCGTGGTTTGCTTATTGAGGATTCGACAGACTTTATTGCGATCTCTGACGTCAGCCGTGTTGCTTCCTGTGTTTTCAGTGGAACGGTCAATGTAAATGGTACTTACACACTTCCGGCCAAAGGGCTCGTTTTT
The DNA here is from genome assembly GCF_014895705.1 of Enterobacter cloacae complex sp. P27C. Classification (NCBI taxonomy): domain Bacteria; kingdom Pseudomonadati; phylum Pseudomonadota; class Gammaproteobacteria; order Enterobacterales; family Enterobacteriaceae; genus Enterobacter; species Enterobacter cloacae complex sp. P27C. The sequence continues at coordinate 389,862 of NZ_JADBQB010000003.1, forward strand.
GCCCGCTGGAATGACAGCTCAGCTACGCTCGAATGTGATGGTAATAATATTTACTCCCGGCAGGATTACACGGGCTATGACGATATTGCCCGTTCTGTGAATGTCGATATTGCGATTTTTTCGGTTCAGGCTCCTGTACCCGGGAGAGGATTAAATTTCATCAATGCTGCTGGTCAGTGCACTTTCTCTACCACCCGACGTCCATTTATATTCCGCAATCAGTTTTATTCACCGGGCAATAGCTGGGTCGATATTGGCAACAGCATGATTGCGCTTGGCTGCTATGGTTTCAACTCTTCAACAGCCAGCGGGTGGTGCAACATGCGATCCAAGGGACTGGTGATGAGCGGGAACTCGGTAAAATGTGGGAATGGCCGTGTCCGTTCCCGATGGACCGACAAGTATTCTGTGACCGGCGAGAGATATACCGGAATGAGTATTCCCATCATCCCCGCAATGTATTGACACAACCCCACTAACAAGCCCCGCCATGGCGGGGTTTTTTATTACCAGGAGAAAATATGATTTATACCACTGGCACTATTGCCATCAGCGGAAATACCCTAACAGGTACGGGAACAAACTTTACTGCAGCTGGCTCGTTAATTCGTAACGGCTGTAGCGTCATCGCACTGACCAACCCCGCGCAGGTTTTCCAGATCACCGCGATTGGGAGCGCAACCTCTCTTACCGTTACGCCAGCCGCTAACCCTGCCGTACCTTCCGGTACCAAATACGCCATTCTTCTGAGCGACAGCCTGAGCGTGGATGGCCTGGCGCAGGATATTGCTGAAACATTCACGATGTACCAGCGCTATATGAGCGGATTCGCTGATGTGATGAACGGTACTACAGACGTCACCATCACGATTAACGGCGTGGCCGTCACGGTACCGGGGCAGAAGTCACTGGCCAAGAAAGGGGCAAACAGCGACATTACCAGCCTTTCCGGGCTGACTACAGCGCTAAGTATTTCACAGGGGGGGACTGGTGATAAGACTGCCGCTGGGGCGCGTACAAACCTCGGTTTGGGGAATGTGGCAACTAAAAATACTGGTGAAGGGGATAATGATGTACTGGCTCCAGGGTCATTTGGTGTGGGGTCTAAAAACCTTCCAGTAATTTCTGACCTCTGGGACAAGAGTAAGGGGACTCGCTTCTGCAACGTTACCCCTGCAACATCGGGAGGTCCAGGTGTTTACGGTTCAGGCATCCGGCTGTCAGATCGAAACATCGGGAGTGGATCAACCTCTGCCGCGCAGCAGTCATTTTATGCTCTGATTCTTAGTGGGAAAGTTTTTCAGTTCATGAGCATGGCTGATGGTGTCGATAGTGGCTGGATGCAGATTTACCACACCGGGAACACGACTCGGGCAGCCGATGGTACGCTGAAAGGTGCATCGCCTATTGTACAGTTGTTCGGGAATGGTACATGCCAGCTTAACGATGAGTCTGAGGGGTGCACTGTAACCCGCCAGGGTATCGGGGAATACCTGATTGAAGGTTGTACCGGCTTGAATGCAGATGCTGCATGGGGCGGTATAGATGGCGGTTTTGACATTCCTACTGACCGTAACAAACAGCCACTCATCTGGCTTGATTATAAGGTTAAATCTGACGGTTCTGTGCTGGTTAAAACCTATCACCGCACCCACCCGTCGGCCCCTGAATTTGCCAGAAATGAGCGGGCGGGGTTAGCTGATGGAGACCCGGTTGATATCCCGTCAGATCAGTTTGTAAGCGTCCGAGTGGAAATGCCAGCTGACAGCATCTGGAATAAGAAACTTGATGCGGCAAGAACTGCACTTAATGACGAGCCGGAACAAGCTGTTTAACAGATGGCTTAATTCTGCTCACCCAAGGCCATTGTCGAAAAATTTACAAAAGCCATAATTCGAAGCGTGAGAAAAGCTTAGAAGCGAAACGGCGAAGCTTTAAGCAATAGCTTTTGGGACTGCATCTTGCGGACACATACAAATAAAACTACTGTATATAAAAACAGTATTTGAGGTGTGTGTCATGGAATTCATCAGGCCTACAGAACTGCGAGAAATCATCGCTCTCCCGCTTTTCAGTGACTTAGTACAGTGCGGATTTCCCAGCCCCGCGGCTGATTACGTTGAACAGCGCATCGATCTCAATGAGTTACTTGTCGCTCACCCGAGCTCGACATATTTCGTCAAAGCAGCGGGCGACTCGATGATCGAGGCCGGGATCAGCGACGGTGATCTGCTGGTGGTGGACAGCTCACGCACTGCTGTGCATGGTGACATTGTCATCGCCGCGGTGGAAGGGGAGTTCACTGTTAAGCGCCTGCAGCTACGCCCGACAGTCCAGCTCATACCGATGAACAGCGCTTACTCGCCGATAATCGTCGGCAGCGAGGATACGCTTGATGTGTTCGGTGTCGTGACTTTCATCGTGAAATCTGCGAGCTGAGCATGTTTGCACTCTGTGATGTGAATTCGTTCTACGCATCATGCGAGACGGTGTTTAGACCTGATCTGAGGGGGCGGCCAGTGGTCGTTCTGTCGAACAATGATGGTTGCGTAATCGCACGAAGCGCCGAGGCCAAGGCCGCTGGAATTACCATGGGGGAGCCATTTTTCAAGCAAAAGGAGCTTTTCCGTCGCGCTGGCGTTGTTTGCTTCAGCAGTAATTACGAGCTTTACGCTGACATGTCGAACCGGGTAATGACGACGCTGGAGGAAATGAGCCCCCGCGTCGAAATTTACAGCATCGATGAAGCTTTTTGCGACCTGACAGGTGTTCGCAACTGCCGTGACCTGACGGAGTTCGGCAAAGAGATCCGCGCTACGGTTCTGAAGCGTACGCACCTAACTGTCGGGGTTGGCATCGCGCAGACGAAAACCCTCGCTAAGCTGGCAAATCACGCCGCCAAGAAATGGCAGAGGCAGACGGGTGGTGTTGTTGATTTGTCCAATATTGATCGCCAGCGTCGGTTGTTGGCTATTGTGCCTGTGGAGGATGTCTGGGGCGTCGGCAGGCGCATCAGTAAGAAGCTGAACGCCATGGGCATCAAAACGGCTCTAGATCTCTCAGAACAAAGCACATGGATTATCCGTAAACATTTTAACGTGGTACTCGAGCGAACGGTCCGGGAGTTGCGTGGCGAGCCTTGTCTTGATCTGGAGGAGTTTGCTCCGGCAAAGCAGGAAATCGTCTGCAGCAGGTCGTTCGGTGAACGCGTCACCGAGTACGAACAGATGCGCCAGGCTATTTGCAGCTATGCGGCGCGCGGTGCTGAAAAGCTTCGCGGCGAGCATCAGTATTGCCGCTTTATTTCTGCATTCGTGAAAACCTCTCCCTTTGCGCTTAACGAGCCGTATTACGGTAACAGTGCGTCCATGAAGCTTCTCACACCCACGCAGGATTCCCGCGACATTATCAACGCCGCTGTAAAGTGCCTGGACAAAATCTGGAAGGATGGACACCGCTATCAAAAGGCTGGAATCATGCTGGGAGACTTCTTCAGCCAGGGGGTGGCCCAGCTGAATCTTTTCGATGAGAACGCGCCACGCGCTGGAAGCGAAAGGTTGATGGAAGTGCTCGATCACCTGAACGCTAAAGACGGGAAAGGAACTATCTACTTTGCCGGACAGGGCATTCAGCAGCAATGGCAGATGAAGCGTGAAATGCTGTCTCCACGATATACAACGCGTATTAGTGATTTATTAAGTGTCAAATAAACTTCCTATGGTATCTTACTGATATGTCTATTATTGACTTCAATAAGATTGAACAAGGACCTAGAATGAGTAACAAACCAATTGTTTTCATTGCATCTTCGTCGGAAGCATCTTTACACGCTGAAGCTGTCAACTTACAACTTACTGAAGAAATGCAATCCGAGGTATGGACAAATGCTTTTGATTTATCATCAATTACAATAACTCAAATCATAAAAAAAACTAAAGAGTCTGACTATGCGGTATTCATATTTCATCCTGATGATCAAATTTTTATCAGAAATATTGAATATAACTCAGTAAGAGATAATGTGGTTTTAGAGCTAGGGATGTTTATTGGAAGTCTAGGGCTTGAAAAATGTTTTATTTTAATTCCAAAATCAACGGAACGGGATTTTAGATTGCCATCTGACCTGCTCGGTGTGACTGTATCTCATTATGATGTTCAAGATAAAAATATAATCCGTGCTATCACCCCAAGTTGTACAAAAATTAAATTTTCGATTAAGAGCTTGGAAAATTCAAAGATTGAAACTGATGTACTTAGCCAAGAAAGTATATTAAAGGCACAATTAAATGATGCTAAGTCTCAGATATGGACAATGAACTTTGACATGCAACGCATGACAGAGAGTGCAAATAATGCAAATGACATCATCAAAAGAATGTTTTTCTCTATTGCGAAGCCAGCTACACCTTTAGAAATAAAACAATGGGAAGACGGCGCCAAAGCAACTCAACTCAGAGAGATTAAAATCCAACGACATAATGTTTTTATAGTTGATAAGGATGTGATAATACCTCCTTTATTTGGTTCTGAATTAATATCATTGATTGTTAAAGAAGGTGTCAATGTTTATGGTTTGGATAATTGCGGGCATAATTTAATATATTTCATGGATGGGTTTAGAGTAAATAAAGAATTGGGGCATTAATTAATTTAAGTATAAAAACATAGTGCAACAAGAATTATTATATAAGGTATTTATTTCATTTATTATATTTATAACCAAGGGAGTCGGCAATTAATTCGGCCCCTTGGTTCTTCACATTCCCCACGGCGCGCGACACAGCGTGCCAGATAAACTTGTCAGCTGGCACTGCGCCGTCGGCAGCTATCTCCTCAGCTTCTTTCCCGCCTATGTCCTGGCGCATCCATTCGCGCGCCGCTTCAGGTGACAGAACCAGCGGCCTGCGGTCGTGAATATCCACGAGGCCTTTATCAGCAGCAGACGTCACAATGAGAAAACCTTCTGCTTCGTCGCCACGCTCGAACGGCGTGCTGCCGATTGCAGCCATAAAGATTGGCTGATTGTCGGCGCGGTGGATGAAGAAAGGCTGTTTCTTGTCACCTTCCCGTTTCCATTCAAACCAACCATCTGCGAAGCATATCGCTCTGCCATGTTGCCAGAGCGGTTTAAACATTCTGCTCGTTGCCGCCGTTTCAACACGAGCGTTAATCAGTGGCGGTTTATCCCACCACCCGGGCGCGTAAGACCACAGGACAGGATCGAGGTGCAGCTGCTCGTCGCGTTCGCTCAGCAGGAGAACTTTTGTGCCTGGTGCCACGTTGTACCGGCCAATTGGCTCCGGGTCGTACGCGATGTCACGATCGGCTTCGTCGGCCAGGTATGCCAGATAGTCTTCACGGGTTTGGGCTTGTGCAAAACGTCCACACATAGAAACCTCCAGCCAGATGTCAGACTGAAAGTATAGGGCAGGAAGAAAAAACAGGTGCGCACCGAAACATTATGATTTTGAAACAGGGGCATGATGATGGAAGCCAGCGAGGCGGTAAAGCGGCGTGTTGCTAAACTGGAAGGATCTACGCAAAGTTTCGAAAATAGTGTAAAGAGTAAATCTAACCCGGTAGTGTGTCCGGGTTTGCTGTGATGACATTAGGTAAATTCATTCATTTGTAAGCCACATATCAGACTCTTCAAACATTTCCTCCAGCATACGGTTCAACTTTTCACGGTCGCTTTTGCTGGCATCACTATTCAATCCGTTAGCCTGCATAGGTTTAACCTTCACTTCAGCATCAGGGAATATGTGATGAACTCGCCTCGTCAGCTCAGCCAGAATAATTTCTCTGGCTCCATCCAAGCCCTGGAAATTTCGCTTATCGTAAACCAACTCAACAAACATAACAGTCTCCTTAATCTGTTTGAGAGGAGGTTATATTTTTACTGTAAAGATATACAGTGTCAAGGCGAGTAAAACGATTTAAAGGATGGGATTTTTTCGTCCGATTGAACAGAAAGTACGGGCAATTATTCCCCAGTTTTTCCCCAATGTTTCCCCGTATAAAAATACCAATAAAAAAACCAGCCATAAGAGGCTGGTTTTCAATGTGTTTTTGGTCGGCACGAGAGGATTTGAACCTCCGACCCCCGACACCCCATGACGGTGCGCTACCAGGCTGCGCTACGTGCCGACGCATAGAAAGAATACTACTCGATTCCGTTTCGAATGCAAGGGAATCCGTCGCTAACTGGTTTATTATTAATCAGTTAGCGATGAAGCGCTTCTCATCCGTCAGAACCTGTAACAGCAGGCTAAGCTGTGGTTTCTGGTCCTTCAGCCGTTCACCCTGCAGATTATAGGTCTGATAGTTCCCGTTGCTGTTCAGCACCAGCGTCAGCTTCGGCGTGGTCACCACCAGCGTGTTGCCGTCAGCTGCAGTCACCCAGTTATGGCGGCGCGTGGCGCTGAAGAGATCCTGCCCCTGCGAATACTCGTTTGCTGGCGTACTGACGTGCAGCAGGCGCTGCATCAGGGTCGTCATGACGTCTTTATGTTCTGTGAGCATATTGATGCGCTGCGCCGGCGTTCCCGGCCAGTGGATCACCAGCGGAACATGCAGGTTTGGACGTGACCAGCTCATGCTCTTCGTCTCGTCGCCTAACGGTACGCCATGCCCTGCGGTCACGATCACGACCGTGTTATCAAGCTTGCCTGATTCACGTAGCGCGTCAAGCACGCGGCCAATCTGTGCGTCAACATCGCTGGCCGCGCGGCCGTAGCGGCGCGCAAAGCCAGCCTGGTTGCTGTCGTTAAGCGTTGTGCCGTTAAAGGCCACCCACGAGAACCAGCGGTTATCTTCCTGCGCGTAGCGCTGCAGCCAGTTTATCCACTGGTTTGCGGTCTGGGCATCAGACTGGCTCTGCGCGGCAGGCAATGAGAAATCAGAGAGCAGCGCCTGGCGGTACAGTGAACTGTTGAAGCCGTCCGATGAGAACAGCCCTAACTGATAGCCCTGCTGATTAAGCCCGGTGATCAGCGCCGCAGGAATGCGCGCAGACAGCACGCCGTCCATGTATCCGGCAGAAATGCCATAGAACAGGCCAAAGATACCCGCATCGGTTGAGTTACCTGAACTCATATGCTGGGTAAACGACACGTTCTGACTCGCGAAATCGGCCAGCGCAGGCATCTGCTTCTCGTAACGAGAATAGTTGAGGCCATCGACGGTAATCAGCAGGACGTTTTGCCCGCGACCCATATCGCGATAGCGCAGATCGCTCAGTGGATACTGCACGCTAACCGCTTCCGGATTACCCTGTTCGACCAGACGGCGCTGGTACTCCTGGGCATCAAGCAGGCCGTGTTTCTCAAGGAAACGACGGGCCGTCATCGGATAAGAGAGCGGCAGGTTAGCGCGCTGCATGGTAATAGGGCGATAGAAGTTCGCATCCGCCCAGATATACATGAGGTGCGAACTGATAAATGAGACGAAAAAGAGCGCGGCGACGGGCTTCGCGTAATGGCGGCGCCGGGTCAGGCTGCGGAGCTTTTGCCAGCTCCAGGTGGCAAACAGCATCTCGATCAACAGGATCACCGGAACGCTGATGAACATCAGCTGCCAGTCGCGGGCCGTTTCGTTCTGGTCGGGGTTGATCACCAGTTCCCAGACGATAGGGTTGAGATGCAGGTGGAACCGGGTGAACACTTCACTGTCGATAAGCAGCAGCGTCATCCCCACCGTCGCAAGGATTGCGGACAAGAACCGCATCAAACGCTGCGACATGACGATAAACGTCAGAGGAAACAGGATCAGCAGATAGGTGGCGAATACCAAAAAGCTAAAGTGACCAACAACGCTTATCCAGGAGTAGATACGCCCGGTTAGCGTTGTGGGCCAGTCTGCGACAAACAGATAACGACAGCCAATTACCGTCGCTAGCAGAATGTTGAACAGGGCAAACCAGTGTCCCCAACTGACCATCTGGGAGACTTTTTCACGGTAGCGCTGACGATTCGTCACCATAAACTGTTGTTCGTTTCCCTTAATGGGCCTGGTCGTTGCTGACGGATGACTGTAACGCCTGGGCGAAAGATTTGGCGATCGCCTGACGCTGAGCCGGAGCAACGCTGGTGTTGATAAGGTTGGTGACCATATTTCCCAAAACCATCAGGGAGAGATCGGTCGGCGTTTTATGTTTTTCCAGTACGTTGACCAGCTCACTGAGCAGTTGTTCAACGTGTTCATCACTGTAGCGGGAATGTTGTGGCATAAATCAAAATCAGTTTGTTGATGAAAGGGCAACATATTACCGTAGCAACAGCTTTTTTTCCCCTTTTTTATCTGTTGTTGCACACATGTCCTGGTGGTGGTTGAATACCGCCCGGTCTAAAAGGAGAGTTTATCATGAGTCTGGAAATCAACCAGATTGCCTTGCACCAGCTTATCAAGCGTGATGAGCAAACCCTTGAAGTGGTGCTACGCGATTCGTTACTGGAACCCACGGCAACCGTTGTGGAAATGATGGCAGAGCTGCATCGCGTCTACAGCGCTAAAAATAAAGCCTATGGTCTGTTCAGCGAAGAGAGTGAGCTGGCCGATAGCCTGCGCCTGCAGCGTCAGGGCGAAGAGGATTTCCTGGCGTTTAGCCGCGCGGCAACCGGGCGTCTGCGCGACGAGCTGGCGAAATATCCGTTCGCCGACGGCGGTATTGTCCTGTTCTGCCACTATCGTTACCTGGCGGTCGAGTACCTGCTGGTTACCGTGCTGAATAACTTAAGCAGCATGCGCGTGAACGAGCAGCTGGACATCAGCTCAACGCACTATCTGGATATCAACCATGCGGATATTGTGGCGCGTATTGATTTGACCGAGTGGGAAACTAACCCGGAGTCGACCCGCTACCTCACCTTCCTGAAGGGGCGGGTGGGCCGCAAAGTGGCGGATTTCTTTATGGACTTCCTCGGTGCCAGCGAAGGCCTGAACGCCAAAGCGCAGAACAAAGGGCTGCTGCAGGCCGTTGATGACTTCACGGCGGAAGCGCAACTCGATAAATCTGAACGCCAGACCGTGCGTCAGCAGGTTTACAGCTACTGCAACGAGCAGCTGCAGGCGGGGGAAGAGATTGAACTGGAGTCCCTGTCAAAAGAGCTGGCGGGCGTCAGCGAAGTGAGCTTCCAGGAATTCACCGCGGAGAAGGGCTATGAGCTTGAGGAGAGCTTCCCGGCGGATCGCAGCACGCTGCGTCAGTTAACCAAATTTGCCGGCAGCGGCGGCGGGTTAACCATCAACTTTGACGCCATGCTGTTGGGGGAACGCATCTTCTGGGATCCGGCCACCGATACCCTGACCATCAAAGGTACGCCGCCGAACCTGCGCGATCAGCTTCAGCGCCGCACGTCTGGCGGTAAATAGCAGCTATAAAAAAACCCCGCCGAAGCGGGGTTTTCTCGACAGGTTTGCGATTACGCGCGAACGAAGTCGATGTGAGTCAGTTTTGGCTTGAACGCGTGACGCTGAACAGCCTGAACCTTCACTTTTTCTTCTTTACCGCCAACAACGATGGTCAGAACTTCGCTGTAGAACTCAGCTTTGGTCTGCATGTTCCACACTTTGTCGTGATCCAGTTCGATAGCAACTGGAGCAGCTTCGCCACCGTAAACGATAGCCGGGAACTTGTTAGCGTTACGCAGGCGGCGGCTCGCACCCTTACCCTGCACGTTACGTACTTCTGCTTCGATAGTGAACATTGATTTCTCTCTGTATTTAAAACCCTACTACAGGCGACCCAGCAGCAGGTGAGTGTTCTGCCCCACGGATGTGAAGCGGGCGGCATTTTATACTCAAATGCCCCGCACATCAATGAAAAGTCCCGTTAACCGCGCAATTCATTTGCCCGACGGAAGCGACCTTCATAGTCAAAGACCTTCTCGCGAACCTGCCAGAACTGGCCTTTCTTGCGGGCGACCACGAAGTCGGGGTGGCGCAGCAGCACCTGCTGATGCACGATATCCGCCACGGTTATCCAGTGCAGCGGCACGCCAGGCGTACGGGTATGCGGCCGGATAAACAGCTGCTCAAATGCCGTACGCTGGGCAGGCGTCTGAACCCTGAACCGTTCGCTGACGTCAGCGCCATCCTCGTCGTAATAGGTGATTTTCAGCCACTCGCCTTTTTCATCCGCGCCGGGCTGCAGCGCCATGCCGGAGCAGCGCAGCACCAGCGCATCTTTCAGCTTCAGCGCCGCTTTCAGCATGTCGTCCGGGTCCACCAGCACCGTGTCGCACTCGCGGCAACGGCGGGCGGCGATGTCATTTTCGGCGTTGCACTGCGGGCAGTTTTTGAAGCGGAAGCGGAAATCGCACTGCTCGCGATGTCCCTCATCATCCTCAAACCAGCCCTGACAGCGGCGGCCAAAGTGTTCAATCAGCGTGCCGTCGGCGGTGGTTTTTCCCCAGAAGGTGTTGGCAAAGCCGCAGGCCGGGCAAAACACCTGTACCGGCACGTTGTCGCTTTTGCCTTTTGGCGCGCCCACTTCCGGGGAGTACAGATCGTGCGGGTTGCCGGCGTAATCCAGTATCAGGCAGTCGGTTTTGCCCGGCGCCAGGCGCAGGCCACGGCCGACAATCTGCTGATACAGGCTGACGGATTCGGTCGGGCGTAGAATCGCAATCAGATCGACGTGCGGGGCGTCAAACCCGGTGGTTAATACGGAGACATTCACCAGGTAGCGGAACTGCTGGGCTTTGAAAGCCTCAATCAGCCTGTCGCGCTCCGGGCCGGGCGTTTCGCCTGTGATCAGCGCTGCGTCGTCAGCGGGTAGCAGTCCCGTGATTTCGCGCGCGTGTTCGACGGTGGCAGCAAAAATCATCACCCCTTTACGCGTTTGCGCGAACTCTTCAATCTGGCTGATGATATGCGGCGTGATCCGCTTCTGTTTTTTCAGCTCATGGTTAAGATCCGCCTCGCTGAACAGCCCGTTGCTCTGCGCCTGTAAGCGGCTGAAATCGTACTGCACGACCGGCATATCCAGCCGCTCGGGCGGCGTCAGGTAGCCGTGCTTAATCATGTAGCGCAGCGGAAGTTCATAGATACAGTCGCTGAACAGCGCTTTCTCGTCGCCGCGCACCATGCCGTGATAATGAAAGCGGTAGATCCAGCCTTTGCCCAGACGAAACGGGGTTGCCGTCAGGCCGAGCAGGCGTAAGTGAGGGTTCACCTCTTTAAGGTGAGTGAGGATTTGCTGATACTGGCTGTCGTCGTCATCGCTGATGCGGTGACATTCGTCGACAATCAGCAGCGAAAACTCGCTGCGGAACAGATCCAGGTTGCGGGCCACCGACTGTACGCTGCCGAAAACCACTTTGCCGTGGCTCTCTTTGCGCTTCAGCCCGGCGGCGAAAATGTCGGCTTCCAGCCCCAGCGCACAATATTTGGCATGGTTTTGCGCCACCAGCTCTTTGACGTGGGCCAATACCAGCACGCGACCACGCGCCAGGCGCGCCAGTTCGGCAATGACCAGGCTCTTGCCTGCACCGGTCGGGAGGACAATGGCCGCCGGTTCCCGGTGTTTACGGAACCAGGCGAGCGTCGCGTCAACGGCTTCCTGCTGATAGGGACGAAGTGTAAAAGTCATGGGGTCTCGGTTTCGTTAATCCGCATATAGTATGCCACGAAACTTTTTCCCTTGAGTGGCGCAACCAGACCATTATACTGAACCGTTCCTGACTGCTTCTTTTTTCGGACGCACGGTCCGACTTCCAGCACCATTAAGGCTAAAAAGATTTCATGCGACTTGATAAGTTTATCGCTCAGCAACTCGGCGTAAGCCGCGCTATTGCCGGGCGCGAAATTCGCGCCAACCGCGTTACCGTGGATGGCGACATTGTGCGAGACAGCGCGTTCAAACTGCAGCCTGACCATCAGGTTGAGTACGACGGCAATCCGCTGACCCAGCAGCACGGTCCCCGCTATTTCATGCTCAATAAGCCGGAAGGCTATGTCTGCTCAACGGACGATCCGGATCACCCAACTGTGCTCTATTTCCTCGACGAACCGGTGGCGCATAAGCTGCACGCCGCGGGCCGCCTCGACATCGACACTACCGGTCTGGTGCTGATGACCGACGACGGACAGTGGTCGCATCGCATCACTTCCCCGCGCCACCACTGTGAGAAAACCTATCTGGTCACGCTGGAGTCACCGGTTGCGGATGACACGGCAGAGCAATTCGCGAAAGGCGTTCAGCTGCATAATGAAAAGGATCTGACCAAACCCGCCGTGCTTGAGGTCATCACCCCGACGGAGGTCCGTTTGACCATCAGTGAAGGACGCTACCATCAGGTGAAACGCATGTTTGCCGCCGTGGGTAACCACGTTGTGGGCCTGCATCGTGAACGCATCGGTGCGATTGCGCTCGATCCCGACCTGGCGCCCGGTGAATATCGTCCGCTGACGGAAGAAGAGATTGCCAGCGTCGGTCTGCCTTCGCACTAATTTCAGGAGAACCCTGTGACCACCAGGCCACACTCGTCGTTCAAAATTGTCTTCATTCTTGGCCTGCTGGCGATGCTGATGCCACTGTCTATCGACATGTATCTGCCTGCGCTGCCGGTGATTTCCGCCCAGTTTGGCGTACCGGCAGGCAGCGCGCAGATGACGCTCAGCACCTATATTCTCGGTTTCGCGCTCGGACAGCTGCTGTATGGCCCAATGGCCGACAGCCTGGGGCGTAAGCCGGTTATTCTTGGCGGGACGCTGGTCTTTGCGGCCGCAGCGGTCGCCTGTGCGCTGGCGCAGAGTATCGATCAGCTGATTATCATGCGCTTCCTGCACGGGCTGGCCGCCGCTGCCGCGAGCGTGGTGATCAACGCCCTGATGCGTGATATCTACCCGAAAGAAGAGTTCTCCCGCATGATGTCGTTCGTCATGCTGGTGACGACGATTGCGCCGCTGGTGGCACCGATGGCCGGTGGTGCGGTGCTGGTGTGGTTTAGCTGGCACGCGATTTTCTGGATCCTGGCGCTGGCCGCGCTGCTGGCCTCGGCGATGATTTTCTTCTTTATTGATGAAACGCTGCCCGTCGAGCGCCGCCAGAAATTTCATATTCGAACCACGATAGGCAACTTTGCCTCGCTGTTTCGCCACAAGCGGGTGCTGAGCTACATGCTGGCGAGCGGGTTCAGCTTCGCCGGAATGTTCTCCTTCCTGAGCGCCGGGCCGTTTGTCTATATCGAACTGAACCACGTTTCGCCGCAGCATTTTGGCTATTATTTTGCGCTCAATATCGTCTTCCTGTTTGTCCTGACCATCATTAACAGCCGCTTTGTCCGGCGGGTGGGCGCGCTGAACATGTTCCGCGCCGGGCTGTGGATCCAGTTTGTGATGGCGGTCTGGCTGGTGGTGAGCGCGTTTCTGGGCGTGGGCTTCTGGGCGCTGGTGATCGGCGTGGCGGCCTTTGTCGGCTGCGTGTCGATGATCTCGTCCAATGCGATGGCGGTGATCCTCGACGAATTCCCGCACATGGCGGGAACCGCATCGTCACTGGCGGGAACCTTCCGCTTCGGGATTGGTGCCATCGTCGGGGCGTTACTCTCTATGGCGACCTTTACTACGGCCTGGCCTATGCTGTGGGCGATGGCTTTTTGCGCAACCAGCTCTGTGCTTTTCTGTCTTTACGCCAGCCGGCCGCGAAAAGCGGCGCACTAACGCGCAGATAAGGCCCGAAAGGGCCTTTTTTGTTGACGCATATCAACCAAACTCGCGTTCGTTTATTCCGTGTTTGTTTATTTTATGTAAAATCTATTTATGTAAAAAGTCACATCATTGTATTCAAAAAGGTTGAGTTAGATCGCAGAAACGGGTACATATAGCGCCGACGCGAGCCTCGATACCGATAAAAAAGCGCTGAATAGTGCAGGTTGGCGATGATGTGTTACTATGAATGTAAATAAATTGTGAAGTAAATTTTGCTTCCGGGGAACGAACGTGAATACATTACAACTCTCCATTGTCCATCGCTTGCCCCAGAGCTATCGCTGGTCGGCGGGTTTTGCAGGTTCGAAAGTTGAACCGATTCCGCAAAGCGTCGCGGGCTGTGAGAATTGCCTGGTGGCGCTCAAGCTGCTGAGCCCGAGCGACGAAAATGCGTGGCGGGTGATGGAGCGTCTCAGCCAGGCCCTGACGGATATCGAAGTGGACAGCTCCGTACTGGAGTGCGAAGGGGAGCCGTGCCTGTTCGTCAAAAGCCAGGACGAATTCGCCGCGACCTGCCGCCTGAAAAACTTTGGCGTTGCGATTGCTGAACCTTTCTCCGGCCAGTATCCGTTTTAAGCGCTAGTCTGCCGCGAGCAGCTGGCGCGTGTAGCTCTGCGTTGGCGCAGTAAATACGCGCTGGCAATCACCCTGTTCGACCACCTCACCCTGTCGTAGCACAATCACCTGATGGCATAGCGCCCGAACCACCTGTAGATCATGGCTGATAAAGATATAGGCCAGCCGGTGCTTTTCCTGTAGCCCTTTGAGCAGCGCCAGGATCTGCGCCTGTACGGTTCTGTCCAGAGACGAGGTCGGTTCATCCAGAATAATCAGCTCCGGTTTCAGGATCAGCGCGCGGGCGATGGCGATACGCTGGCGCTGTCCGCCGGAAAATTCCGCAGGGTAGCGGTGGCGAGTGTCGGGATCTAAGCCCACTTCCGCCATCACCCGCATGACCTCCTGTTCCCGCTGTTGCGCACTCAGGCCAGGCTGGTGAACGCGCAGGCCCTCTTCGATAATCTGCAACACGCTGAGGCGCGGGTTAAGCGAGGAGTTGGGATCCTGAAATACCACCTGCATGCGGGGCCGCACGGGCAGCATCTGGCGGCGGTTCCAGCGGTGCAGCGGCATATCGTCAAACAGGATCTCGCCCTGAGAGGCAATTAAGCGCAGCAGCGCCAGACCGGTAGTGCTTTTCCCCGAACCGGATTCGCCCACCAGCCCCAGGGATTCACCCGGTCGCAGCGAGAAGCGGATATTTTTCAGCACCGGGTTCTGGTCAACGATGCGCCGCAGAACGCCTTTGCGGATCGGGAACGAGACGGATAAATCATCGACGCGCAGCAGCGGTGTGCTGTCTGCCGTGAGAGGCACCGGGTCGCCGGAAGGTTCGCTGTCGAGCAGGCGCTGCGTATAGGGATGCTGCGGCGCGTTCAGCAGCGTGGACGCGGTATTCTGTTCAACGCAGCGTCCGTTTTGCATGACCGCGACGCTGTCGGCCAGCTTTTTCACGATGCTCAGGTTGTGCGTGATAAACAGCAGGCTCATGTCCAGCTCGTCACGCAGTTCCCTCAAGAGTGTCAGAATTTGCGCCTGCACCGTGACGTCCAGCGCCGTCGTCGGCTCGTCGGCAATCAACAGTTCGGGGCGCGTGAGCAGGGCCATGGCAATCATTACCCGCTGGCGTTCGCCGCCGGAGAGCTGATGCGGAAAATCATTCAGCCGTTTGGCCGCGTTGCGTATGCCTGTACGTTCCAGACAATCCAGAATTTCGCCCCGCGCGGCCTCTTTGCGCATCCCCCGATGAAGTGACAGCACTTCATAGAGCTGTTTTTCCAGCGTATGCAGTGGGTTGAGCGACACCATCGGCTCCTGGAAGATCATGGCAATCTTATTGCCGCGAATACCGCGCAGGGTATGTTCATCAGCGTGCAGCAGCGAACTGCCGTGGAACAGAATATCCCCTTGCGGATAGCTCACGGGCGGGGAGGGCAGCAGACGCAGGATGGAGAGCGCCGAGACGCTCTTGCCCGAACCGGATTCACCCACCAGCGCCAGCGTTTCACCGCGCTGGATCTGCAGCGACAGGTCGGTGACCACGGTACGGGTCTCGCCCTGCTTCGAGAAGGCAATCGACAGGCGATCAATACTGAGAAGAGGCTGCGTCATCTTATACCGCCTTGTTGGGATCGAAGGCATCGCGCACGGCTTCGCCAATAAAAATCAACAGCGAAAGCAGCACGGCCACGGAAAGAAAGGCGGTGATGCCCAGCCACGGCGCCTGCAGGTTGTTCTTGCCCTGCAGCAGCAGTTCGCCGAGCGACGGCGACCCCAGCGGCAGGCCGAAGCCCAGAAAGTCCAGCGAGGTGAGGGTGGTGATGGAGCTGCACAGAATAAAGGGCAGGAAGGTGAGAGTCGCCACCACCGCATTGGGAAGCATATGGCGGAAGATGATTGCGCGATCGCTCACGCCTAACGCCTGCGCGGCGCGAATATAGTCGAAATTACGGGTGCGCAGAAACTCTGCCCGCACCACGCCCACCAGCGCCATCCAGCCAAACAGAACGGTGATGCCCAGCAGCCACCAGAAGCCCGGCTGTACCACGCTGGAAAGCAGAATGATCAGAAACAGCGTTGGCATACCGGACCAGACTTCGATGATACGCTGCCCCCACAGGTCAATTTTTCCGCCGTAGTAGCCCTGAACGGCGCCGGCCACTACGCCCATTACGCTGGAGAAGACGGTCAGCATCAATCCAAAGAGAATAGAAATCCGCGTACCGTAGAGGATGCGCGCCAGCACGTCGCCGCCGTTGGCGTCTGTTCCCAGCCAGTTTTGCGCAGAGGGCGGAGAAGGGAAGGGGGTTGTGGTCGCGAAGTTAATGCTGTTGGCGCCAAAGCGCACCGGAGCCCAGAGGGCCCAGCCGTGCTGTTCGATCTGCTGGCGCAGCCACGGATCCTGGTACTCCGCCGGGGTGGCAAACGGGCCGCCGAAGTCGCTTTCACTGTAGTTAGCCAGTACCGGCACGTACCAGCGGTCGTTAAAGTGCACCAGCAACGGTTTGTCGTTGGCGATCAGCTCCGAACACATGCTCAGGACAAACAGGAAAGCAAAAATCCACAGCGACCAGTAGCCGCGGCGGTTATGGCGAAAACGGGCCCAGCGGGCCTGGTTAACGGGGCTTAAACGCGGCATCAGCGGCCCTCAAAATCAATTCGGGGATCGACCAGCGTATAGCTGATATCGCTGATGATATTCAGCAGCAGGCCAATCAGGGTGAAAATATAGAGCGTGCCAAACATTACCGGATAATCGCGCGATACGGTGGCTTCGTAGCCCAGCAGGCCGAGACCGTTGAGCGAGAACATCACCTCAATCAGCAGCGAGCCGGTAAAAAACATGCTGATGAACGTGGCTGGAAATCCGGCAATCACCAGCAGCATGGCGTTGCGGAAAACGTGTTTCCACATAATCTGCTTCTCGCTGACCCCTTTGGCGCGGGCGGTCACGACATACTGCTTGCGGATTTCATCGAGAAAGGCATTTTTCGTTAACATGGTCAGGGCGGCAAACCCGCCGATCACCGTCGCCAGCACCGGCAGCGTGATATGCCAGAGATAGTCGGTGATTTTCTGGTACCACGGCAGCGTGCTGAAATCGGCGGAGACCAGCCCCCGCAGGGGGAAGATGTCGAAATAGCTGCCTCCGGCAAAGAAGACAATCAGCAGAACGGCAAACAGAAACGCCGGAATAGCATAGCCGATGATGATGAAGGTGCTGCTCCAGATATCGAAGCGGCTGCCGTTATGCACCGCTTTTCGGATCCCGAGCGGTATAGAGACCAGATAGATAATCAGCGTGCCCCACAGCCCCAGCGTGACCGAAACTGGCAGGCTTTGCTTGATCAACGTTAATACGGACGCACTGCGGAACAGGCTATCGCCAAAATCAAAGCGGATATAATCCCAGAGCATCTTGAAATAGCGCTCGTGTATCGGCTTATCAAAGCCGTAGCGATGGGTGATCTCGGCGATCACTTCAGGATCCAGCCCGCGCCCGCCGCGGTAGTGGCTTTCACTAATATTCCCCACGCCGGTTCGCGCATGGCTGGCGCCCATGCCTTCTCCGCCGCCGCCGGGCATGCCGCCGCTGTTGCCAAACTCAATGGCGGCAATGGCCTGGTCGACCGGCCCGCCCGGGGCAATTTGCACGATAAAAAAGTTAATGGTGATAATGGCCCACAGCGTGGGAATGACCAGCAGAAGTCGGCGTATTAAATAGGCACCCATGAAAATTCCTTATCGCCGCTCGGCGGGCAGTCTGGCGGCTTTATTCACGTCATACCACCAGGTGTCAAAGCCCAGAGAATAGACAGGGCGCACGGCAGGCACGGAGAACTTGTCCCAGCGCGCAAGGCGGTCTTCGCCCATATACCACATGGGCAGCATGTAGTAGTTCCAGGTTAACACCCTGTCGAGGGCGCGACCAAGCGGCAAGAGCTTATCTTTATCGCCCTGCGCAGCCACAATTTTTGCAATCAGGGCATCAATCGCCGGGCTTTTTACGCCTGGCGCATTGTACGAGGAGTCGATGTAGCTGGAGGCCCAGGAGATTTGCAGATCCGAGCTGGGCCACGGCTGCGCGGGCCACAGGCGTTGCATCATGTCGTAATCGCGGCTGCGCATGCGGTTGGTGATCTGCGCGTTATCGACCTGGCGAATGTTCATGGTGATCCCCAGCCGCGCAAGGTTGTGCTTAAACGGCAGCACCCACTGATCGTTGCCGCCGGAGGAGAGCAGCAGTTCAAAGCTTAAAGGCTTGCCGGTTTTCGCATTGACGCGTTTCTGGTTCTTCAGCTGCCAGCCTGCCTCATCCAGCAGCTTGCTGGCCTTCAGCAGGTTGTCGCGGTCGTAGCCGTCACCCTTTGAAGCAGGCGGCTGAAACACCGTGGTAAACACCTCCGGCGGCACTTCCGCTTTCAGCGGCGCCAGCAGGAGCAGTTCGTCGGCTTTAGGGTAGTCGCGCGCGGCATATTCGGTGTTCTGGAAATAGCTGTTCGCGCGGCTGTATGCTCCGTAAAACAGGGCTTTGTTCATCCATTCAAAATCGAAGGCCAGGGAAATGGCTTCCCGAACGCGGCGGTCGGTAAATACCGGGCGCTGAATATTAAACGCCAGCCAGCGCGTGTCCTGGGCGGATTCGTTTTTGTGCTCGTCTTTCACGATGTAGCCTTTCGTGAAGTTTTTGCCGATATAGCGGGTCGCCCAGTTTTTGGCGCTGTTCTCCACGCGTAAATCGAAGGCGCCGGCCTTGAACGCTTCAAACGCCACGTTATCGTCGAGGTAGTAGTCATAGCGAAGGGTGTCGAAATTCCAGCGCCCGCGGTTTACCGGCAGGTTAGCCGCCCAGTAATCTTTCACGCGGGAATAGACCACGTACTGCCCCATGCGCCAGTCGGTAATGCGGTAAGGGCCACCGGCCAGCGGCGGCGTGGAGAGCGGGTCGCTTAACTTATGGTTTTTCCAGAACGATTCAGGCATAACCGGCAGCGAGAACAGGCTAAGCATATTCTCTTTGTTCGGTTCGCTCAGCTCAATGCGTACGGTGAGGGGGGCAATGGCGCGCACCGTTGCGCCTTTATACACAATGCGGAACTGAGGAACGCCTTCGGTCATAAATTTATGAAACGTAAAAGCGACGTCGCTGGCCTTGACCGGCGTGCCGTCGTGAAAGCGGGCCCGGGGGTTTAGGGTAATTTCGGCCCAGGCGAAGTTATCCGCGTAGCGCACGTTATCGGCAATCAGCGGGTAATAGCTGCCGGGCTCATCATCAGACGTGACAAAAAGCGTGTCATAGAGCGATTCCGTTCGCGCCGCGGCCACGCCGCGCAGGGCGAAGCGGTTAAAGTTGTCGAACGTTCCCGTAGCCGAGAGCGTGACCTTTCCACCCTTAGGGGCGGCAGGATTGACGTAATCGAAGTGCGTAAAATTGACCGCGTATTTTGGCTCGCCAATCACGGCGAACGCGATGTTCTCTTTGATGGTTTGCGCCTGGCTGGACAGGCTCACGACTGCCAACCAAAGCAACATAAAGCGCATAAACATCTCGCGGCGGCTCCCTCTTTTACAGACCGGCTCAGTTAAGCTGAATAATAAGTGACGCCACGGGCAATGTGAAATTATTCCCCGTCAGGCGACACCGTATTTTGCCACGTGCGGAACTGCTCCAGCGGCATCGGGCGGCTAATCCAGTAACCCTGCAGATAATTAACCCCATGCTCGCGCAGCCAGGCCGCCTGTTCCGGTGTTTCCACCCCTTCCGCAACGGTCGACATATTCAGTCGTCTTGCCAGCGTCAGTACGGCATCCAGCACCGGGGAGGTCACGGTTTCTGTGCCAATGGCGTTGACAAAGCCACGGTCGATTTTCAGGTAGTCCATGGTGAAATGTTCAAGATAAATCAGCGCGCTGTGGCCGGTGCCGAAATCGTCGATGGCAATTTCAAACCCTTCGTTATGAAGCCATTCGAAGAGGCTGTTAGCTTCCCGATGGTTCAGCATGTCGCGCTCGGTAATTTCCAGTACGATCTGGAAGTAATCAGGCGGCAGCAGGGCTTTGAAGGTGCGCATATCGTCTTTGAAGCTTTCCGCATGCAGATGCCCCGGCGCGATATTAATGCCCACTTTGGCACCCGGCGGCAGCACGGTCTGTAGCACTGGCGCATCGTGAATAATCAGGTCAAAAAGATGCAGCGTGAGCGGAACAATCAGCTTCTGCGCTTCGGCAAAATTGATAAAGGCGTCCGGCGGGATCTCACCCATGGTCGGGTGCTTCCAGCGCATCAGCACTTCAAGCCCGGTCATCCTGAGCGATTTGGCGTCGACAACGGGCTGATAAACCACATAAAACTGGCCGCGCTTGATGGCGCTCAGAATCTCTTTGCCCGGATTGAGACGCGTCGTGAGGATGTAGAAGTTAAGCGACCCTGCCGCAATCCCGCACACCAGCCCGAAGAACAGGGCGTAAAGTATCTCATCGGTCGTCCACTCCTCGGCGTACAGGTTGATGGTCAGAGGAACGTCTTTGAGCGTCGCGGTGCGCGCCGGCGTTTCATGTAAATCCTTCGCTTTGACGAGGGCGCTTGAGGCAGTGGATAACGCATTGTCGCCGATGACGATCGCGATGCCTGCAAACTCGTCCTGGCGCGCGGTGTAAAGCAGGTAAGGCGTCAGGTTGAGATTCACCGAGGTGAATACGCCGCCGTCCTTCACAAGCGGATTACGATACCAGATGGCAATCGCGGGCTTATTGGGCAGCATGGGCGTGCCGGGGAGCAGTGCGATATCAACCTGCTTGTTGATGTGCAGCTCGGGTATCAGCTCCTCCATCGGGGCATTCATTGGCCCTGTGGCTGACGAGCAGAACGCCATTTTGTCTCTGACCAGCAGGAAGGCGCGTACGTTGAGGCTGAAGGCCGCGCGCGAGGTCAGCTCCGCGTTAACGTCCTGGCAATTATTGAGCGTCAGCGGCTGGAGCACGTCGATGGAGGCTTTCAGCTCGTCAAAATAGCTCTCCATGTAGATGCGCACATCCATAATCAACGTATCGAATCGGATTTCCCGCTTGTGGTAGCTCCAGAAAAATTGCAATGAACCCAGGAGCAGGGCGGCGATCAGGCCGGTAATGATACTGAGGAACAGTATCTTTCGATGACTGGAGAAGTAGCGGGTGAGCATAAACGTCGTGGTTCCTGAATTGCCGCTGATTGTATTCATTGTAACGGGCAAAAAAAAACACCGCCGAAGCAGTGCTTTTTTTTATTGTATCGCCAGCCAAGGGATAACCAACGATACAATTATCATATTAACTGCGGGTCAGTACGCGGCGCGCTTCGTTGTAGCGCTTCTTCCAGTACGGTTCATTCATGCTGGAAATGGTCACACCGCTGCTGGTGGAGGCATGTACAAACTGATCATTACCAATGTAGATGCCCACATGTCGACCGGTAGAACCTGCACGGAACAGCACTAAATCGCCGGTGCGCAGTTTGGTACGTGAAATCGACTTGCCCATCTCCTGCTGTTCGTAGGTCGAACGCGGAAGATCTAACCCAAATTGCTCGCGGAAGGTACGCTGTACAAAGCCGGAACAATCAATGCCTTTTTTAGTGCTGCCGCCAAGACGGTAACGCACGCCTTTCCAGTCAGCATACTGGTCCATAATGCGGGACTTCACGTCCAGATTACGTACCATATTTTCAAATTCATCCTGAGAGGCTTGCAGTGAAGAGGAATCTTCCATTCCCACAACACGCGTCTCAGGATGCATATTCTTTGCGGTGTTCGATGTACTACATGCAGATAACAGTACCGCGACTGCTATCGCCGGGATCCCCCGTAAGATATATCTCAGAAACGGTTGAGATTTGACCATTTTGTTTATTTTCCCTTGAAGTCCTTAACGACAAATATCGTTATAAAAATGCCAAACGTGACGAGACTAATTATCTGTTCACATTGAGACAATTGTTTCTGGTGACATTTGTGGTGCAGCGCACAAAATTATTCACCATCGAAATAATTATCTCCATGGGGCAAAACGAGTTCGAGATTAACCGATTGCCAGGGCTATTGCGAGTAAAAAGAGCCTTTTTTTTATAAGAAATTGTGATACAGAAAGTAAAAATTTGTCATTGCACAAAATAGCGGCAGATCCGCCGCGTAATCGTGCAATTGCTTCATTTTTATCACGAATGTGATGACAAGAATATGACAGCGCAGAAAGATCGCGGGAAGGGCGTTATCAGGGATCGTGATGATCCCCGATAGTTTACGTTAAAAAATGGTAATTATTTGTTCAATTTTTGTTGCTTTCTGCGCGGAAGATAGCGATCGAAAAGGGTAATTAGGCGATCGCTCAAAGGCGTCATCAGAACCCACGGCAGACCAATCAGCACCGCGGAAAGGGAACCCACGACAATATCCGTCAGCCAGTGCGCGCCAATCATCACGCGCGGGAAGGCAAATATCACCACAATAAGCAGGGCGATTGCGAACGCCTTCTTACCGAAATAGCGCAGCATGAACCCAGAAAAAATAAGCAGCATCATGCCGTGATCGCCCGGGAAACTGTCCTTCGAGGCATCTTTTGTTGGAATATGCAGCAGTTCACTCACGCGATAAATATTCGGGAAAGAGAGCGAAGGACTTGCACGTTTTACCGGCATCAGATGTTGCGCCAGCTGATTAATGATCACCGCAGCCAGAAGCATCACCAGTCCGATAATCAGGATGCGGCGACGCCCCGTGTCATCCTCTTTGAGCCAGAAAGAGAGCATCAGGCAGCCCATGGCCAGCAGGGAAAAGCCGTCGAAGGCGCGGTTATTGGTAATTGCCACCAGCCACAGAAAGGCGTCACTCTTTACCAGCCCCTGGTTGAAGAAATGAAACAGGGATGAATCCAGCGGGAACCAGAAACCGTGATTCACCGGGATATACCAGGAGAAAAAGAGCGCCAGACCGGCGACATTAAGCAGTAGTATCTGGGGAATTCGAGTCGTCATAACGTTCTGCATTGAGTGAAAACTGGGGCAACGTTAGCCGCCCGAACTTAAACGAAGCTTCAACAGGCTGGACTGCAGGGCATTCCAGTCGGCGTTAACCGCACTAATTAACTCTATTCGGCTGTCAGGTGGCGCGACGTTTTGCGTTTCGATAAAGAAATCGTCGCCCTGGCGGTTGATCCGAACCAGCCCGTCTGGCGTGCGCATGATCCCTTTCACGCGGTCGACCGGCGCAAGTCTGGCCCACTCCAGGATCCCGATGGTGTCGAAAACGGTGTCGGCATCGAAAATCCATCCGCAGGCCTGATACCCCTGACCGCTGTTAAGGTTACGACGCCAGCGCTGGTGTTCCGGCAGGCTAAGCGCGGCCAGACCCTGCTTTGCAGAATGGTGATGCGCATGCTCTGCGCTGGCCGGGAGTTGCGCCAGGTTCTGGCGGGGAAGATCCAGCAGGGCGCTATCAATATTCCCCTGCGTGGCCTGCACCCGCGTCCGATTGCCGCCGAAATGCTGCCACCACGCGTCCAGCGCGGCCCGGCTTTCCGCCGTGGCGCGATCTTCTTTATTGGCGACAATAACGTCTGCTGCGGCGAGCTGATCGCGAAAGTTCTCATTGGCCACCGCTTTTTCATCCAGAAGCTGACGCGGATCGAGCAGGCACAGCGTGGCGCGAAGATCGATCCACGGCTCGTAAACCGGGGCGGTCAGTAAATCGAGGATCTGCTTCGGGTGGCCCAGACCGGTAGGTTCAATCAGCAGGCGGTCCGGTTTGCCCTGACGCAGCAGCGTATTGAGGCCTACCTGCATCGGTAAGCCGTTAACGCAGCACATGCATCCGCCGGGGATCTCTTTAATCATTGCGCCGCTGGATGACAGCAACGCGCCATCAATGCCCACTTCGCCGAATTCATTGACCAGCACGGCCCATTTCTCGGCGGGATCTTTATTCGCCAGCAGATGAAGAATAGAGGTGGTTTTACCGCTGCCGAGAAAACCGGTGATGAGGTTGGTTTTGGTCACGTGCGCTCCGCAAGAGAATTGTGATGCTATAACACTATGCTCTTATCCTGGCGAAAAACGGGCGCAATGAGAAGGGGGAGGGCGAACGGAGGCAATGTCCGTTCGCATTAAGCGCAATAATCGCTAAAGATTTAACGTTTCAATAACAGCCTGGCGTGCGCCACGGCGGATGATGCGCTGGTAGGCCTGGCTGACAGCCTCAGCGAAAACGCTATTTTGCGCGAGATCGTGACCGAAGACCTCGCTCAGCCCCAGCAGCGCATCTACGCGGTCGGCGTCGCTGCTGGCCTCGACAATCGTGCGGATTTTATCGCTGAGGGGATCGCGAACGTCAATCGCGTTGCCGCGTTCGTCGAACCCGCTGACGTAGCGTATCCAGCCAGCGACGCCCAGCGCCAGCAGCGGCCATTCTGTTTTACGCTCAAGGTGGACGCGGATGCCATCCAGCATTCGCTGCGGCAGCTTCTGGCTACCGTCCATCGCGATTTGCCAGGTACGGTGCTGCAGCGCCGGGTTAGCAAAGCGATCAATCAGGCTGTCGGCATAGGCAGTCAGGTCGACATCCTTTATACGCAGCGTAGGCGCCTGTTCATCCAGCATTAGCCGCCGGGCGGCTTCGCGGAAGGTGGCGTCCTCCATGCATTCATTAATATGCGCGTACCCGGCGAGATACCCCAGATACGCCAGGAAAGAGTGGCTGCCGTTAAGCATGCGTAATTTCATCTGCTCCCAGGGCAGAACGTCCTGCACCATCTGAACGCCCGCCACTTCCCACTCCGGACGCCCGGCGACAAAATTATCTTCCACTACCCACTGAATAAACGGCTCGCAGCTTATGGCGCACGGATCGTCAACGCCGAGCGCGTCGGCGATCTCCGCAAGCGAGGCCTCCGTCGCGGCGGGAACAATTCTGTCGACCATCGTTCCTGGAAAGCTTACGTGGCCCTCGATCCACTCCGCCAATGCCGGGGAGCGCTTTTGCGCCATGCCAAGCACCGCATTTTTCACTACGTGTCCGTTGTCCGGAATGTTGTCGCAGGAAAGCACGGTAAACGCAGGCAAGCCGCGCTCACGGCGGCGATTAAGGGCTTCGACCAGGATCCCCGGCGCGGAATGCGGCTCAGCGGGATTTTCCAGATCGTGGACGATCCGGGCGTTTTGTAAATCCAGCTTACCGGTCGCGGGATCGATGCAGTAGCCTTTCTCCGTAATGGTGAGCGACACAATCGCCACCTGCGGCTCGCAAAACTTCTCTATTATCGCGGGCAGAGAGTCCAGCTTTGCATTCAGGCATTCATGCACGGCCCCGACAATAATCGGCTGATTTCCTTCAGCACCTTTCTCCAGCACGGTAAACAGGTGATCCTGCGCGCGCAGCTGGCTCATCAGCACGTCGCCGCTGAACAGGCTAATCTCACAAATTCCCCAGTCGCCGCCTTTTTCATTCAGCACCCGGTTTGTTAACAATGCCTGATGCGCGCGGTGAAACGCACCGAAGCCGAAATGGACGATGCGGGAGCGCAGTTGATGACGATCGTAGCGCGGTTGTTGAACCTGGGCTGGAAGGGCGGTTGAGGCAATTGTCTTCATGAAATACACACCTGATTAACCATTAATTAACAATGCCAGTCTAAAGTTATATGACAGGAAATAAAATTGGTAAGCCGTAAATATCCCCGTTCTGTGAGTTTGATCAATCAATGTGTGGCGGCGTGTTGACCCTTCACGGCAAACATGTATGGTAGTCGTCATTGCAGTAACCCATATTGGTATAACAACTTGAGAGGATGAGGCAATGGAACAAACCTGGCGTTGGTACGGGCCGAACGATCCGGTTTCTCTTGATGATGTGCGTCAGGCTGGCGCAACGGGTGTCGTCACGGCGCTGCATCACATTCCTAACGGCCAGGTATGGCCGGTTGAGGAGATTCAACAGCGTCAGGCGCTGCTGGCGGAGAAGGGGTTAACCTGGTCTGTGGTAGAAAGCATTCCGGTTCACGAAGATATCAAAACCCATTCCGGGGAATACCGGACCTGGATAGCAAACTATCAGCAGAGCATTCGCAACCTGGCGGCCTGCGGCATTGATACGGTCTGCTATAACTTCATGCCAATTCTGGACTGGACGCGTACCGACCTGGAATATCAGATGCCGGACGGCTCGAAAGCGCTGCGTTTTGACCAGATTGCCTTTGCGGCGTTTGAGTTGCGCATTCTGAAACGCCCGGGCGCCGAAGCGGATTACACCGCTGAAGAGCAGCAGCAGGCCCTTGAATGGTTCAATGCCGCCAGTGAAGCGGACGTTGAGAAGCTGACCCGCAATATCATTGCTGGCCTGCCGGGTGCGGAAGAGGGGTACACGCTGGACCAGTTCCGCGCGCGTCTGGCGGAATACGGCAATATTGATAAGCAGCAGCTGCGTGAAAACATGGCGTATTTCCTGCGCGCTATCGTTCCGGTTGCGGAAGAAGCCGGCGTGCGTCTGGCGGTACACCCGGACGATCCGCCGCGTCCTATCCTCGGCCTGCCGCGTATCGTGTCTACGATTGAAGATATGCAATGGCTGAAAGAGACGGTCGACAGCATCCACAACGGCTTTACCATGTGTACCGGGTCCTACGGCGTGCGCGCTGATAACGACCTGGTACGGATGATAGAAACCTTTGGCGATCGCATTCACTTTACGCATCTGCGTGCGACCTGCCGGGAGGAGAATCCAAAGACCTTCCATGAGGCCGCGCACCTTGGCGGTGATGTGAATATGGTGGCGGTGGTCGACGCTATTCTGGCTGAAGAGGCGCGTCGCAAGCAGGCGGGCGATGTGCGTCCTATTCCGTTCCGTCCGGATCACGGACACCAGATGCTGGACGATCTGCGTAAGAAAACCAACCCGGGCTATTCGGCGATTGGCCGCCTGAAGGGGATGGCGGAAGTGCGAGGGGTCGAGCTGGCGCTCAAGATGACGAAGTATCCGGAACTTCTGTAACCGGAATTGTCGGGTGGCGAAGCCGCCACCCGACAAATGCCATAATCAGTCAGCACGACCCATATAGCGTTTTTCTTCAATATGGATGCGGATCTTCTCGCCAGCGGAGAGATATTCCGGCACCTGCACAACCAGACCGGTGGTCAGGGTCGCTGGTTTGTTGCGCGCACTTGCTGACGCGCCTTTAATGCCCGGCGCGGTTTCAACGATTTCCAGATCCACGGTCTGCGGCAGTTCAAGCGCCAGCAGCACACCGTCCCAGGTCAGTACCTGCATGTCTGGCATACCGCCTTCAGGAATGAACAGCAGCTCTTCTTCGATCTGATCTTTGGTGAAGATGTACGGGGTGTAATCTTCTTTATCCATGAACACGTATTCGTTGCCGTCGATGTAGGAGAAATCAACGTAGCGGCGGGTCAGGGTCACGGTATCAACGATATCGTCACCTTTAAAACGTTCTTCCACCTTCAGGCCGGTACGCACATCGGCGAAACGCATTTTGTACAGCGTCGCTGCACCACGGGCGCTTGGTGCCTGAATGTCGATGTCTTTCACAATCAGCAATTTGCCGTTGTAATTCAGTACCATACCTTTCTTAATTTCGTTCGCTCTTGGCATTGCAGTAATCCTGTCTACGGGTGGTAAAAAATATCGCGCCAAATTACTCGCGCGCGGCCTTTCAGGCAAGTGGAATTCGTGGCTTTTGCTATCAATACGCAAAAGGTGTTACTGTGCGCCCGATGCCCGACTGTACGGGTGTTCGCCACCGAGAGAGCATGTATGGATTGTCGTCCAGATTGCGGCGCGTGCTGTACCGCTCCGTCCATTTCAAGCCCCATTCCAGGCATGCCTGAAGGCAAGCCGGCCAATACCCGCTGCGTTCAGCTCTCTGAATCCAACCTGTGTATGATCTTTGAGTCTCCCCTGCGCCCGAAGGTGTGTTCCGGGCTTCAGCCATCAGCTGAAATGTGCGGCAGCACGCGCGCGCAGGCAATGACATGGCTGCTGGAGCTGGAAGCGCTCACTGCGCCTTAAACGTCTTTGATCCTCGCCAGACAGCCAATCGTCAGCGTACACATCACCAGCGCAATCCAGAACACCGTGTGGTAGTTCCAGATCTCGGCAACGATACCGGCCATCGAGCCCGCGATAATCCAGCCCACGCGGGTGGTATTAGTATAAAGGGTGGTGGCGGCACCTGCCTGCCCCGGCATCAGATCCTGGAAGTAGAGCATGCCAATCCCCGCCAGGATGCCGATATACACGGCGTTCAGCAGCTGTAAAGCAAGAAGCAGGGCTGGCGTATGGACCGTCAGCATGCCAACGTAGAATAGCAGCCCGGCGACGGCCGCGATGCGCATTAAAAAACGCTTTCCAAAACGCTTCGCATAATAGCCTGCAATCAGCATGGTCGGGATCTCAAGACCCGCGGCGGTGCCCATCATAATGCCGGCCAGCTTCTCCGGCAGGTGTAGCTCATCAATAATAAACAGCGGCATGTTAATGATATACAGGCTGTTGGTGCCCCACATCAGCGTGCAGATAACAAACAGGAGCAGGGCATCGCGGCGGTTACGACGCGGCGCTTCCAGCACGCCCGTTGCCACTTTGGGCTCTTTGCGCATTGACGGCAGAAAAAACCATACCATTGCGCCGCACGCCACAAACGCGACCGCCGCGCTCAGGTACATCACCGTAAAGCCAAACCCCATCGCCAGCGCGTAGGCCAGCGGCGGGCCAATTACCCATGCCAGCGACACCTGAGCGCGCAATATCGAGCTGAACATCACCGCTTCCCGCCCGGTATGGTCGGCATGTTCGCGGGCAAGGGCAAACAGCTGCGGGTTGGCGGTTGAGCCAAAGCTGCTCAGAAAAACGCCGATGAACAGCAGAATGAAATAGTTACGGTTCCAGGCAAACAGGACGCAGGCCAGCACCCCCAGCAGACAGCAGAAAACGATCAGGCTTTTACGATCGCCTTTACGGTCGGAACGACCGGCGAGAAACTGGCTGACAAGAATGCCGATGATGGCGCTTCCGGTAAAAAAGAAGCCAACCATCGCCGGACGGGCGTGAACTTCGTTAGTCAGGAACAGGCTCAGCGTCGGGGTTTGCAACGCACCGGCGATGCCCGTGAAGAAGGCAACAATCAGGAACGCCGTTGACGTCAAATCAAAGGGCTTCGGCGCGGTGGCCGCAGGGGTGTTATGCATGTTTTATAATTAGCGAGTAACAGAGAGGGGCGGAGTTTACGCCGTCAGTTAAAAAATAAACAGTGGGTGAAGTCAATTACCCCACGAAAAATCAAAATGGCATTTCAACTTACTCCCCACCTGGCTGAACTTAGCTGAAACTGGTTTGCTGAAGTTCAGCAAAATTCAGCTGAACGCAGAAGAAATGTGCAGTATCTCTAAATTCTGATATCGGAAATACGACATTTCTTGCAAGCCATTGCAGAAAGCGCAAGACTTTTTGAAACGTTTCAGCGCTATCTTGTTTTAACAAACGGAGCAGGCTAGCGCATTTTTTCTCATGTAAGCTGAAACGATTCAATTTCAGCAGGAGAGGAGAACCATGTTCCAGTTATCTGTTCAGGATATTCACCCGGGCGCTCAGGCCGGGGATAAAGAAGAGGCTATTCGTCAGGTTGCCGCTGCCCTTGTGCAGGCGGGTAACGTCGCGGACGGCTACGTAAACGGTATGCTGGCGCGCGAGCAGCAGACCTCCACCTTCCTCGGCAATGGCATTGCCATTCCGCACGGCACAACCGACACCCGCGACCAGGTGCTGAAAACCGGCGTTAAGGTCTATCAGTTCCCGCAGGGCGTGCTCTGGGGCGACGGCCAGGTGGCTTATGTTGCTATCGGTATCGCGGCGAGCAGCGACGAACACTTAGGTCTGCTGCGTCAGCTGACGCATGTCCTGAGCGATGACTCCGTGGCGGAACAGCTGAAGGCTGCAACAACCGCTGAAGAGCTGCGGGCGTTGCTGATGGGCGAAAAACAGAGTGAAGCGCTGAAGCTGGATAACGACACGCTGACGCTGGATGTTGTGGCCTCCGACCTGGTCACGCTGCAGGCGTTGAACGCGGGTCGCCTGAAAGAAGCGGGTGCCGCTGATGCCACCTTTGTGACGCGCGTGATTAACGATAAACCGCTGAATCTCGGCCAGGGCATCTGGCTGAACGACAGCGCTGAAGGCAACCTGCGCAGCGCAATTGCAGTGAGCCGCGCCGCCACCGCGTTCGACGTCGAGGGCGAGACAGCAGCCATGCTGGTGACCGTGGCGATGAACGATGAGCAGCCGGTTTCGGTGCTGAAGCGTCTGGGCGATCTGCTGCTGAACAATAAAGCTGAAAAACTGCTGAACGCTGATGCGGCGACCGTGCTGGCGCTGCTGACCAGCGACGACGCGCTAACGGACGACGTGCTGAACGCCGAGTTCGTGGTGCGTAACGAACACGGCCTGCATGCCCGTCCGGGCACCATGCTGGTCAACACCATTAAACAATTTGAAAGCGAGATTACCGTGACCAACCTGGATGGTTCGGGCAAACCGGCCAACGGCCGCAGCCTGATGAAAGTCGTCGCGCTGGGCGTGAAGAAAGGCCATCGCCTGCGCTTCACCGCGCAGGGCGCAGATGCTGAACAGGCGCTGAAAGCAATTGGCGACGCCATCGCGGCAGGTCTGGGGGAGGGCGCATAATGAGCAGACGTGTTGCGACTATTACTCTGAACCCGGCTTATGACCTGGTGGGGTTTTGCCCGGAAATTGAGCGCGGCGAAGTTAACCTCGTGCGTACCACTGGCCTGCATGCTGCGGGCAAAGGGATTAACGTCGCGAAGGTGCTCAAGGATCTCGGTATCGACGTCACCGTAGGCGGATTCCTCGGTAAAGATAACCAGGATGGCTTCCAGCAGCTGTTCAGCGAGCTGGGCATTGCCAACCGTTTCCAGGTTGTGCAGGGCCGTACCCGCATCAACGTTAAGCTGACGGAAAAAGACGGCGAAGTGACCGATCTTAACTTCTCAGGTTTCGAAGTGACGCCAGCTGACTGGGAGCGCTTTGTTACCGACTCCCTGACCTGGCTGGGCCAGTTCGACATGGTGTGCGTCAGCGGCAGCCTGCCGTCCGGCGTCAGCCCGGAAGCGTTTACCGACTGGATGACGCGCCTGCGCAGCCAGTGCCCGTGCATTATCTTCGACAGCAGCCGCGATGCGCTGGTGGCGGGGCTGAAAGCGTCTCCATGGCTGGTGAAGCCAAACCGCCGCGAGCTGGAGATCTGGGCAGGCCGCAAGCTGCCGGAATTAAAAGATGTGATTGAGGCCGCCCATGCGCTGCGCGAGCAGGGTATTGCTCACGTGGTAATCTCGCTGGGTGCAGAAGGGGCGTTGTGGGTTAACGCTTCAGGTGAATGGATTGCCAAACCGCCGTCAATGGAAGTAGTGAGCACCGTTGGCGCAGGGGATTCTATGGTTGGCGGCCTGATTTACGGCCTGCTGATGCGTGAATCCAGTGAACATACGTTACGTCTTGCCACCGCCGTTGCAGCCCTGGCCGTGAGCCAGAGCAATGTCGGTATTACCGATCGTACCCAGTTAGCCGCGATGATGGCGCGCGTTGACTTAAAACCTTTTAACTAACAGCAGGAGAGGAATAATGAAAACGCTGCTGATCATTGACTCCGGTCTCGGACAGGCTCGCGCCTACATGGCGAAGACCCTGCTGGGCGCGGCGGCACAAAAAGCACACCTGGACATCATTGATAACCCAGGCGATGCCGAACTGGCGATTGTCCTGGGCGATAAAATTCCCGCTGACAGCGCGCTGAACGGCAAAAAAGTGTGGCTGGGCGATATTAATCGCGCGGTGGCACACCCGGAACTGTTCCTGAGCGAAGCGAAAGGTCACGCGACCGTCTACAGCGCGCCTGTCGCGGCGGCTCCTGCTGCGGCCTCGGGTCCGAAACGCGTTGTCGCGGTCACGGCCTGCCCGACGGGCGTGGCGCACACCTTTATGGCGGCTGAAGCCATTGAAACCGAAGCGAAAAAACGCGGCTGGTGGGTGAAGGTTGAAACCCGTGGCTCCGTGGGGGCGGGCAATGCCATTACGCCGGAAGAGGTCGCTGAGGCCGATCTGGTGATTGTGGCGGCAGATATCGAAGTGGATCTGGCGAAATTTGCCGGCAAACCGATGTACCGCACCTCTACCGGCCTGGCGCTGAAAAAGACCGCGCAGGAGTTTGATAAGGCCCTGGCAGAAGCCAAACCGTATCAGGCCACCGGCGCAGTAAAAACGCCGACCGAAGGCAAAAAAGAGTCTGCGGGCGCATACCGTCACCTGCTGACCGGCGTGTCCTACATGCTGCCGATGGTGGTTGCGGGCGGCCTGTGTATCGCACTGTCGTTCGCGTTTGGTATTACGGCATTTAAAGAAGAAGGGACGCTTGCGGCTGCGCTGATGCAGATCGGCGGCGGTTCAGCGTTCGCGCTGATGGTGCCGGTGCTGGCGGGCTTTATCGCCTTCTCCATTGCTGACCGTCCGGGTCTGACCCCGGGTCTTATCGGCGGTATGCTGGCGGTGAGCACCGGCTCCGGCTTTATTGGCGGTATCATCGCCGGTTTCCTCGCAGGTTACGTCGCGAAGCTGATTAGCTCGAAGCTGAAGCTGCCGCAGAGTATGGAGGCGCTGAAGCCAATCCTGATCATTCCGCTCATCTCCAGCCTGGTGGTCGGTCTGGCGATGATCTACCTGATTGGTAAGCCGGTTGCGGGTATCCTGGCGGGCCTGACCCACTGGCTGCAAACCATGGGCACGGCGAACGCGGTGCTGCTGGGCGCAATCCTCGGCGGCATGATGTGTACCGACATGGGTGGCCCGGTGAACAAAGCGGCATACGCCTTTGGCGTTGGCCTGCTGAGTACCCAGACTTACGCGCCGATGGCGGCGATCATGGCGGCCGGTATGGTGCCACCGCTGGCGCTTGGCCTGGCGACGATTATTGCCCGTCGTAAGTTCGACAAAGCGCAGCAGGAAGGCGGTAAAGCGGCGCTGGTGCTGGGCCTGTGCTTCATCACCGAAGGTGCGATTCCGTTCGCGGCGCGTGACCCAATGCGTGTTCTGCCGTGCTGTATCGTCGGCGGCGCGGTAACGGGTGCCATCTCCATGGCGATTGGCGCGAAGCTGATGGCACCGCACGGCGGTCTGTTCGTCCTGCTGATCCCTGGCGCCATCACCCCGGTACTGGGTTATCTGCTGGCGATTGTTGCCGGTACGCTGGTGGCAGGCCTGTCTTACGCGGTGCTGAAACGTCCGGAAGCGGAAGTTGTGGCAAAAGCAGCGTAAGCAGTAAGCAATAAAAAAGCCGGGTGCTAATGCAACCCGGCTTTTTTTATGCCGCCTGTTCTGCGGTTTGCTGTGCCTTCAGCCAGGCAATCTCCTCCGCCCAGATATCCGGATTGATGGTTTCCAGCACCATCGGAATACCGTCGAAGCGGGCGTCCTGCATAATAAAGCGGAAGGCATCGTGACCGATATTGCCTTCGCCCAGGCTGTGGTGGCGGTCAACGCGGCTGCCGAACGCGCTTTTCGCATCGTTCAGGTGCATACCGCGAAGATATTTAAAGCCAACAACGCGCTCGAACTCCTCGAAAGTATTTTTCGTGGCCTCGGTGGTGCGCAGGTCATACCCGGCGGCAAACGCGTGGCAGGTATCAATGCATACGCCCACGCGAGACTTATCTTCCACGCCGTCAATGATTGCCGCCAGATGTTCAAACCTAAAGCCGAGGTTGCTGCCCTGACCAGCGGTGTTTTCAATCACTGCGGTGACGCCTTTGGTCTTATCCAGCGTCATGTTGATGGATTCGGCAATGCGCGCCAGACAGGCATCTTCATCAATCTGCATCAGATGACTACCCGGATGGAAGTTCAGCAGCGTCAGCCCGAGCTGTTCGCAGCGCTGCACTTCATCAAGGAACGCCTCGCGGGACTTATCCAGCGCTTCCTGCACCGGATGCCCGAGGTTAATCAGATAGCTGTCGTGGGGAAGGATCTGGCCCGGCCCGTAATGGTATTTTTCACAGGCGGCTTTGAAATCATCAATCACGTCGGCGGTGAGCGGCGCGGCGCGCCACTGGCGCTGGTTTTTGGTGAACAGGGCGAAAGCGGTCGCCTCAATTTCGGCGGCGCGAATGGCGGCATTCGCCAGGCCACCTGCAGCGCTGACGTGCGCTCCAACGTATTTCATAAAAAAACTCCTGTTAACCCGAAACGCTTATGATAGCGGGTTAACAGGAGAAGGACGAGATGGTTTATGCCATCAGGCTGTGCACGGCGAGGTTAATCGCACCGCCGCCGACAATCAGCCAGATGAAGAGTACCAGCGCCATCAGCAGCGGCTTCGCACCGGCTTTTTTCAGCGCGCTGACGTGCGTGGTCACCCCCAGCGCCGCCATCGCCATCGCCAGCAGCACCGTATCCAGCGTCACCAGCATCTCCACTACCGCTTTTGGCAGCAGGTGGAAGGAGTTAAAGATAGCGACCACGATGAACAGGATCGCAAACCACGGAATGGTAATTTTGCTCTTCTCGCTGCCGCCAGCCGGTGCCAGCTGTTTAACACGGGCCGCGAGGAAAATCAGGAACGGGGCCAGCATCATCACGCGCAGCATTTTGGCAATGACCGCCGCGTTTTCCGCTTCCGGGTTAATGGCGTGACCTGCCGCCACCACCTGCGCCACTTCGTGCATGGTTGAGCCAATATAAATGCCGTAGGTTTCCGGGCTAAACCAGTGCGCCACCAGCGGGTACATGGCCGGATACAGGAAGATTGCCAGCGTACCGAAGATAACCACCGTCGCGACCGCCACCGTCACTTTACTGGCTTCGGCTTTAACGACGGGTTCTGTTGCCAGCACTGCCGCCGCGCCGCAGATGCTGCTGCCTGCGCCGATTAACCAGCTGGTTTGCTTATCCAGGCCAAACACTTTCTGACCGATAAAGCACGCCAGTAAAAAGGTGCTGGTCAGCGTCAGGACGTCAATGGCAATCCCGCTGACGCCCACGTCCGCAATCTGCGAAAAGGTGAGACGGAAGCCGTAAAGGATAATCCCGAGACGTAATAAATGCTGCTTGGCGAAAATCACGCCGCCGTCGCAGGATTTCCAGATGTGGGGGTAAACGGTGTTCCCGACCACCATGCCGAGCAAAATGGCCAGCGTCAACGCGCTGAACCCTGCACCGGCCACTGCCGGAATACTGCCGCCCCATAAGGCCACGCCGGTGACGACGGCGCTGAGCGCAAGGCCGGGCACGAAGTGCCACACTGTACGATGATGTTGTAAGGTGATTTCTGACATAACCTTCTCCTTTGTCTGGCTAAAGGTTACGGCGCGCTGGCTTAAAAATAAAATTGATTATATATTTATAATCAATCTTTATAAGTGGTAAGCAACCATGCACATTACATTGCGTCAGCTAGAAGTGTTTGCCGAGGTGCTGAAAAGCGGCTCGACGACCCAGGCGTCACAAATGCTGGCGCTCTCGCAGTCTGCCGTCAGCGCGGCGTTGACCGATCTCGAAGGCCAGCTGGGCGTCCAGCTGTTTGACAGGGTAGGGAAGCGACTGGTGGTCAACGAACATGGCCGCCTGCTTTACCCGCGCGCGCTGGCGCTGCTGGAGCAGGCTATTGAAATCGAGCAGCTGTTCCGCGAGGACAACGGCGCGATCCGCGTATTTGCCAGCAGCACCATCGGCAACTACATCCTGCCGGAAGTGATTGCCCGCTACCGCCGGGATTTCCCGACCCTGCCGCTGGAGATGAGCGTGGGTAACAGCCAGGACGTGATCAACGCGGTGATTGATTTCCGCGTGGATATCGGACTTATCGAAGGTCCTTGCCACAACGTCGATATCATTGCCGAGCCCTGGCTGGAGGATGAGCTGGTGGTGTTTGCGTCTCCGGCCTCGTCGTTATTGCAGGGCGAGGTGACGCTGGAGCGGCTGGCGCAGGCGCAGTGGATCCTCCGCGAGCAGGGTTCCGGCACGCGCGAGATTGTCGACTACCTGCTGCTGTCGCATCTGCCGCATTTCCAGCTGGGAATGGAGCTGGGAAACTCAGAGGCGATTAAGCACGCGGTGCGTCATGGCCTGGGCATCAGCTGTCTTTCCCGGCGGGTGATTGCCGAACAGCTGGAGACCGGATCGCTGGTGGAAATCCCCGTTCCGCTGCCAAAACTGGTGCGCATGCTGTGGTGCATCCACCATCGTCAGAAACACCTGTCCAGTTCGCTGCAGCGTTTTCTGCGCTACTGCGAGATGTAAAAGCGCCCCTCACCCCAGAGGGGAGAGGGAAAAATAATGCGTTACTTATAATCCTGGACGCGTCATGAAGCTCTCTTATAACAGGGTATTTCTGCCGGAAGGAACGCAGATCGTCTGCTACAATCGCGCCTCATTTATTAAATGGACAGCATTTTCACATGGTTTCAGAAACTAAAACCACAGAAGCGCCCACGCTACGTCGTGAACTCAAGGCGCGTCACCTGACGATGATCGCCATTGGCGGCTCAATCGGTACAGGTCTTTTCGTTGCCTCTGGCGCAACGATTTCGGCAGCCGGCCCGGGTGGGGCATTATTCTCTTATATCCTGATTGGCCTGATGGTTTATTTCCTGATGACCAGCCTGGGCGAACTGGCGGCATACATGCCGGTGTCAGGTTCGTTTTCGACCTACGGACAAAAATACGTTGAGGAAGGCTTCGGCTTCGCGCTGGGCTGGAACTACTGGTACAACTGGGCCGTCACCATCGCCGTGGACCTCGTCGCCGCGCAGCTGGTGATGACCTGGTGGTTCCCGGACACGCCGGGCTGGATCTGGAGCGCCCTGTTCCTCGCCGTCATCTTCCTGCTGAACTACATCTCCGTGCGCGGCTTTGGCGAAGCGGAATACTGGTTCTCTTTGATCAAAGTGGCAACCGTCATCATCTTTATCGTCGTCGGCGTGGCGATGATCGTGGGTATTTTCAAAGGAGCTGAACCTGCGGGCTGGAGTAACTGGACCATCGGCGACGCGCCGTTTGCCGGGGGCTTCTCGGCGATGATTGGCGTGGCGATGATTGTCGGCTTCTCCTTCCAGGGAACGGAGCTGATTGGTATCGCGGCCGGTGAATCCGAAAACCCGGAGAAGAACATTCCGCGCGCGGTGCGTCAGGTGTTCTGGCGTATCCTGCTGTTCTACGTGTTCGCTATTTTGATTATCAGCCTGATCATTCCGTATACCGATCCAAGCCTGCTGCGTAACGACGTGAAAGACATCAGCGTCAGCCCGTTCACCCTGGTCTTCCAGCACGCGGGCCTGCTCTCAGCGGCGGCGGTAATGAATGCGGTGATCCTGACGGCGGTGCTGTCGGCGGGTAACTCCGGCATGTACGCCTCCACCCGTATGCTTTATACCCTGGCCTGCGACGGCAAAGCGCCGCGCATTTTCTCGAAACTGTCCCGCGGCGGCGTACCGCGCAACGCGCTGTATGCCACCACGGTGATTGCCGGCCTGTGCTTCCTGACCTCCATGTTCGGCAACCAGACGGTGTACCTGTGGCTGCTTAACACCTCCGGGATGACGGGCTTTATCGCCTGGCTGGGCATTGCCATCAGCCACTACCGTTTCCGTCGCGGCTACGTCATGCAGGGTCATGACCTGAATAACCTGCCGTACCGTTCAGGGTTCTTCCCGCTGGGGCCGATTTTCGCCTTCGTTCTGTGCCTGATCATTACTCTGGGTCAGAACTATGAGGCCTTCCTTGCGGACACCATTGACTGGGGTGCCGTCACGGCGACCTACATTGGTATTCCGCTGTTCCTGATCATCTGGTTTGGCTACAAACTGACGAAAGGAACCCGCTTCGTTCGCTACAGTGAAATGGATTTCCCGGAACGATTTAAACAATAACCGCGCTTCCTCTCTTTCAGCCCGCTCAACCGAGCGGGCTTTTTTATGGGCAGATCAGAAGCTGTAGGTCATGCCAACCGTATAGCGACGCCCGTCCAGCACGGTGTCATACGTGTCGTAGTCAATCTGCTTATCCAGCACGTTATACACACCGGCGGTAACCAGCAGGTTTTTGTTCGCGTTGTAGCGCAGACCGACATCAACCTGAGTGTAGGACGGTGTGCCCTGGGTCATTGACGTGCGGCTCAGGTACTCAGACGTTTTACCGCGAAGGTTCAGACGGCTCCAGAAACCTACGTCGGGTGTCGCCTGCCAGTCCAGGGTGGTGTTGAACATGTGCTTCGGCATCTTATTCAGCGGCTTGCCTGAGAACTGACCGCTCTTCTGCTCAGATTCGGTATAGGTATAGTTTGCGGTCCAGTTTACATCGCGCGAGATTTTCCAGCCGAAGGAGGACTCCACGCCGCGCATGTTGGCTTTGTCCACGTTAACGCGGTCGCTCACGAAATCATAGCTGTGATCGCCAATCGTACAGGCGGGATCGGCGCTGCTGTTACAGCGGCGAACTTCCGTAATCTTGTCCTTGAAGTCGGTATTAAACAGCGTCACGCCGGCATTCAGGTTATCGTTGTTATCCCAGAGCAGGGCGAGCTCTTCGCTCAGGCTCTTCTCTGGTTTCAGATCCGGGTTGCCAACGATGATACCGTCAAGACGGCCGCCACCCGTTACCTGGCCCCAACTGGCAGACGACTGCCGCAGATCAGGCGCACGATAGCCAGCCGAAACCCCGCCTTTCAACGTCCAGTGATCGGCCAGGTGCCATACGCCGTAACCGCGCGGCGTCCAGTTCGTCCCGTAGTTTTGGTCTTTGTCCATACGCAGGCCGCCGGTCAATGTAAAGCTTTCCGTCATTGACCATTCATCTTCGGCAAACAGGGCCCAGCTCCAGCGCGTCAGTTTGTTCAGGCCGTCCGCAGCTTCCAGCTGATTGCCCTCGTCGCGCAGTTTCTCATACCGATACTGCCCGCCGAGGGTCAACGTATGATCGCCGAGGAAAATCTGGTTCTGGTTGTTGAAGGTGGTGTTATACGAGCGCATTTTGCGGCCTGGATTATTGGTCTCTTCCTGCTGGATATAGCTGGTGGTATTGAAGTCGTCGTAATACCCGCTGTGGGTTAAGGAGTAAGTTGTGTGCTCATAGCGTGAGTCGCTTTTAGTATTTGGCTTACAGGTCGTTCCCCGGCAGGTTTCAGCCGCTTTCGACATCCCTGGCGTGCTGTTTCTGTCCTGAAGCTCGCGAGCAAAATCAAGATCGAAATCGTTCTTCTCATCCGGGGTGAAGTTCAGGGTAATGCCACCGTTACGCATTTTCTGCTCGTTATACCCGTTCACGATTTTATCTTCGGCGCGGCGTGACAACAGCCCCGTCACTTTTGCGCCAAGCAGACCGTCAATCAGGGGACCAGAAGCGTAGGCGTTGGTCTGGAAGATATCGCCGGAATCATGGTTTTCCTGGAAGGTTGCATCGCCGTGCAACGAACCGGTCCAGGCTTTAGTGTTTGAGACTTTTTTGGTAATGACGTTGATGACGCCACCCATCGCATCGGAGCCGTAAAGTGAGGACATCGGGCCGCGGATAACCTCAATGCGCTCAATGGACTCCAGCGGCGGCAGCCAGCCTTGTTCAATACCCGAGTTGTCGCTGTTTGGGCGGGTGCTTCGCGTACTGACGCGTTTGCCGTTCACGAGGAACAAGGTGTACTGAGATGCCATGCCGCGAATGCTGATATCACTGCTACTCCCGCCGCCGGTGACGACCACGCCCGGGACGTCTCTCAGGGCATCGGTAACATCACGGTAGGCTTTATCTTCAATCTGCTGTTTCGAAATAACAGAGATGGAGGCGGGGGCATTCTGGATCTTTTGTTCAAAACCCGTCGCGGTGACGACAACGGTGTCCTGATCGGCTGCGTGAACGAGAGGGGTGAATGTGGCAGCGCCAACGGCGACGGCCAGGAGCTTAATGCGGGGTATTGTCATTTGTACATT
This sequence comes from Enterobacter cloacae complex sp. P27C, assembly GCF_014895705.1. NCBI lineage: Bacteria > Pseudomonadati > Pseudomonadota > Gammaproteobacteria > Enterobacterales > Enterobacteriaceae > Enterobacter > Enterobacter cloacae complex sp. P27C. Next base: position 430,141 of record NZ_JADBQB010000003.1, read on the forward strand.
CCGTATAAAAATGAATAAAACTCCATCGGGATAACCCTGAGAACTGTATGTTTTTGTCTTTTAAGAACTCTTTAAGATGGAGAAGAGCCTGGAATTGTACAAAAGAATGTAGAATTGTAAACACAAATGATAATTGAAATCATTTGTGTTTGAAGGAGGTGAAAGGAAACCAGCCTGGATTCAAGCGGATAGAACTATGTAAATGAGGGGAAGGGGAAAGGCCCGGTATGCAGGAGGCTACCGGGCAAAAAGGCTGAACTTACCTGAACAGATGTTCCGCATGGAAGCGGAGATGATCTTCAATAAAGGACGCCATAAAGTAATAGCTGTGATCGTATCCCGCCTGAATGCGCAGCGTCAGCGGCCAATCCTTCTGGCGAGCCGCCTCAGCCAATATCGCAGGCTGTAGCTGTCCGGCGAGGAACTGATCCGCATCGCCCTGATCGATAAGCATCGGGAGCGCGCTCGCCGAATCGCTTGCCAGCATCAGCGCGCAGCTGTCCCATTCCTGCCATTTCTCTTCATCTTTACCCAGATAGTTTGTGAAAGCTTTTTGTCCCCACGGCACCTGCGTTGGGTTCACAATCGGCGCGAACGCAGAGACGCTGGTGTATTTCCCCGGGTTTTTCAGCGCCATGATTAACGCCCCGTGCCCGCCCATGGAGTGCCCGCTGATGGCGCAGCGGTCGCTCACCGTAAATTCGGCCTTAATCAGCGCTGGCAGCTCGTCGCGAATGTAGTCATACATGCGGTAATGGCTCGCCCACGGCTGCTCGGTGGCGTTGAGATAAAATCCGGCACCTTTGCCCAGGTCGTACCCGGCATCGTCCGCCACATCATCGCCGCGCGGGCTGGTGTCGGGCATCATCAGCGCAATGCCCAGCTCGGCCGCAATACGCTGCGCGCCCGCTTTGGTAGTGAAGTTTTCGTCATTACACGTCAGGCCTGAAAGCCAGAACAGAACCGGCGGGTTTTCCGTCGGGGGCAGGAAAATGCTGAACGTCATGGCGCAGTTCAGCGTGGTGGAGTCGTGCCGCCAGCGCTGCTGTCGACCTTCAAAACAACGGTGCTCTTCGAGCAGTTCCATGCAGGGCTCCTTAATGAGAATAGCTATTCATTAGAGCCATAATACAGCGTTTTCATTTACCTGTGAGCAACTTTCACTTTCGCGGAGCGGCGAGATGCTGCATCATAAATTTACTTTTCTTTAACAATTGGAGCGGTCATGGCGCTGCGTATTGCGCTTAGTGGGTTTGTCGTTCTGGTGGTGGCGATGGGGATAGGGCGCTTCGCCTTTACGCCTCAGGTGCCGCTGATGATTGCCGCCGGGCAACTCACGCTCACCAGCGCAGGTCTGGTGGCGGCGATGAATTATCTGGGCTATCTGGTGGGCGCATGGGATGCCATGCGGGCCCACCGCTTTGTTGAAACGCGACTCTGGCTTGGCATCACCGGTGCGGTTGCGCTGACCCTGCTCTCCGCCGCCGCGGATAACGCCGTTGTGCACGGCCTGCTGCGCTTTGTGATTGGCTGCATGAGCGGCTGGTCAATGGTGCTGATTGCCGCCTGGAGCAACGAGCGGCTGGGACAGCTGGGTAAACCGGGGCTCAGTGCCGCCGTGTTTGCCGGTCCTGGCGCGGGCATCGCCCTGAGCGGCCTGCTCGCGGTCTATATTCAGGCTAAATCCCTTTCGGCCGGTGCGGCATGGCAAATCTACGGCGTGCTGGCGCTGGTATTGGTCGCGCTGGTGGCGCGCTATTTGCCGCGTTCCGGACAGCTTCATCGACCCGGCAGCGCGCCAGAGCCGCTGTTGCTGACGACGGATCTCAAGCGCCTGGTCTGGAGCTACAGCCTGGCGGGATTTGGCTATATCCTTCCGGCGACCTTCCTTTCGCAAATGGCGGCGGTGCGTTTTCCCGGCAGCCTGTTTGCCCAGTTTGTCTGGCCGATTTTTGGTGCCGCGGCCGTGGTGGGGATTGCGCTCAGCATTCTTTTGCGCCACACCTCAACGGCTAACCGCAGGCTGGCGATAGTGCTGTGGTTACAGGGTGCGGGCGTGCTGGCAGCCTGGCTGCTGCCGGGCATTGGCGGCTTGCTGACGGGCGGGCTGCTGGTGGGCGGCGGGTTCCTCTGCGCGGTACAGCTCTCTCTTTTATACGGCCGCGAGCTGGCACCGAACCACACGCGCTATATGGCGGGGCTGCTCACCACCGGGTATGCCATCGGGCAATTGGTGGGGCCGGTGACCTCGGCGTTATCAACCTGGCTAACCCACCGGCTGGAGCCTGCGCTGGGGCTGGCTGGCGTTGCGCTGTTTGTCGCGGGTGCCCTGGTCTGGAATCGCCACGCTGAAAGGCAACAGCAATTGCAATAATTATCGTCGTGAATACTGGATTATGTGCGTCGCCTCACGCACAATGAGCGCATACTTTTGCCACAACGAGGGCGAAAGACGCCACACCTGCAGGAGAACAAAATGTCATCACTCAGTAAAGAAGCTGCCCTGGTCCACGAAGCCCTGCTCGCGCGCGGTCTTGAAACGCCACTGCGTCCGCCCGTTCAGGATATGGACAATGAAACCCGTAAAAGTCTGATTTCCGGGCATATGACCGAGATCATGCAACTGCTGAATCTCGATCTGAGCGATGACAGCCTGATGGAGACGCCCAAGCGTATCGCTAAAATGTACGTTGACGAAATTTTCTCCGGACTGGATTACGCCAACTTCCCGAAAATTACCGTCATCGAAAACAAGATGAAGGTGGATGAGATGGTGACGGTCCGTGATATTACGCTGACCAGCACCTGCGAGCACCATTTCGTGACCATCGACGGCAAAGCGACCGTGGCGTATATCCCGAAAGACACGGTGATTGGCCTGTCGAAGATCAACCGTATTGTGCAGTTCTTCGCACAGCGCCCTCAGGTGCAGGAGCGTCTGACGCAGCAGATCCTGATCGCGCTGCAAACGCTGCTGGGTACCAATAACGTGGCGGTCTCTATTGATGCGGTGCACTACTGCGTGAAAGCGCGCGGCGTGCGTGATGCGACCAGTGCGACCACCACCACCTCGCTGGGCGGCCTGTTTAAATCGAGCCAGAACACCCGTCAGGAGTTCCTGCGCGCCGTGCGTCACCACAACTAATCAGACAGGGCAGGGACCATGGAGCGAAACGTCACGCTCGATTTTGTTCGCGGCGTCGCCATTCTGGGTATCCTGCTGCTGAATATCAGCGCCTTCGGTCTGCCGAAGGCCGCTTACCTCAATCCCGCCTGGTACGGCGACATCACCCGAAGCGATGCCTGGACGTGGGCGATCCTCGACCTGTTTGCCCAGGTTAAATTCCTCACGCTGTTTGCGCTGCTGTTCGGCGCGGGCCTGCAGCTTCTGCTCAAACGCGGCACGCGCTGGATCCAGTCGCGCTTAACGCTGCTGGCAATCCTCGGCTTTATCCACGGCCTGTTCTTCTGGGATGGTGATATTCTTCTCGCTTATGGGTTAGTCGGGCTGATCTGCTGGCGGCTGATTCGCGACGCGCACAGCGTGAAAAGCTTGTTTAACACCGGCGTGATGCTCTATCTCATGGGACTCGGCGTCCTGCTTTTGCTGGGGCTGATCTCCGGTGACGCGACAAACCGTTCCTGGATCCCGGACGCCGCTAACCTCCAGTACGAGCAGTACTGGAAGCTGAAGGGCGGTACGGAAGCGATAAGCAACCGTGCGGATATGCTGGGCGACAATCTGCTTGCCCTGGGGGCGCAATACGGCTGGCAGCTGGCGGGCATGATGCTGATGGGCGCGTCACTGATGCGCACCGGCTGGCTGAAAGGGGAATTCAGTCTGCGTCACTACCGCCGCACCGGCGCGGGGCTGGTCCTGCTGGGCGTGCTGATTAACCTTCCGGCGGTGATGGCGCAGTGGCACCTTCACTGGGATTACCGCTGGTGCGCGTTCCTGCTGCAGGCGCCGCGTGAATTGAGCGCGCCGTTCCAGACCATCGGCTATGCGGCGCTGATCTATGGTTTCTGGCCGCAGCTTTCTCGCCTGTGGATCGTCAGCGCCGTAGCCTGCGTTGGGCGGATGGCGTTAAGCAATTACCTCCTGCAGACGCTGATCTGCACCACGATTTTCTATCGCTTTGGCCTGTTTATGAAATTCGACCGCCTCGGACTACTGGCGTTTGTTATTCCGGTCTGGATAGTAAACCTGGCGTTTTCTGTCATCTGGCTGCGTTATTTCCGCCAGGGGCCGCTGGAGTGGGTGTGGCGTCAGTTAACCGCACATGCTTCGGGGGTATCATTGAGTAATACATCCAGATAACGATCTGGATCACAATCATTAACAAAACGGATGTAAGCGTTTTCATGAGTGTGAACTTCTTCACGTAGTCCCCTTTCTCTCGCTGCCAAAATAGCCACCTTGCTAAACACAGGGGGTGTCTGTGAGTTGCTGCAATTCTTTGAAGGATGGTGAATATGATCACCATTCGTGACGTCGCCCGTCTGGCGGGCGTTTCTGTGGCTACCGTCTCCCGCGTGCTGAACAACAGCGCGCTGGTCAGCCCTGAAACCCGTGAAACCGTAATGAAAGCCGTGACCCAGCTCGGGTACCGGCCAAATGCCAACGCCCAGGCGCTGGCAACACAGGTCAGCGATACCATCGGCGTGGTGGTAATGGATGTCTCGGACGCCTTTTTCGGTGCGCTGGTGAAAGCGGTCGATGTGGTCGCCCAGCAGCATCAGAAATACGTGCTGATTGGCAACAGCTATCACGAGGCGGAAAAGGAGCGTTATGCCATTGAAGTGCTGATCCGCCAGCGCTGCAACGCCCTGATTGTTCACTCAAAAGCCTTAAGCGATGAAGAGCTGGTCGGGTTTATGGAGCAGATCCCGGGCATGGTGTTAATCAACCGCATCGTCCCGGGCTATGCCCACCGCTGTGTCGGGCTGGATAACGTCAGCGGCGCCATGATGGCCACCAAAATGCTCATCAATAACGGCCATCAGCGGATCGGCTATCTGGCCTCCAGCCATCACATTGAAGATGACGAGCTGCGGCGTGAGGGGTGGCAAAACGCCCTAAAAGAGCACGGTATTACGCCATCAGAAAGCTGGATTGGCACCGGCACGCCGGATATGCAGGGCGGTGAGGCGGCAATGGTGGAACTGCTGGGCCGCAATCTGCAGCTTTCTGCGGTGTTTGCCTATAACGACAGCATGGCGGCAGGCGCGCTGACTGCGCTGAAGGATAACGGCATTGCGGTGCCACAGCATTTGTCATTGATTGGTTTCGATGATATTCCGATTGCCCGTTACACCGACCCGCAGCTGACTACGGTGCGCTATCCCATTGCTTCTATGGCAAAACTGGCGACCGAGCTGGCGTTACAGGGAGCGGCTGGGCTGCTGGATCCAGGGGCAACTCACTGCTTCATGCCGACGCTGGTGCGTCGTCATTCCGTCGCCGCCCGGCAAATTGTGGTTCCGATCACTAACTGATTACACCGGGTGATGTAACCGTTTTCAATCTGTGAGTAAATTCACAGTATCTTAACAAGGCGCTGACTATGATGTCAGCGTTTTAGGGGTTGAAACGCTATGTAACGGTGATTATTCGCTTTCACCATAGCCAATGTGCCGCAAACAACGAATAAAACGCATTTCTGGAGCGTTACCGACCACGGAAGATAGAAATTTTATAAGTGAACGTCGGCTGTCAGTAACGTTTTATTAACACCTGCCTGCCGATCGTTATTCACAAGAACTACCCTGCATAAAAAAACCGGAGATACCATGAATAAGAAGGTGTTGACCCTGTCTGCTGTAATGGCAAGCATGCTTTTTGGTGCAGCAGCGCACGCTGCGGATACCCGTATTGGTGTGACCATCTATAAATACGACGACAACTTCATGTCTGTTGTGCGTAAAGCAATTGAGAAAGATGCGAAAGCAGCGCCAGACGTACAGCTGCTGATGAATGACTCCCAGAACGACCAGTCCAAACAGAACGATCAGATCGACGTTCTGCTGGCTAAAGGCGTTAAGGCCCTGGCGATCAACCTGGTTGACCCGGCTGCAGCAGGCACGGTTATTGAGAAAGCGCGCGGCCAGAACGTGCCAATCGTCTTCTTCAACAAAGAACCTTCCCGTAAAGCGCTGGACAGCTATGACAAAGCGTATTACGTCGGTACTGACTCTAAAGAGTCCGGCATTATTCAGGGCGATCTGATCGCGAAGCACTGGGCGGCGAACCCGAACTGGGACCTGAACAAAGACGGTCAGATCCAGTTCGTGCTGCTGAAAGGCGAGCCTGGCCACCCGGATGCTGAAGCGCGTACCACCTATGTTATCAAAGAGCTGAACGACAAGGGCCTGAAAACCCAGCAGCTGGCGTTAGATACCGCGATGTGGGACACCGCTCAGGCGAAAGATAAGATGGACGCGTGGCTGTCTGGCCCGAACGCGAACAAAATCGAAGTGGTCATTGCCAACAACGATGCGATGGCAATGGGTGCGGTTGAAGCGCTGAAAGCCCACAATAAATCGTCCATCCCGGTATTTGGCGTGGATGCCCTGCCGGAAGCGCTGGCGCTGGTTAAATCTGGCGCGATGGCCGGTACCGTTCTGAACGATGCCAACAACCAGGCGAAAGCGACCTTCGATCTGGCGAAAAACCTCGCCGACGGTAAAGGCGCGGCGGATGGCACCAACTGGAAAATTGACAACAAAATCGTTCGCGTGCCTTACGTGGGCGTAGACCAGTCCAACCTGGCTGAGTTTATCGGTAAATAAGATCTTCGTTTTGTCTTCACTGGGCGCAATTCGTTGCGCCCTTTTATAACGCGATATGCGAGGCCAACAAGGTATAATTATGGTCAGCACAACTACTCAGTCGTCCGGTGAATACTTGTTGGAAATGACAGGCGTCAACAAGTCCTTCCCCGGTGTTAAGGCACTCGATAATGTTAATTTAAAAGTCCGTCCTCACTCTATTCATGCATTAATGGGGGAGAACGGTGCGGGTAAATCAACGTTATTAAAATGTCTTTTTGGGATCTATCAAAAAGATTCTGGCAGCATTCTTTTTCAGGGGAAAGAGATCGATTTCCATTCAGCGAAAGAAGCGCTGGAAAACGGTATCTCGATGGTTCACCAGGAATTAAACCTGGTACTGCAACGCTCGGTAATGGATAACATGTGGTTGGGACGTTACCCAACTAAAGGTGTGTTTGTCGATCAGGATAAAATGTATCGCGACACCAAAGCGATTTTCGATGAGCTGGATATTGATATCGATCCGCGCGCCCGCGTGGGGACATTATCCGTTTCCCAGATGCAGATGATCGAAATTGCCAAAGCGTTCTCCTATGATGCGAAAATCGTCATCATGGATGAACCTACCTCGTCATTAACGGAAAAAGAGGTTAATCACCTTTTTACCATTATTCGTAAGCTGAAAGAGCGCGGCTGCGGCATTGTGTACATCTCGCACAAAATGGAAGAGATCTTCCAGCTGTGCGATGAAATTACCATCCTGCGCGACGGCCAGTGGATTGCCACGCAGCCGCTTGAAGGGCTGGACATGGACAAGATCATCGCCATGATGGTCGGCCGTTCCCTGAACCAGCGCTTCCCGGACAAAGAGAACAAGCCAGGTGAAGTAATCCTCGAAGTGCGCAATCTGACCTCGCTGCGCCAGCCGTCCATCCGCGATGTTTCTTTCGACCTTCACAAAGGCGAAATTCTTGGCATTGCTGGCCTCGTAGGGGCAAAGCGTACCGACATCGTGGAAACCCTGTTTGGCATCCGCGAGAAGGCCGACGGCACCATCACGCTGCACGGGAAGAAAATTAACAACCATAATGCCAACGAAGCCATTAATAACGGTTTTGCGCTGGTGACGGAAGAACGTCGTTCGACCGGTATTTATGCTTATCTGGATATTAACTTTAACTCGTTAATCTCTAATATTCGCAATTACAAAAACAAAGTCGGGCTGCTGGATAACTCCCGCATGAAGAGCGATACCCAGTGGGTAATTGACTCCATGCGTGTGAAAACGCCTGGCCACCGTACCCAAATCGGTTCGCTTTCCGGTGGTAACCAGCAAAAAGTTATTATTGGCCGTTGGTTATTAACCCAGCCAGAAATTCTGATGCTGGATGAACCGACCCGCGGTATTGACGTCGGCGCGAAGTTTGAAATTTATCAGCTGATTGCCGAGCTGGCGAAAAAGAATAAAGGGATCATTATTATTTCTTCCGAAATGCCGGAACTGTTAGGGATCACGGATCGTATTCTGGTTATGAGCAATGGTCTCGTTGCCGGTATTGTTGACACCAAAACGACAACGCAAAACGAAATTTTGCGTCTTGCGTCTTTGCACCTTTAAGATCAGGGGCTCCTCATGAGTGCGTTAAATAAAAAAAGTTTTCTCACTTACCTGAAAGAAGGCGGTATTTACGTTGTTCTTTTAGTCCTGCTGGCCATTATTATTTTCCAGGACCCTACGTTCTTAAGCCTGCTGAACCTGAGTAATATTCTGACCCAGTCCTCCGTGCGTATCATCATTGCGCTGGGCGTGGCGGGCCTTATCGTCACCCAGGGGACGGACCTTTCTGCCGGTCGTCAGGTCGGCCTGGCGGCGGTTATTGCGGCAACCCTGCTGCAGTCGATGGAAAACGCCAACAAGGTGTTCCCGGAGATGGCGACTATGCCGATTTTCGTGGTGATCCTGATTGTCTGCGCCATCGGGGCGGTGATTGGCCTGATCAACGGTATTATCATCGCTTACCTGAACGTGACGCCATTTATCACCACGCTGGGTACGATGATCATCGTTTATGGTATCAACTCCCTGTACTACGACTTTGTGGGCGCGTCGCCGATTTCGGGCTTTGACAGCGGCTTCTCCACCTTCACGCAGGGGTTTATCGCGCTGGGCAGCTTCCGCCTGTCGTACATTACCTTCTATGCGCTGATTGCGGTGGCGTTCGTCTGGATCCTGTGGAACAAAACGCGCTTCGGTAAAAACATCTTCGCTATCGGTGGTAACCCGGAAGCGGCGAAAGTGTCCGGGGTAAACGTTGCCCTGAACCTGCTGATGATTTACGCGCTGTCCGGTGTGTTCTACGCCTTCGGCGGGATGCTGGAAGCAGGCCGTATCGGCTCCGCAACGAACAACCTTGGCTTCATGTACGAGCTGGATGCGATTGCGGCCTGCGTGGTCGGCGGCGTCTCCTTCAGCGGCGGGGTGGGGACCGTGCTCGGCGTGGTCACCGGTGTGATCATCTTTACCGTCATCAACTACGGGTTGACCTACATTGGCGTGAACCCGTACTGGCAGTACATCATCAAGGGCGCCATCATCATCTTCGCGGTGGCGCTGGATTCACTGAAGTACGCCCGTAAGAAGTAATCGTCACTCGCCATACCCGGCCCGCTCACCGAGCGGGCTTTTTTATGGCCTATGCCAGATGGGACTCTTCTTGCGTCACAATGCGCTCAAACCACTCGAGTTCAGAAAGCTTGCAGGCGACCCACTGTTCGGAAAAGGCGTCGCCCAGGCTGTCGGTGAGATACTGACAGCGGGCGAAGGCCTCAATTGCCTCCTGCTGGAACAGCGGGAGTTCCGGATGGTCCTGCTGCGGTTCCGGGAGTTCCCCCTCGTCGATATGTTCCAGCCCGAACAGCATGCCGGTCAGGATTGTGGCCGCCACCAGATACGGATTCGCATCGGCTCCGGCCAGTCGGTACTCGATACGACGGTTGCTCTCTTCCGAGCAGGGAATGCGCAGGGCAGCGGAGCGGGTGTTATAGCCCCACGAGTTAAAGACGGGTTCCGTCAGGTTTTTTCGCAGGCGACGAAACGCGTTGACCCCCGGCGCAAGAATGGCGACGGAGGCGGGCATCAGCGCCAGCTGGCCCGCGATGCACAAGCGCATCATGCTGCTCAGCGCGTTCACCGGCGAGGCAAAAACGTTCTCGCCACGGCTGTTGTTCAGGCTGAAATGGATGTGCAAACCGCTGCCGGAGAGCTGGCTGAAGGGCTTAGCCATAAAGTTAGCCTGAAGACCGTGCTTTTCAGCGACATAGCGGGTCAGGCGGCGCAGGGCCAGCACGTTATCACAGACCTCTACGACGCGCTGGCTGTGCTTCAGGTTTAATTCGTACTGTCCGGACTCGGCTTCCGCTACCACCCCTGACAGCGGGATGCGCTGAAGGTGCGCCAGCTGTTCCAGTTCGTCAAAAAGCGCCGCGTGCGCCGACGAGGTGTCCATGTGAAAACAGCCCTGATTTTGCGGATCGCGATCGCCCTGTCCCGTCAGGTAAAACTCGATTTCCGGGGCAATGACCGGGAAAAGGCCGTGCTGGTGGAAGCGGGCCACGACGTTCTGCAGTATCGCGCGTGGCTCAAGCGGGCAGGGGTTACCGTCGCTGTCCTTCATCGTCAGCAGGATCTGCGCGGTATGCTCCGGATCCTGCGGACAGGGACGCAGAGAACCGGCGACCGGGACGCACAGCCGGTCGGGTTCATCATAAAGCGGGGCGGCGATTTTTCCCTTCTGATCCATGGAGTAGACGGAAAGCGGAAAATAACAGCCTTTTTCCAGACTCAGCATGCTCTCCACCGTGAAGCGCTTGCCGCGCATCGTGCCGTTGATATCGTTCAGGTAAACGTCAACGTGTTTCGTCTGCGGGTAGCGTTCCAGATAGTCGGCCACTTCCACGGCAATATTGTGCTGCAGGGCGTCAATTTTTTCATCCAGCCAGAGACCAGAATTAAGTGCGCCGGGGAGTGATAAACCGGGGAAGTTAAAATACGGGCGAAGACTTTTGAGGAAAAACGCATTCATTATCGAGTTCATAGTCATTCTTCAATGAAGCCGTAGCGGCAGTGAACTCAGGTTAAAAGAGCTGGCGTAAAGGGGGGATAAAAAGCGTCAGTGCCGGCGTAAAGAAAGTATAAAGGCAGGCCTACTTTTTCTCTTTTTTCTGCATATCCAGCAGCTGCTCCGGCGTCACCGCCGGGTAACCCTGCGCGTCTTCCGGCACTTCATGCATTGCCGGGATCGGCACCAGCGGGCCTAAAAAACGCGGTTCGCGTTTGAAGATATACAGATCGGCCAGGGCGCCAAAGCGGGCGCCAAACTCGCGGACGCGCACGCTCAGCATATCTTTTGGCGACGGCACCGCATAGCACTGCGCCTGAATGCCCATATGCAGGGCGATAAACAGCGCGCGCTCGCAGTGGAAGCGCTGGGTGATGATGATGAAGTCGTTGGTGTCGAAGACCTTACGGGTCCTCACGATGGAGTCCAGGGTGCGGAAGCCCGCGTAGTCGAGCACGATGTCGGCCGGATCGACGCCTGCGGCAATCAAATCCTTCCGCATCGTCACCGGCTCGTTATAGCTTTGCAGCGCGTTATCACCGCTCAGCAGCAGGTAGTTTACCTTGCCGCTGTTGTAGGCGTTCAGCGCGCCCTGAATGCGGTAGCGGTAATACTGGTTGATAACGCCGGTGCGGTAATACTTGGCGGTGCCGAGCACCACGCCCACCTGACGATAGGGCAGGTCCTGCAGGTCATCAAAGATGTAGGGAGCGGTTTTCCAGCTCATCCAGCGGTCGAGACCCAGCACGATAAACAGCAGTATGCCGACCAGGACAGACAGGCTGTAAAAAACGCGCTTTAACATGAAGATGGCTCGTTCGTGGATGAAATTTAACTCAGGCTACTTTACCCGCCTGGTTAGCGCAAGAAACAGCGACTCAACTGAGGGGTTTTTCAGCAACGTGGCGGACATTTCTGTCCGCCGGAAGGTTTACGCCAGCAGGACGCGGTCGATCGTCGTGCAGCCTAACGCCTTGAGCGTTGCGGCGGTGGCATCCCACTGAATCAGCGGCGCATCGGCCTTTTCGGCCAGAACGGCACGCTGAATGTCCGGATAATCGTAGCCGTTCAGGCTCAGCAGGTTGAGTGCGCCCTGCAGCGGCGGCAGCGTTGGGTTAAACGCGGCGTTTTCCGCATAGCTGCCGGTGAAGATACGGCCATCGCGGCACTGCAGTGCCACGCCGCTCGGGGAGTTGCTGTACGGGGTGTGGCTCTTGTTCGCCGCGCGTATGGCCGCCTGGTTCAGGTCATCGCCGGACAGGGCGAAACCGTGATCCTGCTCGTCCATCAGCAGCGTTTTAATCTCAAGATCTTTCGGGCCGAAGGCGTCAGGCAGGTAGTCCCCCAGCGTGTGCGGCGCGCGGCCCGGCAGGTTAATGCGCAGCTGCAGCCCGCTGTTCAGCTCGTTCATAAACTGGCGGCAGTGGCCGCATGGGGTGTAGTTTACGGTGATGGCGCTCAGGGCTTTCTCACCGCGCAGCCAGGCGTGGCTGATGGCGCTCTGCTCGGCGTGAACGGTCTGCTGCATGGTTGCGCCGAGAAACTCCATGTTCCCGCCGAAGTACCAGGTTCCGCTGACGCCGCGCGCGATGGCGCCGACGTTGAAGTGGGAAAGATCGGCCCGGGCGCAGGCGGCAGCCAGGGGCAGCAGTGCGAAAGCCAGCGCGTCTTCATCCAGCCCGGTTGCCTGTTTAAGCACCGTGACCTGCTCCGCCGTCAGCAGGGCGGGGAAATGTGCATCTGCCAGAACGGGAGCCAGGGCTGACTGCAAATTCTCTGCAAGCTGAGCGAAGGCAGCTTGAAAACGTGGGTGCATGGCGTTTGCCTCATAAAGGTTAATGGATCGGTAGTTTACGGAGCCGTAAGGCCTTTATATGTGATCCACTTCTCATTATGTATGCAACTTATGAAATCAAAATGAAATTTGCGCGACGCATCGCAAATTTTAGCCCATCACCGCCAGAATCAGCGGGAAAATGAACGGGGCGAGCAGGGAGGTGATAATCCCGCAGATCACCAGCGCAAGCGAGCTAAACGCCCCTTCCTGATAGTCCAGCTCCGCGCAGCGTGCGGTACCCAGCGCGTGCGAGGCGGTGCCCATCGACAGCCCGCGCGCTGCTTTGGTGTGAATACGCATCCCGTTCAGCAGAGTGTGGCCAAACACCGCGCCGAGAATACCGACGAAAATCACGCACAACGCGCTGATGGCTGGAATACCGCCGAGGCTGCCGCCTACCGCCATCGCGATAGGCGTGGTCACTGATTTAGGCAGGATAGAGGCGGCAATTTGCGGGGAGGCCCCCATCAACAGCGCCACCGACGTGCCGGTGATCATCGCCACCAGGCTTCCCACAAAACAGATGGTAATGATGGACTTCCACCGTGCGCGGATCTGGTGCAGCTGCTCATATAAAGGAAAGGCAAGCGCGACAACGGCGGGCTGCAGGAGGTCGTTTAAAATTTTGCTGCCTGCAAAGTAACGCTCATAAGGAATGCCGGTGAGCAGCAGGAAGGGAATAATCACCACCATCGCCACCAGCAGGGGGTTCAGCAAGGGCATTTTAAATCGTGCGGCAAGTTTGCGCGCGGCGAAGAATACCAGCAGGGTTAACGGCAGTGACCACCAGATATTAGCCATCATTTTTTTGTTTTCTCCCCGACCACGTTGCGTTCGCCATGTACCAGATGAGAACTCCAGCTCACCACCAGGAAAACCACCAGCGTACTGATCGCGCAGGAAACGACAATCGGGCCGAACTGCGCCTTGAGCAAATCAAAATACTGCATGACGCCCACGCCGATAGGCACGAAAAGCAGCGCCATATAGCGAATGAGGACGAAGCAGCCTGGATTGACCCACTTTGCAGGCAGAATTTGCAGCGCTAGTAAAACGAAGAGGATCAGCATACCGATAATGCTGCCGGGAATGGTGATGGGCAGCAGCGACGCGATGAAAATGCCGGCATACAGGCAGGCGTAAATCAGGACGAATGCGCGCAGATATTGCCAGATAATGTTCAATGGTTTGCTCATGGTGATAGTCCTTGCTGAAACGCATTCATCATACAATTAAACCTAAAAATGTGCCACGGATCACATCATGAATTTTGAGCATACCAGACATTCCGGAATGGAACGTCCGGTATCACCTTACTGGTGCAGGCTACAGTTTAGAGGAAAGGGATTGCGCTGGCGAAGTAACGCGCCAGAGAAGGCATCAGCGTCAGGCGGTCAGTTTATCGAGAAAAGAAAACAGCACCTGGTTCATTTCGCGATAATCATGCGAGCGGATTTTTTCCGCCGTTTCGACAAAACGGAATTCACCCGCACGGCGGAGGTCATTCTGCGAATGCTCAATCAGCAACTCTACCACCTCCGGCGTCAGCTCCATATGGCACTGGAAACCGTAAACCCGTTCGCTGTATTGCACGATCTGGCGGGGACAGCCCTCGCTGTAAGCCAGAACCTTAGCCTGCAGCGTCAACCCAGGCATATCGTTATGCCAGTGACCGACGTTCAGCACGCTGCCAAAGTCCTCAAACAGCGGGTTCGCCTTGCCTGCATCTGTGAGCCTGACGGGAAATTTGCCGATCTCTTTTTCCGGGCTGTGGCAAAACGCTGCGCCCAGCGCTTCGCCGATAAGCTGTGAGCCCAGACAAACGCCTATCACCGTTTTACCTGCCTCTATCGCGCGGCTGATGATTGCCTTTTCCGCCTGCGCATCAAACCAGGGGCATTCCTCAAGCGTGGTAGCGGGGGATTGCGGGCCTCCCATGATGATAAGCAGGTCTGTGCCCCCCAGTTCCTCAGGTAAAGGTTCGCCCTGATACACTCTGGTGTAGCTCAGACTGCAGCCGCGACTTTTCCCCCAGATTTCATAGGCGCCTGGCGCCTCGAAATGTTCATGAATAATAAAATGGATGTGCATTGCGTCTCTCTCTGGTTACGTGTACAAGCAGCATCATAAGAGGAAGGGGGGAATGTGAAATGCCAACCGTTATCGATAAAACGCCAATTCACGACGATGCTATCGGATGGTCAAGAGGGGCAATTAGCTATACGCGCGGCGAAGTCGATCCGCCTCACCAGCATTCGCAGGGACAACTTTTGTTTGCCATTAAGGGGGTTATGCTGGTTGAAACCGGCAGCAAACGCTGGGTCATACCGCCGCAGCGCGCGCTGTGGATCCCTCCCTTTCAGGAGCATACCTACAGCGTGTTATCCGCAACGGAGCTTCGCGCGGTCTGGTTTAGCCCGGCACTGATTTCGCAATGCGAACCTTTTAAGCGGAAAGACGAGGTTCACGTGATTATGGCCACAGCGTTGTTCAAAGAGCTGATTGCCGGGCTGTTCAGCGCGGAATACCGGCCGGCAAGCCAGCGCAGCATGGCCGTTTTGCTGCTCGACATCCTCAGCGAGACGCAGCAGATTTCTGCCGAACTGCCGATGCCCGTGGATGAGCGCTTACATCGCGTGGCCTGTGACATCATTGCCAACAATCTCTGGGATCTCTCTCTGGAAAGGCTGGCGGAACGGGTCGCGATGTCTGAACGCACATTTTCACGTGCGTTTATCAACGATACCGGCTTTAGCTTCCGGGCCTGGCGACAGCGCGCAAGGATTTGTGCCTCGCTGGATCTCCTCGCCAACGGATACCCGGTTAAGCAGGTGGCCTGGATGCTGGGGTTTTCCGGCCCGGCGGCATTTGCGGCGGCGTTTCGCGCTATTGTTGGGGCAACGCCGGGTGACTTTCTGCCTGAACAGAAGCGCTTCCCAGCGATATAGAGAGCGGCTACTATAGCGCGTCTTTTTTCACAGGTACTGTTATGCGTGTTTTACTGGCCCCAATGGAAGGCGTGCTCGACTCTCTCGTGCGCGAGCTTCTGACCGAGGTGAACGACTACGATCTCTGCGTGACGGAGTTTTTGCGCGTGGTCGATATGCTGTTGCCGGTAAAATCCTTCTTCCGGCTCTGCCCCGAGCTGCACAACCAGAGCCGAACCTCTTCCGGCACGCTGGTGCGTATTCAGCTGCTCGGCCAGTATCCTGAATGGCTGGCGGAAAACGCCGCCCGCGCGGTAGCGCTTGGCTCTTACGGGGTGGATCTGAACTGCGGCTGTCCGTCGAAGCTGGTGAACGGCAGCGGCGGCGGAGCGACGTTGCTGAAAGATCCTGAGCTGATTTACCGCGGCGCGAAAGCCATGCGTGAGGCCGTGCCCTCGCATTTGCCGGTGACGGTTAAGGTGCGCCTGGGGTGGGACAGCGACGCCCGACAGTTTGAAATTGCCGATGCGGTGCAGCAGGCCGGGGCCACCGAGCTGGTGGTGCATGGCCGCACTAAAGAAGACGGCTACAAAGCCGAGCGCATTAACTGGCAGGCGATTGGTGAGATCCGCAAACGACTTACTATTCCGGTGATCGCCAATGGCGAAATCTGGGATTACGAGAGCGCGCAGGCGTGCCTGAAAGCCACCGGCTGCGATGCGGTGATGATTGGCCGCGGTGCGCTGAACGTGCCGAACCTCAGCCGGGTGGTGAAATATAACGAACCGCGGATGCCGTGGGCAGACGTCGTCACGCTGTTGCAAAAATACAGCCGTCTGGAGAAGCAGGGCGACACCGGTTTGTATCACGTCGCGCGTATTAAGCAGTGGCTGAGTTATTTACGCAAAGAGTACAGCGAAGCGCTGGGATTATTTCAGGAGATCCGCACGCTGCAAACGTCGGCTGATATTGCGCGAGTTATACAGTCAAAATAAACGGCAATTATATTTAAAAATAAATAATTCACTTGGTGAATATTTTGCCGAGTATGTAAGTGTATGACAATTTGCGGATTGCCACGCGTTACTAAAAAATAGCGCGTCATCAAGCGTAAGTTGCGCCTTTATTTTTTTGAGTGCATGGCGTAATGAAACGTTTTCTTATTTTATCTCTGAGTGCTTCCCTTGTTTTTATGCTGGCTGCCTGCGCACCGGAACATTCCACGGTGTCGCCAATTCAAACGCAAACGACAGCCGCGTCCGTTAATACCCAACTTCGTCATGCGGACTGGCCGAAAAATGAATGGTGGAAAGAATATAACGACCCGCAGTTAAATTCGCTTATTGCCAAAGCCATAGCGGATGCGCCAGATATGCAAATTGCCCGGCAGCGCATTACGCTTGCCGAAGCGCAGGCCAGAGCCGCTATCGCAGCCGATGGCCCACAGATGGATTTTTCAGCGGATGTTGAACGGCAAAAAATGTCGGCAGAGGGGCTGATGGGGCCGTTTGCCCTTACCGACCCGGCGGCGGGCACCACCGGCCCATGGTATACCAACGGCACCTTTGGCCTGACGGCGGGCTGGGATCTCGATCTATGGGGAAAAAACCGCGCCCGGATTGCAGCGCGTATCGGTAAAGTGAATGCGCAAAAAGCGGAGCTGGAGCAGACCCGCCAGCTGCTTTCAACCAGCGTTGCGCGCCTTTACTGGGCGTGGCAGACCCAGGCCGAAGCAGGGGAAGTTCTTACCCGGATTAAACAGGAGCAGGAAAATATTATCGACGCCGATCGCGAACTGTATCAGCACGGTATTACCTCCTCGGTGGAGGGTGTCGAAACCGATATACACGCCAGTAAGACTAATGAACAGCTGGCCGACGTAAAGGGCAAAATGAAGGTCATTGAAGCGCGTCTGGATGCGCTGACCGGCACCCCGGCGACACACCTTACGCGCCACCCGTTGCCTGCAGCCGAAGCCTCGCTACCGTCAACGCTGGGATATGAACTGCTGGCACGCCGTCCGGATCTGCAGGAGGCGCATTGGTATATCGAAGCCTCCATGAGCGAGGTGGAAGCCGCCAGAGCGGCGTTCTATCCTGACGTGAACCTGATGGCGTTCTTACAGCAGGATGCCCTGCACCTGAGCGATCTGTTCCGCTCTTCAGCCCAGCAGATGGGCGTGACTGCCGGACTGACGCTGCCGATCTTCGACAGCGGCAGGCTGAACGCTAATCTGGATATCGCCCAGGCGCAGAATAACCTCTCGGTCGCGAACTACAACAAAGCGGTGGTGGAGGCGGTCAATCAGGTGGCGCGTACGGCAAGTGAAGTTGAAACCCTGACGGCAAAAAATCGTCACCAGCAGCAGATAGAAAAAGACGCGGCGCGCGTGGTGGCGCTGGCGCAGGCGCGTTTTAGTGCAGGTATTATTGCCGGTTCGCGGGTCAGCGAAGCCAGAATCCCGGCACTAAAAGAGCATCTTGAAGGCGTCATGTTGAAAGGCCAGTATCTCGACGCCACGCTGCAGCTGACGTCAGCGCTGGGCGGCGGCTATCATCATGGCTAAAAAAGGTCATTATCTATACTTACCTCTTTGCAGTTTTTCAGGAGGTGAGTATGAACAGAGTAGCGATTGTAACCGCATCGGATTCCGGGATCGGTAAAACCACGGCGCTGATGCTGGCAGAGCGCGGGTTTGATATTGGCGTCACCTGGCATTCGGATGAAAAAGGGGCGCTGGAAACCTGCCGTGAAGTTGAAGCGCGTGGGCAGCGTGCAGAGGCTATCCATCTTGATTTAAGCACGCTCCCGGACGGCGCTGAAGCCATTGAAACGCTGATTGCACGTTTCGGCCGGCTGGACGTGCTGGTTAACAATGCCGGAGCGATGACCAAAGCGCCATTTCTTGAGATGGCGTTTGACGACTGGCGGAACATTTTTACCGTCGACGTGGACGGCGCGTTTCTCTGCTCGCAGATTGCGGCACGGCAGATGGTGAAGCAGGGGAAAGGGGGGCGGATTGTGAACATCACCTCGGTGCATGAGCACACGCCGCTGCCTGATGCCAGCGCTTACACGGCTGCGAAACATGCGCTCGGCGGCTTAACCAAATCTATGGCGATGGAGCTGGTGAAGCACAAGATTCTGGTGAACGCCGTCGCGCCGGGGGCCATTGCCACGCCGATGAACGATATGGATGACAGCGAAGTGAAGGAAGGGTCAATGCCGGAAATCCCGCTGGCAAGGCCGGGCCACACCAAAGAAATCGCCAGCCTGGTGGCGTGGCTGTGTGACAGCGACGCCAGCTATACCACAGGGCAATCATTTATCGTCGACGGGGGCTTTATGCTGGCGAACCCGCAGTTTAAGCCGGAAGGGTAACAGGTTTCCCCTCTCCCCAAAGGGGTGAGGGGCACCAGGCTGACTCACTCCTCATCCCGCTTCTTCTCTCTGTGCCGCATCCACAGCCTGACCCCAATCACCGCCACAACCACCAGAATCAACCACGCCCAGTGCTTCAGGTGTTGGTCAAGGTTATGCAGCCACGGGCCAATCACTTCGCCACCCACGTAACCAAGCGTCGTGAAGATCAGCGCCCAGGCTATCGCGCCAACAATATTCAGCGGCAGGAAAATTTTTGGCGGCAGGCGGCTGGCACCAATCAGTATCGGCCCGATAATCCTGAAGCCGTACATAAAGCGGGTGCCTATGACGAACAGATAAGGGTGACGCTGGATCAGGCGCTGCGCGCGGTTGATTTTCTTTTTGTGTTTAACGAAACGCTTGAGCAGCGTCGGGCCAAAGCGCAGCCCCAGGAAGTAGAGCAGCTGATCGCCAATCATGCCGCCCAGCGCGACCGCAGCGACGACCAGCGGAAACTTTAGTAAGCCCTGATGCGCGGCGACGCCGCCCAGCAGCGTGATGGTTTCACCTTCCGCCACGCTACCGATGACCAGCGCGGCATATCCATATTGTTCAATGAGTGCGTTAATATCCATTACGTAACGGTTATCTCCCTCTGCGTACCTCGTTTAATCATATACCTCATGAATCAACCGCGCGGCAATCAACGGAAATTTCCCACTGTACATAAAATAATCTAAAGCCTGCATTATACTTAAGGTATCGCTGACGGGCCGACAACAAGGGGGCGCTATGAACCATGTCTGGGGACTTTTCTCCCATCCCGATCGTGAAATGCATGTCATCAAAAGTGAGAACGAAACGGTCTCGCATCATTACACCCACCATGTGCTGCTGATGGCCGCGGTGCCGGTAATATGCGCGTTTATTGGCACAACACAAATCGGCTGGAACTTCGGTGACGGTACCGTGGTTCAGCTCTCCTGGTTTACCGGGCTTTATCTGGCCATTCTCTTTTATGGCCTGATGCTGGCAGGGGTGGCGGTCATGGGGCGCGTCATTCACTGGATGGCGCGTAACTACCCACAGCGCCCATCGCTGGCACACTGTATGGTCTTCGCCGGATACGTCGCGACCCCGCTGTTCTTAAGCGGTATTGTTGCGCTCTATCCACTGGTCTGGCTGTGCGCGCTGATCGGTACTGTTGCGCTCTTTTACACCGGTTATCTGCTGTATCTGGGCGTTCCAACCTTCCTGAATATCAATAAAGAAGAGGGCCTGAGCTTCTCCGGTTCCACGCTTGCCATCGGGGTGCTGGTACTGGAGGTGTTACTGGCACTGACGGTTATTCTCTGGGGTTATGGATACCGTCTCTTCTAAGCTCACTGCATTGCTGGCGTAAATGCCAGCAATGCAGCATCTGTTCACGATTATCCGCTGGCGACAAAGCACGGTGACCGCTATGATGCCGAAGCCAGCCTGTGTTTATCCGTCGACACAGGCGGTGTACGTCATTACGTGCGTGAATAATTATCAGAAGTCTCACCATGCTGAAATTTCGTGTCTCCTTACTTAGCCTGGCGCTGCTGCTGGGCGCGTCCGCTGCCGTGCCAGCTGTCGCCAAAACGCCCGCGGTGACCACCGCTGCTGCCCAGCCGCAAATTGCGTCCGGCAGCGCGATGATTGTTGATCTCAACACCAATAAGGTGATTTACGCCAGCCACCCGGACCTGGTGCGCCCGATCGCCTCAATAACCAAATTAATGACCGCGATGGTGGTGCTTGATGCTCGCCTGCCGCTGGACGAAAAGCTGAAAGTGGATATCAGCCACACGCCGGAGATGAAAGGGATCTACTCTCGCGTGCGCCTTAACAGTGAAATCAGCCGTAAAAATATGTTGCTGCTGGCGCTGATGTCGTCTGAAAACCGTGCGGCGGCAAGTCTGGCGCACCACTATCCTGGCGGTTACGATGCCTTTATCCGCGCGATGAACGCCAAAGCCAAAGCGCTGGGGATGAGCAATACTCATTTTGTTGAACCGACGGGTCTGTCGATTAACAACGTCTCCACGGCCCGCGATCTGACTAAACTGCTGATTGCCAGCAAGCAGTACCCGCTGCTCGGCCAGCTCAGCACCACGCGTGAGGACATGGCGACATTCTCGAATCCGTCTTACACGCTGCCGTTTCGCAACACGAACCATCTGGTGTACCGCGAGAACTGGAATATTCAGTTAACCAAAACCGGGTTTACCAATGCGGCAGGCCACTGCCTGGTGATGCGCACCGTGTTTAACGGTAAGCCGGTGGCGCTGGTGGTGATGGATGCCTTCGGGAAATATACCCACTTTGCGGATGCGAGCCGCCTGCGGACCTGGATTGAGACCGGGAAAGTGCAGCCCGTTCCGGCTGCAGCATTGACCTATAAAAAGCAGAAAGCGGAGCAGATGGCGACGGCGCAAAACGATTAGGTAAAAGCAAAACGGTAACATGCGTTACCGTTTTTTATGTTTTCTCCCTCTCCCTGTGGGAGAGGGCCGGGGTGAGGGCACCAGACCGCACTGCGTTTATTCCGGCAGCGTCCAGTCACCGTCGTTGAGCGGGCGCTGCATTATCACCGTATCCCGCCAGTCGCCTTTCTTATACCCCACGCTGCGAAGCTGACCGACAATCTCAAAGCCGTGTTTTTTATGCAGCCGTAACGAGCCGGAATTATTATTACCATCTCCCACAACGGCAATCATCTGCCGCCACGGGCCCTGCTCGCAGCGCGCGATCAGCGCGTTCATTAATGCGGTGCCAAAACCGCGTCCGGTGATGCTGGCATCCACGTAAATCGACTCTTCCAGGGTATAGCGATAGGCCTGACGCGGTCGGTAAGGGGTGGCGTAACAATAGCCCACCACGATGCCGCGATAGAGCGCGATGAGCCACGGTAAACCGTTCTCGGCCACGCTTTTCATGCGCTGACGCATTTCGTCGATGGTGGGGGGGACTTCTTCGAATGACGCGCGTCCGTGAAGCACATGCCAGGCATAGATGGCGGCGATGGCATGCACATCATCGGGAAGGGCGTCGCGCACTTCCAGTTCGGTTTCGGATAAAACATCAACAGCCGACATGATGCGCCTGCTCCTCGTTATAGAATGCCGGAGAAACATTTCTCCGGCGACAGACCGCTACTCTATTACGATTAAGGCGCGCGAAACAATCTCTCAAATTTGGCTGTAGGGTTTAATCAGACGCTTGCGTTATGCGCTGCTCCGCGTCTGCACTCTCTTTCCAGTATTTCTTCCGCGTTGTTTTCCCGATTCCGGGGTTCATGCTGTTTGTAGGGTCATTCTCGCGATAAAACTGCTTAAGGGCGTCAGGGGCTTTATAAAGATGCCCGACGTTGTGTTCCGCAGGATATTGTGCGCCACGCTCGCGCAGCAGGGCGAGCATCTGCTCCTTCAGTTCATGAGCATCTACCCCTTTTTTGACGATATAATCCTGATGGAAGACGTAGCACATAAAGTGGCCGTAATAGAGCTTATGCACCAGCTTGCTGTCGATTTCCGGCGGTAGATGCTCAAACCATTCGGTGTCGTTGCGTCGCAGGGCGATATCCAGCGCCAGAATATCTTCCACCTCTTCGGAATGCACCGCCTGGTAACGGATAGCGGCACCCGCCGCGGCGAAGCGGTGCAGGAAGGCTTTGCTGCCTTCTTCCGGCGTGCAGGCAAAGAAATCACCCTCAGCCGTCCTGAAGAACTCGGTCAGCCAGCTCTGCGCTTCGGCGATCCCGTCCCCGGCCATTTTCAGCAGCAGGTGATGTTCGTACTTATCACGCCAGGTTTTCATTCGCTCCGGCAGATGTGCAGGGAAAACGTTGCCCAGCTTCTGCATAAAGCGGTCGGTAAAGTGGGGCTTGAACAGCGGCACTTTCTCCAGCATCGCGTCGGTGCGGCCCTTCATGGTGAAGAAGAACGGCATTTTGTCGGTGCCAAGCTTATCGATCATCAGGAAGGTGTCTTTCCCGTAGCGCTCCGCGATGTCGTAAATATCCCGATGCATGTACTCGCCCGCCACCGGCAGGTGGGTGAATTCGCCCAGAATATGGCGACGAATTTCAGTCAGGACCTCAGGCTGATTGGTGCCGATATAAAATACCTGCTGCGTTTTCTCTGCCGGGAAGGTGTCGAGACGCACCGCAAAAACCGCCAGCTTGCCCGCGCAGCCGGACGATTCAAACAGGCGATCCGGGTCGGCGTTGTAGCGCGCCGGGGTATCGGCCTCGATATCGCGCACGCGGGTGATGTAATCATGGTCGTGCGCGTGGCGACCATCGTGCTGCACGTCTTCGTCCCTCACGCGGTCGTCGTCGAGCTTGCTGAGGATCTGTTCCGGCGTCGCGCCCAGATCGATGCCCAGGTGGTTCACCAGCGTCAGCTTGCCGTTTTCATCAATGCGGGCAAAAAGTGACATTTCGGTATAGGCCGGGCCGCGCTGCACCAGCGAGCCGCCGGAGTTATTGCAGATCCCACCGACCACCGAGGCGCCAATGCAGGAGGAGCCGATCACCGAGTGCGGCTCGCGGCCCAGCGGCTTAAGCGCTTTTTCCAGCGAGTAGAGCGTGGTGCCCGGGAACGCGAGCACCTGCTCGCCTTTGTCCAGCAGGTGCAGCTTGTCGAGGCGCAGGGTGCTGATAATCACGATATCGCGATCGTAATCGTTGCCGTTCGGCGTGGAACCTTCGGTCAGGCCGGTGTTGGCCGCCTGCATTAAAATAATTTTGTCCGCCGCAACGCAGGCGCTCAGCACGCGCCACAGCTCCAGCAGCGTGCCGGGGAAGACCACCGCCAGCGCGTCGCCCTGGCCGGAGCGGAAACCCTTACGGTAGCGGGCGGTTTTGGCCGGGTCGGTAAGCAGGTGAGAGGAGCCAACCAGGCGCGACAGTTCGTTAATAAATGTTTTGTTATCGTCAGTTCGAACAGAAGTCATCTTCCACTCCTTGTGGTGGGGCAAATTTCTCGCTGTAAAGCATAGCGCGATTAACTGTTCAGCGGTCGAGTATTCACGAGAAAAATCAGAGAATAACCCTGCAACGTTCAGAGGGTTTATGGCACACTGCGCTTTTCGCACGGTCTGGCCGGGTGCTTCCCACGGTTATTGATGAGAGAGAATAACAACATGAAATGGCTATGTTCTGTAGGTGTCGCCGTCAGCCTGGCGCTGCAACCTGCGCTGGCAGAGGATTTGTTTGGTAATCACCCGCTCACGCCTGAAGCCCGCGACGCGTTTGTCACGGAGTTGCTTAAGAAGATGACGGTCGATGAAAAAATCGGCCAGCTGCGTCTGATCAGCGTTGGCCCGGATAACCCGAAAGAGGCCATCCGCGAGATGATTAAAGAGAACCAGGTGGGCGCGATTTTTAACACCGTCACCCGCCAGGATATCCGCGCCATGCAGGATCAGGTGATGCAGCTCAGCCGCCTGAAAATCCCGCTGTTCTTCGCCTATGACGTGGTGCACGGCCAACGCACCGTCTTCCCGATCAGCCTCGGCTTAGCCTCCTCGTTTAACCTCGACGCGGTGAAAACCGTCGGGCGCGTGTCGGCCTATGAAGCGGCGGACGACGGCCTGAACATGACCTGGGCACCGATGGTGGACGTCTCGCGCGATCCGCGCTGGGGCCGCGCCTCGGAAGGCTTCGGTGAAGACACCTATTTAACGGCCACGATGGGCAAAACCATGGTGGAAGCGATGCAGGGCAAGAGCCCGGCGGACCGCTACTCGGTGATGACCAGCGTTAAACACTTCGCGGCCTACGGTGCCGTGGAAGGCGGTAAAGAGTACAACACCGTCGACATGAGCCCACAGCGCCTGTTTAACGACTACATGCCGCCGTACAAGGCAGGGCTGGATGCGGGCAGCGGCGCGGTGATGGTGGCGCTGAACTCGCTGAACGGCACGCCTGCGACTTCCGATTCCTGGCTGCTGAAAGACGTGCTGCGCGACCAGTGGGGCTTTAAGGGCATCACCGTTTCCGACCACGGCGCGATTAAAGAGCTGATCAAGCACGGCACGGCGTCCGATCCGGAAGACGCGGTGCGCGTGGCGCTCAAGTCCGGCATCAACATGAGCATGAGCGACGAGTACTACAGCAAATACCTGCCGGGGCTGGTGAAGAGCGGCAAGGTAACGATGGCGGAGCTGGACGATGCCGCGCGCCACGTGCTGAACGTGAAATATGACATGGGGCTGTTTAACGATCCGTACAGCCACCTGGGGCCGAAAGATTCTGACCCGGCGGATACCAACGCCGAAAGCCGCCTGCATCGCAAAGAAGCGCGTGAAGTGGCGCGCGAAAGCCTGGTGCTGCTGAAGAACCGCCTCGACACGCTGCCGCTGAAAAAATCCGGCACTATTGCTGTGGTCGGCCCGCTGGCTGACAGCAAGCGCGACGTGATGGGGAGCTGGTCTGCCGCGGGCGTGGCCGATCAGTCCGTTACCGTCCTGACCGGCATCAAGAGCGCCGTCGGTGAAAACGCCAAAGTGGTGTACGCCAAAGGGGCGAACGTCACCGACGATAAAGACATCGTCACCTTCCTCAACCAGTACGAGGAAGCGGTGAAGGTCGATCCACGCACGCCGAAGGAGATGATCGACGAAGCGGTCAACGCGGCGAAGCAGTCTGACGTCGTTGTCGCGGTCGTGGGGGAAGCGCAGGGTATGGCGCACGAAGCTTCCAGCCGTACCGACATCACCATCCCGCAGAGCCAGCGCGATTTGATCGCCGCCCTGAAAGCGACCGGCAAGCCGCTGGTGCTGGTGCTGATGAACGGTCGTCCGCTGGCGCTGGTGAAAGAGGACCAGCAGGCTGACGCCATTCTGGAAACCTGGTTCGCCGGCACCGAAGGCGGTAACGCCATCGCCGACGTATTGTTTGGCGATTACAACCCGTCGGGCAAGCTGCCGATGTCCTTCCCGCGCTCCGTCGGGCAGATCCCGGTTTACTATAGCCACCTGAATACCGGCCGCCCGTACAACGCCGACAAGCCGAACAAATACACATCTCGTTACTTTGACGAAGCTAACGGCCCGCTCTACCCGTTTGGTTATGGCCTGAGCTACACCACCTTCAAGGTCTCTGAGGTGAAAATGTCGGCGCCGAGCCTGAAGCGTGACGGCAAGGTCACCGCCAGCGTCGAGGTGACCAACACCGGCAAGCGTGAAGGGGCAACGGTGATTCAGATGTACGTGCAGGATGTCACCGCCTCGATGAGCCGTCCTGTGAAGCAGCTGCGCGGCTTTGAGAAGGTCAATCTCAAGCCTGGCGAAACCAAAACCATCAGCTTCCCGATTGACGTGGATGCGCTCAAGTTCTGGAACCAGCAGATGAAATATGATGCGGAACCGGGCAAGTTTAACGTCTTTATCGGGGTGGATTCCGCCCGCGTAAATAAAGGCGAGTTCGAGCTGCTGTAACCTTTCCCTCCTTTGCATCCCCCGTTCATCGGGGGATGCGTCTTACCTTATGCTAAAAAGGCATTTTGCCGGGTAAATCCGCCGTTTTAAGCTACGCTTTTCTCTCAAGCCTCTGAAAAAGGCAGCAAAAAAATGAGGATAGCGGAATGACGATTAAATCGGGGATGGTAGTTTCTGCGGCGCTACTCGCGGCGCTAAGCCTGCCGTTACAGGCGGCGGAGCCGGTAAAAGTGGGCTCAAAGATCGATACCGAGGGCGCGCTGCTCGGGAATATTATTCTTCAGGTGCTGGAAAGCCACGGCGTGAAAACCGTCAATAAAGTTCAGCTGGGCACCACGCCCGTCGTGCGCGGCGCGATTACCTCCGGCGAGCTGGATATCTATCCTGAATATACCGGCAACGGCGCGTTCTTCTTTAAAGAAGAGAACGATCCAGCATGGAAAAACGCCAAAGCTGGCTATGAAAAAGTCAAAAAACTCGACGCGGAACAGAACAAGCTGGTCTGGCTGACCCCGGCCCCGGCCAACAATACCTGGACTATCGCCGTGCGTAAGGACGTGGCGGAGAAAGGGAAGCTCACCTCGCTTGCGGATCTCAGCCGCTACCTGAAAGAGAAGGGCGACTTCAAGCTCGCGGCGTCCGCGGAGTTTATCGAGCGTCCCGACGCGCTCCCTGCATTCGAAAAAGCGTACGACTTCAAGCTCGACCAGGCGCAACTGCTCTCGCTGGCGGGCGGAGATACGGCGGTAACCATTAAGGCGGCGGCACAGCAAACCTCCGGCGTTAACGCGGCGATGGCCTACGGCACCGACGGCCCGGTCGCGGCGCTGGGCCTGCAAACCCTGACCGATCCAAAAGGCGTTCAGCCGATTTACGCTCCTACCCCGGTTGTGCGTGAGGCGGTGCTGAAAGCCTACCCGGATATTGCTGAATGGCTCAAACCGGTCTTCGAAAAGCTGGATGAAAAAACGCTGCAACAGCTGAATGCCAGCATTGCCGTCGAGGGACTGGATGCCAAAAAAGTGGCCGCCGACTTCCTGAAACAACAAGGGCTTGTGAAGTAACGGGAAAGGGCTGTGCCAATAAAATGTCATAACCGCGTACTGCTGCTGTTGGCCTGCGTGGCCATCGCGGCGGTTGCGTTACCGTTTGTGAACGTCGCGCCTAACCGCCTGATGTCAGGGGAAGGGCGTGCTCTCTGGGACGTATGGTCGTTCACGCCGTGGTGGCTGGCGGCTGCGCTGGCCGCGTGGGTTGCACTGTCGCTCTGGCAAGGGCGAACGGCGCAGTGGCTGACGCTGCTGCTCTCGGAAGGTCTCTTTATCGCGCTGTTCTGGAGCGCGGGGCTGGCGGCAACGCATATGGCCTCGGCGGAAAGTCCGCTGGCGAGAACCACGCCAGGCAGCGGCCTGTGGCTCTGGCTGGCTTTGTGTTTACTGGCCAGCAGCGATGCGATTCGTCGTCTCATCGCCAGTTCTGTCTGGCGCTGGGTGCTTAATGCGCAGATATGGTCTATTCCGCTGCTGTTATTGTTCAGTGGTGAACTGAACAACCTCTCGCTGTTAAAAGAGTACGCCAACCGTCAGGAGGTGTTTGATGATGCCCTGGCGCAACATCTGACGATCCTTTTCGGCACGCTGATCCCGGCGCTGCTGATCGGGATACCGCTCGGCATGTGGTGTTATCGTCATCCCTCACGTCAGGGTAGCATCTTTGCCGTGCTCAACGTCATCCAGACCATTCCCTCCGTTGCGCTGTTTGGCCTGCTGATTGCCCCCCTGGCCGGGCTGGTGAAGTCGTTTCCCGCGCTGGGCGCGGTGGGTATCGCCGGAACGGGGTTAACGCCTGCGCTGATTGCGCTGGTGCTGTATGCGCTGCTCCCGCTGGTGCGCGGCGTGGTCGCCGGCTTAAGCCAGGTTGCGCCGGATGTGCTGGAAAGCGCCCATGCGATGGGGATGAGCGCGCGACAGTGTTTCTGGAAGATTCAGCTCCCGCTGGCGCTGCCCCTGCTGCTGCGCAGCCTGCGTGTGGTGGCAGTTCAGACCGTTGGCATGGCGGTGATTGCCGCGCTGATTGGAGCGGGCGGCTTTGGCGCGCTGGTGTTCCAGGGGCTGCTGAGCAGCGCCCTCGATCTGGTGTTGTTAGGCGTAGTCCCTACCATTGCGCTGGCGGTTGTCGTCGACGCCCTGTTTGCCTTATGGCTCGCGCTGCTCAGGAGAAGAGCCAATGATTGAATTTCATGATGTGAGTAAAACCTTTGCAGGCCGCCCGGCGGCAAGCCATCTGAATCTGAACTTTGCCGAGGGGGCATTTTCCGTGCTGATTGGCACTTCGGGCTCGGGAAAATCCACCACGCTGAAGATGATCAACCGGCTGGTGGAGCATGACAGCGGGTTAATTCGCTTTGCCGGGGAAGAGATCCGCAGCCTGCCGGTGCTGGAGCTGCGCCGCCGAATGGGCTATGCCATTCAGTCTATCGGCCTGTTTCCGCACTGGACGGTGGCACAGAACATCGCCACCGTGCTGCAGCTGGAGAAATGGTCGCGGGCTAAAATCGCTGACCGCGTTGATGAATTGATGTCTCTGCTGGGGCTGGAGCCCGCGTTGCGCGACCGCTATCCTCACCAGCTCTCCGGTGGACAACAGCAGCGCGTGGGCGTGGCGCGCGCGCTGGCGGCTAACCCGCAGGTGCTGCTGATGGATGAACCCTTTGGCGCGCTGGATCCCGTTACGCGCGGGGCGCTGCAAACGGAGATGACCCGCATTCACCGCATTCTTGGTCGAACCATCGTCCTCGTGACGCACGATATAGATGAAGCCCTGCGCCTGGCCGACCATCTGGTGCTGATGGACCACGGCGAGGTGGTGCAGCAGGGCGCGCCGCTTGCGCTGCTGACCAGCCCGAAGAATGACTTTGTGCGCGAATTTTTTGGCCGCAGCGAGCTGGGCGTCAGGCTGCTCTCCCTGCGGACGGTCGGAGACTATATGCGCAGGGAGAATACACCGCCCGGCGGGGAACCGCTACAGGAGCAGATGAGCCTGCGGGATGCCCTCTCCGCGTTTGTCGCGCGCCGGTGCGAAGTCCTGCCCGTGGCGGATGTCCGGGGTGCGCCGTGCGGCAGCCTGCATTTTCGCGATCTGCTGGCCGGGGAGGTGACGCGTGAAGGCACTGCGTGATCCGCTCCTCTGGCTGGTAGCGCTCTTTGTCGCCTTACTGTTTCTGATGCCTCACAGCGCGGCGCTGTTTAACACTCTTTTTCCGGGGCTACCGCGGCCGGTGTATCAGCAGGAGAGCTTTATTAACCTTGCTCTGGCGCATCTCTGGCTGGTGGCGCTCTCAAGCGTCATCGCGGTGGTGCTGGGAGTAGGGGCGGGCATCGCGGTCACGCGACCTGCGGGCCGGGAGTTTCGTCCGCTGGTGGAGACGGTTGCGGCCATTGGACAGACGTTTCCGCCGGTGGCGGTGCTGGCGATAGCGGTGCCGGTGATGGGTTTTGGTCAGCAGCCCGCGATTATTGCGCTGATTCTGTACGGCGTGTTGCCCGTTCTGCAGGGTACTCTGGCGGGCGTTGCGGCGGTCCCGGCGTCTGTTTTAAGCGTGGCGGAAGGGATGGGGATGAGCCGCTGGCAGCGGCTGCGCAAGGTAGAACTGCCGCTTGCGGCACCGGTTATTATTGCCGGGATCCGCACGTCGGTGATCATTAACATCGGGACGGCGACCATTGCGTCTACGGTCGGTGCCAATACGCTGGGAACGCCGATCATCATCGGCTTAAGCGGGTTTAATACGGCTTATATTGTGCAGGGGGCGGTGCTGGTCGCGCTGGCGGCCATCGTTGTCGATCGCCTTTTTGAGCGGCTGGCGCTGTACCTCAGCCGACACCGCCACGAACGATAAACGAGTATCCTGCAAGCATCACCCCGCCGATACCGCTTACGGCCATCAGGACAAAAAGGGTAATAATGGCGAGTTTAGTTGCCTTCATCATGTGCTCCTGTTGTTAACGGAACAATTATACGGTGAAGCGCAGCTGTTAATGAACCATTAAATGCCGTTATGGCTCATCCGGGCCAAGGGAATAAACCGGATAACCATGCTCACGCCACTCCGTCAGCAGCTGTTGCTGCGTGGCGGACGGCACTTCGCCACACCAGACCAGCAGGGTCTGGCCGTCGAAAAACTCGGGTTTGAGCTGCCCCAGCGAGTGCGCAAGGACATCCACGCGCCAGCCCTTTTGGGTGGCGATCCACGCTTCCAGCCACAGACGGGTGGTATCGTGCACGTTCCAGCCGACCACCAGCGCATCTTTTCCTGCCTTGTTCTTCGCCGAGGCAAGACAGACGGCGATATAGTTGATCAGCACCCCGTCAAGCATGCTGAGCAGCGCCTGCAGGGTAGACTGTTGGCACTGCAGGCGCCGACGGAGCGGAATGAAAAGATGGGTGATAAGCGTTTTCGCCGGATAATCGCGACCCTGCTCTTTGATCCAGGCGCGCAGTCGCTGCAGGTTACCCGCCTGCAGGAGCCGCAGCAGCGTTTCCTGCTGCTCGCGCCAGAGGCGTTGCGTGTCCGGGTCGTCGTGGCTCAGCAGGGACTTCACTTTCCCGACCTGCACCCCGTTGTCGATCCAGCTTTTGATTTCGCGGATCCGGTCGATATCGGCATCGTTGAAAAGGCGATGACCACCGTCCGTCCTCTGTGGTTTGAGCAATCCATACCGTCGCTGCCACGCCCGTAGGGTAACGGGATTGATATCACAAAGGAGTGCCACTTCACCGATTGTGTAAAGCGCCATATTTGCCCCCTGGCTTACGCGTCCCCAGCTTAACTGTAGACCCACTTTGCCGAACCAGGAAGAATTGATTAATTTTTAAACAGATTATGCGAACCATGCACGATGTGCAGAAAAAGATGTGATAACGGACACGATTTTGCGCTTTTTTGGGGCGCTTCAAAGAAAGTTCAGCCGCATCCGTGTATGTTACGCGTTTTTTAGCGTGTGCGGTTTTGAGTATGTACGAGTTTAACCTGGTGCTGCTGTTGCTTCAGCAGATGTGCGTGTTTCTGGTCATTGCCTGGCTGATGAGCAAAACGCGTCTTTTCATTCCGCTGATGCAGGTCACCGTACGCCTGCCGCACAAGCTGCTCTGCTACGTCACCTTTTCTATTTTTTGCATCATGGGGACCTACTTCGGCCTCCACATCGAAGACTCTATTGCTAATACGCGCGCCATCGGCGCGGTGATGGGCGGGCTGCTGGGCGGACCGGTCGTCGGTGGTCTTGTCGGTTTAACCGGTGGGCTGCATCGCTATTCCATGGGCGGAATGACGGCGCTCAGCTGCATGATCTCGACGATCGTCGAAGGGCTGCTTGGTGGCCTGGTGCACAGCTATATGATTAAGCGCGGTCGCCCGGACAAGGTGTTTAGCCCGCTTACCGCCGGGGCCATTACCTTTGTGGCTGAAATGGCGCAGATGGCGATCATTCTGCTGATTGCCCGCCCGTTCGAGGATGCTCTGCACCTGGTCAGCAGTATTGCCGCCCCGATGATGGTGACCAACACCGTCGGCGCGGCGCTGTTTATGCGTATTCTGCTCGACAAGCGCGCCATGTTTGAGAAGTACACCTCGGCCTTTTCCGCCACGGCGCTGAAGGTTGCCGCCTCGACCGAAGGGATCCTGCGTCAGGGGTTTAACGAAGAGAACAGCATGAAGGTCGCGCAGGTGCTCTATAAAGAGCTGGATATCGGCGCGGTGGCCATTACCGATCGTGAAAAGCTGCTGGCGTTTACCGGCACCGGAGACGATCACCACCTGCCGGGCAAACCGATCTCGTCGACCTATACGCTGCGCGCCATTGAAACCGGCGAAGTAGTGTATGCCGACGGTAACGAAGTGCCTTACCGCTGCTCGCTGCATCCGCAGTGCAAGCTGGGCTCCACGCTCGTCATTCCGCTGCGCGGGGAAAATCAGCGGGTGATGGGCACCATCAAGCTGTATGAGGCGAAAAACCGTCTGTTCAGCTCCATCAACCGCACGCTGGGGGAGGGGATCGCCCAGCTTCTTTCCGCGCAAATTCTGGCCGGGCAGTATGAACGGCAGAAAGCCCTGCTGACGCAGTCTGAAATTAAGCTGCTGCATGCCCAGGTCAATCCGCATTTCCTGTTTAATGCCCTCAACACGCTCAAAGCGGTGATTCGCCGCGACAGCGATCAGGCCGCGCAGCTGGTGCAGTTTTTGTCGACCTTTTTCCGTAAAAACCTGAAGCGCCCGTCAGAGATCGTGACCCTCGCCGACGAAATTGAGCACGTGAATGCCTATCTGCAAATTGAGCAGGCGCGGTTTCAGTCCCGCCTGCAGGTGTCGCTCTCCGTTCCGGACGAGCTGGCGTATCAGCATCTTCCGGCCTTTACCCTGCAGCCTATTGTAGAGAACGCCATCAAGCACGGTACCTCGCAGCTGCTGGGGAGAGGGGAGATAACCATTGCCGCCAGCCGTTTTAACCACCATCTGGTGCTGGATATTGAAGATAACGCCGGGCTGTACCAGCCTTCCGCTTCGGGCGGATTAGGGATGAGCCTGGTTGATAAACGTCTGCGCGCCCATTTTGGCGACGACTGTGGCATTACCGTCGCCTGCGAGCCTGACCGTTTTACCCGTATTACCGTTCGACTGCCGCTGGAGGAAAACGCATGTTAAGAGTGCTGATCGTGGATGACGAGCCGCTGGCACGGGAAAACCTGCGCGTTCTGCTGCAGGAGCAGCCAGACATTGAGATTGTGGGGGAGTGCGCCAACGCCATTGAGGCCATCGGTGCGGTGCACAAGCTGCGCCCGGACGTGCTGTTCCTCGACATTCAGATGCCGCGCATCAGCGGGCTGGAGATGGTCGGCATGCTTGACCCGGCGCATCGCCCCTACATCGTGTTTCTGACGGCGTTCGACGAATATGCCGTTAAGGCTTTTGAGGAGCACGCGTTCGATTATTTACTCAAGCCGATTGAAGAGAAGCGGCTGGAAAAAACGCTCACCCGCTTACGCCAGGAGCGAACCGTCCAGGACGTCACGCTGCTGCCGGATAACCAACAGCCGCTGAAATTTATCCCCTGCACCGGGCACAGCCGGATTTATCTGCTGCAAATGGATGATGTGGCGTTTGTCAGCAGCCGCCTGAGCGGGGTGTTTGTCACCAGCGCGGAAGGGAACGAAGGGTTTACCGAGCTGACCCTGCGCACGCTCGAGAGCCGCACGCCGCTGATTCGCTGTCACCGTCAGTATCTGGTGAACATGGCGCACCTGAAGGAGATCCGTCTGGAAGATAACGGTCAGGCCGAGCTGGTGCTGCGCGCCGGGCAGACCGTCCCCGTCAGCCGCCGCTATCTGAAAAGTTTGAAAGAGGCGATTGGCCTGTAAAACTGGTACACTGCGCGCCATTGCATCATCGACATTCGAAGGCTCTATGCTAAGTAACGATATTCTTCGTAGCCTGCGCTACACCCTGAAAGCAAACAATAACGACATGGTGCGCATTCTTGCGCTGTCCGACATGGAATCCACGTCTGCAAATTTTGATACCTGGATGACCAAAGAGGACGAAGAGGGCTTCGTCCGCTGCCCGGACATCATTCTGTCGGGTTTTCTGAACGGGCTGATTTACGATAAACGTGGAAAAGATGACTCCGCGCCCGAGCTGGCGCTGGAGCGTCGCGTGAACAACAACACGGTGCTGAAAAAGCTGCGAATCGCCTTCTCGCTGAAAACGGACGATATCCAGGCGATCATGACCGAGCAGAAATACCGCGTGTCGATGCCGGAAATTACTGCCATGATGCGCGCGCCGGACCACAAAAATTACCGCGAGTGCGGCGACCAGTTTCTGCGTAATTTCCTGCGCGGGCTGACCCATCGGGTGCATCACCCGAAACCATAAAAAAAGCCGGAGATTATCTCCGGCTTTTTTGTTATTTCACCTGCTGACCCGGCTTCGCGCCTTCGTCTGGGCTTAACAGGAAGATATCCTTCCCGCCAGGGCCTGCTGCCATCACCATCCCCTCGGAAATGCCGAAGCGCATTTTGCGCGGCGCCAGGTTAGCGACCATCACGGTTTGACGGCCGATCAGCACCAGCGGGTCCGGGTAGGCAGAACGGATGCCGGAGAAGACGTTGCGCTTCTCGCCGCCGAGATCCAGCGTCAGGCGCAGCAGCTTGTCAGAGCCTTCCACGAATTCTGCGTTTTCAATCAGCGCCACGCGCAGGTCGACTTTAGCGAAATCATCAAAGGTGATGGTTTCCTGAATCGGATCGTCCGCCAGCGGGCCGGTTACCGGTGCTGCAGCCGCTTTCACCTCTTCTTTAGAGGCTTCGACCAGCGCTTCAACCTGCTTCATCTCGATGCGGTTATACAGCGCCTTAAAGGTGTTCACCTTGTGGCCGAGCAGCGGCTGCGCCATTGCATCCCAGGTCAGTTCGGTGTTCAGGAACGCTTCAGCGCGGGCTGCCAGCTGCGGCAGAACCGGCTTCAGGTACGTCATCAGCACGCGGAACAGGTTGATGCCCATGGAGCAGATGGCCTGCAGATCGGCATCGCGGCCTTCTTGTTTAGCGACAACCCACGGCGCCTGCTCGTCCACATAGCGGTTAGCCAGGTCAGCCAGCGCCATGATTTCACGCACTGCTTTACCGAACTCGCGCGTTTCCCAGGCTTCGCCAATGGTGGCTGCCGCGTCGGTGAAGGTTTGGTACAGGGCAGGGTCCGCCAGCTCAGCGGCCATTACGCCGTCAAAGCGCTTGGCGATAAAGCCCGCGTTACGGGACGCCAGGTTCACCACCTTGTTGACGATGTCTGCGTTCACACGCTGCACGAAATCTTCCAGGTTCAGGTCGATATCGTCGATGCGGGAAGAGAGCTTCGCGGTGTAGTAGTAGCGCAGGCTGTCCGCGTCGAAGTGGTTCAGCCAGGTGCTGGCTTTGATGAACGTCCCGCGGGACTTGGACATTTTCGCGCCGTTCACCGTGACGTAGCCGTGAACAAACAGGTTGGTTGGCTTGCGGAAGTTGCTGCCTTCCAGCATGGCCGGCCAGAACAGGCTGTGGAAGTAAACGATGTCTTTGCCGATGAAGTGGTACAGCTCGGCGGTAGAGTCTTTCTTCCAGTATTCGTCGAAGCTGACGGTGTCGCCCCGCTTGTCGCACAGGTTCTTGAAGGAGCCCATGTAGCCGATTGGCGCATCCAGCCAGACGTAGAAATATTTGCCCGGCGCATTCGGGATTTCGAAGCCAAAGTACGGCGCATCGCGGGAGATATCCCACTGCTGCAGGCCGGATTCGAACCACTCCTGCATCTTGTTCGCCACCTGCTCCTGCAGCGCGCCACTGCGGGTCCACGCCTGCAGCATTTCGCTGAAGGACGGCAGGTCGAAGAAGAAGTGCTCGGAATCACGCATCACAGGTGTGGCGCCGGATACCACGGATTTGGGCTCAATCAGTTCGGTCGGGCTGTAGGTCGCGCCGCAGACTTCGCAGTTATCGCCGTACTGATCCGGGGATTTACATTTTGGACAGGTGCCTTTGACGAAACGGTCCGGCAGGAACATGCCTTTTTCCGGATCGTACAGCTGAGAGATAGTACGGTTTTTGATGAAACCGTTCTCTTTCAGACGGGTGTAGATCAGCTCCGACAGCTCGCGGTTTTCGTCGCTGTGCGTGGAGTGATAGTTGTCATAGCTGATGTCAAAGCCAGCAAAATCGGTCTGATGCTCCTGACTCATTTCGGCAATCATCTGCTCCGGGGAAATCCCCAGCTGCTGCGCTTTCAGCATGATCGGCGTGCCGTGGGCATCGTCCGCACAGATGAAGTTAACCTCGTGGCCGCGCATTCGCTGGTAACGGACCCAGACATCAGCCTGGATATGCTCCAGCATGTGGCCGAGGTGGATTGAGCCGTTGGCGTACGGCAGGGCGCACGTTACCAGAATTTTTTTCGCGACTTGAGTCATAGTAGGCATTACTTCTTTTAACTGTGAAAAGGGTTTTCGATATTACCAAAAGGGGCATTATTAAGTAAGCACAAACCACGGCCTTTCAGGTAAACTTGTTTGTCTAAGGTCTTATTCACAAGAACAAAGGAGTCGGGATGAGTTCTCAATCCCAGGCCAAATCACCGGAAGCCTTACGAGCAATGGTCGCCGGGACGCTGGCTAACTTTCAGCATCCAACCCTGAAACATAACCTCACTACGCTGAAAGCGTTGCACCACGTCGCGTGGCTTGACGATACGCTGCACGTTGAAGTGCAGATGCCGTTCGTCTGGACCAGCGCCTTTGATGCGCTGAAAGAGCAGACCAGCGCCGAGCTGCTGCGCATTACCGGTGCGAAAGCGATTGACTGGAAGCTGAGCCACAGCATTGCCACGCTGAAGCGTGTGAAAAATCAGCCGGGCGTCAACGGGGTGAAAAACATCATCGCCGTGAGTTCAGGTAAGGGTGGGGTGGGTAAATCCTCTACCGCCGTCAACCTCGCGCTCGCGCTGGCGGCGGAAGGGGCAAAGGTCGGTATTCTGGATGCCGATATCTACGGTCCGTCTATTCCAAACATGCTGGGTGCGGAAAATCAACGTCCAACCTCGCCGGACGGCACGCATATGGCGCCGATCGTGGCGCACGGTCTGGCGACCAACTCCATCGGTTACCTGGTGACCGACGATAACGCCATGGTCTGGCGCGGCCCGATGGCCAGCAAAGCGCTGCTGCAGATGCTGCAGGAAACGATGTGGCCGGATCTGGATTATCTGGTGCTGGACATGCCGCCGGGCACCGGTGACATTCAGCTGACGCTGGCGCAGAACATCCCGGTAACGGGGGCCGTTGTGGTCACCACGCCGCAGGATATCGCGCTGATCGACGCCAAAAAAGGCATCGTGATGTTCGAGAAAGTGGAAGTGCCGGTGCTCGGCATCGTCGAGAACATGAGCATGCACATCTGCAGCAACTGCGGACACCATGAGCCTATCTTTGGTACGGGTGGGGCGGAAAAACTGGCAGCGCAGTATCACACCCAGCTGTTGGGGCAGATGCCGCTGCATATTTCCTTGCGTGAAGATCTGGACAGCGGGAAGCCGACGGTCGTCAGCCGTCCGGACAGCGAGTTCGCTGAGATGTATCGCCAGCTGGCGGGGCGCGTTGCGGCGCAGCTCTACTGGCAGGGTGAAGTGATCCCGGGTGAAATCGCCTTCCGCGCGGTGTAACCCCCAGCGCTGGATTGCCGGGTGGCGGCTTCGCCTTACCCGGCCTACGAAATACGATTTTGTAGGTCAGGTAAGCGAAGCGCCACCTGACTTTACCCAAGCCGGTAATGCATAAGATAGTACTCTCCCTCAGGAGAATTCCCCGTCGCCTCAATGTGCCAGCCGTGGCGCTGGTAAAACGTAATAGCCCGCGCATTTTTCACCAGACACTTGAGTGAGCCCGTGCTGGTAAACGTCTTCTGTACGTGCTCAAGCAACACATGTCCGACGCCCAGGCTCTGATACTGCGGGTCGACAAACAGGTTGTGCAGAAAATTATCGTTCGTCCAGACTGAGGCGAAGCCAAGACGGTGCCCATCCTGCTCCGCCACCCAAATCTCTTCGTCCAGGGTTGCCGCGTCAAAATCTTCAAGCTGCCACGCAGAACTGTCCAGCCACGGCCAGGCTTCACGCCGGGCGTGGAGGTAGAGCGTACGCAGGAAAGGGCGGTCGCTCTCCTGCCACGGACGGATTACGATCGTATCAGCGATGATAGAAAATATCTCCATTGTAGGCTTTGTAGATTTTGCCATCTGCATCGCCAATCAGGACGTAGTTTTCGCCCATGTAGGTCCAGTGGGTACCGGCATCCGGTGCCGGAAGGTTACGCAGCTGGTACTGTTTAATGGTGTACTCCGGCGTTTGATACTGCGCCGGTGCCGTATCGCCGATTTTAAACTTCGTGAAATCGGCGATGAACTCTTGTTCTTCATAGGCCTTGATGCCCGATGGCGCAGCGGCGGTTTGCGGAGCAGAAAACGCGGAGCCCGCCAGAGACAGTAATGCACCCAGAAGCAGCAATTTACGCTTAGCCATTTTTTCTCCAGTGATATTGTTTCAGAGACTTTCGTCTGCAGGGCACACAGCACAAGACAGACGGTCTATTTTAAGTATCAAAGCATGATGCGTTTGATAAAAAATGTAACAAAAGTGGAGGGGTTTGGGTAGTCGATAACGGTGATGCTCATCATTGCGGTGAATGTTGATTGTGCGGAATATTTGTTATTTTTATTATTTTATTAATCTATTCTGAAAATAAGTTTATACGTCAAAATAGCACCGTTAAGCGAATGCTTTCGTAAGGGATAACATTTAATATCGCGGCGCATAAAGTATTATTACTCTCCGTTTTCTTGCGCAATTGTGCGCTGTTTTTTAACTTTTTAAACAACAGCGAACGTGTGTTTTATAGCATCGCGGGGAAATAATAAATAACTATATTTCAATGACTTGCTTGCTTTCTTTTGCGAGTTAACTACCCAGCGCAACGATAAATCAACATTTTATATAAATGAAAAATACAACTGCTCTTTTACTGTCCTTTCTGACGCTCAGCCAGCTAACAGGATGTGTATTTTCACCAGGCCAGAACTTAAGTCTTTCCGGGAAAAAAGTCACTACCGATGAGGAAATTAACGATCCGCTGGACAAACGCGTGGAAGTTTTTCCTTTAACCCCTGGATTGATTGAAAAACTGCGCCCACCCGTTTCTAAATCTCAGGCAAATCCTACTCTGGATGAGCAGCTCAAAAACTGGGAATACCGCATTGGCTCAGGGGACATTTTGACGGTCACCGTCTGGGATCACCCTGAACTCACGACGCCCGCAGGGCAGTACCGTAGCGCGAGCGACGCGGGTAACTGGGTTAACGCCGATGGTACGCTTTTCTACCCCTACGTCGGCAAGCTGAAAGTGGCGGGCAAAACGGTTTCGCAGGTACGTGAGGAGATCACCGCGCGGCTGGATGAGGTCATTGAGAGCCCTCAGGTGGACGTCAGCGTTGCCTCCTTCCGTTCTCAAAAAGCCTATATCACCGGAGAGGTTGAGAAATCGGGCCAGCAGCCAATAACCAATATTCCATTAACGGTAATGGATGCGGTGAACGCCGCGGGCGGTCTCTCTGCGGATGCCGACTGGCGTAACGTCGTGCTCACGCATGATGGCCAGGACTCGCGCCTTTCACTCTATGCTCTCATGCAACATGGCGATTTAACCCAAAATAAGCTGCTTTATCCGGGCGATATCCTGTTTGTTCCCCGGAACGACGCGCTGAAAGTGTTTGTGATGGGCGAGGTTGTTAAACAGAGCACCCTTAAGATGGATCGTAGCGGCATGACGCTGGCCGAAGCCCTGGGGAATGCAGGCGGGCTGAACCAGAATATGGCCGATGCAACCGGGATTTTTGTTATTCGCCCGGTTTCACGAAAAGGCGAGAAAGATAAAATCGCCAACATCTATCAACTCAATGCGGAAGATGCCTCAGCCATGGTGCTGAGCACAGAATTCGAGCTGGAACCGTACGACATTGTCTATGTCACGACGGCACCGCTTTCACGCTGGAATCGTGTGATCGCCCAGCTGGTACCCACCATCAGTGGCGTACATGACCTGACCGAAACCGTCCGTTACATCAGGTCGTGGCCGCAATAATGTTCAATTCAATTCTCGTGGTTTGCACCGGCAATATTTGCCGTTCACCGATTGGTGAGCGGCTGTTGCGCCAGCAGCTACCCGACGCGCAGGTGACCTCGGCAGGTATTTTCGGGCTTGAAGGACGCCCGGCGGATGCGACTGCAAAGGCAGTCGCCTTACGTCATGGCGTTTCGCTGGAAGGTCACGTGGCGCGTAAGGTCACACGTTTTCTGTTACAAAAATCCGATTTGATTCTGGTGATGGAGCCAGAGCATCTCCGTTTTATTGCCTCAGTGGCGCCGGAGAATCGGGGGAAGTCGCTGTTGTTTGGTCAGTGGCTGGAAACAAAGGACATTCCCGACCCGTATCGCAAAAGCCGGGAAGCCTTCGAATATGTTTTCGAGCAGTTAGGAAAAGCCAGTCAGGAATGGGCTCGTCGTTTGCGTCAACAAGGAATGAAGCAGTAATGTCGTCTCATAAATCAGACAAATTTGGTGCTGCGACACCGCATGATAATGAAATTGATCTCATTCAGCTGTTGGCTGAGATGTTTGATCATCGGGTAATGATAGCGTGCATCACGCTCCTGTTCACCGTATGCGCCGGGATCTATGCGTATAGCGTCACACCGATCTATCAGGCTGATGCCCTTGTGCAGATAGAAGCGAAGCAGGACAACTCGTTGCTCAAAAGCTTAAGCCAGTTTGGTACCGATCTTTCACCTGATGTTGCGCCCGAACTCTTGCTGCTCAAGTCGCGGATGATTCTGGGAGAGACCGTTGATAAGCTGGGGCTAACGTACAGCGTCAAACGGCGCATGCTGCCCGTCATTGGGCCGCTGCTGGAACGAGGGCGTAAAGCCGGTGAACTGACAATTGGTGCGCTTACCCTTCCTCTTCTGGAAGACAAGCCACAGGAACTTTTACTGACCGTGCAGGAGCAGGGCCGGTATCACCTCGAAGGAAAAACGCTTGAGGCTGATGGCGTTGTTGGGAAAACGCTGGTTAAAGGCGGAGTAACGCTGCTTGTCACCTCGCTCAGTGCGGCACCAGGCACCCGGTTTGCCCTCAAAACCGTCACAAAGCTTGAAGCAATTAACGCCCTTCAGCGCCGACTCATTGTTTCTGAGTCGGCGAAGCAGAGCGGAATTATTAGCTTAACGCTGACGGGCGAGGACCCTGACAAGATCGCCGTGGTGCTCAATACCATTGCTGAAAATTATCTCAGCCAGAATATTGCGCGCCAGGAAGCTAAAGATACCCGCAGCCTGACGTTTTTACAGGACCAATTACCTAAAATCAGGCGCGAACTGGATGAAGCCGAAGCACGACTGAACGCCTACAGAGAGCAGCGCGATTCTGTCGATCTATCCCTTGAGGCGAAGACGGTCCTCGATCAGGTTGTTAATGTGGAAAATCAGCTTAACGAGCTGACGTTCCGCGAAGCAGAAGTTTCTCAGCTTTTCAAAAAGGATCACCCAACCTACCGCGCCTTACGGGAAAAAAAACAGACCCTGGAGCAGGAACGTACGCGCCTGAATAACCGAGTCTCATCCATGCCTTCTACGCAGCAGGAAATTTTGCGTTTAAGCCGTGACGTTGAGTCCGGGCGCACCATCTACCTGCAGCTGCTGACGCGTCAGCAGGAGCTGAATATCTCGCGCTCCAGCGCCATCGGAAACGTGCGGATCATTGACCCTGCAGTAACGCAGCCTGGACCCGTCAAACCGCAGAAAGTGATTATCATTGTGTTCGGTATGCTGGTGGGATTGATGCTCTCTGCAGGAACGGTGTTGGTGCGCTCTGCGTTTAAACGGGGCATCACCTCGTCTGAACAGCTGGAAGCGCAGGGAATGCCTCTTCTGGCTACGCTCCCGCGTTCAGTGTGGCTATGGAAAAAAACGCATTTACGCAGAAGGACGCTGTTTGCTTCCCACTGGAAGCACAGGACGTCAAACGTACCTTTCCTGCCCGTTGACCGTCCGGCGGATATATTTGTC
Organism: Enterobacter cloacae complex sp. P27C; assembly: GCF_014895705.1. Lineage (NCBI taxonomy): Bacteria > Pseudomonadati > Pseudomonadota > Gammaproteobacteria > Enterobacterales > Enterobacteriaceae > Enterobacter > Enterobacter cloacae complex sp. P27C. The sequence goes on from NZ_JADBQB010000003.1 coordinate 472,323, forward strand.
GAGGCGGTGCGCGGGTTACGCACCAGTCTGCATTTTACCACGATGAATGCCGTTAATCGGATAGTGGTGATTTCAGGTCCTTCGCAGGACTGCGGAAAGACTTTGGTGAGCACTTCGCTGGCGTCGATTGCCGCTCAGGCAGGTCAACGGGTACTGTTTATTGATGCGGATATGCGCAAGGGATATGTTCACAATATTTTCAAACTGAACAACCAGCATGGCTTGTCCGGCGTGCTGGGGGGAAGCGTAGAGTGGCAGGATGCGATTCAACGCTTCGAAAAAGGTGGCTTTGATGTCTTGACCTGTGGGCCTCAGCCTTCGCATCCTGTCGAGCTGCTTATGAATGAGCGCTTCCAGACGGTAATGTCACGAATAGACAAAGAGTACGACATCGTGATTGTCGACACGCCACCGGTGCTGGCCGTGACGGATGCGCTACTCGTCGCCAGAGCCGCGGCAACCACGTTGCTGGTTGCCCGTTTCGGTAAAACCAGCGTCAAAGAGATCGAAAACTGTCGGAAGCGTCTGCAGCAGATGGGCGTCCAGGTTGAAGGCGCGATTCTCAATGATATTGTGAAATCCGCTGCGTTCTATTACCACTCGGGTTATAGCCATTACAACTACGGCTATACCCCGGAATAAAGTGACGCGACACTTCTTTACAGCATGACGCCGAATAGCCCGCTAAGATGACCTCCGTTAAATCGAGAGGTCATAATGGATAACCGTAAATTGAGTCGCCTGCGCCGCTGGGCGCGGGAAGGGATCATACTCATTCTGCTTACGCTGGCGGTCATGTGGGGCATGGATCAATACCGAAAGCCGTCATTACCCGCCAGCTTTAGCGCAACGCCTATGCAGAGCATCGACGGTAACATTCACGATATCGCGGCGCTCAGCAAGGAGCGCCCCCTGCTGATTTACGTCTGGGCAACCTGGTGTAGCATCTGTCGTTATACGACACCTGCGGTCGATAAGCTGGCAAAAGAGGGCGGTAACGTCGTGAGCATTGCCATGCGCTCCGGTGATGATGCAAAGCTCGCTCGCTGGGCTGAAAAGAAAAACCTGAGTATGCCGGTGATTAACGATGCAAACGGCGCCGTGTCGCAGCAGTGGCAGGTGAGCGTAACGCCGACGCTGGTGATTGTGTCAAAGGGGAAAGTAGTCAGTACCACAACGGGCTGGACGAGCTACTGGGGATTGAAAATCAGAATGTGGTGGGCAGGCGTATAAAGATAACCCCTCTTCCGACGGAAGAGGGGTTTTTGTATTACTTCGCGAGAACTTCCTGCGCGGTGCGCTCAACCAGCGACAGCAGGATTATGATATCCTCCAGCGTCACGGTTGGGTTCAGCAGAGTCAGCTTCAGGCAGGTGATGCCGTTATGCTCGGTCACACCGACGTTTGCACGGCCGGATTCCAGCAGCGCATCACCAATTTTCTGGTTCAGCAGGGCGATGCCCGCGTCGTCCATCTGCACCTGGCCACGGAAGCGGAACAGCACGCTTGCCAGCTGTGGCTGCATAACCAGTTCCAGAGCAGGCTGCTCTTTCACGTAGGCCGCAACCTGCTGCGCCAGCGTTACGCCGTGATCGATGATCGCCGCGTATTGCTCCTGACCCAGCGCTTCCAGGCTCATCCACAGCTTCAGCGCGTCGAAACGACGGGTGGTCTGCAGAGATTTGGACACCAGATTAGGCACGCCCGCTTCTTCGTCGAACTCAGAGTTCAGGTAGGCCGCCTGATAGCGCATCAGCTCATAGTGACGCGCTTCTTTCAGCAGGAACGCGCCGCAGCTGATGGTCTGGAAGAACTGCTTGTGGAAGTCCAGGGTGACGGAATCCACCAGCTCGATGCCGTCCAGGTAGTGACGATACTGATCGGACATCAGCAGCGCGCCGCCCCAGGCCGCGTCAACGTGTACCCAGATATTCTGCTTCGCCGCCAGTTCAGCAATGGCACGCAGCGGATCGATAGCACCGGCATCGGTAGTACCTGCCGTCGCGACGATGGCCAGAATCTGCTCCCCGTTCGCGTTGCACTGCTCGATTTTCGCCGCCAGATCGCTCAGATCCATGCGGGAGAACTCGTCGGTTTTCACCTGCACTACGGACTGATAGCCCAGGCCCATCAGCGCCATGTTTTTCTGCACGGAGAAGTGCGCGTTCTCGGAGCACAGCACGCGAATTTTGCGCAGATCGCCCACCAGACCGTCCTGCTGAACGGAGTGGCCCTGACGCGCGAAGAATGCGTCACGCGCCAGCATCAGACCCATCAGGTTGCTCTGGGTACCGCCGCTGGTGAACACACCCGCGTCGCCAGCCTGATAACCCACGCGGGTACGCAGCCACTCGATCAGTTTGATCTCAATAATGGTTGCGGACGGGCTTTGATCCCAGGAGTCCATACTCTGGTTAGTGGCGTTGATCAGCACTTCCGCCGCCTGGCTTACCACCAGGCTTGGGCAGTGCAGGTGCGCCACACACTGCGGGTGATGAACGGACAAGCTGTCTTTCAGGAAGAATTCCACGGCGCGTTCAATCGCCGCTTCGTTGCCCAGCCCTTTCGGGTTGAAATCCAGCTTAATACGGTCGCGCAGCTCCGCGACCGTTTTGCCCTGGTACATCTCAGGCTGCTTCAGCCACTGCATCACAGCCTGAGTGCTTTGTTCAATCGCCTGCTGGTAAGCTTCAATGCTCTGCGCAGAGGAGAACAAAATTGGGTTTGAATCTGACATCGTAATCAACTACTCCGGTTACGCCGGGCGAACGCCCGCAGCAAGCAGTGCCTGCTCGAATTTATCCAGGAAGATTTTCAGCTCTTCGTCGCTGATCAGCAGGGAAGGCAGCAGGCGCAGAACGATACCGTTACGACCACCACGCTCCAGAATCAGACCGGCTTCAAAGCACTTCTTCTGAATCAGTGCAGACAGCTCGCCGTCGCCAGGGAAGCAGCCCATATGGTCAGCAGCTTCGTGTGGCTTAACGATCTCGATACCGATCATCATGCCCAGACCGCGCACGTGACCGATGACCGGATAACGTTTTGCCATCTCTTTCAGCTGGCCTTTCAGCCATTCGCCCTGTGCAGCCACTTTGCCCGCGATGTTCTGGTCTTTCAGGATCTTCAGCGTTGTCAGGCCGGTTGCCATTGCCAGCTGGTTGCCGCGGAAAGTACCGGTGTGGTGGCCTGGCGCCCATGCGTCGAACTGCTTTTTGATACCGAGCACGGCCAGCGGCAGACCGCCACCAACCGCTTTAGACATCACGATGATGTCTGGCTCGATGCCCGCATGTTCGAAGGCGAAGAATTTACCGGTACGGGCAAAGCCAGCCTGAACTTCGTCGAGGATCAGCAGAATGCCGTGTTCCTGAGTCACTTTACGAATGCGCTGTAACCACTCAGCCGGAGCCGGGTTCACGCCGCCTTCGCCCTGAACGGCTTCCAGGATCACCGCGGCAGGTTTACGCACGCCGCTTTCAACGTCGTTGATCAGGTTGTCGAAGTAGTAAGTCAGCGCTTTCACGCCCGCTTCACCACCGATACCCAGCGGGCAGCGGTACTCGTGCGGGTAAGGCATGAACTGCACTTCTGGCATCATACCGTCAACCGCTTCTTTCGGAGACAGGTTGCCGGTCACGGACAGTGCGCCGTGGGTCATGCCGTGGTAACCACCAGAGAAGCTGATGATACCGCTACGGCCGGTCACTTTTTTCGCCAGCTTCAGCGCCGCTTCAACGGCGTCGGCACCGGATGGACCGGTGAACTGCAGGCAGTACTCTTTGCCCTGACCAGGCAGCAGAGAGAGCAGATATTCAGAAAACGCGTCTTTCAGAGGCGTAGTCAGATCCAGAGTGTGTAACGGCAAGCCGCTGGTAATGACATTTTGGATGCTTTTCAGCACATCAGGATGGTTATGGCCAAGCGCAAGGGTCCCTGCGCCTGCTAAACAGTCAAGGTATTCTTTATTATCTGCATCGGTGATCCACACGCCTTCTGCTTTAGTAATCGCTAAAGGCAGTTTGCGCGGATAACTCCTGACGTTAGATTCAAACTCGGCCTGACGGGCCAGATAGGTTTCGTTGCTTTTGTGGGCATCTACGGTGTCAATACGGACTTTATCCGTCATCATATCACTCCTACAACCGCCGCTTCGCTATGAGCCACGATTGAATAAAAAGTTAAAAAACAGATGGGGCCTGAAAAAAACGCCGCCAATATAGAGCCTTTTGTCACGGGGCTCAATGGTTAATTTGTTTACTGTTTTGTGACATGGAACACAGGAGAGGCAATATCACCATTTTTAAAAAGAAAATTGCACTTTATTGCCAATAAAAACAATTGCTTATTCGGCATTTGTTTGGGTTGTTAAATGACAGGAAAGAGTGTGACAAATCGTGCCATTGGCTGACAAAAGAAGGGGGTATGCTGCCTTCATAACCCCTTATTCTTCCATCAACGACAAAAAGCGGGAGTCACATGGCGCGTGCAATGGAATCACGCATTAAAAATGGACTTTCAACGCGCGTCGTTTCCCGGTGTTGTTCACCGTTAATAATGTGCAGGGCGCTCAGGCGACCAATTTCGTAGTGGGGCAACTGAACCGTTGAAAGAGGCGGCAAAAACAGCTCGCCAATGCCCACCATATTGTCATAGCCGATAACCGCGACATCCTCAGGGATGCGAAGCCCTTGCGCCAGCAGCGTCTGGTACACCATAAACGCGATACGATCGTTACCGCAGATAACGGAATCAAACCGCGGGATGCCGTTCTGGATGCGCGCCAGCAATGCGGACGGAATATCACGATAATGCTCATCCCCGTGCGCCATATACTCATGTTCCAGGCTGTCCGGGTCGATTCCGGCTTCACGGCAGGCGCGTTCAAGCCCCTGACGGCGGCGGGTTGTGGCCAGATGGCCCACAGGTAAATGCAGACACAGGGGCTGCCGATAGCCTTCTGCGAGTAATGCCCTGACGGCGGCGTATTGCCCCTGTTCATCATCCGGAATATAGCTGGCGACCTTTTCACCGACACTCTCGCAGTTGGCCAGCACGCAGGGGAGGGTGAGCAGCTTGGCAGGAAGAGGAACCTGACGTAACCCCATCGTGGTGTAGATAATCCCGTCTGGCCGGTGGGAGAGCAGAAGATCGACAATGGCATCCGGATTGTCGTCAGCAAACATATTCATGACGAAGCTATTCCAGCCGTGCATCCTGGCCGTCTCTTCAATGGACAGCGTAATCTCCACCGAAAAAGGTGTCGTGACCGTATCGAGCGCCAGCACGCCTATGGTTTTAGGCGAAGCATTCGCGCCGCGTATTTTTTTGGCGGACAGATCGGGAACGTAGCTGGTTTGCTCGATAGCCCACTGTACGCGCGCCAGCGTTTCCGGTTTAAGGCGCTCCGGGCTGTTAAGCGCGCGGGAAACCGTCATCAGCGATACGTTAGCCAGCTTTGCGACGTCCTTCAGGGAAGCCATTTTCTTACTCCGTTAATGCTCTGTGAGAGGGTATACAACTAAGTCGCTGATGTAAAAGGAAGGCTGATGACCAGGTTAAGTCATGCTTACCTCAGTTATGAATTTATGATCGCGATCTCACTTCCTTAATGTTAACGTTAACTTTCGTGATTAACATCTTAAATCTTCATCAGGCAGCATGAGAGAGCATGGATGTTAACGTTACCATTGGGTCATTACTCCAACACGAGAATGCCATGATGAAAACGCATCACTCTCACAGCTATCCCTTACTGAGCGCATTACTGTTTTTCTTTTTTGTCACCTGGTCATCTTCCGGCTCGTTGCTCTCTATCTGGCTCCACCAGGAAGTGGGGTTAAAAGCGGGGGATACGGGCGTTATCTATGCCGTGCTTTCCGTCTCCGCGCTGTTTGCTCAAATCTGCTATGGATTTATTCAGGACAAACTCGGCCTGCGCAAAAACCTGCTCTGGTTTCTGACCAGTCTGCTTATCCTTTCCGGTCCGGCCTTTTTGCTGTTTGGCTATCTGCTGCAAATTAACGTGTTGCTGGGCAGTATTTTCGGCGGGATTTTTATTGGCCTGACGTTTAACGGTGGGATTGGGGTGCTGGAATCCTATACCGAACGCGTGGCCCGTCAGAGCCAGTTTGAGTTTGGCAAGGCGAGAATGTGGGGATCGCTTGGCTGGGCGGCGGCAACCTTTTTTGCGGGGCTCCTGTTTAACATCAATCCGAAGCTGAATTTCGCTGTCGCGAGCTGCGCCGGGCTGGTGTTTTTTGTTTTGCTCGCGCGCCTGCGGGTCTCTTCCGCACCGCACGCCATGCAGGAAGCGGTGTCCGGTGGCAAGGTGACGCTGGAAGACGCATTGCGCCTGCTGACGCTGCCGCGTTTCTGGGCGCTGGTGTTTTTCGTTATCGGCACCTGCATTTACGGCGTTTACGATCAGCAGTTCCCGGTCTATTTCTCATCACAGTTCCCGACGTTGCAGGAAGGGAACGCCATGTACGGCTATCTCAACTCCTTCCAGGTTTTCCTTGAGGCGGCGGGCATGTTTTGCGCCCCGTGGCTGGTGAACCGCCTCGGCGCGAAAAACGGGCTGATATTCGCGGGAATGGTGATGGCAATGCGTATGGTGGCATCCGGTCTGGTTGAGGGGCCGGTGCTCATCTCCATTACCAAGCTGCTGCACGCGGTAGAACTGCCCGTATTGCTGGTCTCGGTATTTAAATACAACAGCTTACATTTTGATAAGCGGCTCTCTTCCACGCTCTATCTGGTGGGCTTTGCCTGTACAAGCTCGGTGATTGCGTCTGTGCTGTCGCCGCTGGCGGGTTACAGCTATGAGAAATACGGCTTTGCCCAATCCTATCTCATTATGGGGCTGTTAGTTTTCAGCACCACGCTCATCTCCATCTTCCTGTTGCGCTCGGGTAAGTCTTCTTCTGACCCGCTCATGCCGCAACCCTCCACTATCTGACTGAAAAGAGTAAACAAATGATGTATTCCATTGCCAAAGCTGAACAATCATTACAGGCCAAACGCGGCGATCTTAACCTGCGCTGGTATCCGCGTTACCACCTCGCCGCGCGTGCCGGCTGGATGAACGACCCGAATGGTCTGGTGTGGTTTGACGGCTGGTATCACGCGTTTTACCAGCATCATCCGTACTCGACCCAGTGGGGGCCGATGCACTGGGGCCATGCGCGCAGCAAGGATTTAGTTCGCTGGGAACACCTCCCGGTGGCGCTGGCACCGGAAGGGCCAGAAGATAAGGACGGCTGTTTTTCCGGCTCGGCGGTGGTGGATGGCGATACGCTGGCGCTGATTTATACCGGCCACAAATTCCACGGCGATCCGGATGACGAGGCTAACCTTTACCAGGTGCAGTGCCTGGCAACCAGCCTTGATGGCGTCCATTTTACGCGGCAAGGAACGATCGTTGACACGCCGCCTGGGCTGCATCACTTTCGCGATCCAAAAGTGTGGCGGGAAGGGGAGCGCTGGTACATGATTGTCGGCGCGCGGGATGGCGAGACGGGCCAGGTGCGCGTTTACCGTTCTGACGACCTGCGCGAATGGCAGGATATGGGCGTGCTTGCGGTGGCTGAAAAAGAGATGGGTTACATGTGGGAATGCCCGGACTTTTTCACCCTCAACGGCAAACGCGTGCTGATGTTTTCACCTCAGGGGCTGGCTGCGGAGGGATTCAAAAATCGCAATCTTTTCCAGAGCGGTTACCTGCTGGGGGAGTGGCAGCCCGGCCAACCTTTCGCGCGTGAAGGTGAGTTTGTGGAAATGGATAGCGGGCATGATTTCTATGCGCCGCAAAGCTTCCTGACGCCTGACGGCCGCCGCATCGTTATCGGCTGGCTGGACATGTGGGAATCTCCCCTTCCGGAACAGCAGGACGGGTGGGCTGGCATGCTCTCCTTACCGCGCGAGCTGACGCTAAGCGCGGATAACCGCCTGCGGATGCGGCCAGCCAGAGAAGTGGAAAGCTTGCGGGGAGCGTGGTTCCCCTGGCCGGTGAGCACGCTCAACAATCAGCAGATCGTTCAGGTGGAAAGCTGCGATGCGATGGAGGTCATTCTGCAGTGGGACTGTGCTAACAGCAGCGCGGAGCAGTACGGCATTCGTCTTGGCGACGGATTCCGTCTCTACGTTGATGCGCAGATGCAGCGCCTGGTGCTGGAGCGTTCTTATCCGCAGTATGGCCTGTGCGGTACCCGAAGCGTCGCGCTGAACCTGAACGACACGCTAAGCCTGCGCCTGTTCGTTGACAGTTCGTCAGTGGAAGTGTTTGTCAATGAAGGGGAGGCGTGCCTGAGCAGCCGCATTTATCCTGATGAAGGGGCGCGCGAACTGGCAATGTTTGCCTGGACGGGAACCGCATCGCTTATTGATGCTGGGGCGTGGCAGCTAGAGTAATACGTTAAGGCCTGCAAATTAAAAAGGCGACAGGTGTCGCCTCTGTTTCTATTTAATCTTTGTTGCGTAGCCTTCGAACTTTCCTTCTTTACTCACCGCTAATTTGCCTTTAGCAGGATAGTAAATGAAGGTGTATAGCCCTTGTGAATAAACTTTTGCCTGAGGCTCATTTTCATCCAGCGCGCCCAATACGCCATCGACATCCAGGATCTCGCCTTTAATTGTGATCCTCATTCCTTCCCATTTAAAGGCGTGTACCGCTTTGGCCGCCTGAGCATGTTGTTTCACGTCTTTTTTAGCCCAGATACCCGTACCCGCTGCGGCATCACGCGCGTTCGCCCATGCTGCATTTTTTGCGGCTTCATTATAAGCATTCTGGCGATTTTGCTCAGCCAGGTAGCAGGTATCTTTGCTAATGCCCTGGCGCTCACATTCGGCCATGCGCTGAGCAGGTGAAGTACACGCAGAAAGCAGGATGGCAGCACCAGCTATTAATACCGCTAAGAGTGACTTTATCATTACGATGATACCTTTGGTGAAATATATTCTATAGAAGAAGGTTTAATAGCCGCAAATATAATAAGCCTGATACATAATACCTAACCATGCGCCAACGATAATAAGCATCAGGTACACTATTACAGAGATAACAATGTATTTTGCCATACTGGTTATTTATTAAAAGCCAATCCCTACGCCGACTGAAGCCCCCATATTATTTGCTGTGTCATCAGAGAAGCTCACTTTACCAACCATATGTTCGTTAAAGTTAACCGACGCCCCAACCGCTAACGCGCTTTCACCGTTGTAAGTCGCACCGCCAGCCGAGAACATCACGCGCTGATTTGTTTGCACCTGAGGTAAACCGGCCATCGCCATCGCGCCGCTGATACCCGCGTTTGCTTCTTTCTTGTTATTATCGACTTCCTCACGCAGCGATCTAAATTGCTGGTTAGCGTTGTTATTCAGAGCCTGTAATGTCTGTTTGGTCGCCTGCAGCTCCTGAGCCTCGGCCGTAACCGCCTGACTATTAGTAGCGACTTTAGCCTGTGTTGCCGTGTCTACCTGCGTGCGTGTCACAGTGGTAATCACGCCATTTTTTCCATCTTTGCCGTCTTTACCATTCGCTCCGTCACGTCCGTTAGTTCCGGCAACGCCCTGTGCGCCGGTATCGCCTTTCTCACCCTTAGCGCCGTCTTTTCCATCAACCCCGTTAGTTGGTTTCGGTGCATTCTCAAGAGCTAACAGGCGGCCATCTTGTATACCGTTAGTAGCTTCAACAGTTGCAAGGCGGCTATCCTGGACAGCGTTAACAGTTTCAATATTAGTAATTGCAGTTCCGTTAGTCAGCACGCCCTGTAACGCCGCATCACCTTTTTTATTAGCGGTGTCAGCAAGAGCGCCTGCTAATTTAGCTTCATGATCGACACCAGAGACAGAAGTCTGAAGAGAGGAAATATTATTGGCGTTAGTGCTGATATTACCATTACTTGCGTCAATCTCGTTTTGCATCCGCTCACGATCGCCTTGTAAGTTATAGATCTGCCCGTCTTGTTTTACATTTTCAGCTTTCATATTATCCAAATTATAAGCGGTTTTGTCAGTGCCCTGAACCTGAATAAAAGTACCTGAATTGAATACGTTATCGTTAAGGTTTATGTTTACATCAGCTGCTTGAGTTACGTTCATAGAGCCAGTGAAAATAACACCAAATACAAAAGCAGTAACGGCATTTTTAACAACTTTCATTTGTAAAACACTCATCATTTAAAAAGTAAAAATGGGCAAGGCTGGCTATCCTGGCGTGTTGATGTAACGTCTGGTTACGCCCGATTAAAATAACGGAGTTACGTTAAATTTTGAATAAATCACTTAATTCGTAACGTGCAGTAACTATCCATTAATGCGATCTTTTGGATATTGATCTAAATCATAAATGGCATGAATATCCAAAGTGAATTTTTAAGAGGTGAAGGGAAATATCTCAATGTTTACATTAACTTATAAGATGAGGGGCCAAACGCGAGTTTCGCGGTAACCCCTTGATTGAGAGGCTAAATGTTTAGCGGGGTTAAACGGTTTGTGGATTACTTTATATTTCATTCGAAATAAGTTTTAATGATTAATGAAACGTAAAAGAGACTGACTGAAAGCGGAAAAAATTATGTTGTTCGAGCTATTTCTTACACGCTGAAAAAGTGGATGTTTTTTGGACGTAATGGAAATGTAATAACGAATGGCGTTGATTTAAAGAAGTGGCATAATAGTTCTGTAATTATCGCTGCTAGCCTTTTCTTTCGCACCAACCCTGCGTGAAGAAGCGATCCCCACAAGGGCGCTTGCGTCAGCCAGCAACTTCCCCTAATCTGGAAAAAAGTAAGTCAATTCTTACCAAATGACTCGGGGTGCCCTTCTTTGTGAAGGCTGAGAAATACCCGTATTACCTGATCTGGATAATGCCAGCGTAGGGAAGTCAGATGCCTTCGCGGTCATCGCTTCTTCACGCAAGGCAGGAGCGAACCCATGCAGCCTGACCTGCTCGATTTACACGTTTTACACCACTTCCGCACCCGTTCTCCGCTGACCCACTGCATGACCAATGACGTCGTACAGACCTTTACGGCCAACGTTTTGCTGGCCCTTGGCGCATCCCCGGCGATGGTGATTGAGGCCGAAGAGGCCGAACAGTTTGCCGCGATAGCCGATGCGCTGTTAATCAACGTCGGCACGCTGACCGCACCGCGCGCCCAGTCGATGCGTCGGGCGATTGAAAGCGCGGTGGCGGCAGGTAAACCCTGGACGCTGGACCCGGTTGCGGTGGGTGCCCTGACGTTCCGAACCCGTTTTTGCCATCAAATTTTGGCACTGAACCCGACCACCATTCGCGGCAACGCCTCTGAAATCCTGGCTCTGGCCGGAATGAGCGCGGGCGGGCGCGGTGTTGATACCACCGACACCGCCGCCAGCGCGTTGCCTGCCGCTCAGGCGTTGGCCCGCCAGACCCATGCCATTGTGGTGATCACCGGCGAGGTGGACTACATCACTGACGGAGAGCGGACCCGAACGGTAACGGGCGGAGACCCGTTAATGACGCGCGTAGTGGGCACCGGGTGCGCGCTTTCTGCCGTTGTGGCGGCGAGCTGCTCGCTGCCGGGGGACCGGCTGGATAACATTGCTGCCGCCTGCGGATGGATGAAGCGGGCCGGAACGGTCGCCGTTGCGCAGTCGCGTGGCCCGGGCAGTTTTGCCAGCGCCTTCCTGGATGCGCTCTATACGCTGGAGGAACAGGCATGAAGCGGATTAACGCCCTGACCATTGCCGGTACCGACCCCAGCGGCGGCGCGGGCATCCAGGCCGATTTGAAAACCTTCTCGGCCCTTGGCGCGTATGGCTGCTCGGTGATTACCGCGCTGGTAGCGCAAAACACGCGCGGCGTGCAGTCGGTCTACCGTATCGAGCCGGATTTTGTTGCCGCGCAGCTGGATTCGGTGTTCAGCGACGTGCGGATTGATACCACCAAGATCGGCATGCTGGCCGAGACGGATATTGTGGAGGCGGTGGCCGAGCGGCTTAAACGCTATCAGGTGCAAAACGTGGTGCTGGATACCGTCATGCTGGCAAAAAGCGGCGATCCGCTGCTCTCCGCCTCCGCCGTTGAGACGCTGCGCAATAAGCTGCTGCCGCAGGTGGCGATCATCACGCCCAATCTGCCGGAAGCCGCCGCGCTGTTAGGCACGTCGCACGCGCAAACTGAACGCGAAATGAAAGAGCAGGGGTATGCGCTGCTGGCGATGGGCTGCGGGGCGGTGCTGATGAAAGGCGGTCATCTGGATGACGCTGAAAGCCCGGACTGGCTCTTTACCCGCGACGGCGAGCAACGTTTTACGGCTCCGCGCGTACAGACCAAAAACACCCACGGCACGGGGTGCACTCTCTCCGCCGCTCTGGCGGCGCTGCGCCCGCGGCATGACGGCTGGGCTGATACGGTGCGAGAAGCGAAAATCTGGCTGTCGGCGGCGCTGGCAAAAGCCGATACTCTGGAAGTCGGTCACGGTATTGGGCCGGTTCATCATTTTCATGCGTGGTGGTAACCCAGTATACTGGCAGGAAACACCACGCCTGAGAAAACAGAGATGGAACAAGCGCATACCCGGTTAATCGCTCAACTGACTGAACGGATCGCCGCGCCTGACAACACGCCGCTGTACCTGAAATTTGCCGAAACGGTAAAAAACGCGGTGCGCAGCGGCGTGCTGGAGCACGGGAACATTTTGCCCGGCGAGCGCGATCTGAGCCAGTTAACCGGCGTGTCGCGGATCACCGTGCGCAAAGCGATGCAGGCGCTGGAAGCCGAGGGCGTTGTCACGCGTGCCCGGGGTTACGGCACGCAAATTAACAACATCTTCGAATACTCGCTCAAGGAAGCGCGCGGGTTTTCTCAGCAGGTGGTACTACGCGGTAAAACGCCTAATACGCTGTGGGTCAATAAACGCGTGGTGAAATGCCCGGAAGAGGTGGCGGGACACCTGTCGCTGGAGCCGAACAGCGACGTCTTTTTGCTGAAGCGTATTCGCTATGTGGATGACGATGCGGTGTCGATTGAAGAGTCCTGGGTGCCGGTTGGGCTCATTCCCGAACCGGATGCGATAGGGATTTCGCTGTACGACTACTTCCGCAGTCAGAATATCTTCCCGCAGCGCACCCGTTCACGGGTCAGCGCCCGCATGCCGGACAGCGAGTTTCAGGCGCACATTAAGATGGACGAAAAAATACCGGTGCTGGTGATCAAGCAGGTTGCGCTTGACCAGCAGCACCGGCCGATTGAGTACAGCATCAGCTACTGTCGCAGCGACCTATACGTCTTTGTGTGCGAGGAGTAATTCCTCACGAGTGGGCGCGCAGTCGCCGCCGCGATGGCTCACCACCCAGGACGCCACGGCATTCCCCAGCAGAACGGCGTCTGCCAGCGACCATCCCGCCGCCAGCCCGGCAAGCGTGCCGCCCGCGTGGCTGTCGCCAGCGCCAATGGTGTCCACTACCGTGGCGGGAAACGCCGGAACAACGCCCGATGCGTCGCCGTCATACCAGGCAGCACCGTCTTTATCATGCCGCACAATCAGCGCGGCGCCGAAGCGCTGCTGCCACTCCTCGCCCAGGTTTTCAGCCTCAACGCCCAGCCTTTCAGCAGCGAGCTCCGCTTCCTGACGATTAAGCGACACGATCGGCCTGCAGGCCATAATCCGCGCCATCAGCGCGTCGGGGATATCCGCGATGCGTGGGCCGAAATCGATAAGCGCCGTCACGTCCTCCAGCCCTTCAAGCCAGCCCGTCAGCAGCTCGCCGCACGGCGAGGCCAACTGGTAGCCGGAGAGATAAACCAGGCTATTTTGCGGGACGTTTAGCTCGTCAAGCCAGCGCTGCTGCCACTGGTTCTCGACGCCGCTAAAGGACATGAAGGTGCGCTCGCCGTCAGGCTCCACCAGCGCCAGACACCAGCCGTTGTCGCCGGTTTCAGCCTCCACGGCGCTGTGCAGATCCTGCTTCGCCATTGCGTTACGAATAATATCCGCCCACACGCCGTGGCCGACGGGGAGGGCGTTTTGAGCCACAATGCCGAGCCGTTTCAGGGCGATGGCGATATTCAGCGCGCAGCCGCCGATATTCACCCCCTGCTGTTTAAGCTCGATATCACACCCGCGCCAGGGCAGGGCGTAGGCGTCGGCGATGACGTCAATCACCGCCGCGCCCAGCACCGTCACCGGGCGCGTGGCGTGCAGGGTGTCGAGACGTTGGGCAAAAGAATTCATACGCCCTCCCTTTGCTCCCTGAAGTGCAGCAGTTTTTCACAGTAGTGACCGAAATCGAGCTGATTAACGGCGTCGAGTTCGGCTTTGAGCGCCGGGTCAATGGCCTGCACGCCGTGGAGCGCGCCGCAGATGGCCGTCGCCATCGCGCCAATGGTGTCGGTATCGCCACCCAGATTGGCGCATAAAATGGCGCAGCGGTTCGGGTCGGTTCCCGCCAGCTCCACCATTGCGATGGCTGCCGGAACGGACTCAATGGTGCTGGTACCCGCGCCAGTGAGCTGATAAATCTGCTCGCTGGCGGAGTCGATGCCGTTGGCGTCCCGCACGGTCTTAAGCGCCAGCTCAATGCGTGCCGCGAGCGACGCGCTGAAGGTGGTGGTTTTCGCCTCCTGCGCATAGCGGGCGATCCCCGGCAGGGCATCGACGATGTTCTGCCAGCGTTCCCCGTCGATGGCGCGGGAAACCGCCCAGGCAATCACCACCGCGCCGGCAATGGCGAGATCCGATTTGTGCGTCGGGCTGGAGGCCTGCGCAACCTGGTCCACAAAGTGCTCCAGCCGCGTCGCCGGGAGCAGGCAGCCCAGCGGGGAGGCGCGCATTGCCGCCCCGTTGGTCACGCCGTTGTTATCCAGCTCGCTGACCGGCTTCCCGTCACGAATCGCGTTAAGCGCGATTTTCGAGGTCGGGCCGAGCACGTTCTTGTTGAACGCGTCGAAGTCGAGCGCCCAGTTCAGGATATGCTTGCCGATAACGTCCGCGTTAATCTCCCCGTCGCACTCGATAATCGCATCGGCCAGGCACAGCGCCATCGAGGTGTCATCGGTGAACTCTGCCTGTTTGAAATAGCAGGCCGCGTTATTCTCTGCCGGGCCGGGTAAAAAGCGGTCGATCCAGCCGAAGTGCGCCTTGACGCGCTTTCTCGGCCACAGCTCCGACGGCATGCCCATCGCATCCCCTAACGCCTGGCCGTAAAGGGCCCCGAGAATACGGTCTTGTTTCATTTAACTTCCCCTTGTGTCAGCGCGGTATCGCCATCAACCACCTCAATTGCGGTGATCTCTTTATCCGATTCGCGGAAAAACAGCATAAACAGCACGGCAATCACGGCAATCATGACTGCACCAAATGTCCACATTCCGGCCCAGTTGAAGGTCAGCCCATTCACCGGCTCTTTGTAAGCGAACATTTTTTCCATCATCACGCCGCCCAGGCGGTAACCCAGCAGGCTACCAAACCCCTGACAGCACAGCGTAATCAGGCCTTGCGCGGCGGTGCGCATGTGCACCGGCGCTTTTTTATCCACGTAGATGTACGCGGTCACGTAGTAGAAGTCATAGCTCACGCCGTGCAGCAGGATGCCGAGGAACAGCAGGGCGTAGGTGAAGTACTGTTCAGCGCCACCGTAAACAAAGAAGCCGTAGCGGATGGCGGCGGTAATCAGGCCCAGCAGTAAGACCTTCTTAATACCAAAGCGTTTGGTAAAGAACGGCAGGGCGAGCATAAAGAAGATTTCAGAGAACTGGCCGAGCGTCATCCAGCCGGTGGCGTTTTTCATCCCCACTTCGGTGAGATAGCCGTTGGCGAAGATGTAGTAGAAGGCCAGCGGCATGGCGAACAGGAACGAGCAGAAGAAGAATACCAGGAAGTTTTTGTCGCGCAGCAGGACCAGCGCATCCAGCCCCAGCATGACTTTGAAATCCAGCTTGCCGGTACTTTTCGGCGGCGTGTTCGGCAGGAACAGGGCAAAGACGCCGAGCAGGGCGGAGCTGGCTGCGGTCATCAGCAGCGGAATATTGGTATCGGAAATATCGCTGTAGCCGAGCATCTGTGGCAGGAACCCGCACGCCAGCCCCGAGGCGATCCAGCCGATGGTGCCCATCACGCGGATACGCGGGAAATCAGCCTCAACGTCGTCCACGTTCGCGAAGGCAATGCTATTGGTCAGCGCGATGGTCGGCATATAGGTCAGGGAATAGACCAGCAGCAGCGGGAAGAAGGTGCTGAACTGGGTTTGCTGCGCGGCGAAGTACATCAGGATCGCGCCGGCGAACATTAGCACCGACAGCACTTTCTGCGCGGCGAAGAAGCGGTCCGTCAGCGAGCCGACCAGGATAGGAGAGAGGATCGCGGCAATCGCGGTACAGGCGTAAGACCAGCCAATTTCCCCGGCGGTAAACCCGCTTTTGCTCAGCCACAGCCACAATGGCACAAACCACGCGCCCCAGATAAACCATTCAACAAACATCATGAATGACAGTTGGACTTTCGTTTTCATTATTTAATCCTGCATGTCAGATAAGGTACGCCTTTAACATACCACTCAATAATACCTTTTAAATACCTTTGTGGCGATTGTTTGATCAATGTAACAGTTTTGTTGTACACGAATCGAGCCAGCAGATTGTGCTGAAAAAAAATGCATATGGTGGAAAATCTGTTAAGTCGGTACCAAGCTTAGTCTGCCCATAAAAGATGGGACTGGATAAACACACACCGACACGACGTCGGATTTACGGGAGTATCACATGACTGATATTGCGCAGTTGCTTGGCAAAGACGCCGACAGCCTTTTACAGCATCGTTGTATGACCATTCCAGCCGACCAGCTTTACCTGCCTGGTCACGACTACGTTGACCGCGTGATGGTGGATAACAACCGTCCGCCTGCGGTCCTGCGAAATATGCAGACCCTCTACAACACCGGGCGACTCGGCGGTACCGGGTATCTCTCTATTCTGCCGGTGGACCAGGGCGTTGAGCACTCGGCGGGTGCCTCTTTCGCGGCGAACCCGCTTTACTTCGATCCGAAGAACATTGTTGAGCTGGCGATTGAAGCGGGCTGTAACTGTGTAGCCTCCACCTACGGCGTGCTGGCTTCGGTTTCGCGTCGCTATGCCCACCGCATTCCGTTCCTCGTGAAGCTGAATCACAACGAAACTCTCAGCTACCCCACCGAGTATGACCAGACCCTCTACGCCAGCGTCGAGCAGGCGTTCAACATGGGGGCGGTGGCCGTCGGGGCGACGATTTACTTCGGCTCTGAACAGTCCCGTCGTCAGATTGAAGAGATCTCCGCAGCGTTTGAGCGCGCGCACGAGCTGGGTATGGTGACCGTGCTGTGGGCGTACCTGCGTAACTCGGCGTTCAAAAAAGACGGGGTGGATTATCACGTCTCCGCCGACCTGACCGGCCAGGCGAACCATCTGGCCGCCACCATCGGCGCGGACATCGTGAAGCAGAAAATGGCCGAGAATAACGGTGGCTATAAAGCGGTGAACTTTGGCTACACCGACGATCGCGTCTACAGCAAGCTGACCAGCGATAACCCGATCGACCTGGTGCGCTACCAGCTGGCGAACTGCTACATGGGTCGTGCAGGGCTGATTAACTCCGGCGGCGCGGCGGGCGGCGATACTGACCTGTCCGATGCGGTGCGTACGGCGGTTATCAACAAACGCGCGGGTGGCATGGGGCTGATCCTTGGCCGTAAGGCGTTCAAGAAATCAATGGCCGACGGCGTGAAGCTGATCAATGCGGTTCAGGACGTCTATCTGGACAGTAAAGTCACAATTGCCTGACGTCTCCATCTCCCTCTCCCTGTGGGAGAGGGTTGGGGTGAGGGCATCATCGCGCACCGTGTGAAACATCAGCGCAAAAGCACACAGTCCGGCGGCAGCCTGCACTGCAGCGCGCCGGGTAATACCTCAATGCGGAACTGCGTCCCGCTAAGCGGCTCTCCATCGAGGTTAAACGTCATCCCGTGCGGAGCATTCACCTCGAACCACGCCGATTTACCGTCAATGATATTCGGGCTCTCTTCCGGCTGCGTCAGCGTGGTAAACAGCGCGGGCAGCAGACCGTCGCCGGTGAAAATGCGCAGCTGTAGCTGACCATCGTTAATCAGCGCCTCCGGGCAGAGCTGCTGTCCGCCGCCTGCCTGACGTCCGTTGCCAATCCCAATCACCAGCGCGTCACCCTGCCACTGAAAATCCTCACCGCGAATTTCGCATCGGTCCGGCTTGAGGGTGTCCATGCGCATCAAACCGTGGATCAGGTATGACACACCGCCCAGCGCCGCCTTCAGTTTTTCCGGCGTTTCGCTGGTAATGCGCGTGCCGAATCCACCCGTCGCCATATTGATAAAGCAGGTTTTGTCATTCACCTGGGCGATATCCACGGCGGTGGCTTTGCCGAGGATCGCCAGCTGAAGCGCCTTCTCTAAATCTTCCGGGATCCCGGCGCTGGTGGCAAAATCATTGGCGGTGCCGAGCGGTAATATGCCCATCACCGGGCGATCTGCCGGTGGCAGGTCGATAAGCGCAGAGGCGATCTCATTGATGGTGCCGTCGCCGCCGCCGGAAATGATGGTGCTGATACCTAACGCTAAGCCTTCGTTGATATAGCGTGCCGCGTCGCCTTTTTCCCATGTCACGCGCACGTGGATACGTGCGCCGTCGTCACGCAAACCCATAATCGCCTGACGCAACGGATCGTTGCCTGCACTTTTGCCATTGAGAATCAATAAACTGTCTGGATAGGTTGCCATCCTCGCTGCTCCCTTTTTTAGCGTTAGTAAGAGTGTATAGCAGAGAGGAAAAAAGCGGGTAAGAACAGGATGAAAGGAACAAAATATGCCCGAAAGCGCGTTACACTCCAGCGATGATATTAACGTAATCACAGGAAAGTGATGATGAATAAAATTTTGGTAAGCGCGTGCCTGATGGGCTTCAGGGTCCGTTATAACGGAAGTGAAAAAGCGAGAATGAAAGCGCAACTCGCTCGCTGGCAACAGGGACAACGTCTGGTTATCCACTGCCCTGAATTGGCTGCCGGGCTGCCTGTACCGCGTCCTCCGGCAGAGATTATGTCCGCTGATGGCAAAGACGTAATGCGCGGCCAAGCCAGAATTATTGAAAATACCGGGCAGGACGTTACTGAGCAGTATCAGCTTGCAGCCTGGCTTGCGCTACGCGCTGCTCAGGAGTCGGGGTGTAGCGCTGCATTGTTAACCGATGGCAGCCCAACGTGCGGCAGTGAGTTTATTTATGACGGATCGTTTCGCGGTATACAGAAAGCGGGGATGGGGGTTGCTGCGTCGTTGCTCGCTGAGAATGGGATCGCCGTGTTCTCAGAGAAGCAAATCGACGAACTCATTGCCTGGATTGAGGAGAGAGAAGGCAAAAAATAAGCCCGCGTAAGGGAGATTACGCAGGCTAAGGAGGTGGTTCCTGGTACAGCTAGCATTTATGGGTTATGTTTTTCAGCGCGTGGGATAATACCCGTATTGAACGAAGCGGTATGTGATCCGATTCTAAGAATTATCCCAGCGCGAAAAAATTTCCCTGAATGACTATTTGCCGTGTGGATTACGTGTGCTTTCACCGTTGAAGTTACGCATCAGCAGCGCGAACTTCAGCTCCACCTCTTCCGGAACCGGCAGCCAGACGGTATGCCCGTCGCCCGGCGCAACCTCAATCGCTTCGCCTTTGCCGTTTTCCAGATGCTCCAGCGTGAAGTTCATGTTGCCCTGCGGGGTCATCAGCTCCAGGCTGTCGCCTTTGGTGAACTTGTTTTTCACCGCCACGGCCGCCAGCGCGCCTTTGCGCTCGCCGGTGAAGTCGCCGACAAACTGCTGGCGCTCGGAAACGGAGTAGCCGTGCTCGTAGTTCTGGTAGTCGTCGTGGGTATGGCGGCGCAGGAAGCCTTCGGTATAGCCGCGGTGCGCCAGGCCTTCCAGCGTTTCCAGCAGGCTAGTATCGAACGGTTTACCGGCCGCCGCATCGTCGATGGCTTTACGGTACACTTGTGCGGTACGCGCGCAGTAGTAATAGGATTTGGTGCGGCCTTCAATCTTCAGGGAGTGCACGCCCATCTGGGTCAGGCGCTCAACGTGGGCGATGGCGCGCAGATCTTTCGAGTTCATGATGTAGGTGCCGTGCTCGTCTTCAAAGGCGGTCATGTACTCGCCCGGACGTTTGGCTTCTTCAATCATAAACACGCTGTCGGTTGGCGCGCCGATGCCCAGCGTAGGCTCAACGTTGGTCACCGGAATAGGCTCGTGCTTGTGGACGATGTTGCCGATGTCGTCCTCTTTGCCTTCCTGGACGTTATATTCCCAGCGGCAGGCGTTGGTGCAGGTACCCTGGTTCGGGTCGCGCTTGTTGATATAGCCGGAGAGCAGGCAGCGGCCGGAGTAGGCCATGCACAGCGCGCCGTGAACGAAGATTTCGATTTCCATATCCGGCACCTGGGTGCGGATCTCTTCGATCTCTTCCAGCGAAAGCTCGCGAGACAGGATGACGCGGGTCAGCCCCATCTGCTTCCAGAATTTCACCGTCGCCCAGTTGACGGCGTTAGCCTGTACGGAGAGGTGAATATCCATTTCCGGGAAGTTCTCCCGAACCAGCATGATTAAACCCGGGTCCGACATGATCAGCGCGTCCGGCCCCATATCCACCACCGGCTTCAGGTCGCGGATGAACGTTTTCAGCTTGGCGTTGTGCGGCGCGATGTTGACCACCACGTAGAATTTTTTACCCAGAGCATGCGCCTCGTTGATGCCGAGCTGCAGGTTCTCGTGGTTGAATTCGTTATTACGCACGCGCAGCGAGTAGCGCGGCTGGCCCGCATACACGGCGTCGGCGCCATAGGCGAAAGCGTAACGCATATTTTGCAGCGTTCCCGCCGGGGAAAGGAGTTCCGGTTTAAACATGTTTGTTCTCGTTCTGATGACAGGTCAGATCCGCATGCACCAGGTGCAGCGGTAAGGGGAGATCCCCCACTTTAAGGGCGGGCATTGTAGCGCTGCGGGGCAGGGAGGTAAAGTTATTGTGCCGGGTGGCGGCTTCGCTTTACCCGGCCTGGATTAACCAGCGGCTAACTAGGCAATCCTGCACGCATCCGCTTCCCAGCGATACCCCACGCCGTACACCGCGCGAATAAATGACTGCTCGGCGTCCAGCGCCTCCAGCTTGCGGCGCAGGTTTTTGATGTGGCTGTCGATGGTGCGATCGGTCACCACGCGGTAATCGTCGTACAGGTGGTTCAGCAGCTGTTCGCGTGAGAAGACTTTTCCCGGCTCGTGGGAGAGGGTTTTCAGCAGGCGGAACTCCGCAGGGGTGAGGTCCAGCAGCTTGCTGCGCCAGCTCGCCTGGAAGCGGCTCTCATCCACAATCAGCGGGCTTTCGGCGTCCAGCATCTGAAGCTCGCGCTTCGGCCTGCAGCGGCGCAGAATGGTTTTCACGCGGGCCACCACCTCACGCGGGCTGTAGGGCTTGCAGATGTAGTCGTCCGCGCCGATTTCGAGCCCCAGCAGACGGTCAATCTCTTCGATTTTGGCGGTAACCATGACGATCGGCACGTCGGAGAAGCGACGAATTTCCCGGCACAGGGTCAGGCCATCAACGCCAGGCAGCATTAAATCCAGCAGGATAAGATCCGGCGGGGTCTGGCGCACGTACGGCAGCACCTGGTCGCCGTGGCTGATCAGTGACGGGGCATAGCTGGCCGCGCGTAAATAGTCGATCAGCAGCTGTCCCAGCTTGGGTTCGTCTTCGACGATCAAAATGCGCGGCGTGTTTTCGTCAATCGGTAACTCGGTCATACTTCTCTCGATAAATCCCGTTCCAGAGGTAACTCTACTGTAATGCTAACCCCGCCAAAAGGCGAATGGGCGGCGCGAATGGTGCCATTATGCGCCTCGACGATGTTAACGCAAATCGCCAGCCCCAGGCCGGAACCGCCGCTGGCGCGGTTGCGGGAGCCTTCGGTGCGGTAAAAGCGCTCGAACAATTTTTCCAGCTGTGCGTCCTGCACGCCGGGGGCGGAATCCGCGAAGGTGAGGGCGAAGCGCCCGTTGTCCTGCCTGCCGGAGATATGCAGCCCGCCACCGCTGTCGGTGTAGCGTAGGCTGTTCTCCAGCAGGTTGTTGAACAGCTGCATCAGCCGGTCTTTGTCGCCAAACACCACCGCGCTGTCCGGCAGGGAGAGGTCGATTTTTAGGTTGCGACTGGCAAAGCGCTCGCGGAAGGCACCGCTCGCCACCTCCAGTACGTTAATCACATCGACAGGCGCCTTCTGGTAGGCCAGTGCGCCTTCGTCGGACATGGAGAGCTGGTGGAGATCGTCCACCAGCTTGGTGAGCGTGCCCACCTCCGCCTGCAGGGAGGCCACCGATTCGGGCGTAAACTGGCGCACGCCGTCCTGAATGGCTTCCAGCTCGCCGCGCAGCACCGCCAGCGGGGTACGCAGCTCGTGGGAAATATCGGCCATAAAGTCGCGGCGCATCTGCTGGTTTTTCTCCAGCGTGCTGGCGAGTTGGTTAAAGTCCTGCGCCAGCTTGCCCAGTTCGTCCTGGCTGCGGGTGTCGACGCGGGTGGTGAAATCCCCGGCGGCCAGCTTGTGCGTGCCTTCCACCAGCCGTTTCACCGGCGCGAGCAGACCGCGCGCCAGCGGGAAGGTGGCGAGCGCGGCGAGCAGGGTGGAGAGAGCGACGATCAGCCAGCTGGTCCGGCGCTGCTGGCGGTCAAAGTTGATGTCGGTGTTGCGCGTCAGGCGCTCCACCGGTGAGGCGATAACCCAGCCGACGGTCGCGTTATTCACCTTAATTGCCCGGCGGGTGCCGTCCGGCGGTATCGGGGCGCGCGGCCCAACCAGCGTGCGCATATCTTGATCGATTACCCAGAACTGGGTGCGCCAGCCGTGCGGCGGCATCCCCGGGCCAGGCCGATCGTCGCCGGCATCGTGCTCCAGCGAGCGCAGGATCTGGAAAATAAAGCGGTCATTGTTGCGCAGAAAACGCCAGTTGCCGTGCTGGGCGTACTGTTCACTCAGCGCATCGCTTAAGCCCTGTAAACGCTGTTCATTGCCATGCTTGATGTAATCAATAAAACCGCGCTCAAAGCTGATCCGCACCGCCCAGTGCATAGTGATCAGCAGGACGATACAGGTGGCGAAGATCGCCACGAAGAGCTTGCCGGTAATACCCGGACGCCAGAATTTCATGAGCCACTCCTTTTGCCGCGCCTAATCACGACGTTCTTGCTGGTATCATCCGGCACTCTGGCGAAGATGAAAGCGGGCAGGGCGATAATGACCGCCATGCTGAGATAGGTATATAAAAAGACCTGATGCGCCACCGGCGTGTCGACGCTGAGGTGATGCTGGCCGTACATGCCGAGCAGTAAACCCGCGATGGTCACGCCGACGCTCATGGAGAGCTGCATGATCATCGACAGCAGGCTGTTGCCGCTGCTCGCCAGATCGTCCGGCAGGTCTTTCAGCGTCAGGGTATTCATCGATGAGAAGCGCATGGAGTTGACAATCCCCTGGCAGAACAGCACCAGCGGCAGGACGTAGTACCAGCCCATCAGCGCCACGGCCATAAACAGCAGGCTGACCAGCGACAGCCCCAGCGTGGCGGCCACCAGCACGTGACGGTAGCCAAAGCGGTTCACCACCTGCACCACGATGCGCTTCATCCCCATGCTGCCGAGCACCATCGGGATCATCATCAGGCCCGCGTGGAACGGCGAAAACCCCATGCCAATTTGCAGAAACACGGGCGTCATAAACGGCAGCATGCCGCTGCCGATACGTCCGGCGAAGCTGCCGAACAGGCCAAGGCGGTAGGTGGGATTTTTAAATAAGTTCAGGCTGAACAGCGCCTGGTCATTCCCGCGAGCATGCCACAGATACCACAGAATGGCGGTGATGCCGATAACCACCAGCACCCCGAGCGTCAGGGCGGAGATCCCCAGCCCCTTTTGCCCGTCGAGCGCCAGGGTGAGCGTGGCCATGCCCGCCGCCAGCAGAATAAAGCCGAAGAAATCAAAGCGTCGGGTCTGCATTTTGTAGTTCGGCATCAGCGTCAGGGTGGCGATGGCGCCGATGATGCCCACCGGCAGATTGATCAAGAAGATCCAGTGCCAGGAGGCATACTCCACCAGCATCCCGCCCAGCGCCGGGCCCAGCAGCGGCCCTACCTGGCCGGGCAGCGTGACGAAGGTCATCGCCGCCATGTACTGCTCGCGTGGCACAATCTTCATCACCGTTAACCGCCCGACGGGCACCATCATCGCCCCGCCGACGCCCTGCAGCACGCGCGCCGTCACCAGTTGGTCTAGGGTGCTGGCCTGGGCGCAAAACAGCGAGCCAGCGGTAAACAGCACGATGGCGGTAAAGAAGATATTCCGCACGCCCACTTTGTCCGCCAGCCAGCCGCTGGCAGGCAGCATCACGGCCACCGTCAGCACGTAGGAGACAATCACCATGTGCATATGCAGCGGGCTCTCTCCCAGGCTTTTCGCCATGGAGGGGAGGGCGGTGTTGACGATGGTCGTATCCAGCGACTGCATAAAGAAGCCGAAGGCGACTATCCACAATTGCCAGCGAACGTTGCTGGGAAGCTCAGTCATTTACCCGTTTACCGTTTCTCTGTTTTTACGCGAAAAGCGCAGCCGCAGGCGGTCGAAGAACAGATAGACCACCGGCGTGGTGTACAGCGTCAGCAGCTGGCTCATCACCAGGCCGCCGACAATGGTGATCCCCAGCGGCTGGCGCAGCTCTGAGCCGTCGCCGCCCGAGATAACCAGCGGCAGCGCGCCAAACAGCGCCGCCAGGGTGGTCATCATGATCGGACGAAAACGCAGCAGGCAGGCCTGGAAAATGGCCTCTTCCGGCGAGAGGTTGCCGTTGCGCTGGGCGTCCAGCGCAAAGTCCACCATCATGATGGCGTTTTTTTTCACGATGCCGATCAGCAGCATGATCCCGATAAGCGCGATCAGGCTGAATGGCGCGCCAAACAGCTCCAGCGCAAGAAGCGCCCCCACGCCCGCCGACGGCAGCGTCGAGAGGATGGTCAGTGGGTGAACGTAGCTCTCATACAGGACGCCAAGCACAATATAGACCGTGGCGATGGCCGCCAGAATCAAAATCACCTGTGAGTTCATCGTCTCCTGAAACACCTGCGCGGTCCCGGCAAAGCTGCCGCGCACGGTGGACGGTACGCCGAGCTGCGTCATCGCGCGGTTGATCGCGTCGCTGGCCTCGGAAAGCGACGAACCGGCGGGCAGGTTAAAGGAGATGGTCGACGCCGCCGACAGCCCCTGATGGTTCACCGACAGCGGCGCGTTGGCTGGCCGCCAGCTGGCAAAGTACGAGAGCGGAATCGCCTTGCCGTCGCTGTTAATCACAAACATTTTGTCCAGCGCGCTGATGTCCTGGGTGTAGCGCGGGTCAACTTCCATCACCACCTTATACTGGTTCATCGGCTGATAGATGGTGGAGATCTCGCGCTGGCCGAAGGCGTTATTTAGCAGGCTGTTGGCGGCTTCAACGTTGATGCCCAGCCGCGACATGGTTTCGCGGTCATAGGTGAGCGCCATCTCCGCGCCGTTGTCCTGCTGATCGGAGTTCACGTCCGCCAGCTCCGGCAGGGCGGCCAGCGCCTTACGGATCTTCGGCTCCCACTCGCGCAGGGCGGCTAAATCATCCGAGAGCAACGTGTACTGGTAGCTGGCGTTCGCCTGCCGCCCGCCGACGCGGATATCCTGAACGGCCATCAAAAACAGGTTTGCGCCCGGCTCTTTGGCGAGCTTCACCCGCAGGCGGTCAATCACCTGCTGCGCCGTTTCGTTGCGCTCGCCGCGCGGCTTAAGGGTAATGAACATCATCCCGCTGTTAACGCGGGAGCCGCCGGTAAAGCCAGTGACGTTGTCTACAGCCGGATCCTCACGAATGATCTTCATAAAGTCCTGCAGCTTGCCGCGCATTGCCTGGAATGAAATGCTCTGGTCCGCCTGAATCCCGCCCATCAGCACGCCGGTGTCCTGCTCCGGGAAGAAGGTTTTAGGGATGGTGATGTACATCCAGACGTTGAGCCCAATGGTGGCGATCAGCACCAGGCCGACCAGCCGCGTATGGTTCAGCACCCACTTCAGCGATTTGCCGTAGCCTTCCTGCATCGCCATCAGAAAACGACCAAAGCCTTTGCGACGCGGCTGCGAGTGAGGCTTGCTGCGCTTGAGCATCCAGCCGCACATCATCGGCGTCAGCGTCAGGGAAATCACCAGCGAAATCCCGATGGCGACCGAGAGCGTGACGGCAAACTCCCGCAGCAGCCTGCCCGGCAGCCCGCCCATCAGCAGCAGTGGCAGGAATACCGCCACCAGCGACAGGCTCATGGAAAGTACCGTAAAGCCCACCTCGCGCGTGCCCTGCAGCGCGGCCTGCAGCGGTTTCACGCCCGCTTCAAGGTGGCGGGAAATGTTCTCCAGCACCACGATGGCGTCATCCACCACGAAGCCCGTTGCAATCGTCAGGGCCATCAGCGACAGGTTGTTAAGGCTAAAGCCACACAGGTACATGGCGGCAAAGGTCCCAATCAGCGACACCGGCACGGCCACCGCCGGGATCAGCGTCGCGCGGCCGGAGCGCAGGAACAGGAACACCACCAGGATCACCAGCGCGACGGAGATAATCAGCGTTTGCTCCACCTCTTCAAGCGAGGCGCGGATGGTCGGGGAGCGATCCTGGGCAATCTGCAGATCGATTGCTGCCGGGATGGTCTCCTGTAGCTCCGGGAGGCGGGCGCGAATGCTGTTCACCGTCTCAATAATGTTCGCCTCCGGCAGCTTGCGGATCATCAGCAGGATGGCCGGTTTAGCGTTGGTCATCCCGGCGTTGCGCACGTCCTGCACCGAGTCGGTGACGCTGGCGACGTCGCTCAGGCGTACCGCCGCGCCGTTGTTGTAGTGAATAATCAGCGGCTGGTATTCCGCGGCGGTTTTTAGCTCGTCGTTGGTCTGGATCTGCCAGCGGTGGCTGCCGTCCTCAATCGCCCCCTGCGGTTTACGCACGTTGGCGCTGCTGATGGCGGAGCGCACGTCGTCCAGCGACACGCCCTGGTTGAACAGCGCCTGCGGGTTCAGGCCCACGCGCACGGCGGGCAGAGAACTGCCGCCAACGCTCACGTCACCCACGCCGTTGATTTGTGAGATCGTCTGCGCCAGCTGGGTCGACGCAAAGTCGTAGAGCTGCCCCTGAGAATAGGTGTCAGAGGTCAGCGTCAGGATCATGATTGGCGCGTCGGACGGATTGGCCTTGCGGTAGGTCGGACGGCTCGGCATCCCGCTCGGCAGAAGGCTTTGCGCGGCGTTGATGGCCGCCTGCACGTCACGGGCGGCACCGTTAATATCCCGGTCGAAGCTGAACTCCAGAATGATGCGCGTGCTGCCCAGCGAGCTGCTGGAGGTCATCTCGTTGACCCCCGCAATCCGCCCAAGAGAACGCTCCAGCGGCGTGGCAACGGACGAGGCCATGGTCTCCGGTGACGCACCCGGCAGCGAGGCGCTGACCATGATCACCGGGAAATCCACCTGCGGCAGGGGGGCAACTGGCAGCAGCCGGAAGCCCAGTACGCCGCACAGGGTAATGGCGACGGAGAGTAAAATCGTCGCCACCGGACGGTAAATGTAGAGGGCGAAAAACTTCACTTACGCCTCCTCTTCACGTTTCGGGAAACGGCTTTTGGTCCACAGCGCCAGGCGGTCAAACAGCAGATAGATCACCGGCGTGGTGAAGAGCGTCAGCACCTGACTCACCAGCAGGCCCCCGACCATACCGATACCCAGCGGGCGGCGCAGCTCCGCGCCGACGCCGGTGCTGAGCATCAGCGGCAGCGCCCCCAACAGGGCGGCCAGCGTGGTCATCAGGATCGGGCGGAAACGCAGCAGGCAGGCCTGGAAGATGGCATCGCGCGGCGACATGCCCTGCTCGCGCTCGGCGGCCAGCGCAAAGTCGATCATCATAATGGCGTTTTTCTTCACGATCCCGATAAGCAGGATGATGCCGATGATGGCAATAACGTCCAGCTCGCTGCCCGCCAGCATCAATGCCAGCAGCGCCCCCACGCCCGCCGTTGGCAGGGTAGAGAGGATGGTGATCGGGTGGATAAAACTTTCGTACAGCACGCCAAGCACGATGTACATCGCCACGACCGCCGCGACGATCAGCCAGACGGTGTTGCCCAGCGCGGCCTGGAACGCCAGCGTGCTGCCCTGGAACTGGGTCTGAATGTCGGACGGGAAGCTGAGCGCTTTTTCAGCAGCCTGGATGGCTTCCACCGCCTCGCCCAGCGAGTAACCGTCCGGCACGTTGAAGGAAATGGTGGTGGACGGGAACTGATCCAGGTGGTTAATCGACAGCGGGGTATAGCGCTCCTCCACCGTGGCGATGGCGCTCAGCGGCACAATGCCGCCGTCTTTGCTGGTCAGGCGCACCGAGTCCAGCGCGGCCAGGCCGGGGGTGTGCTCGGTGTTGTGCTCCAGCACCACGCGGTACTGGTTCGCCTGGGTGTAGATGGTGGAGATCAGGCGCTGACCGAAGGCGTTATACAGGGCGTTGTCCACGTCCGACATGGTGATGCCCAGACGGCTGGCGGTGTCGCGGTTAACGTTGACGTAGGCCGCCAGCCCCTTGTCCTGCCAGTCGCTGCTGACGTCGGCGAGCTGCGGCAGGGTGTTAAGTTTTTCAACCAGCTGCGGCACCCAGGTGCTGAGGGCGTCAAGCGACGTAGCCTGGAGCGTGAACTGATACTGCGTGCGGCTGACCTGGGTATCAATGGTCAGATCCTGAATCGGCTGCAGGTAAAGCTCAACGCCCGGCACGCGGGCCACGGCGCTTTGCAGGCGCTCGATGACGGCGTTCACGCGGTCGTCGCGCTCATCCAGCGGCTTGAGGTTGATCTGCAGACGCGCGCTGTTGAGCGACGGATTGGTGCCATCCACCCCCACGTAGGACGTCAGGCTCTCAACCGCCGGGTCTTTCATGATGATTTCAGACACCTGCTGCTGGCGCTGCGCCATGTTCGCGAAGGAGACCGACTGCGGAGCCTGAAGCGTGCCCTGAATAATGCCGTTATCCTGGATGGGGAAGAAACCTTTCGGAATAAAAATCCACAGCATTACGCTGAGCGCCAGCGTGCCCAGCGCCACGCCAAGCGTTGCCCACGGATGGTTCAGCACTTTCGCCAGCACGCGACCGTAGGCGGCAATAATTTGCTCGAACATCCGCTCGGAGGCGCGGGAGAAGCGGTTTTGCTTGCGCAGAGACTCGTGGCTCAGCATGCGGGCGCACATCATCGGCGTCAGGGTCAGCGACACCACGGCAGAGATCAGAATGGCGACCGCCAGCGTCACGGCAAACTCGCGGAACAGCCGCCCGACGATGTCGCCCATAAACAGTAGCGGGATCAGCACCGCAATCAGGGAGAAGGTCAACGAGATAATGGTAAAGCCGATTTCCCCTGCGCCCTTCAGCGCGGCGG
Organism: Enterobacter cloacae complex sp. P27C; assembly: GCF_014895705.1. NCBI lineage: Bacteria > Pseudomonadati > Pseudomonadota > Gammaproteobacteria > Enterobacterales > Enterobacteriaceae > Enterobacter > Enterobacter cloacae complex sp. P27C. The sequence goes on from NZ_JADBQB010000003.1 coordinate 501,867, forward strand.
CCAGCGGCTTTTCACCTTTCTCGATATAGCGCGAGATGTTCTCGATAACGACGATGGCGTCATCCACCACGAACCCGGTGGCGATGGTGAGCGCCATCAGCGTCAGGTTGTTAATCGAAAAGTCGAGGAACACCATCACCGCAAAGGTCCCGACCAGCGAGAGCGGCACGGCGACGGCGGGGATAATGGTTGCCGGAACGTTGCGCAGGAACAGGTAAATGATCATTACCACCAGCGCAATCGCCAGCATCAGCTCGAACTGGGTATCGGTGACCGACGCGCGAATGTTGGTGGTGCGGTCGGAAAGGACTTTTACGCTGACCGATTTCGGCAGGCTTTCAATCAGCTGCGGCAGCATGGTGCGGATGCTGTCGGCGGTTTCGATGATGTTGGCGCCCGGCTGGCGCTGCACGTTCATCACGATCGCCTGCTGCTTGTTCGCCCACGCGCCGAGCCAGCTGTTTTCCGCGCCTTGTTCCACGGTGGCGACGTCGCCCAGGCGGATCGGCGCGCCGTTCTGGTAGGCCACAATCAGCTGACGGTATTCGTCGGCGGACTGCATCTGGTCGTTTGCCGAGAGGGTGACCGCACGGGTCGGGCCGTCAAGCGAGCCTTTCGCCGAGTTGACGTTGGCACTGCTGATGGCGGTGCGGATGGTTTCGCTGGTCAGCCCCAGCGCGGCAATCGCCTGTGCGTTAAGCTTCACGCGCACGGCCGGGCGCTGGCCGCCCGCCAGCGTGACGAGGCCGACGCCGGAGACCTGAGAAATCTTCTGCGCCACGCGGGTTTCGACCATGTCTTCGACCTGGGTCATCGGCATGGCGGAGGAGGTGACGGCCAGCGTCATGATCGGCGGATCCGCCGGGTTCACCTTGCTGTAGACCGGCGGGTTAGGCAGGTCCGACGGCAGCAGGTTGGTGGCGGCGTTGATGGCGGCCTGCACTTCCTGCTCGGCGACGTCCAGCGACAGCGTTAGCTGGAACTGCAGCGTCACGACGGATGCCCCGCCGGAACTCTGGGAGGACATCTGTTTTAATCCGGACATCTGGCCAAACTGGCGCTCCAGCGGGGCGGTAATGGCGGACGTCACCACGTCCGGGCTGGCGCCAGGATAGAGAGTGACAACCTGAATCGTTGGGTAATCCACCTCCGGCAGCGCCGACACGGGCAGGAAGCGGTAGCCAATGATCCCGGCCAGCAGGATCGCCACCATCAACAGCGTGGTGGCGACAGGGCGGAGGATAAACAGGCGTGACGGCCCACCTGTAGAGCTCGGGGGCATAACCTGCATCAGGAGGTCGCTCCCTGTTTTGCAGGTTCAACCACCTCAACTTTCGCGCCTTCGGTGAGGCGGTCGATGCCGTCGGTGACCACGCGGTCGCCGACGGAGAGCCCGGCGCTGATGACCACCGTCTGGCTGTCCTGAATCCCGGTTTTCACCAGATGCTTGCTCACTTTATTGTCGCTGTTCAGCACCCAGACAAAGCTTCCTTCGTTACCCATCTGCAGCGCTGCGGTGGGGATCACTACCGCGTTCTCTTCGGTAGCGACCAGCATTCGCGCGTTGACGAACTGGTTCGGGAAGAGGGCATCGTCCTGGTTGTTAAAGCGCGCCTTCAGCTTGATGGTGCCGGTGGTGGTATCGATCTGGTTGTCCAGACTGAGCAGGGAACCCTCGCTCAGCTTCTGCTTGTTGGTGCGGTCCCAGGCTTCCACCACCAGGCCTTTGCCGGCTTTTTGCGCCTGCATGACGGTTGCGATATCGCTTTCCGGCAGGGTAAAGACTAAATCAATAGGGTGGGTCTGGGTGATCACCACGATGCCCGTGGTGTCGCCGCTCGAGATCTGGTTACCGATATCGACCTGCTTCAGGCCCACGCGTCCGTCAATCGGCGCGGTGATGCGGCTCCAGTCGAGTTGCAGCTGCGCGCTGGCGACGGCGGCCTCGTCGGCTTTGATGGTGCCCTGCGTTTCGCTGACCAGCGACTGCTGGGTGTCCAGCTCCTGACGAGAAACGAGGTTGGTTTTCACCAGCTGCTGGTAGCGCGCCAGATCGCGACGGGCGTTGGCGAGGGTGGCTTTGTCTTTCGCGAGCTGCCCCTGCGCCTGAGCAAGAGCGACTTTAAACTGGCTCGGGTCGATTTCCGCCAGCAGATCGCCCGCTTTGACCTGCTGACCTTCCTGGAAGTGGATCGCGATGAGCTGACCGTCAACGCGGCTGCGCACCGTGGCGGTGTTGGCGGCGGTAATGGTTCCGAGCCCCGTCAGATAACGCGGAACGGCTTTGCTCACCGCCGTTGCCGCCTGAACCGGTGCCAGCGCGCCGCCGCGCATGCCGTGACGGCCGCCGCCAGCCGGGCGCTGGGCCTGGCTGCTGGCGCCAGCGGGAGCGGCGGAGTTCGCAGATTGACTGTGCCAGTACCAGGCGGCGGCAAGGACCACCACAATGATGCCAGCGGCGATTGCCCAGCGGGATTTGTTACTGCCTTTCATCGTTATACGTTCTCATCCTGAATACTTCGGGGAATGATACTAGTTTAGTCAGCTAACACAGCGGAAAAATGGAGGAAATATGGAAGACTGTCAGGAATGGTCTGAGTGTGGCGATCGTTTTAGCCGGGTAAGGCGAAGCCGCCACCCGGCACAACCGCATTAGCTAAACATCACCTGCGCCCAGCGCGCCAGCCCTGCGGTAACGGAGCCAAAGTCATCCCCACCGGCAATCGGAATGCCCGGCAGTTGTTCCGCCAGCGCTTTCTTGATCAGCGGCGAACGGGCGCTACCGCCGGTCAGGTAGATCACATCCGGCTTCTCTTTGCCGTTCTCCAGCGCCAGCTGGACCTGCTCCAGAATGCGCTGCAGCGGCTGAGCAAGCGCCGTTTCCAGCCCCTCCTGTGAAATCGCAGTGGCCAGATCCTCGCTGATAAACGGCAAGGAGACCGCGTGTTCAGGACGGTCGGAAAGGGCGATTTTGCACTCCTCCGCAGTTCGCACCACGCGGTAGCTCAGGCGCTGACGCCACACTTTATACAGCAGGGCGACCTTCTCGGCATCCTGCGCGTCGCGCACCAGATCGTTGAGGAAGCGCCCGTTCGCGGTGCTGTAAAAATCACTCTGCGCCGGAACGTCGTTGATGGCAATCGCGTTCCACCACGGCAGGATCGGCAGGGCGATGCCTTTTTCCGTTTGCCCGCCCATGCCCAGCAGCGGCATCAGGCTCTTAAAGGCCAGGGCGATATCCAGATCGTTGCCGCCTACGCGGCAGCCGCTGTGCCCGAGCAGGCTGTTTTCGCGGTCACGACGGTGATGCCACTGCGGTCCCATCAGCAGCAGCGAGCAGTCCGTTGTACCGCCCCCGATGTCGACGACCAGCACGCGCTTCTCTTCCGTCAGCGTGGCTTCAAAATCCAGCCCCGCCGCAACCGGCTCGTACTGAAACACCACGTCGCGGAATCCCGCCCGGTGCGCCGCACGCTCAAGTATCCCCTGTGCCTGCTGGTTGGCTTCGTCACCGCCCAACCCCTGGAAGTTGATCGGGCGGCCAATCACCGCCTGGGTGATAGTATCCGGCACCTGCGACTGCGCCTGATTGCGGATATGCAGCATCATGGCGCAGACCAGATCTTCAAACATCGCCACCTGCTGCGGCTTCAGGCCGCTCGCGCCGAGGAAGGACTTTGGCGATTTAACGAAGTAGACCTCTTCCGGGTCTTCAATGTAATGCCCGAGAGAGGAGAGACCAAACTGCACGCTTGAAGGGGTAACGTCGATGTCTTCCTCGCGGTTAAAGCTGACCGCCCGACGCAGCAGCGCCTGGGTCTCCGCCGCGGTAGCCGGAACCTGATGGTGGCGGAACAGCCACTCGCTCACCGCCTCACGCGTCGGCGCGCAGAGCATTGACGGCAGCAGCGTGCTCTCTTTTTCCATTTTCAGAAGCTGCGGTTGGCCGTTTTGCATGATCGCAACCGAGCAGTTTGCCGTACCGTAGTCAAATCCAATAAACACGATTAATCCCCATGCCGGTGAGAAGGGGCGAGACTTTAACGAAATGTCTGCATCGCGACAACAGGAATATGAAAGCAAGGCAAAACAAGGTCTTTCCGTTTATGCTGATAAAAATAAAAAAGGAGCAGCGATGTATACCCTGACGTGGCAACCCCCTTACGACTGGCAGTGGATGTTTGGCTTTCTCGGCGCGCGTGCGGTGACGGGCATTGAAACCGTCACGAGCGACTACTACGAGCGCAGCTTTGCCTGCGACGGCCATCAGGGGATATTTCGCGTGACGCCGGATATCGCTACCCATACGCTGATTGTGACGCTCAGCCCGGGGTTGGTTCCGGTTGCGCAGACGTGTCTTGAACGCATCGCGCGCCTGTTCGATCTCGCCTGTAACCCGCAGCACATCGCAGATACGCTGGGTGATCTCGGCGCTGCCCGCCCCGGCTTGCGTCTGCCGGGGGCGATGGATGCGTACGAGCAGGGCGTACGGGCCATTCTCGGGCAGTTGGTCAGCGTGGCGATGGCGGCGAAACTGGCTTCCCGCGTTGTCGCCCTGTGCGGTGAGCCGGTGAAGGATGCTCCGGGTTATGTCTGCTTTCCCTCCCCGCAAGCGCTGGCCGCTGCCGATCCGCTGGCGCTCAAGGCGCTCGGGATGCCGGTAAAACGCGCGAAGGCGCTGATTCATCTGGCGCAGTCGGTTGTTGACGGTACGTTTCCGCTGACGCCGCCTGAGGACGTTGAGGCGGGCATGAAGGCGCTACAGCAGCGGCCGGGCATCGGGCGCTGGACGGCAAATTACCTGGCCCTGAGAGGCTGGCAGGCGAAAGATGTGTTCCTGCCGGATGATTATCTGATTAAGCAACGCTTCGCCGGGATGACCCCCGCGCAGATCCGTCGTTACGCCGAGCGCTGGCAGCCGTGGCGCTCCTACGCGCTGCTGCACATCTGGTATACCGACGGCTGGACGCCGTCAGTTGATGGCGAAATAACTGGTGTTGAGCAGTAGATCCAGCGGCTGCGGCTCGGCGATGGTGTCGCCATAGATAAAATCAATGCCGATGCCGGAAAGCGTATCCATCATGATGGGCTGGTTGCAAGGGCCCGCGATGGTTTTCATCCCCAGACGCTGGGCGTGGCCCTGAACGATGGTCACCATCATCTCATCCATCAGATTGCCATATACGTTGCTCACCACCTCGGCGTCGAGCATCAGATAATCGGCCATGTTCGGGCTCAGGTGGCTGAAGACGTTCATGTCGCGCCCTATCTGGCTGAAGATCACCCGGCAGCCCGCCTGGCGAAGCTTTTGCAGCCCTCGCTGCAGGTTCTCATCCGGATTACACACCACGTCGCTCGCGATAACCAGATGCAGTAGACGGCCCGGCATGGGGCTGTTATCGAGCAGGTCGAGGAGCTCATCGACCAACGTTACGCTGGCTAAACCGGCGGCAGAAAGCGGCAGTGCTACCCCCATCCCTTTACGGGCGACCTGTGCGGCAGAGGTGCGGAAAAACTCACCAAAGATACGTCTGTCGAGGGCGTGCAGCAGTTCGGGCTCCGCCAGACCAGAACGGAAGGCGTGCTCCTCCTGGACTTCACCCTGGCTGGTCCACAGGCGTAGCGAAATCAGCCAGAAGTTACAGCTTTCCGGTATGCGCGGGGAGGCGACGCTGCGGGCTATCATCATCAGATGATTGTCTTTGATCATATGCCATTGTTCGTCCAGCGACATCATGCTGCGCGCGCTCCGATCCCGCTCCTGCTGCGGTTCGTACACCGTCACGATGCCGCGGCCGCTGTTTTTCGAGGCATAACAGGCAATATCCGCCTGCGACATCACTTCTGACGCCTGGTTATTATGCTCATCAATCAGCGTGATCCCTGCGCTGGCGCCAATCCGGTGCAGGCGACCTTCCCACATAAAGTGATAGTCATTGATGGTATGGATCAAACGCCCGGTGATATAGCGCGCGCTCTCAATATTGCAGTCCGGCAGCAGCAGCCCAAACTCGTCGCCGCCCAGGCGCGCCAGCACGTCGCTGGAGCGAAGCATGGTTAGCATCATGGAAGAGAGTTCCCGCAGCAGGGCATCTCCCGCCGCATGGCCTGCGCTATCATTGACGGCTTTGAAGCGGTCCAGATCGATAAAGACCAGCGCATGACGCTGACGCGTCTCGCGAACGGTTTGCAGAAGCCGTTTGAGATGGTTTTCGAAGCTGACCCGATTAGCCAGGTGGGTGAGGGCATCGTGCGACGCGCTGTAGCTTAGCTGACGCAGCATTTTGCGCGACTCGGTGACGTCCTGAATAACGATCACCGAGCCAATACTGTGCCCATCAAGGGTACTGAGTGGCGTAATGCTGTAGTGAATATCAAACGATCCGCCGGTGCGGCAGTTCAGCACTACGTCCTGGTCGATATCGGAGCGTGACATATCGCCGCTGTGAATATTCTCCATCAGCGGGCCCCGTTCCCCAAAGGTGATGTGTAACACCTTCAGGATCGGCTGGCCGATGGCCTCGGTCTGCAGCCAGCCGCTCATCTTCTCGGCGACCGGGTTCATAAAGGTGACGTTCATGTTGATATCGGTACAGAGCACCGCTTCGCCGATGGAGTCGAGCGTGATGTGCAGGCGCTCTTTTTCCTGAAACAGCGCTTCGTTAAGCTCCTTCACCTCGGTCATGTCCATATTGATGCCGAGCAAACGTTCGACTTCACCCTCTTTATTCAGCACCCGGTTGGCCAGGGAGCGTATATGGCGCACGCCTTCCTTCACGCGGATACGGAATTCAAGCTTAAACGGCAGACGAGAAACCAGTGAATCCCGCAGCACCTGCTCCGCATGGGCGCGATCCTCCGGCAATATTCTTTCGTGCCAGAGCTGCCAGGTGGGCTTGATGTGCGGCGGAATTTCATACAGCTCAAACATCCGCTTATCCCAGCTGATGATGTCTGGCTCCAGATCCCACTCCCAGATGCCGATGCCGCCCGCTTCGTTGGCCAGCGTAATGCGTTCCATCAGCCGTTTATTGACCCACTCGGTCTGCTTCAGATCGTTAATGTCTTCAATCTGGGCGATGAAATAGAGCGGCGAGCCATCGGCATGGCGCACGACGGAGACGGCCAGAAGCGCCCAGACGACCTCTCCGTTGCGCGTGTAATAGCGCTTTTCAAGGGTGTAGGTGTTGATCTCGCCGTTGACCAGCTGCTCCAGCTGTTCCAGGTCGGTATGCAAATCTTCCGGCCAGGTGAGCTGCTGGAAGGTGAGCGACTGTAGCTCGGTCTGGCTGTAACCGAGGAAATTGCACAGCGCCTTGTTAGCCTGAAGCCACTGGCCCTCCATGCTGACTAACGCCATACCGATGGCGGAATACTCCATTGCATTACGAAAGCGCTCTTCGCTCTCGGTGATGTGTTTGCGTTCGGCACGGAAGGCATACATCACCATGGTCATCACGTTAGCGGGGAGGAGGAGCATCAGGAACGGCAGCCACGGCGCGTTCATCATCGGCCCGGCATGTTGGGTGGTCAGCGCCGAAGGGTTATGGGCAATCATCAGTGAAACGACCATCACGGTAACCAGAAACACCATGAACGCTTCCATCCGCGGCAAGCGCACGGCGCTCCACATCAGCAGGACAATCACGCAGGTAAAGGGCCACGGCAGCCAGGTGATGGATGCCCAGCTGAGGGCCAGCGTTACGGCCATGGTAACCAGGGTTTCCAGCAGCAATCTCGGATCACGGTGGCGGAGCAGGTAATGGGATTTAAACAGCAGCCCCAGCGGCACCAGCGCCAGCGCGCCAATGGATTCAGATAGCACCCAGACGATGAAATTACGCAGCGGCTCAGGGCCGGGGATCAGAAGCGTCATCAGAATACCGCCCACCAGCGGCGGCACCAGCGCGCTGCCTATTGCCAGGCGGATCCAGTCGTTTAAATTTTGCAGCGGGTTGTACCACGGAAGCAGCTTGCGCAGTAACACGGCACCGATGATGGCCTCAATAACGTTTATTGCGGTGTAGGTGGGGTTTATCGACGCCCAGGAGAACAGCATCCACGAGGCCAGAATATTGCCAAATGAACAGGCCAGGGCTATCCCGGGCCACATTTTTCCTGCATGGCGGTAAAACGCCACCATCATAATGGCGGTAGGAAACCAGAGTGGCGCCAGCAGGGTACCGAAGCGGGTAAGCTCCAGCGAAAATAAGGTAAAGATAAAGGTGACCAGGCCCAGACAGACAAGTCGTAATAAAGGATGTGGGGTGGTAACCAAAACCCGCTGGTATTGTTTATTCATTACCGCTTTATCCAGAGACGCCATGCCGTCAGGAGAGAAGTGCGCACGAGTGAATTTGATAATTTGGTTTATGCTAGTACAAACAATTTACAATTCATATGGCGACTGCTCATAATTTGACATCATAGACTTATTAAATAGTTACTCGCTAAAAAATTCCTGTTAAACGCTGAAAAAACGGTCATTAAAATTTCTCTCAGGGAGCAATGCGCCACTTTTCAGCCTGTCTCGCAGAACCTGCGCATTCGACTGGTATCACGCCCGCGAAATCCCTATAATTGCCGCGTTTGACGCTCCGGCGTCGTCCTTCCTTAACATCCAGGTTATTCAGGTCGCTAAATTTATGACTGATAAGTCTCATCAGTGCGTCATTATAGGCATCGCCGGCGCATCGGCTTCAGGTAAAAGTCTAATTGCCAGTACGCTTTATCGCGAACTGCGTGAACAGGTAGGTGATGAGCATATCGGCGTCATTCCCGAAGACAGCTACTATAAAGATCAATCCCATCTGTCGATGGAAGAACGTGTAAAAACCAACTACGACCACCCGAATGCGATGGATCACAGTTTACTGTTCCAGCATTTAGAAGCGCTTAAGAGCGGCCAGGCGATCGAACTGCCCGTTTACAGTTACGTAGAACACACCCGTACCCAGGAAACGATCCGCATCGAGCCGAAGAAGGTCATTATCCTTGAAGGCATCCTGCTCCTGACCGACGCCCGCCTGCGTGAATCCATGAACTTCTCCATCTTCGTCGATACCCCGCTGGATATCTGCCTGATGCGCCGCATCAAGCGTGACGTTAACGAGCGCGGCCGTTCGATGGACTCCGTCATGGCGCAATACCAGAAAACGGTCCGTCCGATGTTCCTGCAGTTTATTGAACCATCCAAACAATACGCCGATATCATCGTGCCTCGCGGGGGCAAAAACCGCATTGCTATTGATATCTTAAAAGCGAAAATCAGCCAGTTTTTTGAATAAGCCGCGCGAATTGTGTACCGTTCAGAGATAACCTGGTTTTACCCTGAGCGTTCAACGGCTCAGGGTACGATGCATGAAAGGAGAAAGCACCATGCGTCTTTGCGATCGTGATATTGAAGCCTGGCTGGATGAAGGCCGCTTGTCTATTACCCCACGTCCCCCCGTGGAGCGTATCAATGGGGTGACCGTTGATGTACGGTTGGGGAATAAATTCCGCACCTTTAGCGGCCATACTGCGCCGTTCATCGACCTCAGCGGGCCGAAGGATGAAGTCAGCGCCGCGCTCGATCGCGTCATGAGTGATGAAATCATCATTGACGAAGGCGAAGCTTTTTATCTGCACCCGGGTGAACTGGCGCTGGCGGTGACGTATGAATCCGTGACCCTGCCTGCGGATCTCGTCGGCTGGCTTGATGGCCGTTCTTCTCTGGCCCGCCTGGGGCTGATGGTTCACGTGACCGCGCACCGTATCGACCCAGGCTGGTCCGGCCGTATCGTGCTGGAGTTCTTCAATGCCGGTAAACTGCCGCTGGCGCTGCGCCCCGGAATGATGATCGGTGCATTAAGCTTTGAACCGCTGACAGGCCCGGCAGACAGGCCTTATAACCGCCGCCAGGACGCAAAATACCGCGACCAGCAGGGTGCGGTTGCCAGCCGTATTGATAAAGACTGATCGTTAGTCCATTGAGGATGCCATGAGAAGAGTTCTGACAACGCTGATGATTTTGCTGGTAGTGCTGGTTGCTGGCCTTTCGGCGTTGGTTCTGCTGGTCAACCCGAATGATTTCCGCGCTTACATGGTGCGGCAGGTCGAGGCACGCAGTGGTTACCAACTGAAGCTTGACGGGCCGCTGCGCTGGCACGTCTGGCCGCAGCTCAGCATTCTCTCTGGCCGCATGTCGTTAACCGCGCCGGGCGCGGCACAGCCGCTGGTCTCTGCGGACAACATGCGTCTCGATGTGGCGCTGATCCCGCTCATCTCCCATCAGCTGCAGGTTAAGCAGGTGATGCTGAAGGGCGCGGTCATTCAGCTTACCCCGCAGACCGAAGCCGTGCGTGACGCGAATGCGCCGGTTGCGCCGCGCGAGAATACCTTACCGGATGAACCGTCCGATACGGGCTGGTCCTTTGATATAGGCAAACTGAAAGTGGCCGATAGCGTGCTGGTGTTCCAGCATGAGGATCAGGAGCAGGTCACCGTTCGCAACATCAACCTGCAGATGGAACAGGATGAACACCATCTTGCGTCGCTGGAATTTAGCGGACGGATAAACCGCGACCAGCGCGATCTGTCCCTCTCGTTGAATGCAAACGTGAATGCGTCGGACTACCCGCATCAGCTGACGGCCGACATCCAGCAGCTTAGCTGGCAGCTGACGGGGGCGGATCTCCCGACCCAGGGGATCGCCGGGCAGGGGACGCTGCAGGCAGTATGGCGCGAAGAGCAAAAACAGCTGGCGCTGGATAACCTTAACCTGCAGGCCAACGACAGCAGCCTGAAAGGGCAGGCGAGCGTCACGCTCGACGATAAGCCGAAGTGGGTGCTGAACCTGCAGTTTGACAAGCTCAACCTGGAGAACATCCTGCCACCGGTGCCGGCAAGCGCAACGGACAGCGATGCCGTGCAGACGGGGCAAAGCCAGTCACCGGTGTCGCGTCCGGTTATCTCGTCCAACCTTGAACAGCCTGACTATAACGTGCTGCGCGGCTTCACGGCGGATATTCTGCTGAAAGCCAACAGCGTGCGCTGGCGCGGTATTGATTTTACCGACGTGAGCGGCCAAATGTTCAACCACAACGGGTTGCTGGTAATTTCAGAACTGAGCGGCAAAATGGGGGCGGGTCACCTGTCACTTCCGGGTACGCTGGACGTGCGTAAGGACGTTGCCAGCGCTGAATTCCAGCCGCGTCTCGACAACGTGGAGATTGGCAGCATCCTCAAAGCCTTTAACTATCCGATATCCCTGACGGGTCAGCTGACGCTGGCGGGCGATTTCTCAGGCACCAAAATTGATGCCAACGCCTTCCGCCGTGAGTGGCAGGGCGAGGCGCATGTTGACCTGAAAGATTCGCGAATGGAAGGGCTCAACTTCCAGCAGCTGGTTCAGCAGGCGGTGGAGCGCAGCAGCGATGTTAAAGCCCAGGAAAACTACGACAGCGCAACTCGCCTCGACAGCTTCACCACTGACCTGACGCTGGATAACGGGGTGCTGACGCTGGCCGGGATGCAGGGAACTTCATCTATGCTGTCGTTAACCGGAGAAGGCTCGCTGGATCTGGTCAAAGAGACGGCGGACACGCGCTTTAACGTCCGGGTGCTTTCCGGCTGGCAGGGCGAAAGCAAGCTGATTGACTTCCTCAAAGAGACGCCGGTTCCGCTTAGCGTATACGGCAAATGGCAGGCGCTGAACTACAGCCTTCAGGTAGATCAGATCCTGCGTAAGCATCTGCAGGATGAAGCGAAGCGCCGGCTCAACAGCTGGGCGGATCGTAATAAAGATTCCCAGAACGGCAAGGATGTGAAGAAGCTTCTGGATAAGCTTTGACGGCGGTGCGGCCTGATGCCCTCACCCAGACCCTCTCCCACGGGAGAGGGAGCAAACACTAAAACGGCAACGGGGTTGCCGTTTTGGTTTACCTAGACCTCAAAATCCAGCTCTTCCTCATCCCGCAGTGGAATAAGCTGCACTTTCTGCACGCGATGGTTTTCAATCTGCAGGGTTTTAAGCAGATAGTCGCCCACCTGAACCTCTTCTCCCGGCTGCGGGATGCGCTGCAAATACTCCATCAGCAGACCGGCAATGGTGTGGTATTCCCGTTTTTCATCCAGCGGTAGCGGCACGTACTGCACAAGGTCTTCCAGCGGCATGTGGCCGTTGGCCGTCCACGAGCCGTCAGCGTTTTTCTGAATGTCGTGGCGGGCATCAATCTCATCCACCTCGTTTGGCAGATTACCGGCGATGGTTTCCATTACGTCGCTGAGCGTGACCAGCCCTTCCACCGAACCAAATTCATCCACCACAAACGCGAAGTGGGTGCGCGCGTTGCGGAACTGCTCAAGCGCGGAGAGCAGCGGAAGCGCTTCCGGGAAGACCAGCGGCTGGCGTACCAGCGCGCGCAGGTTGAGCGGCTCGCCGTGCAGCTGCTGCTGGAGCAGGTCAATCACGTGTACCACCCCCAGCAGCTCCTCTTCCTCTTCACCGCCGGTGACCACCACCCGGGTGTGCTGGTTTTTATCCAGCAGGGCGCGGATCTGCTCTTCCGGTGCCGTGAGGTCAATATGCTCAATGTCATGCCGGGAGGTCATGATGCTGCTGACCGTGCGCTGATTCAGGTTGAGCACGCGCTCGATCATCAGCCGCTCCTGCGGGTTAAAGATTTGCCCGTCGCTGTGATCGGCCAGCAGGGCAGAGGATTCGGCGTCCAGCTCGGCATCCTCTTTCCTGCCGCTCAACAGGCGCATCACGGTGTCGGCCGTGCGCTGGCGCAGGGTCTGATTCGCGGAGAGAAACCGGCGGCGGTTAAATATCGCCAGCTGGTTGAGCGCTTCAATCATGACGGAGAAGCCAATGGCGGCGTACAGGTAGCCTTTCGGAATGTGGAAGCCGAAACCGTCGGCAACCAGGCTAAAGCCAATCATCAGCAGGAAGCTGAGACAGAGGATCACGATTGTCGGGTGGCTGTTCACAAAGCGGGTCAGTGCTTTGCTCGCCATCACCATCAGCGTGATGGCGATAATTACCGCGGCCATCATGACGGCGAGATGGTCCACCATCCCGACGGCGGTAATCACCGAATCCAGGGAGAAGACTGCATCGAGCACCACAATTTGCGCCACCACCGGCCAGAATCTCGCCCCGCGTCGCTGGGTCGGGTTCTCGCTGTCCTTGCCTTCGAGCCGCTCGTTAAGCTCCACCGTGGCTTTGAACAGCAGGAACAGCCCGCCGAAGAGCATGATCAGGTCGCGTGCGCTAAAGCTCAGGCCGCGAACAGAGAACAGAGGCTGAGTGAGCGTGACCATCCAGGAGATAGAGGCCAGCAGCAGTAAACGCATCACCATCGCCAGCAGCAGACCCGTCACGCGCGCGCGGTCGCGCTGGGAAGGGGGCAGTTTTTCAGCGAGGATGGCGATAAACACCAGATTATCAATACCGAGCACTAATTCGATGACGACCAACGTCACCAGCCCGGCCCAGATTGATGGATCGGCAATCCATTCCATAGTAATAGCAATACCTTCTGTTATATGACGAATGTCACACTTCGATCATGGATAAAGCTGGGGGAAAATGCAATGTCGGGCTGAGATTTCTCTTAATACGATGCGTAAAAAAGAGAGCAGTCTCAGATGAGTGTAAATAAGCAAAATACGTATATTTTATTATTTTGAGTGCTTTTTAGGATATATCGCAGATAATGGTTTTTACTCTCTTTTTGTCAATATAAAGAAAATCCTAAAAGGTCAAAACTTTGCTCTTAATATTAATCTTAAAAACAGATATTAGGACAGTTGTCTCCTTGCCTGCTATTAGGTTAGCTGCAACAATTCTCCCAGCATCAAATGTTAAATCTTGTTGTTGCTATTATTGTTTTGGTCTTCGGAATGGTCATTCATTATCCGTTGTGTATTTCAAGCGGCTGATATATTTCCAGAAGACCTTACTCAAGAGGGTGTCTATCCATAACACATTGTTTAGTCAGTGGATTGGTAACTGAAAGCCAAGGGCGGTAGCGTGCCTGAAAGCGTGTGAATCAGCCTCGATTATTCTGTCAATAGCCAATAGATGAATAAGCTTTTTTTAGGACTGATGCCAGTTATATTCCTTTTTGATTAACTGCATGCTGAAACCCAATACGTCTCAGGCTTATTTAAATTGCACAGGATAATTACTCTGCCAAAGTGATAAATAATCAATGATGAAATCCAAAATGAAATTGATGCCATTATTGGTGTCTGTGACCTTGATGAGTGGTTGCACGGTCTTTCCCGGCAGCAATATGTCAACAATGGGTAAGGATGTGATCAAGCAACAGGATGCCGATTTTGATCTCGACAAAATGGTGAATGTTTATCCACTAACGCCACGTCTGGTCGAACAATTACGTCCACGTCCGAATGTTGCCCAGCCGAATATGTCTCTGGACCAGGAAATTGCCTCCTATCAGTATCGCGTGGGGCCGGGCGACGTGATCAACGTGACCGTCTGGGACCACCCTGAACTGACCACGCCAGCGGGCCAGTACCGTAGCTCAAGCGACACCGGGAACTGGGTACAGTCAGATGGCACCATGTTCTATCCGTACATTGGTAAAGTACATGTCGCCGGAAAAACGCTTGCCGAGATCCGTAGTGATATTACCGGCCGCTTAGCGCAGTACATCGCCGACCCGCAGGTGGACGTTAATATCGCCGCATTCCGCTCGCAAAAAGCCTATATCTCCGGTCAGGTGAACAAATCCGGCCAGCAGGCCATCACCAACGTTCCGCTCACCGTTCTGGACGCCATTAACGCCGCGGGCGGCTTAACCGACGGCGCCGACTGGCGCAACGTGGTGCTGACCCACAACGGCAAAGAGCAGCGCATTTCGCTGCAGGCGCTGATGCAAAATGGCGACCTGACCCAGAACCGCCTGCTCTATCCGGGCGATATTCTCTACGTACCGCGCAACGACGATCTGAAAGTCTTCGTGATGGGTGAAGTGAAGAAACAGAGCACCCTCAAAATGGACTTCAGCGGCATGACCCTGACCGAAGCGCTGGGCAATGCTGAAGGTATCGATCTGACCACCTCTAACGCGACCGGTATCTTCGTCATCCGTCCGCTGAAGGGTGAAGGCAGCGCGAAGGGCAAGATTGCCAACATCTACCAGCTGGATATGTCCGATGCGACGTCTCTGGTGATGGCGACGGAGTTCCGTCTCCAGCCATACGATGTGGTTTACGTCACCACCGCGCCGGTTGCCCGCTGGAACCGTCTGATCAACCAGTTGCTGCCAACCATCAGTGGCGTTCGCTACATGACGGATACGGCGCGCGACATTCATACCTGGTAATCCGCGATGTTTAACAAAATTCTGGTGGTATGCGTGGGGAACATTTGCCGTTCCCCCACGGCTGAACGGCTGTTGAAACAGTACCAGCCCGAGTTAACGGTCGAGTCCGCAGGGCTGGGCGCGCTGGTGGGCAAAGGTGCCGACGAGCGCGCCACGAGCGTGGCCCGCGATCACAACCTCTCTCTTGACGGGCATATCGCCCGCCAGGTCACCGGCCGCATGTGCCGGGAGTATGACCTGATTCTGGCAATGGAAAAACGCCATATTCATGCGCTGTGCGATATCGCTCCGGAGATGCGCGGCAAGGTGATGCTGTTTGGTCACTGGGACAACGAACGCGAAATCCCCGATCCGTATCGCAAGAGCCATGAAGCCTTCGAGGCGGTTTACACCTTACTTGACCAGTCTGCCCAACAGTGGGCGCAGGCACTGAAAGCTCAGCAGGGATAACAATGACAGAAAAAACAAGACCTTCTGCCGCCCCGACTTCGGGCAGTGATGAAATTGATATTGGTCGCCTGGTCGGCACGGTTATCGAGGCAAAGTGGTGGGTGCTTGGCATTACTGCCGTGTTTGCCGCAGCGGCCGTCGTGTATACACTGTTCGCCACACCTATCTACAGCGCCGACGCGCTGGTGCAGATCGAGCAGAATACCGGCAACTCGCTGGTGCAGGATATCGGCTCCGCGCTGGCGAACAAACCGCCAGCATCCGACGCTGAAATTCAGCTGATCCAGTCGCGTCTGGTGCTGGGTAAAACGGTTCACGACCTCGGACTCGACATCTCCGTCACCAAAAATACGTTCCCGATCTTCGGTGCCGGCTGGGACCGTCTGATGGGGCGCAGCAATGACACCGTAAAGGTCACTGACTTTGTGCTGCCGAAAGGGGCGGGGGATCAAACCTTTACCCTGACGGTGCTGGGCCCGAAACAGTATCAGCTGACCAGCGATGCGGGCTTTAGCGCACGCGGCGAAGTGGGGCAGATGCTGAACAAAGACGGCGTTAGCATGATGGTTAGCGCGATCCACGCCCAGGAGGGCGGTGAATTCACCGTCACCAAATTCTCCACGCTGGGAATGATCAACAATCTGCAGAACAACCTGACCGTCACCGAAAACGGTAAGGACACCGGCGTGCTGAGCATGACCTTTACCGGTGAAGATAAGGATCAAATTCGCGACATCCTGAACAGCATTACCCGCAACTACCTTGAGCAGAACGTCGAGCGCAAGTCGGCGGAAGCGGCGAAAAGCCTGGCGTTCCTCGCTAAACAGCTCCCGGAAGTGCGTGCCCGTCTGGATGATGCTGAGAACAAGCTGAACGCCTACCGTCAGGATAAAGACTCCGTCGACCTGCCGCTGGAGGCGAAATCGGTTCTCGACTCGATGGTGAATATTGATGCGCAGCTCAACGAGCTGACCTTCAAAGAGGCAGAGATTTCCAAGCTTTACACCAAACGCCACCCGGCCTACCGCACGCTGCTGGAGAAGCGCCGCACTCTCGAAGAGGAGAAGGCGAAGCTGAACGACCGCGTGACCGCGATGCCGAAAACGCAGCAGGAGATCGTGCGTCTGACCCGCGACGTGGAGTCCGGACAGCAGGTTTACATGCAGCTGCTGAACAAACAGCAGGAGCTGAAAATCACCGAGGCCAGCACCGTGGGCGACGTGCGCATCGTCGACCCGGCCATTACCCAGCCTGGCGTACTGAAGCCGAAGAAAGCGCTGATTATTCTCGGCAGCATCATTCTTGGCCTGATGCTCTCAATCGTTGGCGTCCTGCTGCGCTCGCTGTTCAACCGCGGCATCGAAAGCCCGCAGGTGCTGGAAGAGAGTGGTATCAACGTCTATGCCAGCATTCCGCTGTCTGAGTGGCAAAAATCCCGTGACAGCGTCAAGACCATCAAGGGCGTTAAGCGTTACAAACAGAGCCAGCTGCTGGCCGTGGGTAACCCAACCGACCTGGCGATTGAAGCGATCCGCAGCCTGCGTACCAGTCTGCACTTCGCCATGATGCAGGCTAAAAACAACGTCCTGATGTTAACCGGCGTCAGCCCGTCAATCGGTAAGACCTTTGTCTGTGCCAACCTGGCGGCCGTGGTGAGCCAGACCAACAAGCGCGTGCTGCTGATCGACTGCGATATGCGTAAGGGTTATACCCACGAACTGCTGGGCACCAACAACGTGAACGGTCTGTCGGAAATCCTGCTGGGTCAGGGAGAGATTAGCCAGAGCGCCAAGCCGACCTCGATTCCGAGATTCGACCTGATCCCGCGTGGTCAGGTGCCGCCGAACCCGTCTGAACTGCTGATGAGCGAACGCTTCACCCAGCTGATTGAGTGGGCGAGCAAAAACTATGACCTGGTGCTGATCGATACGCCGCCAATTCTGGCCGTGACCGATGCCGCCGTGGTTGGCCGTCATGCGGGTACCACGCTGATGGTGGCGCGCTATGCGGTGAATACCCTGAAGGAAGTGGAAACCAGCCTGAGCCGCTTCGAGCAGAACGGCATTGAGGTGAAAGGGGTCATCCTGAACTCCATCTTCCGTCGTGCGACCGGGTACCAGGATTACGGTTATTACGAGTACGAATACAAGTCTGACAGCAAATAACAAAACACCCCCCCTCACCCTAACCCTCTCTCCTGAGGGGAGAGGGAACTGTCCGGTGCCGCCTTTCACCCTCTCCCCTCAGGAGAGAGGGCCGGGGTGAGGGGTAGGAGGAAAAGATGACCACACAACGCCCTTTAGTTTCTATCTATATGCCGACATGGAACCGTCAGCAGCTGGCGATCCGCGCTATTAAGTCGGTCTTGCGTCAGGATTACGATAACTGGGAACTGATCATCGTGGATGACTGTTCTTCCTCGTATGAACAGCTGCAAAAATTTGTCACCGAACTCAACGATCCGCGCGTGATGTACACCCATAACCCGATTAACTCCGGGGCGTGCGCGGTGCGTAATCAGGCGATTATGCAGGCCAAAGGGCAGTATCTGACCGGCATCGACGACGATGACGAATGGACGCCGAACCGCCTGTCCGTCTTCCTTTCGCATAAAGAGCAGCTGGTCACGCACGCTTTTCTGTATGCCAACGACTATGTTTGCCAGGGCGAGGTTTACTCGCAGCCCGCGAGCCTGCCGCTGTATCCGAAATCACCGTACTCTCGTCGCCTGTTCTACAAGCGCAACATTATCGGTAATCAGGTCTTTACCTGGGCGTGGCGCTTTAAAGAGTGCCTGTTCGATACCGAACTGAAGGCCGCGCAGGATTACGACATCTTCTTGCGGATGGTGGTGGAGTACGGCGAGCCGTGGAAAGTGGAAGAGGCCACGCAGATCCTGCACATCAACCACGGGGAGATGCAGATCACCTCCTCACCGAAGAAGTTTTCAGGCTATTTCCATTTTTACCGCAAGCACAAGGACAAGTTTGACCGTGCCAGCCGGAAGTATCAGCTCTTTACCCTGTATCAGATCCGCAATAAGCGCATGAACTGGCGTACGCTGCTGACGCTGCTGTCGGTGCGTAACGGCAAGCGTCTGGCTGACGGGCTTCGGGGGAAATAATGTTTCTGGAAGATTGCCGCGCAAACAGCTGGAGCCTGCGACCGTGCTGCATGGTTCTGGCGTACCGCATCGCGCACTTTTGCTCGGTGTGGCGCAAGAAAAACGTACTGAACAATATCTGGGCGGCACCGATTCTGGTGCTGTACCGCATCATCACCGAATGCTTTTTTGGCTATGAAATCCAGGCCGCTGCCACCATTGGCCGCCGCTTTACCATCCACCACGGCTATGCGGTGGTGATCAACAAGTTCGTGGTTGCGGGTGATGATTTCACCATTCGCCACGGGGTGACGATCGGCAACCGCGGGCCGGACAGCCTGGCCTGCCCGGTGATCGGCAATAACGTCGAGCTGGGGGCGAACGTGGTGATGATTGGCGACATTACGATTGGTAACAACGTGACGATCGGGGCGGGCAGCGTGGTGCTGGACAGCATTCCGGATAACGCGCTGGTGGTGGGAGAGAAAGCCCGCGTGAAGGTGATTAAATGAACATTCTGCAATTTAACGTACGCCTCGCAGAAGGCGGAGCGGCAGGCGTGGCGCTGGATCTGCACCAGCGTGCCCTGCAAAAAGGACTTCAGTCCCGGTTTATTTACGGCTACGGCAAAGGCGGCAAGAAAAGCGTCAGCCATGATAACTTCCCGCAGGTGCACAAGCACACGCCGCGTCTGACCTCTGTTGCCAACATTGCGCTGTTCCGCCTGTTTAACCGCGACTTGTTTGGCAACCTGAACAGTCTATATCGCACCGTGACCCGCACTACCGGCCCGGTTGTGCTGCATTTTCACGTGCTGCACAGCTACTGGCTGAATCTGGAAGAGGTGGTGGCGTTTTGTCAGAAGGTGCAGGCCCACAAGCCCGACACCCGCTTCGTCTGGACGCTGCACGATCACTGGAGCGTAACCGGACGCTGCGCGTTTACCGACGGCTGCGAAGGCTGGAAAGATAGCTGCCAGAAATGCCCGACGTTGAACAACTATCCGCCGGTGAAGGTGGATCGCGCGCATCAGCTGGTACACGGAAAGCGTCAGTTGTTCCGCGACATGCTTTCGCTCGGCTGCACGTTTATCTCCCCGAGCCAGCACGTGGCCGACGCCTTCAACAGCCTGTATGGGGCAGGGCGCTGTCAGATTATCAACAACGGTATCGACGTGGCGACGGAAGCCATCCTGGCCGAGCTGACGCCGGTGTCTGAAACCGCGGGCAAACCGAAAATTGCCATCGTTGCGCACGATCTGCGCTACGACGGCAAAACCAACCAGCAGCTGGTGCGCGACATGATGGCGCTGGGTGACAAAATTGAACTGCATACCTTTGGCAAATTCTCGCCGTTCGAAGGCGCTAACGTGGTAAATCACGGGTTTGAAACCGACAAGCGCAAGCTGATGAGCGCCCTGAATGGTATGGACGCACTGGTGTTCAGCTCTCGCGTTGATAATTACCCGCTGATCCTCTGCGAGGCGCTCTCCATCGGCGTGCCGGTGATTGCCACCCACAGCGATGCAGCGCGCGAAGTGCTGGAAAAATCGGGCGGAAAAACCTTCGCCGCGCACGAGGTCCTGCCTCTGGTGCAGCTGCCGAAGGCGCAGATCGCCGAGGCCGTTTTTGGCACTGACCTGGAATCGTTCCGCAACCGCAGCCGCAAGGCCTACAGTGGACAACAGATGCTGGAGGAGTATGTCTCGTTCTATCAGAATCTGTAGTTATCTGCTGCTGCCGCTGATCTACCTGCTGGTCAACGTTAAAATTGCCCAGCTCGGCGAAAGCTTCCCGATAACCATCGTGACTTTTTTGCCCGTTCTGCTTCTGCTGTATGTCGATAAAATCAACCTGAAGAAGCTGATGATTGCCCTGGGGCTGGGCACGGGCCTGACGCTGTTTAACTACATCTTTGGCCAGTCGCTGGATGCCAGTAAATACGTCACTTCAACCATGCTGTTTGTTTATATCGTTATTATTATTGGCATGGTCTGGAGTATTCGCTTCAAAACTATTTCACCGCACAATTATCGGAAAATCCTCAGGTTCTTTTATATTGCCGTTGCGTTAATTGTTGTGCTTGCCGCACTGGAAATGGCGCAGATTATTTTGACCGGTGGCAGCAGCCTGATGGAGATAATTTCGAAATATCTCATTTACAGTAACAGCTATGTACTGAACTTCATTAAGTTTGGTGGTAAGCGTACAACGGCGCTCTATTTTGAACCGGCGTTTTTCGCTCTGGCGTTAATCTCAATTTGGCTCAGCATCAAACAGTTTGGTATCAAAACGCCTAAGACCGATGCTATGATTCTTGCAGGAATCGTTCTGTCTGGATCGTTCTCAGGGGTAATGACATTTATCCTGTTTTACCTGCTGGAGTGGGCGTTCCAGTACCTGAACAAAGATGCGATTAAGAAAAAACTGCCGCTGGCGATAATCTCTCTGACGGTATTTTTAGTGGGCGTCATATTCGCGTTTCCGTACATTTCAGAACGTCTGGGTGATTTGGGAACGGAAGGGTCATCGTCCTATTATCGCATCATTGGTCCGCTGGTGATGGTGGGTTATTCCTTAACCCATATCGATGGTGTAGTAAGATTCGGCTCACTTTACGAATATGTTGCATCATTCGGAATCTTTAACGGTGCGGATGTCGGTAAAACCATAGACAATGGTCTGTATCTGTTAATTATTTATTTTTCATGGTTCGCCGTACTGTTGACGCTGTGGTATCTGTTTAAAGTTTTCAAAATGATGATCAACGCGTTTGGTGATAACCAGAACTTTCGCGTGCAGCTTTATCTTTTTACGCCGGTGTCGCTGTTTTTTACCGGGTCAATATTTAGCCCGGAATATGCTTTCTTGATTGTCTGTCCGTTTATTTTGCGTAAGGCGCTTAATATTACGAACGTATGACGAAATGAGGTGATTTATGTTTCTTAGCGTCATTACTGTCGCTTTTCGTAATTACGAAGGGGTGGTAAAAACCTGGCGCTCGCTGCGCAACCTGGCGCGCGATCCAAGCCTCACCTTTGAGTGGATCGTGGTCGACGGCGGCTCGAACGATGGCACGGCGGAGTTTCTGGAAAAACTCAACGGTGAGTTCAACTTACGCTACATCAGCGAGAAAGATAAAGGCATCTACGATGCGATGAACAAGGGCATTACTATGGCCCAGGGCCGTTATGCCATCTTCCTCAACTCCGGCGATATTTTCCACGACGACGTGGCGCTGTTTGCTCGTCAGCTGGCGCGCCAGAAAGAGGATGCCATGTATATTGGCGATGCGCTGCTCGACTTTGGCGACGGGCATAAAGTCTGCCGCAGCGCCAAGCCAGGCTGGTATATCTACCACAGCCTGCCGGCCAGCCATCAGGCCATTTTCTTCCCGGTAAACGGTCTGAAAAAACAGCCTTACGATTTGCAGTACAAGGTGTCATCCGATTATGCGCTGGCCGCCAGCCTGTATAAATCAGGTTACCCGTTCCGTCGAATTAAAGGGCTGGTATCTGAATTTTCGATGGGAGGCGTGTCAACGTCTAATAATCTGGAATTATGCCAGGATGCAAAAAAGGTGCAGCGTCAAATATTACGCGTGCCGGGATTCTGGGCGGAATTGTCTTATTTATTACGCCTGCGTACCACAGGTAAAACGAAAACCTTATATAACAAAGCCTGAATATAAGGAAACGCAATGCAGGATTTAAAAGGTTTCTCCGTGCCGAAAGGTTTTCGGGGCGGGAACGGTATTAAGGTACAGCTGTGGTGGGCGGTTCAGGCAACCTTATTTGCCTGGTCGCCGCAAATACTGTACCGCTGGCGAGCCTTTTTATTGCGCCTGTTTGGCGCAAAAATCGGAAAAAACGTAGTTATTCGACCTTCGGTAAAGATTACCTACCCCTGGAAATTAACCCTCGGGGATTACGCCTGGGTAGGGGATGACGCGGTGTTATATACCCTGGGCGAGATTACGATTGGCGCAAATTCGGTGGTTTCACAGAAGTGTTATTTGTGCACCGGCAGCCACGACTTTATGAGCCCGCATTTTGATATTACCGCTTCGCCTATTGTGATCGGTGAAAAGTGCTGGCTGGCAACGGATGTTTTTGTTGCACCAGGTATTTCTGTTGGCGATGGCACGGTAGTCGGTGCCCGCAGCAGCGTTTTTAAATCGCTACCGGCAAATAAAGTTTGCCGTGGCAACCCCGCAGTGGTGATACGCGAACGCGTTGAAACTGATTAAATTCATAAGTAGAGGAATATAAACATGTCTAAAGTCGCTCTCATCACCGGCGTTACCGGGCAGGATGGTTCTTACCTGGCAGAACTGCTGCTGGAGAAAGGGTATGAAGTGCACGGTATTAAACGTCGTGCCTCTTCATTCAACACCGAACGTGTGGATCACATTTATCAGGATCCTCACGCGGCAAACCCGAAATTCCACCTGCACTACGGCGACCTGACCGATACCTCCAACCTGACCCGTATCCTGCAGGAAGTACAGCCGGATGAAGTGTACAACCTGGGGGCGATGAGCCACGTTGCGGTCTCCTTCGAGTCCCCGGAATACACTGCTGACGTTGACGCCATGGGTACCCTGCGTCTGCTGGAGGCGATTCGCTTCCTCGGTCTTGAGAAGAAAACTCGCTTCTACCAGGCATCTACCTCCGAGCTGTACGGCCTGGTGCAGGAAATTCCACAGAAAGAGACCACGCCGTTCTACCCGCGCTCTCCGTATGCGGTAGCAAAACTGTACGCCTACTGGATCACCGTGAACTACCGTGAATCCTACGGTATGTACGCCTGTAACGGCATTCTGTTCAACCACGAATCCCCGCGCCGCGGCGAAACCTTCGTGACCCGTAAAATCACCCGCGCGATCGCCAACATTGCTCAGGGTCTGGAATCTTGCCTGCACCTCGGCAACATGGACTCCCTGCGTGACTGGGGCCATGCCAAAGACTACGTGAAAATGCAGTGGATGATGCTGCAGCAGGAACAGCCAGAAGACTTCGTTATCGCGACCGGCGTGCAGTACTCCGTGCGTCAGTTCGTTGAGATGGCTGCGGCGCAGTTGGGCATCAAACTGCGCTTCGAAGGCACCGGCGTGGAAGAGAAGGGTATCGTTGTATCCGTGACCGGCCACGACGCGCCGGGCGTGAAGCCAGGCGACGTAATTGTCCAGGTTGACCCGCGCTACTTCCGTCCTGCTGAAGTAGAAACCCTGCTGGGCGACCCAACCAAAGCGCACGAGAAGCTGGGCTGGAAACCAGAAACCACTCTGCAGGAGATGGTCTCTGAGATGGTGGCCAAAGATCTTGAAGCAGCGAAAAAACACTCCCTGCTCAAGTCTCATGGCTACGAGGTTGCCATCGCGCTGGAGTCCTGAGAATGACAAAACAACGTATTTTTGTCGCCGGTCATCGCGGAATGGTGGGTTCCGCGATTGTCCGCCAGCTGGAACAGCGCGGTGACGTAGAGGTGATTGTCCGCACCCGTGACGAGCTGAACCTGCTCGACAGCCGTGGGGTACAGGACTTCTTTGCGAACGAACGCATTGACCAGGTGTATCTGGCGGCGGCGAAGGTGGGCGGCATTGTCGCTAACAACACCTACCCGGCGGATTTCATCTACGAGAACATGATGATCGAGAGCAACATCATTCACGCGGCGCATCTGCACAACGTGAACAAGCTGCTGTTCCTCGGTTCATCCTGTATCTACCCGAAGATGGCGAAGCAGCCGATCGCCGAAAGCGAGCTGCTGCAGGGTACGCTGGAAGCGACTAACGAGCCCTACGCGATTGCAAAAATTGCCGGGATCAAGCTGTGCGAGTCCTACAACCGTCAGTACAACCGCGACTATCGCTCGGTGATGCCGACCAACCTGTACGGACCGCACGACAACTTCCACCCGAGCAATTCCCACGTGATCCCGGCGCTGCTGCGTCGCTTCCACGAGGCGACTGCCGAAAACGCCCCGGACGTGGTGGTGTGGGGCAGCGGAACGCCAATGCGCGAGTTCCTGCACGTGGACGACATGGCGGCTGCCAGCATTCACGTGATGGAGCTGGATCGCGAGGTGTGGCAGGAAAACACCGAGCCGATGCTGTCGCACATTAACGTGGGTACCGGCGTGGACTGCACCATCCGCGAGCTGGCGCAGACCATCGCGCAGGTGGTGGGCTACAAGGGCCGCGTGGTGTTTGACGCCACTAAACCGGACGGCACGCCGCGCAAGCTGCTGGACGTGACCCGTCTGCATCAGCTGGGCTGGTATCACGAGGTCTCACTGGAGCAGGGGCTGGCCAGCACCTACCAGTGGTTCCTGGAAAACCAGCACCGCTTCCGGGGGTAACGATGTTTTTAAGTCAGGAAGATTTTGCCACGGTAGTGCGTTCCACTCCGCTCATCTCGATTGATTTGATCGTGGAGAACGAACGCGGCGAGTTCTTGCTGGGGAAACGAACCAATCGTCCTGCACAGGGCTTCTGGTTCGTGCCCGGCGGGCGCGTGCAGAAGGATGAGACGCTGGTTGATGCGTTTGAGCGTCTCACTCTGGCGGAGCTGGGCCTGCAGCTGCCGATGGCAGCGGGCCAGTTTTACGGGGTCTGGCAGCACTTCTATGACGATAACTTTTCGGGCACCGGGTTCTCCACGCACTACATCGTGCTGGGGTTCCGCCTGAAGGTGAGTGAGGCAGACCTGCGTCTGCCTGATTCTCAGCATGACGATTACCGCTGGCTAACGCCAGAGGCGCTGCTGGCAAGCGACAACGTCCATGACAACAGTCGGGCGTACTTCCTCGCGGAACGTCAGGCCGAGGTGCCAGGACTATGAAAATCCTCGTCTACGGAATTAACTACTCGCCGGAATTAACCGGTATCGGGAAATACACCGGCGAGATGGTGGAGTGGATGGCGAGCCAGGGACATGACGTGCGGGTGATTACTGCCCCGCCGTACTACCCGGAGTGGAAGGTAGGCGAACGCTATTCCAGCTGGCGCTATCGCCGTGAAGAGGGGGCCGCGACCGTCTGGCGCTGCCCGCTCTACGTGCCGAAACAGCCCTCGACGCTGAAACGTTTAATTCATCTGGGCAGCTTTGCCCTCAGCAGTTTCTTCCCGCTGATGGCGCAGCGTCGCTGGAAGCCGGATCGCATTATCGGCGTGGTGCCGACGCTGTTCTGCACGCCGGGCATGCGCCTGCTGGGAAAACTCTCCGGCGCGCGCACCCTGCTGCACATTCAGGATTATGAAGTGGACGCTATGCTCGGTCTGGGTATGGCCGGGAAAGGCAAGGGCGGCAAGGTGGCGAAGCTCGCCAGCGCCTTTGAGCGCAGTGGCTTACACAACGTGGATTACGTCTCAACGATCTCGCGCTCGATGATGAACAAAGCGCAGGAGAAGGGCGTCCCGGCGGAGAAGGTGATCTTCTTCCCGAACTGGTCCGAAGTGGCGCGTTTTCGCGACGTGACGGAGCAAGAGGCTCAGGCGCTGCGCGCCCGGCTCGGCTTGCCTGAAGACCAAAAAATCATTCTTTACTCAGGCAACATCGGCGAAAAGCAGGGGCTGGAGAGCGTTATTGAAGCGGCCCAGCTGCTGATCGAACAGCCGTGGACGTTTGTGATTGTCGGACAGGGCGGGGGAAAAGCGCGGCTGGAGAAGATGGCCAGTCAACGCGGCCTGACCAACGTGAAGTTTTTCCCGCTGCAATCGTACGATGCGCTGCCCGCGCTGCTGAAAATGGCGGATTGCCATCTGGTAGTGCAAAAACGCGGCGCGGCGGATGCGGTGCTGCCGTCCAAGCTGACCAACATTCTGGCAGTGGGCGGTAACGCGGTGATTACGGCCGAAGCCGAAACCGAATTAGGCCAGCTGTGTGACAGCTATCCGGGGATTGCCGTGTGCGTGGAGCCGGAATCGGTCCCGGCGCTGGTCACCGGCATTGAACAGGCACTCGCCATGCCAAAAGTGAACACGGTGGCACGTGAATATGCCGAACGCACGCTCGAGAAAGAGAACGTGCTGAGCCAATTTATTGCAGATATACGGGGATAAATCATGAGTCAAACCACTTTGTATCCGGTTGTGATGGCTGGTGGCTCTGGTAGCCGGTTGTGGCCGCTGTCCCGCGTGCTCTATCCAAAACAGTTCCTCTGCCTGAAAGGGGATCTCACCATGCTGCAGACGACGGTAAACCGTCTGCACGGCGTGGAGTGTGAAAGCCCGGTGGTGATTTGTAACGAACAGCACCGCTTTATCGTTGCCGAGCAGCTGCGTCAGCTGAACAAGCTCACGGAAAACATCATCCTGGAGCCTGCCGGACGTAATACCGCGCCCGCGATCGCCCTGGCGGCGCTGGCGGCAAAACGCAGCAGCCCTGACTGTGACCCGCTGATGCTGGTCCTGGCGGCAGATCACGTTATCCAGCAGGAAGACGCATTCCGCGACGCGGTGCGTGCCGCGATCCCTTACGCCGAGAGCGGCAAGCTGGTGACCTTCGGCATCGTGCCGGATCTGCCGGAAACCGGCTACGGTTACATCCGTCGCGGCAGCGTAACGCCGGGTGAGGGCGATAGCGTGGCGTTTGACGTGGCGCAGTTTGTCGAAAAACCGAATCTCGAAACCGCCCAGGCCTATGTCGCCAGCGGTGAATATTACTGGAACAGCGGGATGTTCCTGTTCCGCGCCGGACGCTATCTCGAAGAGCTGCGCAAATACCGCCCGGATATTCTGAACGCCTGCGAAAAAGCGATGGCGGTGGTGGACCCGGATCTCGACTTTATCCGCGTGGATGAAGAGGCGTTCCTCGCCTGCCCGGAAGAGTCTATCGACTACGCCGTGATGGAACGCACGGCTGACGCGGTGGTGGTACCGATGGATGCAGGCTGGAGCGACGTTGGCTCCTGGTCCTCCCTGTGGGAGATCAGCGCCCATACCCCGGAGGGTAACGTCCATCACGGCGATGTGATTAGCCACAAAACCGAAAACAGCTACGTTTACGCCGAGTCTGGCCTCGTCACCACCGTCGGGGTGAAGGATCTGGTGGTTGTCCAGACCAAAGACGCGGTGCTGATTGCCGACCGTAACGCCGTGCAGGACGTTAAAAAAGTGGTTGAGAAGATCAAGGCCGATGGCCGTCACGAACACCACATTCACCGTGAAGTGTACCGTCCGTGGGGCAAATATGACTCCATCGACGCGGGTGACCGCTATCAGGTGAAGCGCATCACCGTGAAGCCTGGCGAGGGGCTGTCGGTGCAGATGCACCACCACCGCGCCGAGCACTGGGTGGTGGTCGCGGGTACCGCCAAAGTCACTATCGACGGCGAAGTGAAGCTGCTGGGTGAAAACGAGTCCATTTATATTCCGCTGGGCGCCACGCACTGTCTGGAAAACCCGGGAAAAATTCCTCTCGATTTAATTGAGGTGCGCTCCGGCTCGTATCTGGAAGAGGACGATATTGTGCGCTTCCAGGATCGCTACGGCCGCGTGTAGCACGCAGCATCATGCCCGGCGGCGCTGCGCCTGCCGGGCCTACGAATGACAAAAATAAATTTGGCCATTAAGTGGTCAGGGCCAACTGTTGCCTGAAAAAGGGGTCATCATGGAAAAATTAACCTGTTTTAAAGCCTACGATATTCGCGGCAAGCTGGGCGAAGAGCTGAACGAAGACATCGCGTGGCGCATCGGTCGCGCGTACGGCGAATATTTAAAACCTAAGACCATCGTGTTGGGCGGCGACGTGCGTCTGACCAGTGAATCCCTGAAGCTGGCGCTGGCAAAAGGGCTGCAGGACGCGGGCGTGGACGTGCTGGACATCGGCCTGTCCGGTACCGAAGAGATCTATTTTGCCACCTTCCACCTCGGCGTGGACGGCGGTATCGAAGTGACGGCCAGCCACAACCCGATGGACTACAACGGCATGAAGCTGGTGCGCAAGGGCGCGCGCCCGATTAGCGGCGACACCGGTCTGCGCGACGTGCAGCGCCTCGCGGAAGCCAATGACTTCCCGCCGGTGAACGACGCGAAGCGCGGCAGCTACAAGCAGATTAACCTGCAGAAAGAGTACATCGACCACCTGCTGGGCTACATCAACGTGGCGAACCTCAAGCCGCTGAAGCTGGTCATCAACTCCGGTAACGGCGCGGCCGGCCCGGTTGTCGATGCGCTGGAAGCCCGCTTTAAGGCGCTGAACGTGCCGGTGACCTTCGTCAAGGTACACAACACGCCGGACGGTAACTTCCCGAACGGTATTCCTAACCCGCTGCTGCCGGAGTGCCGCGACGACACCCGTAACGCGGTGATCGAGCACGGTGCCGATATGGGCATCGCCTTCGACGGCGACTTCGATCGCTGCTTCCTGTTCGACGAGAAAGGGCAGTTTATCGAAGGCTACTACATCGTTGGCCTGCTGGCGGAAGCGTTCCTCGAGAAAAACCCGGGCGCGAAGATCATTCACGATCCGCGTCTTTCCTGGAACACCGTGGACGTGGTGAAGGCCGCGGGCGGCGAGCCGGTGATGTCTAAAACCGGCCATGCCTTCATCAAAGAGCGCATGCGCGAAGAAGACGCCATCTACGGCGGCGAGATGAGCGCCCACCACTATTTCCGTGATTTTGCCTACTGCGACAGCGGGATGATCCCGTGGCTGCTGGTGACCGAGCTGCTGTGCCTGAAAGGGCAGAGCCTGGGCGAGCTGGTGCGCGACCGCATGGCGGCCTTCCCGGCGAGCGGGGAGATCAACAGCAAGCTGGCGCAGCCGGCCGAGGCGATTGCCCGCGTAGAACAGCACTTTGCCATTCACGCGCTGGAGATTGACCGTACGGACGGCATCAGCATGGCGTTCCCGCAGTGGCGCTTTAACCTGCGTTCGTCCAACACCGAGCCGGTGGTGCGCCTGAACGTGGAATCCCGCGCTGATACGGCGCTGATGGAAGCCCGAACGAAGGACATTCTGGCGCTGTTGAATCAGTAACAATTGCCCCTCCCGGCGGGAGGGGGAACCGAATACAGGAACAACGATGACGAATCTAAAAAAACGCGAACGAGCGAGAACGAATGCATCGTTAATCTCTATGGTGCAGCGTTTTTCTGATATCACCATCATGGTCGGTGGATTGTGGGCGGTGTGTCGGATCAGCGGGCTGCCGTTCTTATATATGCATCTTCTGATGGCCCTGATTGCGCTGGTTGTGTTTCAGATGATCGGCGGAATGACCGATTTCTACCGCTCGTGGCGCGGCGTGAAAATGACCACCGAACTGATGCTGCTGCTGCAGAACTGGACCCTGAGCCTGATCTTCAGCGCCGGTCTGGTGGCGTTCAGCCATGATTTTGACAACCGCTTCGTGACCTATCTCTGCTGGTACCTGTTAACCAGCGTCGGCATGGTAGTGTGCCGTTCCCTGATCCGCTTTGGCGCGGGCTGGCTGCGTAACCGCGGCTATAACCGTCGTTTCGTCGCCGTAGCGGGTGATTTACCGGTCGGGAGAGTGCTGCTCGACAGCTTCCGCAAAGAGCCGTGGTTAGGGTTTGAAGTGGTGGGGATTTACCACGACGCGAAACCGGGCGGCGTGCCTGCGGACTGGGCGGGCAATTACGCGCAGCTTATTGAAGACGCGAAGGCCGGAAAAATTCATAACGTCTATATCGCCATGCAGATGAAAGACGAAACCCGCATCAAGCAGCTGATGCGCGAGCTGGCGGACACCACCTGCTCGGTGATCCTGATCCCGGACGTGTTTACCTTCAACATTCTGCACTCCCGCATTGAAGAGGTGAACGGCGTACCGGTGGTACCGCTGTATGACACGCCGCTGTCGGGTATTAACCGCGTGCTCAAGCGCGTGGAAGATATCATACTCTCTTCCCTGATTTTACTGCTCATTTCCCCGGTGCTGTGCTGCATCGCTCTGGCGGTGAAGCTGAGCTCTCCCGGCCCGGTTATCTTCCGTCAGACCCGCTACGGCATGGACGGTAAACCGATCATGGTGTGGAAATTCCGCTCCATGAAGGTGATGGAGAACGACAAGGTGGTGACTCAGGCGACGCAGAACGATCCGCGCGTCACCCGCGTGGGGAACTTCCTGCGCCGCACTTCGCTTGACGAGCTGCCGCAGTTCATCAACGTCTTTACCGGCGGCATGTCGATTGTTGGTCCGCGTCCGCACGCGGTGGCGCATAACGAGCAGTACCGTTCGCTGATTGAAGGCTACATGCTGCGCCATAAGGTGAAGCCGGGCATCACCGGCTGGGCGCAGATCAACGGCTGGCGCGGCGAGACCGACACGCTGGAAAAAATGGAAAAACGCATCGAGTTCGATCTGGAGTACATCCGCGAGTGGAGCCTCTGGTTCGATATCAAGATTGTTTTTCTGACCATCTTCAAAGGTTTCGTGAACAAAGCGGCGTACTAAGATGAGCTTACGTGAAAAAACCATCAGCGGCGCCAAGTGGTCAGCGATGGCGACCATCGTCATCATTGGCCTCGGCCTGGTGCAGATGACGGTGCTGGCGCGCATTATCGATAATCACCAGTTCGGCCTGCTGACCGTCTCGCTGGTGATTATCGCGCTGGCCGACACGCTGTCTGACTTTGGTATCGCCAACTCGATTATCCAGCGCAAAGAGATCAGCCATCTTGAGCTGACCACGCTCTACTGGCTGAACGTGGGGCTGGGGATTTTCGTCTTTGTGCTGGTGTTCCTGCTGAGCGACACCATCGCCAGCGTGCTGCACAACCCGGATCTCGCCCCGCTGATGCGCACGCTGTCGTTTGCCTTTGTGGTGATCCCGCACGGGCAGCAGTTCCGCGCGCTGATGCAAAAAGAGCTGGAGTTCAATAAAATCGGCATGATCGAGACCAGCGCGGTGCTGGCGGGCTTTACCTTTACCGTGGTGAGCGCCCATTTCTGGCCGCTGGCGATGACCGCCATCCTCGGTTACCTGGTTAACTCTGCCGTGCGTACGCTGCTGTTCGGCTACTTTGGCCGCAAGATTTATCGTCCGGGGCTGCACTTCTCTCTCGCGTCCGTCTCGTCCAACCTGCGCTTTGGCGGGTGGCTGACGGCGGACAGCATTATTAACTATGTGAATACCAACCTCTCGACGCTGGTGCTGGCGCGCATCCTGGGCGCGAGCGTGGCGGGGGGCTACAACCTGGCCTATAACGTTGCGGTTGTTCCTCCTATGAAGTTGAACCCCATTATTACTCGCGTGCTGTTCCCGGCGTTCGCCAAGATTCAGGACGACACCGAGAAGCTGCGCGTCAACTTCTACAAGCTGCTTTCCGTGGTGGGGATTATCAACTTCCCGGTGCTGCTGGGGCTGATGGTGGTTTCCAGTAACTTCGTGCCGCTGGTGTTTGGCGAGAAGTGGAACGGCATTATCCCGATCCTGCAGCTGCTGTGTGTGGTGGGGCTGCTGCGCTCCGTGGGCAATCCGATTGGTTCTCTGCTGATGGCGAAGGCGCGCGTGGATATCAGCTTTAAGTTCAACGTGTTCAAAACTTTCCTGTTTATTCCGGCGATTATCGTCGGCGGGCATATGGCGGGCGCCATCGGCGTCACGCTGGGCTTCCTGCTGGTGCAGATCGTCAATACCGTTCTGAGCTACTTCATCATGATCAAACCGGTGCTGGGCTCCAGCTACCGTCAGTACATCCTGAGCCTGTGGCTGCCGTTCTATCTCTCATTGCCGACCCTGGCGGTGAGCTACGGCCTGGGCATTATCCTCAGCGGGCATCTGCCGCTGGCCGCGCTGCTGGCGGTACAGGTTGCCGCGGGCGCGCTGGCCTTTGGCGTGATGATTGTGCTGTCGCGCAACGCGCTGGTGGTAGAGATGAAGCGCCAGTTTTGCCGTAACGAAAAAATGAAAACGCTGCTTCGCGCAGGCTAGTTCTTTAAGAGGCCATTATGAAATTATTAATTCTTGGCAACCATACCTGCGGCAACCGTGGCGACAGCGCCATCCTGCGCGGTTTACTGGATGCAATTAACACCCTTAAGCCTGAGACTGAAGTGGACGTGATGAGCCGTTATCCGGTCAGCTCATCCTGGTTACTGAACCGCCCGGTGATGGGCGACCCGCTCTACAGCCAGATGAAACAGCACAACAACGCCGCGGGCGTGATGGGGCGCGTGAAGAAAGTGCTGCGCCGTCGCTACCAGCATCAGGTGCTGCTTTCCCGGGTGACCGATACCGGTAAACTGCGCAACATTGCTATCGCGCAGGGCTTTACCGATTTTGTTCGTCTGCTGTCCGGCTATGACGCCATTATTCAGGTCGGCGGCTCGTTCTTCGTCGATCTCTACGGCGTGCCGCAGTTTGAGCATGCGCTGTGCACGTTCATGGCGAAAAAGCCGCTGTTTATGATCGGCCACAGCGTCGGGCCGTTCCAGGATCCGCAGTTTAACCAGCTGGCAAATTATGTGTTTGGCCACTGCGACGCGCTGATCCTGCGCGAATCGGTCAGCCTCGACATGATGAAGCGTAGCGAAATTGACACCTCTAAAGTTGAACACGGCGTGGATACCGCCTGGCTGGTGGATCACCAGGACGATAACTTCCAGCCGAGCTACGCGGTGCAGCACTGGCTCGACGTGACGGCGAAACAAAAAACCGTTGCGATTACCCTGCGTGAACTCGCCCCGTTCGATAAGCGTCTTGGCACCACCCAGGCAGCCTATGAGAAAGCGTTCGCCGACGTAGTGAACCGCGTACTGGACAGCGGTTATCAGGTGCTGGCGCTCTCAACCTGTACCGGTATCGACAGCTACAACAAAGATGACCGCATGGTGGCGCTGAACCTGCGCAACCTGGTGAACGACCCGTCCCGCTATCACGTGGTGATGGACGAGCTGAACGACCTGGAGATGGGCAAACTGCTCGCAGCCTGCGACCTGACGGTGGGTACCCGACTGCACTCGGCGATTATCTCCATGAACTTTGGCACGCCGGCCATCGCCATTAACTATGAGCACAAGTCCGCCGGGATTATGCAGCAGCTCGGTATGCCGGAAATGGCCGTGGATATCCGTCATCTGCTGGATGGTTCGCTGGGTGCGATGGTGGGGGACACCCTGGGTCAACTGCCCGCCATCAATGAACGCCTGGCCGTGGCAGTGAAAGCCGAGCGCGAGAAGGGCATTGGGATGGTGAAATCGGTACTTGACCGCGTGCGGGAGGGGAAATGAAGGTTGGTTTCTTCTTACTGAAATTTCCGCTGTCATCTGAGACCTTTGTACTGAACCAAATTACCGCGTTTATCGATATGGGATATGACGTGGAGATTGTCGCCCTGCAAAAGGGCGACACCAAAAATACCCATGCGGCGTATACCCAGTATGGGCTGGAGGAGAAGACCCGCTGGCTGCAGGACGAACCGGCCGGGAAGCTGAGCAAGCTGCGCTACCGGGCCAGCCAGACGTTACGCGGGATCCACCGCGCGTCGACGTGGCGCGCGCTGAACGTTTCCCGCTATGGATCGGAATCTCGCAATTTAATTCTGTCGGCAATCTGCGGGCAAACGGCGCAGCCGTATCGTGCCGACGTGTTTATCGCCCACTTTGGCCCGGCGGGGGTCACCGCCGCGAAACTGCGTGAGCTTGGCGTAATTGACGGCAAAATTGCGACCATCTTCCACGGTATCGATATTTCCAGCCGCGAGGTGCTGAACCACTACACGCCGGAGTATCAGGATCTTTTCCGCCGCGGCGACATGATGCTGCCCATCAGCGACCTGTGGGCCGGACGACTAAAAAGCATGGGCTGTCCGGGGGAGAAAATTGCCGTGTCGCGTATGGGCGTGGATTTAACGCGCTTCACTCGCCGCCCGGTTAAGGTGCCGGGAAAACCGCTGCAGATCATCTCCGTAGCCCGTCTGACCGAGAAGAAAGGTCTGCACGTGGCCATCGAAGCCTGCCGACAGCTGAAGGCGCGGGGGGTGGCGTTCCACTATCGCATTCTCGGCATTGGCCCGTGGGAACGTCGTCTGCGCACTCTTATCGAACAGTATCAGCTGGACGATGTCGTGGAGATGCCGGGCTTCAAGCCGAGCCATGAGGTTAAAGCCATGCTCGATGAGGCGGACGTGTTCCTGCTGCCTTCTGTAACGGGCGCCGATGGCGATATGGAAGGCATTCCGGTGGCGCTGATGGAGGCGATGGCCGTTGGGATCCCGGTGGTATCGACGCTGCACAGCGGGATCCCGGAGCTGATCAAATCTGATCATTCCGGCTGGCTGGTGCCGGAGAATAACGCGATGGCTCTTGCGGATCGATTGGCTGCCTTCAGCGACATCGACCAGCAGGCGCTGGAGCCTGTGCTCCAGAATGCCCGACAAAAAGTTGAAACCGATTTTAACCAGCAGGTAATCAATCGCCAGTTAGCGAGCCTGCTGCAAACGCTGTAACGCCGAGGTTGTATGCTGAAAAAGATTACCCGACGCACCTTTGTCTCTTCTCTGTCTGTCCTGGCGGCCTCGCCGCTGCTGTCGTCCCGCATGGCGCGGGCGGCAAGCGGAAAGACGGTCTCCATTAATCAGTACAATAACAACGACTGGATCGCTGCTTTTAAGCAGGCGTTTAAGGACGGTGACACCGTCGTTGTCCCGGCCGGACTTACCTGCGAAAACATCAATACGGGCATTTTCATTCCCGACGGTAAAACGCTGCTGATCCGCGGAGCGTTGACCGGCAACGGACGTGGGCGTTTTGTGCTGCAGGAAGGCTGCAAAGTGATCGGTGAAGGTGGCGGGCGCATGGAGAACATCACGCTCGACATTCGCGGCTCGGACTGCGCGATCAAAGGGCTGGCAATGAGCGGATTTGGGCCGGTGACGCAGATTTACATTGGCGGCAAGAAACCTCGCGTGATGCGCAATCTGCTGATTGATAACATCAGTGTGAGCCAGGCTAACTACGCCATCCTGCGCCAGGGCTTTCACAATCAGGTTGATGGCGCCCGGATCACCAACAGCAAATTCAGCCATCTGCAGGGCGATGCGATCGAGTGGAACGTTGCCATCAATGACCGCAATATCCTCATCTCCGATCATGTGATCGATAACATCAACTGCACCAACGGTAAGATCAACTGGGGCATCGGCATCGGCCTCGCCGGCAGCACCTACGATAACGACTACCCGGAAAAGCAAACCGTGAAGAACTTCGTGGTGGCAAATATCACCGGCAGCAACTGTCGCCAGCTGGTGCACGTTGAGAACGGGAAACACTTTGTTATCCGCAATATAAAGGCCAAAAATATTACCCCCGATTTCAGTAAAAAGGCGGGTATAGACAACGCAACGGTCGCCATTTATGGCTGTGATAATTTCATTATTGATAATGTCGACATGGTCAATAGTGCCGGAATGTTAATCGGCTATGGGGTAATTAAAGGTGATTATTTGTCCATACCCCAGAACTTCAAGCTCAACAATATTCACCTGGATAATCGCCAGCTTGCGTATAAGCTGCGCGGAATTCAAATTTCATCCGGTAATGCGACCTCCTTTGTAGCGATCACCAACGTGGAGATGAAGCGGGCGACGCTTGAGCTGCACAATAAGCCGCAGCATCTTTTCTTACGTAATATCAACGTGATGCAGGAGGCAGCTATTGGCCCCGCGCTGAAGATCAACTTCGACCTGCGTAAAGATGTGCGGGGTAAATTTATGGCCAAAGACGGAACCTTGCTGTCGCTGGCGAACATCAAAGCGGTGAATGAGAAAGGGCAGAGTTCGGTGGATATTGACCGGGTGGATCAGCAGGTAGTGAATGTGGAAAGGCTGAATTTTGCGCTTCCGCACAGATAATCGACAAT
Organism: Enterobacter cloacae complex sp. P27C; assembly: GCF_014895705.1. NCBI lineage: Bacteria > Pseudomonadati > Pseudomonadota > Gammaproteobacteria > Enterobacterales > Enterobacteriaceae > Enterobacter > Enterobacter cloacae complex sp. P27C. The sequence goes on from NZ_JADBQB010000003.1 coordinate 538,593, forward strand.
TTTCTTTTTTGAGACTATTCCTGGCACAGAAGTGTGATCTATTCAGATTGCAACTACAGAAATTTGTGGGGCTAAGGCGTAACATTGCCAGAGGATTACGGCAAATCATGCTGGCGAAAACAGGTTTAAGAGCTATAATTCGTCAACCATTTTAAGGTGGAAGAAATAATGATTAATTTGAAAGCAGTCATTCCGGTAGCAGGCCTGGGCATGCATATGCTGCCAGCCACTAAAGCCATCCCTAAAGAGATGCTGCCGATCGTCGACAAACCGATGATTCAATATATCGTCGACGAGATTGTTGCTGCAGGGATCAAAGAAATCGTCCTGGTTACCCATTCGTCCAAGAATGCGGTTGAGAACCACTTCGACACCTCTTACGAACTTGAAGCGCTGCTTGAGCAGCGCGTCAAACGCCAGCTGCTGGCAGAAGTGCAGTCTATCTGTCCGCCAGGCGTAACCATTATGAACGTGCGTCAGGCACAGCCGCTGGGTCTGGGTCACTCGATTTTGTGTGCCCGCCCGGTAGTGGGTGATAACCCATTCATCGTTGTTCTTCCGGACATCATCATCGATACCGCTTCAGCCGATCCGCTGCGTTACAACCTGGCGGCAATGGTGGCACGTTTCAATGAAACCGGCCGTAGCCAGGTGCTGGCGAAACGCATGAAGGGCGATCTCTCCGAGTACTCCGTTATCCAGACAAAAGAAGCGCTGGAGACAGAAGGGCAGGTGAGCCGCATCGTTGAGTTCATCGAAAAACCCGATCAGCCGCAGACGCTGGATTCGGATCTGATGGCGGTTGGCCGTTATGTTCTGAATGCCGATATCTGGGCGGAGCTGGAAAAAACTGAGCCAGGCGCCTGGGATCGTATCCAGTTGACCGATGCAATTGCAGCACTGGCGAAAAAACAGTCCGTTGACGCGATGCTGATGACAGGTGACAGCTACGACTGCGGTAAGAAGCTGGGATACATGCAGGCGTTTGTGAACTATGGGCTGCGCAACCTGAAGGAAGGGGCGAAGTTCAGAAGCCGGATTGAGAAGCTGTTGGCTAACGACTGATATTCCTTCCGCGTCCAAAACAAACGGCAGTTATCATTTTTGGTGTTGAGACATAACCAAAATGATAACTGCCGTTTTTTGTTATTAATTTTAATGATTACATAGGGTTATCTGATTCAAATCTCAGCAGCTTTGTAGCGATTTGTGCTTGTTTCTCTGGTCGTTTAGGACGACAATTAACGCCAGTTTTTGTCTGTAACCAGACAAGCAAAATCATTAATCAAACATCGCTCAGTGCACTGGTAGCTGTTAAGCCAGGGGCGGTAGCGTGCCTGGCATTTACAATTGAATTTTAAACGAACAGTTGTGAACGAGACAGTCTCACGCAAATCTGCACTACGTGCGGGCGTAAATATCAGATTGAGCCGATAGGGGATGTCAATGAAAGTAATGGTGACGGGCGGGACCGGGTTTCTTGGAACTGCTTTAGTCCAGGCGTTGAAGTCATCAGGACACGAGGTGATATTAACAACGCGCAAGCAGGAGAACCCTGAACAGGGCATTTACAACCTGGGTGATATCTCAGCCAATACCAACTGGTTAAATCTCCTGCAAGGATGCGACACTGTCATTCATACCGCAGGAAGGGCGCATATCCTTAATGATGATGCTCAGGACGCTTTAGCGGAATTTCGCCGTGTCAATCACGACGCAACGATGAAATTAGCGAGCGATGCTGCGACCAGCGGAGTTAAACATTTTATCTTTGTAAGCTCAATCGGCGTTAACGGTAATGCCACCTCAGGGATCCCATTTACTGAGGCCTCGGAGCCACAACCCGCTTCTGATTACGCCATTTCTAAGCGAGAAGCCGAGCAGAGTCTGCTTAATCAATTTGCAGAAAGCGATATGGCGATCACCATTGTTCGCCCGGCATTGATTTGTGGTGAAAATGCACCGGGTAATATACAGCGCCTTTTAAAACTGGTTTCTAAAAACCTACCGTTGCCATTTAAAAATGTCAGGAACAAGCGAGCGCTGGTGTCTCTGGATAATGTCGTCAGTTTCATCAGCGAATGCGTGGTAAATGAGAAATCCAAAAATCAACTCTATTTACTCGCCGATGCAGAACGTCCTTCAACCGAAGATATGATTAATGCCTTTGCCTCAGGAATGGGCATTAAAGCGAAACTGGTCTCATTTCCAACGGGTATCTTCAGGTTATTGCTTTCTTCAGTTGGTAAACGAGGTATTTACGATCAGCTGTTTGGCGATCTGGAAGTCGATGCCTCTAAATCCCGGAAACATTTAAACTGGACGCCCCCTATAACCCTTTTTGAAACGATGAAAAAAACGGCGAAATATTATATCGAAGGTAATAAATAATGATGAGTTTTGGGATTGTGATATTCGCTTTTTTAGTATCATGCGCGCTGACCTGGGGGCTACGAGGTTATGCCATTAAGCATAACGTTATTGACCGTCCAAACCAGCGAAGTTCGCATTCGGTACCAACCCCACGAGGGGGCGGAGTGGCTATCGTTCTGACGCTCCTGGCGGCGTTAGTCTGGTTTTATTTCAGCCGCGCGCTGACGCTGGACAGCTTCCTGGGTTTATTTATTCCAGGATTGATTGTTGCCATCATCGGTTTCCTTGACGATCACGGCCATATCGCGGCACGCTGGCGTCTGTTGATGCATTTCCTTGCGGCAGCAATCGGCATCTATTTCTTAGGTTCTTTCCCTGTCATTACGCTGTTTGGTTATGACGTTTCCTTATCCTGGGTTGGTATGATTCTGGGCTGCGTTTATCTGGTCTGGATGCTTAACTTATATAATTTTATGGATGGGATTAATGGCTTAGCTAGCTCGGAGGCCATCACCTTTGCTGCATGTAGTGCGGTATTGATGGCTATCAACCCGTATACAGACGCGCCAGACACTCTTTATTCTCTCACGCTAGCCCTTATTGGTGCCGGAGCCGGCTTTTTTGTCTGGAACTTCCCGGTCGCGAAAATCTTCATGGGCGATGCCGGAAGTGGTTTTCTTGGGATAACAATCGGACTGATGATCCTGCATATTGCGAAAGTTGACTCGCACTTCTTTATTGCAGAATTATGTTTGCTGGGCATATTTATCGTCGATGCCACGACAACGCTATTGAGGAGGCTCGTAGCAGGTAAAAAGGTCTATGAAGCACATGCCAGCCATGGCTACCAAATCCTCGCAAGAAAATATGGCAGCCACGTTCCGGTGACATCATTGGCAATTGCCGTCAATCTGCTGTGGCTTTTCCCCTTCGCCTTTTTTATTGCCTCAGGCAAAATTGATGGTGTTGTGGGGCTGCTTATCGCCTGGTTCCCGCTTCTCGTTGTTGCACTGAAATGTGGTGCAGGAGTTAAAGACAAAGAGAGCAACGTCAATGCATGACTTATTGATTTTGGGCGCGGGTGGTCATGGCCGTACGCTGTACGAGACAGCGAGACTGCTGGGATATAAGGATATCGTTTTCCTCGACGATAATACCTCTGCCTGCCAGGAAATTAATCAGCTGATTATTGGAAAAATTTCCGAACTACAGTTACATATTGGTAAGGTCAGTCATGTCGCTATTGGCATCGGAAACAATAAAGTCAGAGAGCAGCTCTATCAGCAACTGCTCGGCTTAGGTATTCATCCTGTAACGCTTATACATCCCTTTGCATTTGTCAGTCCATCGGCGACCCTTGCTGAGGGAACTGTTGTGTTAGCGGGAGCTGTAGTGGGTGCCAACGCAAAATTAGGTTTGGCGACGATTGTGAATAGCCACTCGACAATAGATCACGATGCCATTCTTGGTGATTTCGCTCATTTAGGTGTTGGTGTCCATCTTGCGGGCAGCGCTGTGATTGGGAAAGCAGCGTTTCTCCAGGCGGGGACAGTGGGCGGTTATAATACTAAAGTAGACGATTACTCAGTGTGTCCTGCTGGTACTATTTTATAAACTGAATGCAAGCTTTAGTGAGGCGACCAGTTTTTAGTATGCTAAATTATTTAATATCTTTACCCAGACCAATTAAGCGAATTATTACTCTCTTCATAGATGTTATACTGCTCTTATGCGCTTTTTGGTTTGCATTTTGGGTGCGTATTGATTCAATGACTCCGATATATAGTACGGAGCATTGGCTTTTTATTTTCTCAATAATTTTAGTTACTCTGGCAATATTTGTTAAATTAGGGCTGTATCGGGCCGTAATCCGTTACATTACTGCCAAGATATTATTAGTAGTAACGATGGGGATGGTCATATCGTCCATTTTGCTTATTATCGCAGCGTTCTATACCAACCTCTATTTGCCGAGAACGATTCCTTTTATCTATTTCTCATTCGGTCTGCTGCTTATTGCCGGATCACGGCTTGGAATGAGGATGTTGGTGAATCGTGGGTTGAATCTGGGCACTCGGGTAGTTATTTATGGTGCAGGTGCTTCGGGTCGTCAATTACTGCCTGCGCTGAGCCAGATGGACGAATATTACCCCGTTGCTTTTGTCGACGATAATCGCGCCCTGCAAGGTCAGGTGATTCACGGAGTAAGCGTCTTCGCACCAGAAAAACTGCCCTGGCTGGTTGAGAAATACGAAGCGAAGAAAATTCTGCTGGCCATGCCAAGCGCAAGCCGGGCCAGAAAAAACGAAGTCATTAAAACCCTGGAAGGTCTGCCGTGCGAAGTGCTCTCGATCCCGGGAATGGTCGATCTGGTGGAGGGGAAGGCAAGTATTGATTCCTTGCGGAAAGTCGTTATTACAGACCTGCTGGGCCGCGATCCTGTCTCACCCATTCCGGAACTGATATCCCGTAATATCAACGGGAAAACAGTGATGGTTACCGGGGCAGGGGGGTCTATAGGGTCTGAACTATGCCGACAGATAATTAAAAATAAGCCAAACCAGCTTATTCTGTTCGAACTGTCCGAATTCTCCCTCTATTCCATTGATTCCGAACTGCGTAACCTGAATCTGGGTCAGGATTTTAAAGTTAAAATCTATCCAATCCTCGGAAACGTTCAGGATAAAAAGCATCTCGAAAGGTTAATCAGAGCATTCAACGTCGACACAATTTATCATGCTGCGGCGTACAAGCATGTACCGCTTGTCGAGTTCAACGTACTTGATGGCGTGCGCAATAATATCTTTGGTACGTTGAGTTGCGCTCAGGCCGCGGCAAGTTGCGGTGTTGAAAACTTTGTTCTGATTTCGACTGATAAAGCCGTTCGTCCCACCAACACCATGGGGGCGACCAAGCGCATGGCGGAGCTGGTGCTGCAAGCGCTGGCGAAGGAATCCAGTAAAACCTGCTTCAGTATGGTTCGTTTCGGCAACGTGTTAGGCTCATCAGGCTCAGTTGTGCCGTTATTTGAAAAACAGATTGCTGCAGGTGGACCGGTGATGCTGACTCACGAAGATATCACGCGTTACTTTATGACTATTCCTGAAGCGGCTCAATTGGTTATCCAGGCGGGAGCCATGGGCACGGGCGGCGATGTTTTTGTTCTGGATATGGGGGAACCCGTCAAGATCATCGACCTTGCGCACCGCATGATTACGTTGCAAGGGCTTACCGTTCGCGATGATAAAAACCCTTATGGTGATATCGCGATAAAAACAACGGGTCTGCGGCCTGGTGAGAAACTGTATGAAGAGTTGCTTATCGGCGACAATGTATCCGTTACGCAGCACCCGCGTATCAGGACTGCTAACGAGGTGATGTTGCCGTGGAGTGAGATGAGCATTATTCTCGGTGACCTCGACAACGCCTGCTGTCAGTTCGACTACGAACGCGTGCGAGAGATACTTTTACAGGCACCTGCAGCATTTAATCCAACCGACGGTATCTGCGATTTACTTTGGAATGTAAAGGTAAGTTAAAATAGCAGATTGTCAGTTTCTCCGCCCTGGAAGCTTATCAATAGTTACCTGGGCGACAGCAACTAATTAATTGTTTCTGATAACATTAAGAGCGAAATAAACGTGAAAATTCTGGTCACTGGTGGAGCAGGCTTTATTGGGTCTGCGGTGGTACGACACATTATTAATGATACGCAAGATTCTGTTATTAACGTCGATAAACTGACTTATGCAGGGAATCTTGAATCGCTGGCCGAAGTCTCGCACAGCGAACGCTATCATTTTGAACATGCCGATATCTGCGACAGCAATGCCATGGCGCGTATTTTTGCAGAGCACCAGCCGGATGCGGTGATGCACCTGGCCGCCGAAAGCCACGTTGATCGCTCGATCACCGGTCCGGCAGCCTTTATTGAGACTAACATTGTTGGTACCTATGTACTGCTGGAAGCAAGCCGCCAATACTGGTCAGCGTTAGATGCTGATAAAAAAGCGTCTTTCCGTTTCCACCATATCTCAACAGATGAAGTCTATGGCGATCTTCCGCATCCAGATGAAATGGCCAAGGGAGCTGAACTGCCGCTGTTTACTGAAAAAACGGCCTATGCCCCAAGCAGTCCCTATTCTGCTTCTAAAGCGTCCAGCGATCATTTGGTCCGTGCCTGGCTGCGTACCTATGGTTTCCCTACCATTGTGACTAACTGTTCTAACAATTACGGTCCATATCACTTCCCGGAAAAACTTATCCCGCTGGTCATTCTCAATGCGTTGGAGGGTAAAGCCCTGCCTGTTTACGGTAAAGGAGACCAAATCCGCGACTGGCTGTACGTAGAGGATCACGCCCGTGCGTTATACACCGTGGTAACCCAGGGCAAGATTGGCGAAACCTATAACATCGGCGGCCACAATGAGAAGCAGAACCTTGATGTGGTAAATACCATCTGCTCATTGCTGGATGAAATCGTGCCGAAGGAAGGTTCCTATCGTGACCAGATAACGTATGTGGCTGACCGCCCGGGGCACGATCGCCGCTACGCGATTGATGCAGAGAAAATTGGTCAGGAGTTGGGCTGGAAGCCTCAGGAAACTTTCGAAAGTGGCATTCGTAAAACCGTAGAATGGTACCTGGCGAACACAAAATGGGTAGAGAACGTGAAAAGCGGCAGCTACAAGTCCTGGATTGAAGAAAACTATGGAGATCGTGCCTGATGAATATTCTTCTGTTCGGTAAAACCGGTCAGGTGGGTTGGGAGCTACAGCGTGCTCTGGCACCGCTGGGCAATTTGATTGCGGTTGACGTCCATTCGCAGGAGTATTGCGGTGATTTCAGCAACCCTGAAGGCATTGCAGAAACGGTGCGCCGCATTAAGCCTGATGTCATCGTCAACGCGGCTGCACATACCGCCGTCGATAAGGCCGAGTCAGAACACGAATTTGCTCAGCTGCTGAATGCCACGAGTGTCGAGGCGATTGCCAAAGAGGCCCAAAAATTGGGGGCCTGGGTTGTTCACTACTCTACTGATTACGTATTCCCGGGTAATGGCGATACGCCGTGGCTTGAAACGGACGCCACAGCGCCGCTTAATGTGTATGGCGAGACCAAACTTGCTGGTGAAAAAGCGTTAAGTGAAAATTGTTCACGCCATTTGATCTTCCGGACTAGCTGGGTTTATGCCGGTAAAGGGAATAATTTTGCGCGTACCATGCTGCGACTGGCAAAAGAGCGTTCTGAGCTGTCTGTTATTAACGACCAATTCGGGGCCCCTACGGGTGCTGAATTATTAGCAGACTGTACGGCTCATGCTATTCGGGTTGCCCTGAATAAACCTGAAGTGGCAGGGACTTATCATCTGGTTGCAAGTGGTACAACAACCTGGTACGACTATGCCTCTCTGGTATTTGATGAAGCGCGCAAAGCAGGAATTGAACTGGCATTAAAGCAACTTCATGGCGTGCCGACCAGTGCGTACCCTACGCCTGCAAAACGTCCGGCAAACTCGCGCCTCAATACGTTAAAGTTCCAGCAGAATTTCAACCTCGCACTGCCTCAGTGGGACGTGGGGGTTAAGCGTATGCTGACTGAGTGGTTTACAGCGACAGCGATTTAATAATGATCGGGATGCCTGGGAGTGGGCATCTTATGACTATAGAGATGATGAAATGAAAACGCGTAAAGGTATTATTCTGGCGGGTGGCTCTGGTACTCGTCTGTATCCAGTGACAATGGCTGTTAGTAAACAATTATTGCCTATTTATGATAAGCCGATGATTTACTATCCGCTTTCAACGCTGATGCTGGCTGGTATTCGAGATATTTTAATTATTAGTACTCCGCAGGATACACCGCGTTTTGAACAACTTCTGGGTGATGGAAGCCAGTGGGGGCTGAATCTGCAATATAAAATCCAGCCAAGCCCGGATGGTCTGGCGCAGGCTTTCATTATTGGCGAAGAATTCATTGGTAACGATGATTGCGCCCTGGTGTTGGGGGATAACATTTTCTATGGTCACGACCTTCCTAAATTGATGGATGCCGCGGTTAATAAAGAAAATGGTGCAACGGTCTTTGCCTATCACGTGAACGATCCTGAGCGTTACGGTGTTGTCGAGTTTGATAAAAATGGTACCGCCATTAGCCTCGAAGAAAAACCGCTGGAACCGAAGAGTAATTATGCGGTGACGGGACTCTATTTCTACGATAACAGTGTCGTTGAGATGGCGAAGAATTTAAAACCGTCAGCACGTGGTGAACTGGAAATCACGGATATTAACCGTATTTACATGGAGCAAGGAAAGCTTTCCGTGGCTATGATGGGCCGTGGCTTTGCTTGGCTTGATACAGGGACTCACCAGAGCCTGATTGAAGCGAGTAACTTCATTGCAACCATTGAAGAGCGCCAGGGGCTGAAAGTGGCTTGTCCTGAAGAAATTGCATACCGCAAAGGTTTTATTGATGATGAGCAGGTTAAAAAACTCGCTGCTCCGTTGTCAAAAAACCAATATGGACAATATTTACTGAAAATGATCAAAGGTTATTAACTGATGAATTTTATTAAAACAGAAATCCCAGAAGTATTAATCTTTGAACCAACAGTATTTGGGGATGAGCGTGGTTTTTTCATGGAAAGTTTCAATCAAAAAAAATTTGAAGATGCGGTAGGGCAAAAAATAGATTTTGTTCAAGATAACCACTCAAAATCATCTAAAGGTGTGCTTCGTGGTTTGCATTACCAGAAAGAACCCTATGCACAAGGAAAATTAGTCCGCTGTGTGGCTGGAGCTGTCTTTGATGTCGCAGTCGACATTCGTAAGAATTCTCCGACTTTTGGGAAATGGGTTGGTGTTATTTTATCTGCTGAAAATAAACGTCAATTGTGGATCCCTGAGGGATTCGCTCATGGTTTTCTAACGTTGGAGGATAATACTGAATTTTTATATAAAACAACGGATTATTATCATCCAGAAGCCGAGGGCTCCATTCTCTGGAATGATGAAGATATTGGTATAAATTGGCCTAAAGAAGACGATGTGATTTTATCTAAAAAGGATAAAGATGCTCCACTGATGAGTTTTTTGATTAAAAGTAAAATTATATGAGTTTAATTAAGAACAGCAGTTGGAATATATTTGGACTTGCGCTCCCATTATTAATGGCTATCCCCGTTATGGGGATTTTAGCTCGATTACTCGGAGTGGAACGCTTCGGTCTTTTTACTATCGCATATGCCCTTATGGGCTATGCGAGTGTTTTTGATGGCGGTCTATCAAGAGCTGTAATACGATTTGTTTCTACACATAGAAACGATGAAAAAAGAGTTAATGCTATTCTTGGAACATCACTTTATGCTGTGACCGGGCTTAGTATTATTATCGTTCTGCTTGCATATATTTTTGCTCCTTCGTTAGCACACTTTTTGAATGTATCCCCCGATCTTTTCAATGAATTGACGCTAGCGCTACGTTTGTTAGTATTATGTGTGCCGGCTTTGTTGCTTACTCAAGTTTGGAGAGCTTATCTTGAGGGCGTCGAGAAATTCTCAAGTCTTAATATCCAGCAAGTCACAACAAGTCCATTTATTATCTTACTCCCTCTTTTTGCAGTACTTTATTCTCCGACACTAACCTCTGCTGTATGTGGATTAGTGGCAGGAAGATGGATTGTGGCACTGATAAGTTGGAAAGTGTGTGCAAGCCACCTTAAAGAATTTCGACGGATTTTTAGGAAGGATATTTTTTCAGAACTGATGAGTTTCGGTGGATGGGTTACCCTAAGTAATATAATTGGTCCACTCATGGGGTTTGTTGACCGATTTGCCGTTTCTCATTTTTCAGGTGCAAGTATTGTAGCTCATTATTCTGGGCCATCAGATATGGTCGCAAGATTAGCATTGTTCCCAGGTGCTGTCGCTAGAGCATTATTTCCAAAATTGAGTTATTCGAAATCAAAAGACTCCCATTCAGTCTATAGTCGCACGTTGTGGTCGGTGTTCTTTTTTTCGATAATTCTTGCTACTCCTTTTTTTATCTTTTCCAGCGAGATTTTAGGCTTATGGTTAGGTAAAGAATATATGGGAGATGCAGCACAAATATTTCGGATTTTATTGGTTGGTTTTGTATTTAATTCAGTGGCCCAGATCTGCTTTGCAAAGATACAGTCCGCAGGACATGCAAAATGGACGGGGATTGTTCATATTGTTGAGTTTTTCCCTTATCTACTGATTTTATATTATTTGACTACTACCTATTCGATCTTTGGGGCTGCAGCAGCATTTTTAATAAGATCTTTTGTTGATTTTTTAATCTTATTTTATGTTGAGAAAGTTGGAATTCGTATGAAAGCAGGTGGCTGAAATGGATGTTATAATCGCGATGATTATAGTTTATGCATGTGGTCTTATGCTATGTTTTTATCTCAAGCTTGAGTGGATTCATCCAGCTGTTGTACATGCTCTGTTATGGTTATTTTCTTCAGTTTTAGCATTCTTTTTTTCTGAAGAGAAATATTTACCTAAAGTTTATTTTATTCTCTATGCCAACTTAGCTTTTTTTCTCGCTGCTATTATTGGTGGTGAAACAATCTTACCAAAAGTAATGCGTAAGATGGAGGTAAAGCGAAAAGGCCTCTGGCCTGATATAATACCTTTTACGTTCATCTTGTCATTTTATATGGTATTTTTTCTGAAGTTTAGTGTTAGCACAATCTGGAATATTTCAGCTTTTCGTGAATATCTTGTAGCTGATGATGGTGCCAATTTTGGCCTGTTGGGAAGA